>CAYNSO010000049.1:20122-25601 GCA_964399735.1 uncultured Cytophagia bacterium
CGCAGTGTATCTGCTCCACCCGGCCCGGAAACCGTCAAGCTGACTGAATATAAACCCGCGTGTTCGTATTGGTGTTCGGGGTTGCGTTGCGCGCTCATTGTGCTGTCGCCAAAATCCCATAACCAGTTTTCAATGCTTCCTTGCGACGAGTCTGCAAATTGTACCAGCAACGGCCATTCGCCATTTGTGGGCTCAGCGCCAAAATTTGCGATTGGAGTTTCATCCCATACAGTGATATACCCGGCTTTGTTCAGGGTGTCGGAATCGGCAGCGCCGGTTACAACAAGGCGGACGGTATACTCTCCCGGCGCTTGGTATATATGAAGCGGATTGATTACTGTGCTGAAACTGGCATCGCCGAAATCCCATAACCGTGCAGTTATTTCACCTCTGGATGAATCGCTGAATTGTACTTGCAGGGGGGCAATTCCAGATAGGGGAAAAGCCCCAAATCCGGCAGTCACTGAATTATCCACTGTATGTATATAATCTTGTATCGTCAGACTATCGCTGCCGCCGGCGCCGGTTACTTTTAAAGTTACTGAAAAATCACCTGCCTGGTTATAGATATGTTGTGGGTTTTGCAGATTGGAAATAGTGGAATCCCCAAAATTCCATCGCCAGTTAGTAATGTTACCCGTTGAAAGATCTGTGAAATTGACGGTGAATGGGATATAGCCGGAGGTTGTATCGGCGTCAAACATTGCTACCGGCGCAGGATTGGGATTACTTACTGTCAAGCTGAAGGATTGCACATCCTCACCGTAACGATCTGCTGCAACAATCGAAATTGAATGTGTGCCGACATCCGCCAGAGTCGGCGTCCAGGTAACCAGACCGTCGTTGGCAGAGATAATCATGCCTGCCGGCCCGGATGTAAGGGAAAAAGTTATCGTGTCGTTTTCAGCGTCCTGGACGATTACCTGGTATTCATAGAGTTGTTCAACAAGGCATTCCAGAAGCGGGGTGGAAGTAATTTGCGGCGCCTGGTTGGCAATATACGCCAATTGCGGGCGATAATTAAACACAGAACATATCATGCGGTTACCCTGTTCCGGTGTGAATTCAGACATGCATTTATCATCTGTATAATTCATATAATTATGGATATTATCCGGGTCGCCACATGAATTTGTTTCCACGCATGAATAATGCTCATCATCTTCAGGTAAGGTATCATTGATAAAATCGCCCTGGTTATAACCGGTATAACAGCCATATCCTTCAAAGGTGTGAAGTAAACCCAGATAATGCCCGATTTCGTGAACCAGCGTTCTGCCCTGGTCATATACATCATAGCCATTGTTCCTGCCTCCAACGGCTTCATAAAGTATTACCACTCCGTCATAAACATCGCCCGAGTCTTCCTGGGGCATGTAACTATAGCCCAGGTAACCGCTTGCAGTATTTGTATAGATATTCAGGTATTTGTTTTGATCCCACCCCAATGTTCTTTTATAACCAATTTCATCATTGTCATTGAACCAGGTATCATTTTTCACTCTGTCAATTTGCACCAGTTCAAATTGAATTTTGGTATCAAAGCCCAATTCACCCATTGTGCCGGTTATAGCGCCAAAATCCTCATTCAAGACAGTTATCTGGTCATGTATCCTTTGATCAGACAGATACCCACGATTACTATTATTGGTGATATTATGAACTACAACAGGTATAATCCATGTTTGTCGGGGCCAGTATTCATCTTTAATGATTGTTCGGGACAGGGAGCAATCGCTTTGCTTCAATAATGCCGCTGCCCGGGTTTCCGGAGTACGCCATTTGACAAGGCAGCGTCTTCCGGTTTGTTTAAAATAATCGGACTTGAAATATTCGGAAAAATTATTAAAGGATTGACCTTCAACAGTAATTCTGCCATCCTCAAAAATTATAAATTTTTGTTGTTCTGCCTGGCTGTTGTTTTGGGGTAAACTTGTACCTGTCATAAACAATAGTACAAGTATTAATAGTTTCTGCCTGAGTGATTTCATAATTTCACCTGTTATACTATTTGGAACAGTTTGAGGATTATGCGATATATTAATAATTTTTTTAATTTTATACAAGAAGAATAAAGTAAAAAAAGTAGAGGTGAACCGGGTCAGTTTCCGGTTTAACTAAAAGAGAACGGAGAACAGGGAAAAAGAGGATCGTGCCTGACTGCAAAAAGCAAAAATATTGTTTCGTTATTCATCACGATGTACTGTTTGCGGAGAAAAAGCCGGAATGCAAACAGAGATGTATTCTGCGCCTTCCGGACCGGGACTGCTATATTGAACCCATTCGCCGGCATTAACGATGACTGCTTCTCCGGCCATAACATCAAATGTGCCGGTTTTGGTAACTGTTCGTAACATTCCGTTCAGTACCAGAGTATATTCGGTAAATTCCGGTGTTTGTCCCGGTTCCACCCAGCCGGATGGGCTTTTCATACGGGCAATACTAGCCTGCGCTGTTGCGCTGTTAACCAGTCCGATGTATTCGGCAATTTCTTTCGCTTTGTTTCCCGCTGCCTGTATAATTGAGGGATTGTCAATCTTTTGTGCCATCTGGCAAGTCTGTACCTTTATAATTCTGTTACCGGGTAATATTCCTGCAGTTCATTGGGTTTTTTTTCGTCTGCCGGGTAATGCAACCAGGCTTTTTGCAAGAGACCGGACTTTATTTAATGAAAAAGGAGCGTAATTACAATATTACGCTCCTTTTTAGAGTTATGTGCAAATGCTTTATTATTTTGTCAGAACCATCGTTTTGGTATTCTGGAAAGTTTTGCTATCGCTTTGCGCACTGATTTTGTAAAAATAAATACCCGATGGCGCCTGACGTCCCTGATCCGTATAACCATCCCAGTGTTGTGTATGGGAACCGGCATTACGGATTTCATTAACAAGGGTTCTGATCTGCTGGCCGCTGGTATTGTAAATGGTCAGAGTGACCCGCGCTGGTGATTGCAGGGTGTATTGGATAACCGTTGTGGCATTAAATGGATTTGGGTAATTTTGTTCAAGAGTAAAGTTCTCTACCAGGCGAACAGGTTTGGGATCAACCCCGGTGGGAGGATCGTATGTTGAAACCAGTTCAATTCCGGTATTCAAACCTAAATTACGCGAGTACTTTTTCTCTGTGGCATTGTTCCAGTGTTCATGAACGCCCAGACTATTGGGCAGGGGAGTGCCGTCATCTTCCGGATCGTAAACAAAGGTTGTGGGACGGTTGGCGGCGTCGGCAGCCTGGTGCAGAAAATCCTGAGCTCCGGCATAATGAGAGAAAGGCCCTTTATTATCGGACGGATCATAGTTGCCTTCTGTTGGATGATTTTCATCAAATTCATGAAATAAAAAGTCAAATCCAACCGATTCAATAGCAACAGGATCAAGTGAAGCAAAAATAGAAGAGGGCCAGTCATTGTTGAAAGGCGCCATTCTCCATTTAATAGGCGGATGTGCCCAGTTGGTGGAACCCCACAGACCATCGACAAGGAATAATATGGTTTTGCCGCCGAGGTCTTTGTGACCCATAATATCAACAAAGCAGCGATATTCGCCGTAATCGGGATGATTAACATCGCCGCCGCCTTCAGAGCAAGGGAGACTAAAATGCCAGTGAGATGCAGTTCCCCGGAACGGCACGATTGAACCAAAATGATTTTTGCTGCACAATGAAATACCGGCGCGGTGATGTTTTTTAAATACCGGCAGGTTGATCATATATGCTGCATCCAGGTAGCATTGCGGCAGCCAGTCGTCCATTTCGCCGTTACTGGCAAACAAGACCTTATTTTGGGACTGGACAATGGGGGTTCTACCGCTGCCCTGGCCCCAATATTTTACGTTGGGGAATTTGGAATGAAATTTATCCCAAAAAATACCATCTACATTTTTACCGGGATCGCCAAAACTAATGTTTGCTTGTGCTACACCGGCTTTATTAACCAGTTGATCCAGGATCGCCTCGACGATTTGCGGAGATGTGTCAACGTTGCTTTTGTCCCACCGGGTATTTGATGAGCCGCTAACCCCGGAATTGAGGTTGATCTTGATAACGATTTTTTCACCGCTGGCATAGCCGACATCGCCTTTGCCATGATTTTTATTATAATAGCGGAATATTGCATCCCAGGCGGCTTGATCTGTTTTGGCGCCGGTTAACCATTGCAACGACTGTGATACCATTTCATTAACTTCTGCCTGATTGGTATTGCTATCATCGCACCAGTAATCATTCCAGCTATTTGCGCAGGTTTTATCTGTGGCATCAGGATTATGGATCCAGACAACACGGCCGGGAAAAATTCCTTTGCCTTCACCCATCGGCATATTGGGGCCTTCGGTTGCGGACTGGTAATTGGCTATTGCTTTATAGTTGGTGTGCAGATAAGCGCCCAGACCGATAAATGTGCCAAGGATAATGGAAAGCGTAAATAGAAAGTAACGCGATTCATGCAAGTATTTTTGAGCTTTTTTAAAGACTACTACAGAAGCGAACAATCCTGTTACATAAATTATAAAGGAAGAGGCTACCGGAAAGGCAATCTGCATACAGGGATAAGAGGCGCGGGATGGCTTGGGGATAACCCGCAACAGAAACCAGAGAAGAGAAGCCAGACCTACTATGGGGAAAAACAGTTTTTTTACTCGTTTAATCATCAATTAACTCCTTTTTTGTTTTTTATTATTCATGATTAATTTTTTGTATTCATTATCCGCTTAACAACAATAATCGGCTTGCCGCGCTTGATAAAAGTATATACTGTTTATATTCAGCATTGCAGAAGGTTGATTTTACAAACCATGATTGGCTGTCAATATTTGCATAAAATTTTCAGGTTTTATTATTTTTGACTTAAAATGATTCAAGTAAAATACTACTTGAATTTAAAGAATTTTTAATTAAATTGTAAACAATATTTTTATTTAAATAATGTTTTTCCTGAAGGCAATACTTTGTTTTACAGAGAGTGTAAAATTATTTGTTATTAGCGGGACAAAACAGATTAATTCTAGCAAAGGAGCAGGTTCCTTTGAGTATTCAAATAACTGAATTTTTAATCTGACTGGAACTATCAAGCAAGGGGCAAATAATGATACTCGTGGTTGATGACGAACCGATTTACCAGAAACTCATTACCAATGCTTTAAAGGGAACAGATTCTGAATTTGATCTGGCCGACGATGGTTATGCCGCTTTAGATAAAATTCAAAAAAACCACTATATTCTTGCGATTGTTGACCTGGTTTTGCCTGGGCCGGTTAATGGCAATGACATTATCAAACGGATCAAAAAATTACATCCGGATACTGCGGTTATTGTTTGTACCGGATATGCCAATCAATCCATATTGAATAAAATTGAAAAAGCCGGCGCCGATACTCATTTATTAAAACCCTTTAACCCGGAGCAATTGCAACAGATTGTTGCATCGCTTGTACCTGAATTCAAGAGGAAACTGGATGCAATTGCAGCCGCCAGAAAGTTAATT
>CAYNSO010000050.1:0-25477 GCA_964399735.1 uncultured Cytophagia bacterium
CATCTTTGCATAGCAACGGACTTTTTATCCTCAGGTCGAGCGTTCGAATCGTTCCAGGTGTGCTAATAAAAAAAGCCGCTTGATTTTACAGATCAAACGGCTTTTTCTTTTTGGGGAATGCAATGCTAATTTTTTTCTTACTCTCAACAATCTGCCAATACGGTATTTACCCTTTTATTTCCGAGTTCAGCTTTTTAATCGCCTTCCAGTGCTCGTCATTCAATGAACCGGCGTTGAACAAGGCATACCCGTCGGCATTGCCGGCCCAGGCCGCTTTTATGGCATTGGTCAAATCATCCGGGGACATGCCCGGAACAAACAGGCCGCTGTGCAACCGGGTTTGCGGAGACAGAGACGCCTTGCCTTTTTGAGTATGTTCCTGAATCCAGGCCGGACCGGCATTGTAAAAGGAATTGTACAACATGGGTAGCACGGCATCCAACTGCCAGGTTGACCACTGCTGCCGCACCATCTGCCAGTTGGGGAAAACCGCCGCCGTTACCTTTTTATTCTTTTTACGCGCCTCCGGCGCTAATATATTTTTGACCAGGTTGTTGATGCTGTCGTAGCGAAATTGAATCCACTCCTGGTTTTGACCGGGATCGGACATGTCGAGCGGGTCGATGCCGGTTTGGGATTTGAATTTTTCCCGGCAAACCTGGCAATAGCAATAATCATATTGCGGGTACTCGCGATCCTGCACAATGTTGTATTTCGGCTGTAACGCTTCCGCCAGAATAACATCAGGGAAGCGGATATAGTCCAGGTGAATGCCGTCAATTTCGCTGATAGCGGCAATTTCCCGAACAGTGGTTTGGATGAATTCCTGCGCGCCCGCGCGGTTGGGACATAAAAACCGGTAATAGTTTACATACGCCGGTTTTTCGCCAGCCGATTCGCCAAGCCCGTTCACTGCAAACCAGTCCGGATGTTGTGCGCGAATTGCCGGGTCATTGCAGGGCATGCTCCACATCCAGCCATGTACTTCCAGTCCCGCTGCTTTGGCCAGCGGCAAAATTTGCCCCAGCCAATCGTATTCAACGGGATGAGATGTGCTATTGTAATAAGCGTTATGCCCGTTATAAATTTCCGGCAAGATCGCATGGATACCACAATCGTTCATCAGCGCAAACAGCGCTTTATAATCATCATCGCTCATCCGGCGGTTTGGTATCATCCACGCCCAGTTTTTAAGGGGTTGCGGTTGTTCTTCAGCCCGGCTGCGGCCGCTCATTCCCAACGCTAAACCAGTGATCCCGGCATTCATGGTATTGATGAATTCTCGTCGTGTCATTTATCGCTGCTCCGCTTTATTTGATAAATCTTGCTGTCGTTTTGAATAATCCAGCAATCAATACCATCAATTGCTTTACTTTGCGCTTCAAAATAATGGTCGGTTGTTTGCATGACCGGCGGCCAGTGATAGCCGGTAACGGATTCGATGGCGATGTTTAAATCCTTGAAATTATCGGTATAGCGACCGTTTTTCAGGAAATAAGCTCTTTGCGCATAATAAACCTGCCGTAACGCCCATTTAACCTGTTCCTGGGGATAAACTATAAAGTCATCTGAACCGGTTCCCACAGTTTTAGCTGAAAACTGCACAAATCCCCACAATTCGGGATAATGCATATTAATAAGACCCTGCGGCGACCACACCCAGTTTTCTTCCGGGTAGGGTTTGCCGGTGGCGGGATTGATTATTTTTACATATTTACCGTCTTTAACTTGCGTTCGCCATTCCACGCGGGAAAAGTTTATCCGCCATTGCTCGCCGTTTTCGGGGGAACCGGGTTTGGCGGCAAATTCCTCAAGGACTTTCCAGGGAATGGCCAGTTCAACCGTCCAGCCGGTATCAGTATCGCCGGGACGGTTAATAGTGCCCTGCACAGCGATGCCGGTCTGTAAACTGTCAATGTCCCAATAAAACATAGCTTTGGCGCCATCCCGGTACGGCTTGTTAAGGAACAGATCCCATTCTGTACCAAAGGCATTGACTTCCAATTCATAATAGTGATGGGTATCGCCGTCCGGGTCAATAAACACCTCAAAATCATTATCCAGAAAGATAATTGAATCTCTTTGCTTTAATGTTGCCCACACATCGGTCTCCTGCAGTTCGGCGGAGATGTAGAGGCGCTTTTCATCCCACAGCATTTTCATACGGGTTTTGAACCAGGGGGCCGGTTTAAGGCTGCCCTCTATATCCACAAAATCCTCGCTCCATGCGGCATTTTGCCAGTCTGCTTCATCCAGTTTGCCGTCGATTGTTATTTCTCCACCGGTGTAATAACAGATATAATGACGGGGCGCAAAGGCAATTTGGGGAACCGGTACCGGGTCGGCATGGACCGATTGCGTTAGCCAGGAAAATCCAGTAATTATGATAAACAGGAATAAGAACCCTGCATTTAAAATCGATTTCATTGAAACTCCGTTTACTTGATAATTTCGTTTGTCATTGAATAGGGCAAATCCGCTTTTCCGGTTCCTCTTGTCATATTTGGAGATGACCCCATTTCTAATTGAAGTGTGCCGCCTTTGTGAATATCTCCATGAGTAATATAGTTTTTACTGTATTTTATGCCGTTCAATTTGGCGTTCTGAATATAGACATTATCATTACTGTTGTTTACAGCATCAATAATAAAAGTATTGCCGTTTTCCAGGCGCAGTTCGATGTTGTTGAACAGGGGAGAGCCCATTATATACTGATTCGTACCGGGACACACCGGATAAAAGCCCATTGCGGAAAATACCAGCCATGCTGAAGTTTGGCCGTTGTCTTCATCGCCGCACAAGCCATCCGGAGTGGGGGTATAAAGCAGCTGCATAATTTCCCTGACGCGCTGCTGGGTTTTCCAGGGCGCTCCGGCGTAATTATACAAATACACTCCATGCTGAATGGGCTGATTACCGTGGGCATACTGACCCATACCGGCAATAACCATCTCGGTGATTTCGTGGATCTGTATACCGTAATAGGAATAATCAAAGGTGGGGGGAGCCGTAAATACGGAATCGAGTTTACTAATGAACCGTTCTTTGCCGCCCATCAAATCAATCAAGCCCTGCGGATCATGGAAAACAGACCAGGTATAATGCCATGACGAGCCTTCTGTAAAAGCATCGCCCCATTTTTCCGGCACGAACGGCGTTTGCCAGGAACCGTCCTTTTTTTTGCCGCGCATAAAATTGGTGGAAGCGTCAAAAACGTTTTTATAATTACCGGCCCGCTGTGCAAATCGGTCGATCTCCTCCTGGGGTTTGTGCAGGGCTTGCGCCAGTTTCCAGATGGTGAAATCGGCATAACTGTATTCCAGGGTGCGGGCAACATTTTCATTAATGTTTACATCGTAGGGGATATAGCCAAGTTTATTATAGTATTCCACTCCGTACCTGCCCACCGAGTGCAGCGGCCCGGCATTTTTGCTATTTTTCAGAATCGCCTGGTATAATGTTTCTATATCATAGCCGCGAATACCTTTCAGGTAAGAATCGGCTATTAAAGAAGCGGAATTGGAGCCGATCATACAATCCCGGTGACCCGGACTGGCCCATTCCGGCAGCCAGCCGCTTTCCAGGTACGTGTTAACCAGTCCCTGCATAATTTGGCTATTTAGTTGCGGATACATCAGCGTAAAGAACGGAAACACCGCGCGAAAAGTATCCCAAAAGCCGTTATCTGTATACATATAGCCCGGCAATACCTGGCCGTTATAGGGACTATAATGAACGATCTGCCCGTTTTTATCCACTTCCCAGAATTTGCGGGGAAACAGCAAAACCCGGTACAGGGCGGTGTAGAAATTAATTTTATCTCCCAATGAACCACCTTGCACACGAATACGGCCCAGTTCCTGATTCCATGTATCACGAGCAGCATTTTTTACCTGGTCAAATGTTTTATTGCCAATTTCACGCTCCAGGTTCAACTCGGCTTGCTCAAGACTAATAAATGATGACGCTACCTGAGCATGGAGCTTTTCATGGCGGGAGGTTTGAAACTGCAAGATCGCCCCAACATGTTCGCCTGTGTTGTGCAACGAGTTTGGTGTTATTGTTGAATCCCGCCAGGTCGAAACCGAGGTAAACGGTTTATCAAATTTCACCACGAAATAGTTTTTGAAATTTTCCGGCACACCGCCGCGGTTATTACTGCAATAACCGATCACTTTATTTTCTTCGGGAATGATAGTGACAGATGAACCCTGAAAAAATGCATCAACCAGAACATAAGCATAGTCGGTTTGAGGAAAAGTAAAGCAAAAACATGCTGCACGGTCGGTTGCGGTCATTTCCGCCCACACATCATAATCACCCAAATAGACCCGGTAATAATGGGGCAGAACCGTTTCGCGTTTATGGCTGAACCATGACGCCCGTTTTTCCTGGTCGATTTTCAATTCACCGGTGAGCGGCATAAGCGCAAACGCGCCATAATCGCCTATCCAGGGAGAAGGTTGATGCGTTTGTTTAAAGCCTTTAATCTTAAAAGCATCATACGAATACTGCCAGCCGTCGCCCATGTTGGCGGTATAGGGCGTCCAGAAATTCATGCCCCAGGGCAGGGCAATAGCCGGGTAGGTATTGCCGTTCGACAGGGCAAATTCGGAATCGCTGCCGATCAACGGATTGACAAACCGGGTCAAGTCTTCATTTAATAAACTATCTTTTGCGTAAAGACATGAACAGACGATGACCAGAGCCAGAAAGAAAAAACACTTTTTCATCATACCCTCTGAACTTTTACCCCCTAGTATTATTGACTCACTATCTGAACGTTAAATTTTTATAAAAACTGCCTTATTTAAGCAAGGTCATCTGTTTGGTAATTTTCTGAGAATCGAACATTAATGTATAAAAATAGGTGCCTGATGATAAATTATTCATTTCCCAGCGCACCAGGTGTGAGCCTTTTTGCATATAGCCGTCAACCAGCACCTGCACCCGTTCACCATGAATGTTGTAAATTTCCAGTCGCGCCCGGCCGCTTTTATGCAGGTCGAATTCAATCGAGGTCGAGGCGTTAAAGGGATTGGGATAATTATTCTTTAATAAAAAAGTATCCGGTCGGCCGGGTTTGTTCTGGCTGATACCCGTATCGGAATATTCAAACGGCTCGTTACATATATGCCAATACTCTTCGGTCTGACCATCATAATCGCGCTGCAGATAATAGGTTACCAGCGGCGTTCTTTGCAAATCGTTTAGCTGGATCATTTTAACAGTACCGTCGCTGCTCCATTCGTAAATAGGAATATTTGCCGGATTAAAGGTAGTGATCAACCCTCTTTCCTTAGCCAGGTGAAACAGGCCGAAATTTCCCGGTTCATGACCGGCGATCCAGTGACCGATGACGTCCACATAATAGGAATTTTTTCCAAAGATGATCACATTGGTCATGTAATCCTGGGCCAGGCCGTCATGGGGTCCCAGAACAAAATTTCCGTCTCGGCTGTATACGCCTTCAACAATATTCAAAGCGGGTTTCAATGTTATATTATTATCGATATTACGGGTAGCCCAGGTTTCCATCCATATACCGCCATCAGAACCGGGGCGATCCCACCTGGGTATACCGTCATAAACATGACGATCATAATTATTCTGGATATTAATTTTTGCTTTGTTTTGTATATGCGCCGAATCGATACTCATACTGCTATAAAAAGAGGTGCAATGCTGTTGATAGTTGGCCGCAATTGTTCCCTGCAGATTTTTTGCGCACAGGGTTACGCCCATGCCATGGGTTTTTAATTTGGAAATATTAAGCAGCCAGCTATTGGGAGAATTGACCGGCCACAGATAGGGAATTTTATTGAACCAAACACCGTCCGGCACATCTTTCCAGACAATTTTATCTGCGTTCTGCTTGTCCACACGGGTCGAGATCACTTGAACATCCGCGCCGGTACGGCTGCCCATGGCCGCATAGCCGCCGTCGGTCAAATTTTCAGCGCCATTGACTTCGCGAATGTAAAAATTACTGGCGCTGACTCCCAGGTTCTTTATGCGTTCAATAATTCCTTCCACAAAGTTGGCGTCGGTGATAACGCCCATTGTGCCTTCGACCGTATACCCTTCCTGCCACTCGCCGCGCGAGGTCAAATTAGGTTTAATGACCACATTGTGATTAAAGGGAACGCCCAGGTTTGGATCGGTAGTTGTGGTAAAGACATTGCTGCCAAAATCCAGCGCCGCCTGTTTGATGCCAGCAGCATTTTTCTTGTTATCTACACTGGTTTTCATAATAAAAACCGCATCAGGATTGTTTTCAATAAAAGGGTGAACAGCCAAATACTCATCAGCTTTGTGACTGGTGTTTGCATAACTGTTAAAAGGTTTTAAAACCATTGTCCCGGCTGCGGCTCCACCTAATTTAATAAATTCTCGTCTGTTTATCATTGCATCCTCATTTCATTACTTTACATTCATTCTAGTTCCATAATCCAGCCTGAAATTCGTTGTAACAACAGGAAAGTCTGGTACTACCTGCGCATAAGGCATTTTTTCCTGCAAGACTGCCATGTGTATTTTAGTTAAATTGATTTTTTCAAATGCTTGCATATTTATTTGTATCTGATTGCTATATTTTTTTTGCAGACTGTCAATATATGGATTTAAAAAATGTTCTACCAGTTGTAACGTGTTGTAATTATTCAAAGAATCAGGAATGACAGAATTCAGGTATCGGGATTTGTTGAACAAGTATCCGTAATGATCCTGCCACATTGAAACATCATGAATTACTCCGGGATGTTTATCATAACCGCTTTTATATGCTTCTTTGGTCAGGTAAATATCTCTAACCATATCAATAATAGCCAATTGCAATTGTTTGCCAAATTGTTTACGGGAGAACCTTTTTTCACGGAAAACCAGGGGATGGGCAATTATCTCATCCAGGAATGAACCGACAGTCCATACATTGCCATTTTCAGTAAAAAAATGTTCGTCTGCCATTGATCGCAGGTCATTACGGTTTTGCTGGTAATTTTTTTCATCAATTTCTTGTTGAAATATTTCCTGGTTCGACAATTTTTCTCTTTGCAAATCACTGATAAAATACATTTCACCCATGAGTTGTGCAACGCTTTTGAATGTCTCCGGGTTAAATTCAATACTTTTGCCCTTCATTATATCATAAATTTTCCGGTCATAAAGAGCTCTGGCCTTTTTTTCTTTGAAAAAGGATTGTACCATTGTTATCCGCTCTGCCATATCGGTTTGTGTCATTATGGGTTGCTTTGTTGGCTTGTTTATCATAACAAAGATATGTTCATCTTGCGCTGTTGAAATTGGCCCTATTATTTGTCCGGGGTACAATTCTTTACTAAAAAAAGAATCGATAATGGATTCGTGTTCGGTTGTCGACCATTGTATTATACGATGCGGAATCGTGTCAAGTTCTGTAAATTGTTGATATACCTGATAAAAATCCAACCGCTTGTTGTATAACATGTTTTCAATCTGACCGGCTTTGACGGAATCATCGATGTTGAAATAGCTGATATCATAGCTGTTTTTTACATAAGGAAGGTATTTTTTTATTGATACAGTATCTATTTTTACCTGGTCATATACTTTACGGTAAAACTGCACCAGCCGCATGGCCTGTTCTTTTCGTCCACGCATCTGTAATTGAAAATTTTTACTCTTGAAAAGAGGATTTTCCTCCCCGGCTTCAATTGCCTGTAATTTTTCTGCAATTAAAGAGTTCAAAATAATTTTTTTGTGGATGTAATTATCGCTTGAACAGTAGACAGGTCTGACAGTATATTCTGAACGACGGACAAATTCATTTACCGTAATGGTCTTTTCGCCAATTTTTGCAAGAATAGTTTCATTATCTGGAAATTTGCTCGGGACGCTACAGAACAATACAACAAATAGTAAAAGAGATAAAAGGACGTAAATAATTTTCATAATCAGGAATCATATCAAATTTTCGGGTGATTTGTCAAGGCAAACAAACCACCCGTTAATAATTTATTATTTTATAATAGCAAATTTGCCCATTTTTTGTTTTCCGGTTATTTTTGATTCGATGTGATATATATAATAACCGGCGGCAACCTCCAGGCCATCTTTGGTTAGCAGGTCCCAATATGCAATTCCTTGTGCATTTGAATTTGTATCCCATTCATTCACTCTGGTTGCAACCGAATTATTGACTTCAAACTCATCGATCAATACGCCGGATATGGAAAAAATCCGGATTGTACATTGCGCGGGAATATGCGTGAACATGATCCTTCTGCCCTGGGTTTTTTCCCAGTTACCAACCGCTTTTTCCATGGTATTGGTAACAATATAGGGGTTGGGAACTAGTCTGATTTTTTCCATGCTTTCATTGAGTTGTTTTTCATCAACCTGGTTTGATACATTCACTTTGTATGTGATTTTATCGTCAGCTGTGAATCCGCGATTAAAAGTAACATGATAACAATCTCCGGGTTTAGGCAGCTCGGATTCATCAGTCGCATTCCGAAAGTCAAAAACAAAGCTTAATCCGGCCCACCGTCCTTTCAGGCGTCCGAAATGATTTACATATCCAACCAACACTCTGTCAGTCGTCCAGTCAAATTGTTTGTTTTTATTTATATCATTGACAATTATTTCCGGATAAAAGTGGTCAATGCTATCGGCCAATTGAGTAGTACATTGAACATAAAATGGAAAAGGCTGTTCAAATAAAATATCACTGCTAAATATTTGATGCAAAGAATCATCCACAATGCCGGAAGCGGTTGTAAGAGTATCATTATCCATCTTGACATTTGTATCAGTGAATATAATATCAAAATCATACGGAAAGAACCTTACCAGTTCATTTTGTGGAATGCAAAGCTGCATTCGCGCATTACCGGTAATCCAACCCGAATTCAAAGAATCAATAACAGGGGAGAGTGCCGGAACACGGTAGCTGATACTCATGCCTTCAAACTGTGAGGACTGTAATTCTTTTTTTGTATCAAACAAATACCCTTCAGCAACTTGCCAGAATTCGGCTTCATTTCGATAAAATGCAAAGTTTGAGCCAACAAAGTTATTACCGTTTTCATAATAAACCAGGGAATCAACAGTTGTATCCCAAATTTCAATGCTATTGTTCCGATATGCCAGGCCGTGACTTAGAAACCGGGTAAAGCCCAATGTATCAACACCAAATTTTACCATGTATTCATGGCCATCTTTTAGATAAGACTCAACCACAACTTTGGGTGTAATTGTGTTTTTACCAAAGCTGTTATGATAGTCCAGGTCAGTTATTTCCGGCGGTACATAACCGGCTGCATATTGATGCGGAGTGACAACAGCAACATTCCGGGTTATATCCACTATGCTTTCATCGGCAGCGACATCAATGGTAAAGGTGTTTTCAGATGGCCCGACCTGCACATCATTGTTATCAACGCCATAGTCGTATGCTACCAGAACATAATAATAGGTACGCCCGTTTTCTACATTATTATCAATATAATAGTTGCGAATACCGGAATCATCGCCCAAATAGTAACCCATGCCATTGCGATAGCCAAAATCGGTAAATCCGTTTTTGCCGTCGATGAGATCACATTGATAAACAGGCTTGATTGCTGTCCGAGTACCAAAGCCATCAGTAATTATATTATTGTCCGACATAAATGGATCAGTGGATTTATACAGCTTGTATCCTTCAAAATCATTGATATTGCCAAGCAAAGGTTCGCGGGTAAAACGCTCTGCAATATTGTCCCAGGTTAATACCACTTTACCATCCCCTGGAATTGCTTTCAGAGTTGGCATTACAGGCGGTTGGGCAAATTGATAATCCGATTCATAAATTGCCTGAACTGTTTTTTTCAAGCTGAATAATGCCGGGGCGGAAAACGGCGGCGCAGTTTGTTCATGTAAACGTTCAAGTGCGTGTAATTCCGACATTGAGATACGTTCAGTACTACCCTGATATAATGTAAACACACCTGAAGCAAATTGTTCAACAAAATTTTGCGGGTTGCCCTGAAATTCATGAAATTTCGGCTCTTCTTCAGTTAACCAATACCAAAGGGATTCATCTGCATCAGCCTGATGAGGTTTACCGGAACCCCACTCTAAAACATATTTAAAAGTTGTCAAACCCAGCATATCGGATTCGCCAATATCGGTATAACCAAAATTGGGCTCGCTGCCAATTCCGGGATTCAGATCGGGCTTGTGGTTACATTCAGTGCCATTCGCATCCGGTCCGGGATAGTCGAGATCCCACGGCCCGCTGCCATCTGTGCCGACATCATCGCCGGCGTTTTCATCTTCATCATACCTGCCATTTTCATTTGCATCGTAACCGTCGGTCCAGTCCTGATCCTCATCGCCTTCAAAATGCCATTTTATTGTCGATGTATCAGCAGGATTATCTATGCCACGAAAACGGTTCCAGTTCGTCAAATTGTGAACACCTGTCATTGGCGATACAAACGCTCCGGCAAGATTGTAGCGTCTTTCATCAATAACTCCATCCTGATCATTATCAATTAAATCTGAATCAACGCCGGGACTTTCCAAAAACGCTATTCCCATGCAACCGGGAATCCCGCCTCCGCCAATCATCTCCCCATCAAGGTCCCATGAGAAACACATCTCCAGTTCTGTGTCATAATAGGCAACATCATCGGCGCTGGTGTTGCCATAATCATATTCTTCACCTCCCACAGCATTATCAATTTGATAGCCGAAATACATTTCAGGAAGATTATAATCAGAAATATTTGCAATGGTATATTCCCAAAAAATACAATCCGCCGCTTCAGGATGTTTCCATTGAAAGCCGCGCACTTCTACTCGCAAACCAAGACCACCCCAGGGAAACCCGCGCTGGATAGAGACTGTCGGATCAATATCGCCTATTCTTACTCCGGGACGGGGATAGTATTTAGTTTTGTCTTCCGGGCCAAGGAATTCCTGATCCTGGGCGTCATTGGCGACAAAAAATGTTTCCAGGTCGGCTTTGGTAATGCCCAGGCCAAAGCGGCCATTCCATACTCCGGGCCATTTGCGTTCAGATCCTCTGGCCGGCCAGCCGTTTGATGGCCAGGAGTCCGGTTTATTACTCATTGCCGGAGTCGGGCTTGCTACATTGAAATAACCAAAGACGGGATATAAACCCCATTCAATAGTCCGGTCATCATTCATATCCATAAATTCACGATAACTGGTTTGACAGTAATAAAGCGTGTCCAAATCATTGCGGGTCCGAATAATAGCCGGATCATCGACCGGGATTGAATCATTTTCCACATATACCCGCGCGCCAAACAAGACATGGATGCCATCATGCATTTTTGAACCGGAATAGTCGTTCGGCCAGCGCGATACCCAATACCCTTTATTGCAACAATCTGAAAGTTCTGTTGTATTTTTAAAGAACAACAATACATTATTACCGTTCATAAAACCGGAACGTTCGGCTAAAATATCGCCGGCAGGATCTGTCGGGCCATCATAGATTTTTCCATACTGTGAGAAAACTGAAGCAGAAAGCAAGAGAAGGAAAAAAATTACTAATGTATTGAAATGTCTTGTCCTCATTACTATAATACCTCCAAACGAAAATAATATCTGATTCGTCTAAAACAAAAAGCCGATTGTATATGTATGCATATTTCCCAGCAAACCTACATCACGATATGAATAATCCAGTTTTAATGCTTTGTTTTTTAAATGATTAAGCAAAATTCCAAACCCGAAAGTCATTCCGTATTGCGAGTTTTGCATGTTCAGGCCCTTATACCCGGCCCGTAGGGCAAATTTCCCAGCTGCGGGAATATTGATGGTATATTGAGCGCCGGTATTTATATATTCATTATTATTATTGGCATGTATAAAATCAAGGCACAGGGAAAGCCGGTGATTCGTTATAACGACTGGATGCACGGCAAAGCCGATACGGGCCACCAACGGCAGTTCCCATTTAGTGGTTTCAAACCTGGTTGCTGTATAACCATAATTTCCTTCTTCATCCGGGGCAATGTCAACGGTTTCTTTTAAATCAATGCCGTCAAAGCTCATTCTTGTTCCATAATTTGAAATATTCATACCAATATCCAAACCATCTCCCGGTTCCCCGGTACTGGAAAAAAACCAGGTGTTGACAATAGCGCCCAGGTCAAATGCAACCGCACTTGCGCTTTCATGCCAGATACGTGAATTAATATATTTTGCACTAGAGCCAAAAGAAAACCATTTTGCCAGTTGCCGGGCATAAGTAAATGATATAAAAATATCCTGCCCGTCAAACACTTCACCGGTACCATCCTGACGATCGACGGTATTTACTTCTTCCGCTCCATAGCTGGTTTGGAAAAAGCTGATTGCCAGGTTACCCATGCGAGGGTTGATATATGCAGCCCCTACATGAGCCGAATTGATATCCAAAATCCAGGGTAAATAGGTAAATAGAACCTGATTCCTGTTTAATTTGGCAAGGGATGCCGGGTTGAAATAGATGGAGGAAACATCTTCGGCCAGGGCCGTTTGTGCCTCTCCCATAGCATTTCCAGAGCTGTTGAAACCGATTTGCAGGAAATCAGCCGTAGTTGTACCAGACCGGGTTTGAGTTTGTGCAAACATAATGCCCGGCATGCTATTAACAAGAAATACTATAATCAGGAATAATTTTAAAGTGAACCGCATAAAGACGACCTCCGACACAATTAACACTTTAATAACATGCTATCAATTTGTAATGAATCTTTTTCTATTAAAACATAACACCCAGCCCGATTCTAATCTCTCGGGGGGCCTGGTACATTAAAGGATTGGCAAACTGATCATATACTGTATTGTAATTGCTTCTGAAATTATTTATCGTTTGTTCACCCAATATAGTTGTATAAGCTCTGCCGGTACTGCCATAGACCTGTGTTTCGTTCAGTTGGTCGAATAGATTTTTTATGTACAGGTACCAGCGCAGTTTTAAACGATTGGTTAAATTCACATCATAATGTCCCTGTAAATCGACCCGGTAATTCATGGGTCTGGTTGCATTGTTTGGCGGGATATTCTGTTTTGCTAACCGGCTTTCAAGAATGGGTTCGATTGTATAGGGTAAACCGGAATTTAAAAAGCCTGTAAGGCTAATCGAATAATTGCTGCGGGAATAACCCAGGTTCATATTCATTGTATGACGCTGATCCCAGCTGAGAGGCACCAGGGTAGGAACCGGATCCTGGTTTTCCGCCAAACGGTTAAATGTTGAATACGGATTATCTGCATTGCCGCGGGTATACTGTAGCGTGTAATTAGCGGTCAAAGAGACCGGGCCGCTTGTATAATCCAGCTTTACTTCCAAACCTTTGGAATTTGCATAATCTTTGTTATCATAAACAGCATATCTGATTTGGTTATAGGTTGTCCAAACCACGGCAGTTAACAAATCATAAATATCACTATAATAGACAGATACTTCCAATCCTAAACCAGGCATTAATTCCTGCCATAAACCCATTTCATATTTAACAGTTTTTTGAGCATCAATTGTTGCATTACCATGGCTGGTATTAAAATCATTGTTGGGGATCATAAAACGGTAATTTTCATATAACGCAAAAAAAGGCGGCATCTGAAAAAAGTGACCATAGCTAAAATGCAACACTGCCGACGTGCCAAGAGTATAAGACAAGCCCAGCCTTGGGCTGATTTGTGTTTGCGGCTCAGCTTTCAGATATTGTGACATAAAGGAGGGATCGTCGTATTCGCCCTGATTGGCCGGGTTTTGCCGGTTTGTTGGGTAAACTGTGTTCGAGTTAAAGTAATCATAACGAATGCCATAATTTACAACCAGTTCTGAAAATTCCATTTTATCTTGCAAATACGCAGCAAAATCATAAGGTCTTTTAACATAATGATCCATTTCGATGGCTTTTTCGGGATACAATTCCGGTTCCCATTCTTTAAAGATCATTTGCCCTGATTCAGGATCATAATATGAAGCAGATATTGCCGGGGTATTCCAGGCTATATCCCGGATATAAATTGGTTTATTTTCTATACGATACCTTGTAAATTGAATTCCGCTTTTAATATTATGGTTTTTATCTACTTGCCAGGTTATATCCCATTTACCCATGTACTGTTCTGTAAATCTTTCCGAGTGTTGTGTATCAATTCCACCACTGGAAAAACCGCCGGCGCTTGCCGAGTAATTCGGGTTCAGGTAATTGCGATTCAACGGATCTTTAAAATGATACCTGCCGAACCAGTTTTCTGAATAAGAAAATTTTAAATCATAAAAAGCGTTTTTATTCAACATGTGATTCATTTGCCAGGAAATCATTTCAGATTCTTCATGATCTCTGACCATTCCCAGTGGATTATACTTGTAGCTATGAATATAACTGGAACCTGGGAGTGGCCCTTCGTGGTTGTTTTTCGTATAGACCAGCCCCAGTTTGATATGGTTTAAAGGTTTAAATGTTAACTTGCCAAAGAAGGAGGTGCTTTGAGTATCGTTGATGGGGACGTGTGAACTGTCCCCGGTATGTTCTGAATAGTATTTCATACCATTAATATTGGCATCCCAGGGGGTGGTAACATCGCCAAGAATATCTGGTGTGGAGAAATTGCTATAATCGCCAGGATTAAAATAGTGTATGCCGTTTATATAACTGTCATCTTTGACATGTCGTATATTGGCAATAAAGGATAAAGTATTTTTGAAAATTGGCCCTTCCAGCTGGGCTTTGTACTCCATGATGCGGTCAAAATGACTATTCTTTAACCCTGTAAAGATGTCTTTATTACCGGTTATATAGTTACCTGCATGAATATATGCGGAACCATGAAATTGGTTACCACCGTCTTTTGTAACCATGTTCACAATACCGCTCATTGCTTTACCATATTCCGCATTAAAGGTGCCGGTTATTACCTCCAGGTCTTGTACCACCTCTTTTTCAAGATTTATACTACTTTTTTCGCCCTGGAAAACTTCATCCACCGGAATTCCATCAATCAGATACGATACCTCGTTTATGCGCCCTCCCCGAAAGTGTCCGTCTACAACACCGGCTTGCATTTGTATAACTTCATTTACGGTTTGGACAGGCAAAAGTGAAATTTCCTGGGTTGAGATATTTTTGATAGAACTGGTTTGGTCTTTTTTTATTGAAACCTGACTTGCATAAACATAAATTTCCTCACCTTCTAATACTGTGTGCTGCATTTTGATGGCAAGATTTGAAGAACGGTTTACAGATACAGTAACATTTTCCCAATTTACCGGTTTGTATCCTATCATACGGGCTTGAACAGTATAGTTGCCGGGCGGAATGTTGATGATATAAAAATCACCATTCGCATCGGCAGCTGCTCCAAGCCGGGTATTTAGTAAAAGAATATTTACACCCGGCAAAGGATCGCCTGTTTCAGCATCCAAAACTTGACCGGTAATTTTCCCCGTTGTTTGGGCTGGTAATTGCTGAGATAATGATAAAAAAAAGATCAATGCCAGAAAAGCGATTGATTTTTTATATATACTATGCATTATTATCCTCTTGCGTTTCGAGAATTTATACTGTTGCTGATAAATGGATAACTAGTGTTAAAAAATAATGTCAAAATACAAAAAACCCCAAAACCCGGAAGAACCGGATTTTGGGGTATAATCAACTACTTTACAAGCAGCATTTTATGAGATAATTTTACATTACCTTGTTGCAAAACTGCAATGTAAACGCCACTGGCCTGATTCGACAAATTGACATTTTCCACATGCAAGCCAGCTTGACGAACCTGATTATTAATAACTGTCTGTACCAGACGTCCATTAATATCATACACTTTTAAAGTAACATTGCCTGAATTATTCAATGAATATTGAATATTGGTACAAGGATTGAACGGGTTCGGATAGCTTCCCAGTTCAAAAGACATTGGTTGTTTGGTGTTATTTTCTTTTACACCCACCTGAGTTTCAGTGTACGAAATAAAATCAATTCCTTTAACATCCGCATACTGCCAACCCGGGCTAACTCCCATCCAACCGGCAAAGCCTTTTTTCTGATAGGCAAAGCCTTTAAAATCTCCAGAGGCTTCGCTTTCATCGATGTCGTATAAACTCCATGTAAACGGCAGGCGTTGACCTTCGATAAATTCAAAATAGTTACCGGTGGTTGTTGAGGACAAATCATCAATAAAAATTTTACCTTCAAGCGTGTAACCGGAATATGTAATTTGATAGGTAGCCGTCGAATTTTCTGATTCGATGATACTTGGCGGGCCGTAATAACCACGAGCTATTGTTTCGTCCTGTGATTCATCAAATGAAACATTTAATTGAAAACAATAATCACCGGTTTCAACGTCATCTAACCATCCCATCACTGTATCTGTTGGAACTGTTTTGTTGCCAACGTTCCAGTTTGCCATATAGTATTCAATGGCATCGGCAGCCCATTCGGCATCGGAGAAATGACCGGGTGCATCATCAATAACATTAGCTGCAAAATAAAAGTAATCCTGGTCATACATCATGTACAAGACACCACTGCAATTCAAGTCATCAGTAACAACCCAACCATCATTAACACAACGGAAGCTGTCACCCATAACCGCCGTATTCATGGAAACCGGGAAGCAAAAATTCCAATCGCTCAAGTCGCCATCAATTTCGGGGGCTTCATCGGCTTTTTTGATGTATGGTGCAACAAAGTCAAAACCGTCACCATTGTTCCATACTTCACCGCGGGGAGTTTCGAGAACGTCCAAAACCTGCCAACCTTCACTAACACCCATCCAGCCGGCAAAACCGGCTGTATTATAGTTGTAACCTTTAAAATCACCGGAAGCTTCGCTTTCATCAATATCATAAATACTCCAACTGATTGGAATGCGGGTTCCGCCTTCAAATTGAAAAAAGTTACCGGTAGTTACTGATGTCAGGTCTTCCAGGTAAATTTTTCCTTCAAGAATGTAGCCATCATCGGTAATGAAATAATTTACCTCTGTGTTTTCCGATTCGATAATTGCGGGAGGACCATAATAAGTACGTATTATTACAGAATCTAGCGATTCATCGAACGAAATGTTTAACTGAAAGCTGTATTGACCGGTATTGACATCGTCAACCCAACCTACTGTTGAATCAGCGCCGCGAAGAGCATCGCCGATATCCCAGTTCGCCATATAGAATTCAATGGCGTCGGCAGCCCATTCGGCATCGGAAAAGTGACCGGGGGCGTCATCAATAACTTCTGCAGCAACATACAAATATTCATCATCATACATCATGTAAATTGTACCACTGCAATTTGTATCATCAGTTACTACCCAGCCTTCATCAACCGCACGCATATAATCGCGCATTGTTTTTTGATTGAAATTTAGCGGAAAAGCAAAGCTAAAATCTTTTAAATCTCCATCAATGACGATTGGCGCCGGGGCTTTTAAAATATATGGAACAACAACATTGGCAGGGTCGTCTGCTAAAACAGACCCAACTAGCAGAAATAAACATAAAAGTATACATCTAAATTTCATTTGCATTCCCTCCTTGTGAAAGGTTAGTAAGTGGTAAGTTTATTTATCAATGTTTGATGTAAATTAATGCCGTTACCTCCTTTCTAAATTTAAAAGGGTTAATTTTCAGTAATATCCTTTTCCAATTATAATGCAAACTTTTTTTTATTAGAAACTTTATTAATTTGTTTAATCATTGAACAAATTAATAATACATCATTTTTTTGTTTTTGTCAAGTACTTTTTCAAATTTTTATATTTCAATATATATATATAATTAATAATAATTTATACTATTATTTGTATTCATAGATGATATAAAAATTTTCCTTGATATTTTATTTTCATAAATATATATTGCACTACATTCTTTTTTGTTTAATTATTATATTAATTATTGTATATTTTAATCTGCTAATTATAAACAAGAGCATTCTAATTGAGGAAAGCTTTAACAAATATTCTTAATGCCAATGAAATCAGGGTTTTGCGCACGGTGTATGAATCCGGCCCTGTATCAAGAGTAAGTTTATCAAGAATGTTAAATCTTACGCGGGGGATGATCACCCTTATTACAAAACAATTGCTAACCCTGGGTTATGTCGCCGAGGTCGGTAAGGGTATGTCGACCCGGAATCGTGGTAGAAGGGAAGTATTGTTACATGTACAGCCCAATGCTGCTTATATCATATCAATTCACATTGCGTTGCGATATATTTCATTCGGGATTGTTAATTTAAATGGTGAAATAATTGCCAAACAAATGATTACTTTTCAATATAGCGCGTCACCTGCATCGGTTCTGGAACCTATGTTTAATGATTTAGAGAAATTATTAAAGGAAAAAGTGAATGATTCAAAATTAATATTAGGTGTTGGTATAGCAATTCCCGGCATTATAAAATATAAAGAAGGAATCGCCTGTGAGCGAACTCTGACTGGTTGGGAGAACTTTAAGCTCAGAGAATATGTTGAAAACAGATTAGGCTACCCCGTATTTCTTGAAAATGATGTTAAAACTATAACTCTTGGTGAATACCAATTCGGAACGGGTAATCATGTTCGGAATATGGTTTGTCTGTGGCTGGAAGATGGTATAGGCAGTGGTATAATTAATAATGGCCGAATAATCAGAGGGGTAACATCCAGCGCTGGTGAAATAGGATTTTGTGAATTCATTTTAAACATGCCTTCCAAGAAATCCATTCTATCTTCAGAACAACCTCGATTTTGGGGTGATTTGGTTTCATTTACAAATATTAAAGCAGCAATAAAACAGGGGTTAGATGAAGGATGGACTTCGATATTAACAAAGCAAGCGTCGATTGATGATTTTATCCGCGCCATAGATAGTGGAGATCCATTAGCTTTGTACATTATCCGTTTGCTGGGGCAAGTTGTTGGCAAGGTCTGTCTTTTTTTAATTTATTCATTTAATCCCCAGGTACTGCTGTTGAGCGGTCCGTTGTTTCACCGGGCCCCTTTATTGGTTGATGAAATACGCAAGAAAATCAATACCGGAGTTTTATGTGCACCCATTGACGCTGTGGATATCAGAACCAGCAGATTAGGCGAAGATGGTGTAACGATTGGCTGCGCCGCGTTGGTGCTGGATCAAATGTTAAATGCTTCAGTAATGAGTTTGGAAAATTCACAGGTTTATTATTAATATATATTGTTATTTAAAATACCGCAAAGAAGGAAAAAGATGAAAAATTCCAGGAAATATAATATAACCGGGTCGTCTTTACCAAATATACCCTGGGAAGAACCACCTGTAAAGTGTAATAATGTTTTATGGCGTAGTAAAAAGAACCCTGTAATTCCCCGTGATTTAATCACCGGTTCCAACAGCATTTTTAACAGCGCGGTTGTTCCTTTCAAGGATGGATTTGCCGGTGTTTTCAGATGTGATGACAAGAACAGATATATGAAAATCCATCGGGGTAAAAGTAAGGATGGAATCAATTGGGATATTGATGAAAAGCCAATTCAATTTTTATGGCACGAGAATAATAAAGCCAAAACTCTTGAATATGCTTATGATCCCAGGGTATGCTATATTGATGACAGGTATTATATTACCTGGTGTAATGGTATTAATGGACAACCAACAATTGGTTTGGCTTTTACATTTGATTTTGAAATTTTTTATCAAATGGAAAATGCGTTTTTGCCATTTAATCGAAATGGGGTATTATTTCCCAGGAAAATTCACAACAATTATGCTATGCTAAGTCGTCCCAGCGATGCCGGGCATACTCCTTTTGGCGATATCTATTACAGTACCAGTCCAGACATGATTCATTGGGGAAAACATAGATTTGTAATGGGCGCTCTGCGGGAGGGTTGGCAGAGTACAAAAATTGGCGCCGGCCCTGTTCCAATTGAAACATCTGAAGGGTGGTTAATGATCTATCACGGGGTGTTAACATCCTGTAATGGTTTTGTTTACAGTATGGGAGCGACTTTGCTTGATCTGGAAGAGCCGTGGAAGGTGCTATATAGAACCGAACCATATATTCTTTCACCCCAGGAATATTATGAATGTATTGGTGATGTGCCCAATGTCGTTTTTCCTTGTGCGTCCTTAACAGACGCGGAAACCGGACGTATAGCGATTTATTATGGGGGCGCCGATACTGTCACTTGCCTTGCTTTTTCATATATTGATGATTTGATTGATTATATTAAAAGAAATTCTGTTTCCACAGAAAAGCAACAGTAATTCTCTTTATTCTCCCTTTATTATAGTTCTGTAACACAAACCCAGGCCCCTTTACCAGGGGCTTGGTTATTTCTGCCCATTTGTAACCTTGAACCGGATTGTAAAGGTGGTGCCTGAATTTCGATGAACATGTAATGAGCCGCCAATTTGATCTGTTAATAATTTAACCAACTGTAATCCTAATGTGTTAATGTTTTGAAAGTCAATGTCTTCCTGTAAACCCTTGCCATTATCTTTTACAATCAATTCATATTCATTTTCTGCAGGCTGCTTAAAGGAGATGATTATTTTACCCTGTTTTTTATCTGTAAATGCGTGTTTGTAGATATTGGTTAATAACTCATTAAGGATCAGTCCGCACGGAATTGCGTGAGTAACTTCGAGGAAAATATTATTGACTTTCAATTCTGTGGTAATATGTTTATCGACAGTGCTGTTTTGTTTTAATTTAAGGGAAATGGATTCGATATAATTCTTCATATCAATTTTTGAAAGATCATCGGATTTGTATAACTGTTCATGGACAAGCGCCATGGAAAAAATACGGTTGCGACTTTCTTCAAAAGCGGCCAGGGCCTGTTCTTTGGTTTCAATCCGCTTGGCTTGTAAATGTAACAGGCTGGTTATGACATTCATGTTGTTTTTGACCCGGTGATGGATCTCTTTGAGCATAACTTCTTTTTCCAGCAAATTCTTCCGAACCTGTTCTTCGGTCTTTGTGCGTTCCGTAATGTCAATGGTAAAACCGGCCAGCATAAAGGGAAGGCCATCCTTCAGGATCGGGAATTTAGTGGTTTCATATATTTGCCCATTTAATTCTTCAATAATTTTTACACATTTACCTTCATGTAAAACCTGTAAATCGTTAGCAACGATACTTTTTGACAGATCGGAAGGAATTAATTCATCCAGGGTTTTGCCCAGCGCCTGGTTAATTGGCATTCCTAATAATTGCTCATAATTTCGGCTTAACCTGATTGCGCGAATATCTTTATCTTTGAAAAAAACATAAACCGGACTGTGCTCAAGAAAAGAAGAAAAGATTGCTTCATTAAGCCGAAGCGTTTCCTGATTTTTTTTGCGTTCGGTAATATCCATGCATGAACCTTCAAAAAAACAGGAATCGTCTTTTTCATTCCTGACGATGTGGGCATTCAATGCAACCCAGAATACCGAACCATCCTTTTTTTTGAACTGAATTTCATAATCTTTAATTGTGCTTTCCGATGAGAACATTTTTTCAAGTAATTTCTGGCGGTCACCGGGCGTGATGTAGACTTGTTCGTTTATATTCGTTACATTATTTATTACCTCTTCAGGGGAGTCATATCCAAGCATTCGGGCAAAAGCCGGATTAACTGTTCTAAATTTCCCTTCAATGGTTGATTGATAAATACCTTCAATGGAATTATTAAAAATATTTCGGTATCGGGCTTCACTTGCTTGTAAGGCCTGTTCGGTTCTTTTACGTTCGGTAATATCTATTGCTAGCTCGAATCGCACTTCCCGTCCGTCTGACCATTCAATAATTCTGTCAACTATTTCAAAGTCTTTGTTTAGATTTTCATTATGGAAAACCCACTTCACGGGTTGTGGTTTTTGTTTTAGAATTATATCGTTAGTACAGAAGGGACAAGGTGAATCGAGACCCTGGAATTCTTTATAGCAAATTCCACCAATGCAATCTTTATTCAGGAGACTGGCAAGTTTTTGATTAACATACAAAATTTCATAGGTTTGCGGGTCAGCAATATAGATCATTTCATCGATACTGTTAAAGATAGAGAGTAATTGCTGCCGTTCGCGGGTGATTACCTCTTCTGCCCGCTTGCGCTCGGTTATATCCTGGTGTGTGCCGGATACGAGCAGGGGTTTGCCATCGTTTGCACGGGTTGCTATTCTGCCCCGGTCAAGTACCCAAACCCATTGCCCGTTTTTATGACGCATGCGCAATTCGCATTCGTAATAGTCCAGTTCACCGTTTAAATGTCTGGCTAGTAATTCATTCGAAAATTTGAGATCTTGCGGGTGAATCAATTTTTCCCACAATGTAAAGGTTACCGGGTATAATTCTTTACTTGTATAACCAATCATTTCCGCCCATCGGTCATTAAAAATAATTTCCCCGCTTTGCACATTCCATTCCCAGGTGCCGACATTGGTGCCTTTTAGGATATCGGCTAATCTGCGTCTTTCAGTAAGCAAAGCCTGTTCAGCGCGTTTATTTTCGGTAACATCAATAAAGATTGTGGCAAATTGTCCTTTTCGTGGTGAAAAGGCATTGATTTTGTAATATTTATCAATTCCTGGCGCATATTGTTCAAAAGTGATTGGTTTTCCCGAAAGCGCCACCTTGCCATAAGTGTGAATAAAGTTATCTTTCTCAATTTCAGGAATGACCTCGGTTACTTTTTTCCCTATAATATTTTGAACTTGCAGCCCGGTTAATTTTTCAAAGGCAGAGTTGGCTTCGAGGTATATATAATCGACGGGTTCCCCCGTTTCATCCAGCACTATTTTGTGAAGAGCAATACCACTTAGAGAGCTGTTGAAAAGATCTGCATATTTTTTTTCACTTTCTGCTATTTTTTCACGCATCTGGTAATCTTTTGTCACATCCCGAAAAACAAGTACAACGCCGGTTGTGGCGCCATGAGCATCTTTAATTGGCGCTGCCGAGTCTGCAATTTGGTATTCCTTACTATCTTTGGCAATCAGGGTGGTGTGATTAGCCAATCCGACTATTTTACCGGTTTTCATAACTTTGTTAACCGGATTGGGCACTTTTTTTCTGGTCTTGCTGTTGATAATTTTAAATACAGTATTTAGTGATTTGCCTTTTGCATCATCAAGTGACCAGCCGGTAAGGGCCTCTGCCACAGGATTCATTCTGGTAATTCTCCCAAGCGTATCTGTAGCTATTACAGCATCGCCTATTGAATTCAGGGTGATTCGGAGGTTTTCTTCATTGGACTGGAGGTTTTTTTCAGCCAACATACGGTCGGTAACATCATTATAAACAGCTACAATATCTCCGGATTGGAGTTTGTAAACCAGTGTATCGCGCCAATTGAATATTTTATTATTTTTACAGATGGTAACCAGGTATTGCTGCGGTTTGCCGGTCTGCCATACCTGCCGAAAAACATCAAAAAGACCACTTTCAACAATGTCGGGGTAACGTTGCTTGACGCTTTTGCCAATTATTTCTGCCCTTTTAATTTTTTCAATTTTTTCACCGGAGCGGTTAAAATCTTTAAATATAAAATCGTCCCCGTTATCTATGGCTTCATAAACACCGATAACGCTGGCGCTGGCATCGAACAAGTTCCGGTATTTATGTTCATTTTCCTGAATTGTTTCCTGCATTTGATAATCTTTGGTCACATCCCGGAAAACCAGTACAACACCAATTATTTCATCACGGGTGTTGCGAATGGGAGAGGCGCTGTCGGCAATTTGGTATTCCGTACCATCTCTGGCAATTAATATGGTATGATTGGCAAGCCCCACTTGTGAGCCTTGCTGTAAAGCCCTGGTTACCGGGTTTGTTACCGGTTTGCGGGTTTTTTTATTGATTATATGAAATACATCCTGCAGGGGTTTGGATTTGCATTCTTGCTGTTTCCAGCCGGTTAAGGTTTCGGCAACACCGTTCATAAAAGTAATTTTGCCATGTGTGTCAGTGGCAATAACTGCATCACCGATGCTTTGTAAAGTAGCCCCCAGCCAGGCTTCACGTTCCTTTACCTGTTTTTCAATATTATGTTTATATAAGGCCATTTCAATAACAGCCCGCAAGACATCCGGTTGTACGGGTTTGTATACGAATCCGTATGCCTCGGTTTGTTTGGCTCTTGCAACTGTATCCTGATCCGCATTAGCGGTCATATATACAACTGGAATATCATAAAGTGCATGGGCTTTGCCGGCAGCTTCTATACCATTCATTTCCCCCTTTAATTTTATATCCATTAAAACCAGGTCAGGTTTGATGGCAGCTATTTTTTTTAGTGCATCTTCACCATAAGAAGCAGTGGCAGGGACTTGATAATCCATTCTTATCAGGAATTGTTTGATTTCCTGGGCAATTATTAATTCATCTTCAACGATGATGATTTGTGGTTTGGCCATTTTTATTTCCTTAACATGCCGAATTCCGGTTTCATCAGTTTTATCATACAATTCATCTCTTGTTTTCCGGGTATTACCAGGGATCACTTGAAATTTCTGATGCATCCTCATCATGATTAACCATGCTATATAAAAATTTATTTGACATCACTCCATGATATAGCAACTGGTTATCATAATAAACTACTCGATTAAGGCAATCTTTATGCCACTAAATTTGTATATTTCCACCCTTCCCATGCTTTACAATGCTTGATTTCAAGTTTTCATCGTCACCATGATAACGCCGCTAAACAAGTTAACTGCGAATCCTGTAATTCACCTATTACTTTCTATATTATAGATAAATTGTATGACAAATTGTAATAAAATCCTGTAAAAGCAATATGCAAGAATATATTGGTAAAATCAACAGAATTTTAAAAAAAGTAAATTATCCGGGTAAAAATTCTCTGGTTTACTGATACATTGTTAAAAAAAATTTGTTATAATTAATATTTGAATAAACTTGTTATGGCAAAATTATCCATATTTTGGTTATATTTCTTATAATATTTACATAATTTTCACAGCTATTTTGAATCTGATAAATCGCTAGTGTTTTGTTCTATATCAAGATTTTCGCCTGAATTCTAAAAGTAGGAAAAACCTAAAATTTTTTTGTTATTTTGCCTGTTATCACCGGCTGTTCTGGAAGCTCAATATGGTAAAATTACTTTTGAACCTATTACCATAAAAAATGGTTTGTCCGACGGCCGTATAGATTGTATTTTACAAGACAGCCAGGGATTTTTATGGTTCGGAACCCAGGACAGCCTGAACCGATTTGATGGTCATAATTTTGGTTCAATATGCTTTTCTGTGGGTAATTATTTCGATAGAACCAATGTTAAAAGTAAAAAGGCTCAATATGAACACATTGTATCAAGTTCTTTTTAAATATAAAAGACGTGGAAAGGTTTTATTCTTTTTCCCCTCTGCGTCTTTCGTGTCCTTTGCGGTTTCATTCTTATATTTTACCGCAAAGGTCGCCGAGAGCGCGGAGAAAAGCATTCAACTAATTGTTATTATGACGTTTATTAATAGCAGCATATTCTTAATAAAGTTTAGTTTAAA
>CAYNSO010000051.1:0-25216 GCA_964399735.1 uncultured Cytophagia bacterium
GAATCAGAGATTCCCGGGCAAGCGCGTTCCAAATCAGGAGATTTGGAACGAGAAAAACCGGGGTAAGCAAGCAGCACCGGTCGTCGAGTAGGGCCGTTGCTTCATCTTTCGGCCCGTATCGAGACGCCTGCGCAAACAACACAGAACCGTCCACTCAGGAATCTGTATTTACCGATTGCGTTCATTTATTTTGAGGGTATCTCTGCTGTTATTGATTCTGAGGATTGGATATGATATTTTTTACGTATTTTGATCAAATCACGGGTTTCTGCCTGTGCATCGGACTTGAATTTCTTTACCAAATCATCCCTGATCTTTCTCATCATTACAACTGCATCAAAATCTTTTTCGGGCATTCCAGTCATTTAAATTACCTCCCTGGGTGAGCGTATGTCAATCATTGGATAACCATATTTCATGTTAACAGTAATGCGAATTAAATTAAAAATCAATATTTTTTCGGCTCGCTTATAAGACGCCGAGGTGACTTTTTCCAGGGCGTCACATAATCCTGGGCATTTTGCCCAGGCTCAATCCTTTTTCTCCTCGTTCCACTCTCCCGATTGGAATGAGATTGAAAAACGCATCACATAAAGGCGATGCACTCCGGTTTTTTTATATCTCCGGAGTGCAATCCCTTTATGGATTGCTGCGAGTCGCAGACTCGCTCACACCGGAATTGTGCGACCATCATACACGGTCGCCACCAAGTCAAAAATGGATTCTGATCGACCCAGGGCTGAGTCCTGGGTCGGGCAAAATTAGGGGGCTATACCCCTGTTATTTTAATCGAATGAATATCCAATATTACTTTCGCCCGGCATGGATAGTCCGGGCGATCGTGCTTTAAGTGTAGGGGCAATTCATGAATTGCCCCTACATGATTACCAATAACCAGCGCCCCCTTAAACCATCACCCATTTCCTCTCATTCGCCGAGCGTTCCACCGCGTCCAGCACCTTTTGCACTTGCAAGCCATCATTAAAATCCGGATGGAACTCTTTATCCTCGGCTATCGCAATCAGGAAATTGGCGATCTCGATCATAAAAGTATCGCCATAGCCAATGCCGTGTCCCACCGGCCAGGGACCGCCGCCATAAGGGTGCGCATCATGCGTGGCGTTGATTTTGCTGAATCCCTGCTCCGTGGCGGGACGGGTGCGGTCGTAATAGTACAGGTAATTCTGCTCTTCAAAATCCCAATACAGCGAGCCTTTTTCGCCGTTGATCTCGATACAGTTATGGTTCTTTCGTCCCGTGGCAAAGCGGGTGGCTTCAAAACAGCCGGTGGCGCCGTTATCAAACCGACATAGAAACTGCGCCACATCATCCACCGTCACCTGGCCCTTGGCGCCACCCGGTTTGCCGGCATTGAGCGGTCGTTCCGGGATGAGTGTAACCAGATTGCTGACCAACTCTATGAACTGCAAGCCGGTGATGAACCGTGTTGCATCAATGGAATGCGCGCAAATATCGCCCAGCGAGCCGGAGCCGGACAGCTTTTTATCCAGCCGCCACACCATTGCAAAGTTGGGATCAACGATCCAGTCCTGCGCATAGCGGGCATGTACCTGAAAAATACGGCCGATCTTGCCCTCTTGCACAAAGCGCTGCGCCAGCCCCTGCGCCGGTGTGGCGCGATAGGAATAGCCGCAGCAATGCCGTACGCCGGCTTTTTGCGCCGCCTGTGTCATTTCCACAGCATCGGCCAGGTTGTTGGCCAGCGGTTTTTCGCATAATACGTGTTTGCCGTGTTTGAGAGCTTCCAGCACAATGTCCTTGTGCAAAAATCCCGGCGCCGCCACGCTGATCAGGTCGATATCATCCCGCGCCACCAGCTTTTGCCAGTCCGTTTCTATACTTTGCCAGCCAAACTTGTCCGCAAAGGCTTGCAGGTTTTCGGGGCTGTCTTTGGCGCACACAGCGGTCATTTCAACTTTACACGGCACCGGGTACATAGCCGCCGCATTGCGAAACGCATTGGAATGGGCAATGCCCATAAACTGGTGGCCGATTAAACCGACCCGGATGGTTTTGCGGGCGGTGATATTAGCTTTTTCTGTCATCATAGCGGTTGCCTCTCTTAATCATGGATATTATAACTGAATATGGTCTAAAAGCTGCTCCAGGTCGTCGAATACCAAATCTGCTATACTGGAGTGCAGCCCTTTATTGTAATCTTTACGTAATCCAACACAAAAACAGCCGGCGGCTTTGGCGGACTGGATGCCGGGCAGGGAATCCTCAATCACCACGCACTGTTCCGGACCTAGTCCCAATCGCTGACACGAAGTGAGATACGGCTCCGGGTGCGGTTTTTTGTTGGTCAACTGCTCGGCGGTTACAATGGCGTCAAATATATCATTAACATGGCTGTAGGTACGGTTCTTGTGCAACAGGTTATCGAATAAAAATGTCATCTCGCGCAATGTCGATGATGTGCATAATGCAGTTTTCAATTTGCGGGTTTTGGCAATATCCACAATTTCCCATATCCCGGGCAGCGCTTCCGGAGCGTGCTGTGTAAATATTTTATGAAAATTTTCCGACAGTTTTTTCGTTATCAGAGGCGCATCCAGTTCTACGCCATAATCGCTGGCTATATCCTGCAGGTTTTTGCCGGTCGGCTCGCCGACAAAATGATACATGTAATCATTCGGCAAATGAATGCCCAGCGGCGTAAAGATCTGACGGAAATTTTCAAATTGCAGGGGTTCGGTATCCACAAAAACCCCGTCCATATCAAAGATCATTCCTTTAAACTGTTGCAGCTGCAAATACGGGTACCTGGTCATTTGCTTCCTTCCGTTATCCATTCCATATCAGTAAAAACCTCGCGATGCTATTTTTCATTAAACAGCAGGGATGCCGGTATTGCCTGCTTTGCCAGTCCCGGGCCTTCAATGCCCACCTTTAACAACAGACTGCCGCCGCCCTGAAAAAACAACACGCGCAGCGGGTGATAGCCCTTTTCAAGAGCGATTTTGCCGAAATATTCCTGCTCGCCATGCGCGCCGTCATTCGAAATCATGCTGGCATCGCCAACCAGCAGTTCACTGCCGTCGTCGGAATTCAGGTAAAAGGTATATATGCCGGTTTTCGGGATCTTGATATATCCATCATATAAAACGCCAAAATTGGTTTCCGGACTTGATTCCGGCATGGTAAACCCGGCAATCCGTCCGGAGGCGCTGACCGGAGCTTGCGCTAACTGCTTTACGGTGTTGAATTCGCCCGTTACCAGAGTGAATTTCAGTCCCGCCTGCGGATTTTTGATATTTACCGCGGCGCGGGGCTGCTGTTTGTTGAACACGCCAGTCTTGATTCGGCTGACCGGACGTTCACCGACAAAAGCTCTGGCTTTTAACTGGACATTTTGAGAAATACGCAGCGGTTTTGCATACACTAACGACTGCGGGCCGGGCTCGGTTCCATCCAAAGTATAGAATATTTTTGCTTCCGGGCGGGGAAAATCCATTGCCACCTTGATATCTTTCATAAATATATTCGTTTTGGCAAATCCGTTAATATCCGGCTGGCGGTAATGCACATTCAGGGCATCGAGGCGGTTATAATGCACGGCAAGCCGGGTTAAAAAGCTGTCCAGATTACGGTTGGCGCGGCTGCTCCACACTACTTCAGACATGGCGCATAGTCGCGGCAGGGCCATATATTCCGCATGTTCGGGGGTGGGAATATATTCAGTCCATACATTACCCTGGGCGCCAAGAATGTGTTTTTGCTTTTCAGCGGACAAGCCTTCCGGCATGGGTTCAAAACCATACACCTTTTCCAGGGGCACATGTCCGCCAATGCCCGGCGGTTCGTCTTGCAGCGCCTGATAATAATCTAAATAACAATGTGAAGTGGGCGTCATGACCACATCGTGACCCTCGGTAGCGGCAAAAATTCCGCCTTCCATACCGCGCCAGGACATGACTGTAGCTTCAGGAGCCAGGCCGCCTTCCAGAATTTCATCCCAGCCGATCAGCTTTTTATTTTTTGAGACAATATATTTTTCAATGCGTTTGATAAAATAACTTTGCAGTTCGTTTTCATTTTGTAAATTCTCTGCTTTAATACGAGCCTGACATTTCGGGCATTTTTCCCAGTTGGCTTTGTTGGCTTCATCTCCGCCCACGTGAATATAGGGGCCGGGGAACAGGTCGATAACCTCGCTTAAAATGTTTTCCAAAAAGGTAAAGGCGCTATCGTTACCGGCGCAAAAAATATCTGTAATCGGCCAGTATCCGCCGGGCATAACATAAAATGGCCCGCCGGTGCAAGAATATTGCGGATAAGCCGTTAGCGCCGCCATTGCATGGCCAGGCATTTCGATCTCCGGCACGATGGTGATAAACCGGCTTTGCGCATAAGCAATAACATCACGAACTTGATCCTGGGTATAAAAACCGCCATAGGTTGCCTTTTCGCCGGGTTCGGGAGCGGTTCTTTCGTTCCAGTGCTGATGCTCACGATCTACCCGCCAGGCGCCTGCTTCCGTCAACAGGGGATATTTTTTTATTTCAATTCGCCAGCCCTGGTCATCCGTTAAATGCCAGTGAAACATGTTCATCTTGTGCAGCGCCAGCAGGTCGATATAGCGTTTAACAAATTCGACCGGAAAGAAATGCCGGCACACATCCAGGTGCATTCCCCGCCAGGGGAAACGCGGTTCGTCCTTGATCTCTACGACCGGTAATAATACATTATCTCCGGACGGCTTGCCGGCCGCCTGCGCAGGGAATAATTGCAGCAGGGTCTGCACACCATAAAACAATCCCGCCCCGGTTTTGGCCCGTATGATAACCCGATCCGGGCGGACTACCAGTTCATAGCCTTCCTTGCCGGTCACACTGACTGTCCCCTTGACATCAAGAAAAATTGTATTCCTTTCGGCAGCTTCAGACACTACCGCAGCGAGTTCGAGGCCGTACATTTGTTTTACAAAATCGTTCAAAAAAGTAACGACCTGTTGAATTTCCGGGGTTGCTGCATCATAGACAATCCGTGTGCTCCGGTCGATGCCAAACACCCCCTCGCCCTGCACAACAGACAATGGCTGCGGAATGATAGCAACCGGCGCCGTATTCGTTTTGGCGAATAAATGCACCGGGCAAAAACAAAACGCTACCAAACAAACCAGTATTATCCACATTCTTTTACAAGAAAACAGCTTTTGTTTCATGCCAACCTCCGGATTTTTTGTTTTATCAGGATACCAGATCTGCCATTTTTCTTTGTGCTTTTCGCTCACGCCGGTCTGTACAAATTTTATGGCAGGGGAATCATTTTAAATTCTTTATACAATAATAGTGATAATACTACAAGTTTAAACCATTTGCAATATTTTTTTTGGGATTTTTAGCACATCGCATAAAAGCGGTGCACTTTAGATTTTTGCAAGGGGTATCGCAATCTACCCGGTGACCGGATGATCTGGCTTTTTTGGGAGAGGCCAGGCATCTGTTCCAGACCTGGCTTTACTATTTTTCCTCTCCCGGCAAAAATGCTGCGTCCGTATAAAACCACATCAATATTATGCTCACACATCCTCCCAAAAAAATAACTGGATTATATAAAAAAAGTTTTTTACTTTGCAAATTATACTTTTTCAACCAATTGATTATCATAACTTTCAGGAGTCTGAATGTTCAAAAATCATCCGCGCGGATTGGTGGTATTATTTTTTACCGAAATGTGGGAACGCTTTGGCTATTACTTGCTGCTGGGCATTTTTACCCTGTACATGATCGATACACAATCCGGCGGACTGGGAATGAGCCTGGCCTCCGCTGCTGACATTTACGGTACCTTTCTGGCGTTGGTTTATCTTTCCCCCTTTATTGGCGGCTTGCTGGCCGACCGTGTGTTGGGCTACCGCCGCGCCATTATTTTTGGCGGCATTTTGATGGGTACCGGCTATATTACACTTGCCCTGCCGGGTATGACGGCTTTCTGGGTCGCCCTGTTCCTGATCATCATCGGCAACGGCTTTTTCAAACCCAATATCTCCACCCTGGTTGGCAATTTGTACGCAGATGAAAAATATAAACCTTTAAAAGACACCGGTTATAATATTTTTTACATGGGCATTAATATCGGCGCATTTGTTTGTAATTTTGTCGCCGCTTATTTACGTAACCATTACGGCTGGGGTTATGCTTTTGCCGCCGCCGGAATTGGTTTATATGTTGGTGTAATATTATTTATCACTGGTAAAAAGCACATCATCCATGCCGATGTCCGCAAACCCGTTCAAAAAGAAGACATGTCGATGGGTAAAATCAGCGCGGTGGTATTTTTACCGGCAATTGTGGTCGGCGCTATCGGTTGGTTTCTACCCGGCAACCTGTTCGGTTCGGACTCGACCGACGCCTTTTTATTTGCCAGCATTCCCGTTTTGCTATTCTACCTTTCGCTGTGGCTGAAAGCATCCAAAAAGGATAAAGCGCCGATTGGCGCGCTGCTTTCCATTTTTGCAATTGTTATCATCTTTTGGGCTATCTTTCACCAGAATGGTTCGGCGCTAACAATATGGGCGGAAAACTATACTCACCGGGAATTACCGGCCGCGGTGCAGCCGGCAGCTCAGGCTTTTGGCATGGTGCAGGAGGTGGATACTACTCCCCGGTCTGTCCCCAAACTGGATATTCACGGTAAACCGTTAATCGATGCCGATAACCGGGTGATCACCGAAATGGGCCCGCATCCTTATTTTAACAACCTGGATAAAACCCAATGGCCGGCAGAAGGCAAAAACATGGTTTTAATTTCCACAGAAATCTTTCAATCGGTCAATCCCTTTTTTGTTGTGGCGTTGACGCCGCTGGTTGTGTGGTTTTTTGGCTTTTTACGAAAAAAGGGCCGTGAACCTTCCACACCCGCCAAAATCGGCAGCGGCCTTTTTATTACTGCCTTGTCTACACTGATCATGATCGCTGCGGTTTTTGCCTCGCAAAACGGCCTGACAAAAAGTTCTCCCTGGTGGCTGATCTCATCTTACGCAGTAATCACAGTGGGAGAATTGTTCCTCAGCCCTATGGGGTTGTCGCTGGTCTCCAAACTCAGTCCGCCGCGCATTACCGCATTAATGATGGGCGGCTGGTTTCTGGCTACTTCGATCGGTAACAAGCTGTCGGGCATCCTTTCCAGCCTGTGGGAACAGTACGATCATAAAGCAGTCTTTTTCAGCATCAATTTTGCCGGAGCCATGCTGGCAACCCTGGCAATTCTAATTATGCTCAAATGGCTCAAACGGGTGGTTAAAGAACACACCGACGGTCATTAATGCAAGGTCGGATAAAAATGTATTACCGGTGAACCCGCCGGGAATATTGGTTTTTTTTATTCCGAAAAACGACTTTTTCTGAAAAATGAAAACCTTGCATAAAGATTTTTTCATGCTTATCTTTAAGAACAGTTATTATTCGTATTAACTGAAGCTATTAGCAACAATTTTTAATAAAAAAATGGCTTTTTCAAGAAACTAAAAATATATGAACTATCTGGCCAAACCCCAACGCTACGAATCCATGCGCTACAACCGCTGTGGGAAAAGCGGCATAAAACTGCCGTCAATATCCCTGGGTTTGTGGCACAATTTCGGCGGAGTGGATGTTTACGAAACCGGACGGGCAATTCTGCGCCGGGCGTTTGACCTGGGCATAACCCATTTTGACCTGGCAAACAATTACGGCCCGCCACCCGGGTCTGCTGAAGAAATGTTCGGCAAGGCATTAAAACAGGATTTTGCGCCTTTTCGCGATGAAATGATAATTTCTACCAAAGCCGGCTATGCCATGTGGGATGGCCCTTATGGCGACTGGAGTTCAAAAAAATACCTCGTCGCCAGTCTCGACGCCAGCCTGCGCCGTATGGGTCTGGATTATGTGGATATTTACTATTCCCACCGTTTTGACCCGGAAACCCCGTTGGAAGAGACCATGGAAGCATTAGATCTGATCCTCCGCCAGGGCAAGGCATTATATGTTGGCATCTCTAACTATCGGCCAGACCAGACCGAACAGGCTTTAAAAATACTCGATCAACTCGGCAGCCGCTGCCTTATTCATCAGGCTAAATATTCCATGTATGAACGCTGGGTGGAAAACGGCCTGCTGGATATTCTCGGCCGCGAAGGCATTGGTTTTATCGCCTTTTCACCGCTTGCGCAGGGTCTGCTAACCAACCGCTATCTGGATGGTATTCCGCAAGATTCCCGCGTTGCCAAACCGCATGGGTTTTTACAAAAAGCCGATATTACCGAAAACAAGATCAAACAAATTCGCGCCCTGAACGATATTGCCCAACAACGCGGCCAGTCCCTGGCGCAAATGGCATTGGCATGGCTGCTCAAGGATAACCGGGTCACTTCGGTTCTCGTTGGCGCCAGCAGCGTGGCGCAGCTTGAAGATAACCTGCACAGCCTGGATTGCCTGGAATTTACTCGGCAGGAATTAACAACAATCGAAAAAACACTAGCCGGTTAAACAGAGCTTAAAAATGAAAAACGTATCTGCTTTATTTGCACAACGATTACTGAATGTACAAAAATCTTTTATCCGGGAAATACTCAAAGTCGCCGCCAACCCTGAAATTATTTCCTTTGCCGGGGGCTTGCCCAATCCGAATGTCTTTCCGGTGCGTGAAATTCAAATTTCCTGCAAAGAGGTGCTGCGCCGGGATGGTTATGAACCCCTGCAATACAGCGCCACCGAAGGCTATTTGCCGCTGCGGGAATATATTGCCGCTGAATATAACACCGGTTATGATCTGCAGATCAAGCCCGAAAACATACTCATTACCAACGGCTCGCAGCAGGGGCTGGATTTACTTGGTAAAGTTTTTATAGAAAAAGACGATAAAGTTCTTATAGAGAGGCCCGGTTACCTGGGCGCCATTCAGGCGTTATCTATATATCAGCCGGAATTTATCGGTATAACCCTGAACAATGACGGAGCGGTTTTGCAGGATTTGGAAACTATTTTAGCCAACCATGCTATCAAGTTATTTTACACTGTGCCAAATTTTCAAAACCCGTCCGGCATAACCTATTCGTTAGCGGTACGGGAAAAAACTGCGGCGCTGGTAGCAAAACATAACATGGTTCTGGTTGAAGACAATCCTTATGGCGCTCTGCGGTTTAGTGGCAGCGATCAGCCGCCGTTCAGAAAATGGCTTGGTTCGCAAGCCATTATGCTCGGCACGTTTTCCAAGACTGTGGTGCCGTCATTTCGGCTGGGTTGGATATGCACAGATCACGAGATTATGGAAAAAGCGCTGGTCGCCAAACAGGGCGCTGATTTGCATACGAATTATTTTTGCCAAAAAGTGGTTCATTATTTCCTGACTCACTTTGACATGGACGCTCATATTGAAAAAACCAAACAGGCTTACAAGGCGCAATGTAATGCCATGATCAGCGCCATTGAGGCCTGTTTTCCCAAAGAAGTAACCTTTACCAAACCCGAAGGCGGTATGTTTATTTGGGTAACCTTGCCGGAAAGCATTTCTGCCTTGCAGTTGCTGGAACTCGCCCTGAAGGATAATGTAGCCTTTGTGCCGGGTAATCCCTTTTATGTTGATGGCGGCGGCGCTAATTCGATGCGTCTGAATTATTCCAATTCCAACCCTGAACAGATTGAAATTGGTATTCAAAAGCTTTCTGCGGCAATGAAAAAAATAATATCTGGTTAGAAGGAACTAATGATCCCTGGGTCAAGTTTTATATTATAGGTAGTCTTTAAAGTAAAAAATTTAGTTAGAAAGGCAAGTAAAATTCATCATTTTTATACACAAAATCGGTAAAATTGTGTTTTTATCTGTAAGCGTAAAAGCGCAATTTTGAAAAAAAGGAGTATGGTATGAATAGAAAAAAAAATTCATTAAAGGAAAAGTTCTTTGTTACCTGTCCTGAAACAGGCAGAATTAAATCAATAAAAACAAAAGGCCCCTGGGCGGCGCTGTTGTTCCCGGTTATCGGCCTGATATCGCTGGTATGGTTTCTGTTCCGGGTTTTACCCAAGCCATCGCGTCTCAGTTATCCCTGTGTGCGTATTGCTGCGCCGGTTGCTTCCGGCTTTCTCGTATACATGCTTGGATTAATCACCTCGGCGGTTGCGTTTCATAAAGCCAGAAAAAGCTATCGCAATTCCGGATACGTTCTGGCCGCATTATTTTTGGTCGTAGCGCTGGTTAGCTCGGTATTGATATCACAGAACCCCAAAAGCCCCGTATATGCCACCAGCGCGGTTTTAGGAGATCAAACCCCCAATAATCCGATGGGCGCGCCCAAAGGTATTTTCCCGGGCCGCGTAGTATGGGCCTGGAATCCGGAATCGACCAACGAAAACTGCACCCTGGCGCACAATAATGATGACGGCTGGTTCATGCCCAAAAACAACAACCTGCCGGTAGTTGAAGAAATGCTGTCGGACGTTCTGCAATCCCTCACCGGTACAACTAGCGATCAGGCGGCATGGGAAGCAATTTTTAAATACTATAACAACAACCACGACAAGGGCGACGTCAGCTACCAGGAAGGTGAAGAAATCTTTATCAAGATCAATGCTACCAGTTCCTGGAGCGGCAATTTCAACAATACGGATCTTTCAAAATCAAAAAACAATTACTATTCCGTTGCCGAAACCAACCCGTATGTGGTGCTGGCAGTTTTCAAGCATCTGGTTAATGTAGTCGGCGTTCCCCAGGAAAATATTTATGTCGGCGACCCCATGAAACACATTTACAAACATATTTATGACCTGTGGCATGCGGAATTCCCCAACATACATTATCTTGATAATACAAAAAGCTCCCTGGGCCGGGAAAAAGTTGTTAAAAGTGTTGACCCACTGGTATTTTATGCCGATAAGGGCTCTGTACTTAAAACCGAAGGCCCCTGGTACGACCCTTCTGCCGGCGAATCGGTTTATAATGATCATTTTTATACTGTTTCCCAGAATTGCGATTACATGATCAATATCCCCTGCCTTAAAGGCCATAAACGCGCCGGCGTAACCATGTTTGCCAAGAATCATTTTGGCACCCACACCCGCGACAGCGCAGCACATTTGCATAACGGTCTGGTTAACCCGACCGAACAGGATCCTTACCGCCAGGGGTACGGACTGTATCGCGTGCTGGTCGATTTAATGGGCCACAAACTGATTGGCGGCAAAGACCTGGTATACATTATGGACGCTCTGTACGCCGGCCCGGAATCCGTAGAACCCCCGACGAAATGGGTGTCGGCGCCCTTTAATGACGACTGGTGTTCTTCCATTTTCGCTTCTCTTGACAATGTGGCCATTGAATCGGTTGGCTATGACTTTTTAAAAGCTGAATATACCGACGCTGCCCGCGGCGATTATCCGCAAATGGTTGGCGTTGATGATTACCTGCACCAGGCAGCGGACAGTAACAACTGGCCGGAAGGCGTTATTTACGATCCGGAAGACGATGGCACCCCCATTTCCAGCCTTGGCGTGCACGAGCACTGGAATAATGCTGCGGACAAACAATACAGCCGTAACCTGGGTACCGGTGAAGGTATTGAACTGATCAAAATTGACTATACAACTTCAGTCCGGGAAGAAAAACCGTCCGGTATGATAACAGATTACCAGTTGCATAATAATTATCCGAATCCGTTCAATCCGTCAACCACCATTCGTTTTGACGTTGCCGCACCGGCTCATGTTGAATTGGACGTTTACAATTCCCTCGGCCAAAAAGTTACCTCCCTGGTTAACAGTGATTACCAGGCAGGTTCGTTTACAGCAACATGGAATGGAGCCTGGTCTAACGGATCGCCGGCTGCTTCGGGCGTTTATATTTATCAGATATCTATCAATGGCGACAACCAGAATTACCGCCAGGCAAAACAAATGCTGTTGGTAAAATAATCCTGTTGCCTGCGTGTCATTAAAGGAAACAAATATATGAAATTTTGTAAATTTTTGATTATCAGCTTTTTTCTTTCTGTAACCATTGCTACTGCTGCAGACTGGACGACCTATGACAGTACCAAAACAGCGCTGATCAGCAACCATGTCAAAGTAATCTATATTGATGACCAGGGCGTAAAATGGTTTGGCACCGACAAGGGCCTGACCCGGTTTGACGGCACAACCTGGACATCGTATAACAATGTTTTGCATCCGGCATCCTTTGTCATTAATGATCTTGCCCCGGATACAAAACAAACCGCAACAACTCTTTGGGGCGCCACCGAAAACGGCGCCCTGAAATTTCAATACCTGGCGGACGGAACCGTTAACGAGGAGTATTTAACACCTGGTGAAACCCCCATCGCAGCAGCGCATATTTCTGCGGTGTGTCTGGACAAGTTCGATGCCCTGTGGTTTGGTCATAACAGCGGGGTTTCCGGGCTGGTTGAATCACAATGGGCCCAGTTTCCCCAGGAATATCTGACATGGTATCCCTTTAGCGCCGTAACCTGCATTGCTTCAGGCAACGACAGTGTCAAATATGTCGGCACCCTGGGCGGCGGGGTCGGCAGAATTATCTGGGAAGGCGTCGATGCCGTTACAACCGCATCGCCGTTTGATTCGGACTGGACTGGTATGCATACAAAAACCAACAACATCTATGCTATCCATGTTCTGGATAATAACGATCAATGGTTCGGCTCGGATGCCGGCTGCTCTTTTCATGATACCACCGAAACCAAAGGCGGCTGGACCCATTATACCGTTGCAGACGGTCTGGTTAGCGATACTGTTCTGTGTATTGCAGAAGACAAAAACAAACATATCTGGTTCGGCACAGCGCGCGGCGTTTCCAGGTGGAACGGTTCGTCCTTTATGAACTATACCACCGCCGATGGCCTGGTTCATAATTATGTGAACGATGTTGCTGTGGATGCGGACGGCTCGCTGTGGTTTGCTACCAATAAAGGGCTTTCGCATTTTACCGGACAAAACAGTTCGATCCAGCCATCCAAACCGGCGGCTGTCAACAACCAATACCAGTTGGTAAATAATTATCCGAATCCGTTTAATCCGTCAACCATCATTACCTACCAGGTAGATTTTTCGGCGCATGTTCGCCTGGAAATTTACAACATGAGCGGCCAACTGGTGCAGGTTCTGGCTGATTCACGGCACAGCGCCGGTAATTACCAGGCGCAGTGGAATGGCCGTTCTTTCAACGGCCGGCCAGTGCAATCCGGTATCTATATGGTAAGAATAATCATAACCGGCAAGGAACAATCGCTCAGCGATTCGCATAAAATGTTATTGCTGAAATAACTGTAACATTCGTTTATTCTTGATAAAAGCGGCTTTCGGGCCGCTTTTTTTTTCCGGGGAAAAAAGTTGAATTTGTTGTAATTTTATTGTATACTATTCCTGATGTCTATTACAAACTCTCAAGAAAAGCAGGGTTTTTTCAACCTGCATGGTAAAGAACACAACCTTTTGGAAAATCGGGGTATTATTTATGTCGCAACCATCATTCGTATTTTGCTCGTTTGCAGATGATTTAACCGGTAAAATTCTGCAGGAACAGCCCTGTGAAAAGACCGTCTTTATCTTTCCCAATGAACGCAGTAAAAAAGCCGCTATGCGTAAATTTCAACAAGTTTGGGATTTTTCCGACACGCGTTTTATTACCATGGAAGAGTTAAAACAACAGCTATTTATCTCCTCGCTGCCGTTGCTGCGCGAAGAAAAAAGAACCCTGGCCTTTTATGATTCCCTTTGCGCCGATGACCGGCGCCATTTTAAAATTAACAATTATTTCCAGTCCATCGAACTGGCCAACAATTGCTTTAATCTGTGGCAGGAATTTAATGAAGAATGCGCCGCCGATAAAGCGGATCAGGCCCTGTATAACGAAAGTCTGGCCAATACCGACTGGCAAATAATAACCTGGCAGCGATTACAAACCATAAAACAACATTATCGCGCCCATATTAACGCCATTGGGTTTGATGATGCGGTTTTTGTCTTTGACCAGGATAATCTGAATGACTCTTTTTTACAGCAATATGACCGGTTTGTGTTTGCCAATCAATTCTATTATACCAACCTGGAAAAAGCTGTTATTGAACACCTTGGCCAAATGCAAAAAATTACAGTTATTTATTATCAGCTTCCCGAACGGCTGGTAAACAAACAGGATTTAACCATTCAGCCCTTCCAACTGCCCGACCTGCTTTCGGAAATGCAGACTGAATCAATCAGTATCTTTACCGGTAACAATGATTTTACAATGATGACCGCTCTGGCCCGGCAAATGGAAAACAATCAAATCGGGCAAATTGTAGATATTGGCTTTCATAAAAACCCCTGGTCACGGTTTCTTTCTTCGGCGCAATTCGATCTCGGTAATGCGCAATCTTTTACTACCTGTTCGGTCTATCGGTTTTTTGACTCCCTGCAGCGCCTGATTGACGGATTAATGTGGGAACCGCAGCAAAAAAAAATGCTGCTGCCTCTGCAAAGCCTGCTCGACAGTGTGTTATGTGAAGAATTTTTCTTTTACTTTACCGGCGCCCTGTCACGTCCCGAACAAAAAAAAATTCATGAACATACTTTAAAATACCTGTACAATCTCATCGATTACGAATTCAAATACACCGATTTGACCCTGGAGTATTTCTATCAATTTCACTCTTCGCCGGTTCTTCCATATTTATCCAACCTGTTGCAGTTTGTCCAGGAGTTTATGCAGGTGAATACGATTCGTGAACTGACTGCCCGATTTGATACCACAGCCGGGGGTATTGATTTGCGCAAAATTTTGCAGCCGCACGAATTACACGAAACCAATATTACCCAGGTATTCTATGCCATGCTGGCCGATTTTGTCGCCATTGAAGAAATTGGTCTGGCCGGCGACTGGGAGCGCTATTTCCCGACCGCCAATCCTTTTCTAAAAAACCTTAAAATTGCTGGCGGTCTGCTGCATTTATTTCTGGATTACATGAAACCGAAAACTTTTTTACCCGGCAACCGCACCCAGACCCGGCGAACAGAGGTCACTTCGTTGCTGGATACCCGCAACCTGTCATTCCCGGCTGTAGCGGTTTTAAACGTTATTGAAGGACGAATTCCCCAGGCACGGCAAGCGCAGTTTCTGTTCACCGACAGGCAGCGTAAACTGCTGGGGTTAAAAACGTTTGAAGACATCCGGCTGCGGGACAAGTATTACTTTTTCCGTCTGGTTCTTGCCTCGCGTCAGGTCTGTTTATTCACGCAAATAAACAACGATAAAAATATCCAGGTCAGCTCCTTTATTGAAGAGTTGAACTTGTATTTCCCGCCGGCCAGGCTGTCCATTACCGATATTCGCGAAAGCGCCTGCCGCCCTGTATATCAGCATCTCTTTGCCGATAATAATTACCGTGTGAATGACCAGCTTGTCTATCAGGCCGATTTTTATCGCCTGCCCTGTAATATTGAACAAGATTTCCCGGTTGCCGGGTTACAGCTCACCTTTACTTCCTGCAAAGACCTGCAAACCAATCCTTTCATATTCTATATTCGTCATATTGCCGGTTTGGAAGAGTGGCAAAAGCAGGTCGCCAATGACTTTTCCGCCCGGTTGCAAGGCAACCTGGCTCACGATATTCTCAGTCAAATATGGCTAATGATGGCCGAACAGAACAAGACCCTCGCCGGGTTTGGATTTTCAGCAAAAGATCAGGAGCTTGTTCGCGCGGCTGCCGCTAAAACAATCAGCCGCCCCAAATATTATTACAGCCTGCTGCACGACCATACCCTGGTTTATTTTGAAAACATTCTTCTGCAGGTCTTGCTCGAAGGCATTGGCGGATTTTTTCAGTTTTTACAGCAGTTCGTTATCGGGCCCTCACAACCGGAAATTCTCCCGGAGCAGGAACGCTCCTCCCGGACGGAACGACAATACAAAACCCTCCTTCCCGCCTCTGATAATGCACTGCATATACCGGTACAAATTCGCGGCCGCGCCGACCTGCGCATTGTTTTCCCGGGTGATAAATACCTGATCTTTGATTACAAGACCGGTTCTTTTGCCAAAGAACAACTCGTCATTTACGAAATGTTTTACTATCTGCTTGAAAATCCGGAACTGATTGACCGCGTCGAATCGTGGTTCTATCAGATCATTAAAAATGAATCAGCAGCATTATCAAAATGGTATAAAAAAACCGGCAAACAACAATTAATTACAGCATTTAAAGCAGAGATCAGGGATTCCTTATCCCGCCTGGTTTCTATCGGCTATCATCTACCGGATCAAAAAAGTAAAATGAATGATCTTCCGGAAATTACCCGCAAAGACCTGTATTTAACCAAATCACGCAAAATTGCAACTCTTTAGAGGAACAACAGAGTGGATAATAAAATTATCAAAGCCAGCGCCGGTACCGGTAAAACCTACCGGCTCTCTCTCGAATATATCGGCCTGCTGTTAAAATACCATACATATAATCTCTCCTTTCAGGAAATTCTGGTAATCACCTTTACCAAAAAAGCAACCGCCGAGATCCGGGAACGTATTTTTTCCCATTTACAGGCAATTGTTCAGGAAACTCCCGAAGGCATGGAATTGCGCCGTAACCTGGAAAAACTTGTCGGTATAAAAATAACCCCGGACTTTGGCGAGGTTTTGAACAAATATTACCACGATATGCTGCTCAATAAAAGCCTGGTCAAAATCAATACAATAGATGCTTTTATAAACGAAATATTTAAAACCATAATCGCTCCTTACCTGGGCATTACCGATTATAAAATCGACGACACAATCCCCACCCGGGTCTATGCAGAAATATTTCAGGCGCTGCTCGGCGATGAAAAAAACAGCGCAATTTTTTATTCCTTTTTCCGGCGTTCCAACAAGAAAAAAATAACAGATTACGAAAATCTGCTTCGCTCACTGCTCGACAAACGCTGGATATTTGATTTCATCGATAAAAGTGAAACCGAAACGCCCGCGCCGCAAACAGATGAGCATAAAGCTGAAAAAGCGCTGGATGACTATAAACAGGCCATGACGACTATCTTTGACAAGTTTCGCCGCCGGGTAGCAGCTGATTACCCGGATATGCCGGTTAAGGACATGTTTAAAGCCGGCTTTTACGGCGACTATTTCTCTTCCTGCAAAGCGCTGCGGGTGCAAGACCTTACAGGTAAACTTGACGAGTTGTTAACCCCGGAAAACCTGCTTAAAAGTAATAACGATATTTTTAAAACCGAATTTTTTTGGCATGGCGGCAAGCTGTTCAAAAAAAACAGCAATAAAGATTTTGCCGCAGAATTAAAAGAGGATTTTGATAACAGTAAAAAATACCTGGCAGATTATATTTTTTATGCGGCCCTGTTACCGGAAACCAGAGAAATTCGCACCATAGCCGGGCTGGTCTATAAAAAATATGATGAAATCAAGTTCCGCGACCGGATTTTTACTCATAATGATATTTCCTATTATTCTTTTCACTATCTATATGACCCGGAATTGTCTTTGATTGATGAAAACTTTGTTACCAATGCCTTTTACGAATACCTGTCGGCCTCGATACGCTTTGTGTTGATCGATGAATTTCAGGATACCGGCATGATCCAGTTTAAAATTTTGCTGCCGATCATTAATGAAGTGACCAGCGGTATTGGCGCCAAAGATTATGGCGGAGTGATCATTGTTGGCGATGAAAAACAATCCATTTATGGCTGGCGTGGCGGTGAACGCGAACTGTTGTTAAAAATGCCCGGACTGATGCCCGATAGCCATGAGCTTTCGCTCGATACCTCATTCCGCAGCGACCCGGTTGTTATTGATTTTATCAACGAAATCTTTACCAGCCCCATGCTAAAAGCAAGGCTGGCTGATCTGTATTGGCCCTATGAAAATATTAAAGCGGCAAAAGAAGCAAAAAATGCCTGCATCCAGGTTAACGTGAAAAATTTTTATGTATCACGTAATGCTGAAAATGGCTATGCCAGTTCCAGTGAAGAATATCGCAATTTTGTGCATAATTTACTGGCGCCGTTGATACGGGACAAATCCCTGGATGTACGCAAGACCGCCATTCTCGCCCGTAAAAACAATGACCTGAAAAACATTGCCGCAATTCTTGATGAATTGGGAATCGACTATATTCTGGACTCGTCCGGTTCGGTACTGGCGCACCGCGCCATCAAACCATTGTTTTATCTGTTAAACTTTTTTGTTTACCATGATCTGATGGATTTATTGAAATTTTTGCGCTCCGATCTGGTTTTGCTGCCGTCGCAAGACCTTGAAAAAATCCTCCAATTCCACCGCCAGAACAGCGCAGAACAATATACGGTTCAAGAGTTACTTACTGCATTACATGATATTCCGGCAGTTGACAAACTGCACAAATTGATGAATTCTTTATTTTTTGATGATGATGATAACAATATCGGGCTTTCCGGGCTTGACCCTCTTTTGCTGGTCAGCGCAATTATCAGGGAGTATAATGTAGCCTCGCTGTTCAATCAGGAAAATGATTTGATCAATATCAATCTGTTCCTGGAAATTGTCGCCGAATTACTGGTTGCCAACCGCGATTACCCCAAAACCCTGCAAGGTCTGCTTGAATATTGCCGTGACAATGCCGAAAGCGAACGCTTTCAACAATTGGGGCTCGACAAGGTCGATGCCATTACCCTGCTGACTATACACAAAGCCAAAGGCCTGGAATTTGACACAGTTTTTCTTTACTGGGATATTACGTCCGCAACGGGCAGCGCCCGCGATGACATTAATGTCCATTTACAATACCGCGATGATTTTACCAGCCTGACAGATTATGTTATTAATTTTAATTATGAACATATAATGCCCTGGTGCAATCGCAGCGCCCTTAAAACCGCTTCGCTCAACCGGCAGGATATCGAAGAACTCAACAATATCTATGTAGCGCTTACCCGTGCGAAAAACAATTTGTACCTGTTCTTTGCCTTTAAGAAAAAGGACGGCCTTGAAGAAATGCGTAACATTTTACAAAACAAAGAACATCCGGAGATTGATCAATACATCATGTTCTCTATTCTCGATAGCCTGGCACAAAAAAACGCTTTGCCTGTGAACTCGAATGATGAATGTCATGGTATAATCGGCGCGCCGTTACAAATCAGCGCTCCGGCTGAACCGCCGGACGGAGAGGACTATACTTTTATTAAAAAATATTTTGATTTACAGGCAAAAAAATCTACACCAAATAAAAATTATCAACAAAAAACTGAATATCCCGACTATACGAGTGTATATTTAAAGAGCCGGGATATTGACAAAGGAAATATTATCCACTATTTCCTGTCATTTATCCGGTTTGGCCAAGCAGAAGAAATTACCCAGGCAAAACTTTTAACCGTGAACTATTTTGGCAATTTACTTCCGGTAGTGGATATTCATGAACTGTTGAACCGGGTAACAACTTTTATCGAGAACAATCGCTCCTGGTTATTTGCAGAAAATTGGCAGCAAATATTTACAGAAATTACCTTGTTTAATGCCGCCGGCGAGCAATTCCGGCTGGATCGGCTTATGATTGACAAACATAACCGGAACATTTTGATTGTTGATTATAAAACCGGCGGGCGTCATGATCAGCAACAGATGGACGAATATATTCAACTGGTAAAAAATCTTTCGGTTGTTTTGCAAAAAAACTATAAAGTGTTAGGTAAATTTGTTGAAATTCCATTATATTAGTAGGTGTGCTAATTCGATTACAGCTTTTTTTGCAAATCAATGTCAAGGAGCATAGATCATGCTGAATGAAAATTTTATTAAAACGATTGAATCAAGTATTAAAAAAAATTGGGACTTGCCCGCTTTGTCAAATTACGAAGAAGGCTCTCTGAGCTATGAAAAAATGGCGGGCAAGATTTGCTGGATGCATTATATCTTTAAAAAAACCGGTTTAAAAAAAGGGGACAAGGTTGCAATGATTGGGAAAAACTCTGTAAACTGGGCTATTACCTATCTTGCTACAATTACTTATGGCGCAGTTATTGTCCCGATATTGCCAGATTTCAAACCGGACGACATTCACCATATTATTAATCATTCCGATTCTGTTTTGTTTTTTTCATCCGAGTCCATTTTTGATCTCCTTGATGAAGCTAAAATGCCTCAACTCGATGCAATCTTTTCGCTGGAAAATTTCCATTTACTTTATCATAAAAAGAAAGACCTTGTAAACAAACTGGAAAATTCAGAACAAGATTATTTAAAAGAATATCCTCGTTTTTCTCCGGATTCAATTACTTTCCCGGAAGTAAAAAACAACCAGCTTGCCGCAATTGTTTATACGTCGGGCACAACCGGCTTTTCCAAAGGGGTGATGCTGCCCCACAACAGCCTGATGGGTAACATCAAATATGCCCGCACCCATTTGCCTCTAAGCTCCGGTGAAAAAATATTATCTTTTATGCCCCTGGCACACTCTTATGGTTGCGCTTTTGAATTTTTATATCCAATTTGCATGGGCTGCCATATTACCTTTTTGGGTAAAATGCCTTCACCAAAAATTCTAGTCAAAGCTTTTCAGGATATAAGGCCGCATCTGGTATTGTCCGTTCCCCTGATTATTGAAAAAATCTATAAAAAGCAAATCAAACCGGCTCTCAGTAAAGGGCCGGCAAAAATAATGATAAAAATGCCAATTTTAAAAAATGTCGTCCATAAAAAAATATATGAAAAACTGATAAATGTTTTTGGCGGTAATTTTTATGAAATAGTAATAGGGGGCGCTGCTCTGAACAAAGAAGTAGAATCCTTTCTGACCAGTCTGAAATTCCCGTTTACAGTTGGCTATGGTATGACCGAATTCGGGCCATTGATCAGTTACGCACCGTGGAAAAAGACCCGTGTGGGGTCGGTTGGATTAATCGTTGATGATATGGAGGCCACGATCGATTCCAATGATCCGCAAAAAGTAGTTGGGGAAATACTGGTGCGTGGTGAACATATTATGGATGGCTATTATAAAAACAAACAGGCAACTGATGAAACAATCGACAAGGATGGCTGGCTGCACACCGGCGATTTGGGTCTGATTGATAAAGATGGTTTTATCTACATCAAAGGCCGCAGTAAAAATATGATCCTTGGCCCTTCCGGCCAAAATATTTACCCCGAAGAGATCGAAGCGCGGCTGAACAATATGCCATATATTTCGGAATCCCTGATCCTGGAAAAGAACGGGCAACTGGTGGCCTTGATTTACCCCGATATGGAAATGGTTGACGCAGAAAAAATGTCCGAAGCCAGCCTGATTGATGCACTGGAACAAAATCGCAAGCTGCTCAATACTCAGTTACCCTCTTTTATCAATATTGCCCGGATAGAGATGAACCCGGAAGAGTTTGAAAAAACGCCGACAAAAAAGATTAAAAGATTTTTATATACAATATAATCCATAACTGAACAAACAAAAGGAGGAGGGATATATGTTTGGTGTTCAAATCTGGCTGGTATGGTTTATACTGGCGGCAATATTTATCGTTGGAGAAATGCTGACAGCCGGTTTCTTTATCCTTTGGTTCGGCATAGGCGCCGCTGCCGCCGGAGTTTGCGCTGTGCTTGGCCTCGATCCAATCTGGCAATGGCTGGCTTTTATTGTGGTATCGGGTGTTCTGGCGCTGGTTTCCCGCAAATTCGCCAATAAAGTAACCAAAGAACAACCGCCGGGGATCGGCGCAGATCGTTACATCGGCAAAACTGGTATGGTTCTGGAAGAAATCAACAAAATAAACAATACCGGACGGGTACGCCTGAACCAGGAAGAATGGCGGGCTCAAAGCATTACCGGCGAAACCATTCCCCTGAATACTCTGGTAACTGTAGTAAAAATTGATGGCACCCAACTGGTTGTTCAACCCAAAACAGAGGGAGAATGATATGGAAATATTACTTGTTATTATTGCAATTGTAATTTTTATCATTGCCGGGCAGGGCTTGAAAATTGTTCGCCCCTGGCAAAAAGGACTGATCGAGAGATTGGGAAAATACCAGCGCACCGCAGATAGCGGCCTGACGCTGATCATCCCGTTTATTGAATCTCTGAAAAAAGTTGATATTCGTGAACAGGTAGTAGATATTCCACCGCAGGCGGTTATTACCAAAGACAATGTGGTTGTGGAAGTGGATGCGGTGGTTTATTATGAAATTACCGATCCGGTGAAAATGACCTACAACGTTGCCAATTTCTGGCTGGCGGTAACCAAACTGGCGCAAACCAATTTACGTAACCTCATCGGTGATATGGCGCTGGATGAATCATTGACCTCACGCGAAGCAATCAACACCAAGCTGCGTGAAATTCTTGACGATGCCACAGATAAATGGGGCACCAAAGTAACCCGCGTTGAATTGCAAAAAATTGAACCGCCAGTGGATGTTACTGAAGCCATGCACCGTCAGATGAAAGCGGAACGTGAACGCCGCGCCGTCATTCTGGAAGCCGAAGGCGCCAAACGCTCCGCCATTCTCAAAGCGGAAGGTCAGGCCGAAGCTATCCAAAAAGTTGCCGACGCCAACAAATATGAAAAAATCGCTATTGCCGAGGGTGAGCGGCAGGCAATTACCCTGGTTTACAAAGCCATTCATGACGGCAATCCTTCAAATGACCTGATCGCTATTAAATACCTGGAAGCCCTCGAAAAAGTAGCTAACGGCACAGCTACTAAAATTTTTCTACCCATGGAAACATCAGGAATACTGGGTAGTATTGGCAGCATCGGTGAACTATTCAAAGAACATGTTGCTGAAAAGAAAAAATAATTTTGCTCTCTCTTTTTGTTTACAGCCGGGCGGTAACCGATACGTCCGGCTTTTGCTTTCCTTCCCTTAAACTTAAATCTTGCTTGTACCAACCAATTATAGTAAATTACTTTAATACAAATCCTTTGTTATGTGGAATTACTGTTTTATTGTTTTCGACGGTACAACGACTATCCATATCAAGGAGTAATTATGTCAGAACAGACTAAAAACAAAGCGGGAAAACCACCCAAAAACATGTCGCGGCGGGACTTTATTACCAATACCGCCACAGCAGCAGCGCTATCATTTACAATTGTTCCTTCTACTGTACTTGGCGGTAAAGATAAAACTGCGCCAAGCGACAAGATCAACGTTGGCATTATCGGCGTTGGCGGGCAGGGCATTAATGATATGAAACGGCTGCTGGAATTTGATCAGGTGCAGGTGGTCAGCGTTAGCGATCCTGTAGAAAAATGGGATTACAGCAACTGGTGGTACGGCGGCTTTGCCGGGCGCGAACCCGCCCGCGAAATTGCCGATGCCTGGTATGCAGAAAAAAATGGCGTTGGTAAATTCCGGGCTTGTACCGCGTATGCCGATTTCCGCGAAATGCTGGACAAAGAAGCGGTTGATGCTGTCCTGGTAGCAACCACAGATCATGTCCACGCCGTTGCTTCTATGGCGGCTCTGCAAAAAGGCAAACACGTTTACTGCGAAAAACCATTAACCTGGTCGGTCTATGAATCACGCCGCCTGGCGCAGGTTGCGCGCGAGAAAAAAGTAGCTACACAAATGGGTAATTCCGGGCAGGCCTCGGAAGAGACGCGGCTGGTAGCCGAGTTCATTGCCGATGGCGCTATTGGCGAGGTGCGCGCAGTTCATAATTGGACAGATCGTCCCATCTGGCCGCAGGGATTGGGTCGCCCGAAAGAATCTGTAGCGGCGCCCAGGGAGTTGGACTGGAATCTGTGGGTTGGACCGGCGCCAATGCGCCCCTACCATCCCGATTATATTGCCGTGCGCTGGCGTGGCTGGGCGGATTTTGGTACCGGCGCGCTGGGTGATATGGGCTGCCACAGCTTTTTCCCGATTTTCAAAGCTCTCAATCTCGGCCATCCTGTTTCCGTTGAAGGCAGTTATTCCATGATCGTTCTGGATGGCGTGGTTAAACCGACCCTGGATGAGACCTGGCCGGTTGCTTCAATTGTAAAATTTGAATTCCCGGCGCGTGGCTCCATGCCGCCGGTTACCATAACCTGGTATGATGGCGGCATTAAACCAATGCGCCCCGAAGAATTTGAACAAGGCCGCGAATGGCGCCCCGAAGGCGTAATGTATATCGGCGATAAAGGCAAAATGCTGGATGGACGGCTGATTCCGGAAGCCAGAATGCAGGAATATAAAATGCCGCCAAAATCTTTGCCCCGCTCGCCCGGCCATTATGAAGAATGGATTCAGGCTATTAAAGGCGGTGAACCGGCCGGCGCCAATTTTGATTATGCTTCGCTGGTCACCGAAGTTGTGCTGCTGGGCAACATTGCCTTGCGCACCGGTAAAAAATTGCTGTGGGACGGCGCCAACATGCGCATTACCAACGACCTGGAAGCCAACATGTACCTGCATCGCCAGTACCGCAGCGGCTGGACGATCTGATTTACTGGGTTCTTTATAATCTACCCTTTTATTGGTCACAATCGTTAATCCGTAGAGACAAGGATAGTTTGCCTTGTCTCTACAAAATTTATACTTTTTTTATAATTTTCAGGGGAACACCGAAAAGCTGTTTTCAAATTTTTAAAAAATTGAAACCAGGGGTTAATATTCTGTTTTATTGGGTTTAATTGTATTGCTCAAACCAGGCTCTTTTTTGGGCTCTATATGGTCTTCCGTGGGTAATGTTTAATAATTGTTTTATCGCTTTAAAAAGAGTAAAGGCAAAAGAGAAGGCTAATTGCATTTTCACTTTTTATAAACAAAAAGGACTTGAACAACGCTATTCTTTTCCCCTCTGCGTCCTCCGGGTACTCGTATCCTAATTTATAATTCTTATCATCTTTTTACTATGAAATGCTCAAAAAAATGAGCCCTTTCATGCAAAATAAAGATTGCGCTATATTGTTTATAGTGGGCAATTCTTTTGCTATTTTTAGAACAAGGATCTAGTCAAATCGATTTAAAAGACCTGATTAAAGCAACTTTACGTTGATTCAGATTAATTTCCTTAACAATAATACTGGAAGAAAAAATTTGTTTACCATCCATATAAACCAATTTTTAAATCACAAACTTGCTGCAAAAAAATTAAGTAATGACTAGAATAACAATTGCTTCAATAGTTTTTCTCTGCGTTCTTCACGCCCTCTACGGTTTCAATCTTGTATTTTACCGCAGAGGCCGCCGGGAACGCGAAGAAAAGCATTCAATCAATTGTTATTATGAGGCTTATTGATTAAAGTATATTCTT
>CAYNSO010000052.1:0-25046 GCA_964399735.1 uncultured Cytophagia bacterium
CTGCATTGGGGCTAAAAAGGTATTGGAAATTCCCTGCCATGGAGAATGTAATATTTTCCGCAGATGCCGCAGATTAACGCAGATGAAAAACCAGTAATTGGAAAAGCGCTACGCACCTCAATTTCAGCAAGTAATTCTAAAACCGGTTGATTTTCTGTATGAAACAGATATTTGCGAGCCTTGACTTTCAGGTGCGTAGCACTTAATTACTTTAATACAATTTTTTACCATTTTACCGCGCCCCGGAAATTGAAAATTCTTGCTATTCAAAACAAATTTCCTATATTACAAAAAGCATCAATGCCAGAAACAAAACTAGTTCCGGAACAAGAATACGCGCTTATGGATATTTCAATTATCATCCCGGTGCTCAACGAACAGGAAAAGATCGGCCAGGACATTGCCAATGCAGCGGCGTTTTTGCAAAATTATAATTTAACCGGCGAAATTATTATTGTCAATGACGGCAGCGAGGATAATACCGTACAGGTTGCCCGCAGCGCCAATTGCCCGGCTGTCAGGGTAATCGACTACCACCCGACCCGTGGCAAGGGCGCCGCAGTCCGTACCGGTATGAAAGACTCGCAAGGCGACTTTGTTTTGTTCATCGACAGCGGCAACACTATTCCGTATGAAAATGTCGCCCGCGGTTTGCGCATGATACAAAATAACGAGTGCGATATTGCCCACAGTTCACGCTACCTGCCACACAGCCGGATCGTCGTACCGCACATCTTGCCGCGGCGCATTGCATCGTTTGTGTTCAGGAAAATTTTGTTACTGTTTATGGGGCTGCCTGCGCATTTTACCGACACGCAATGCGGATTGAAAATATACAAGGGAGAGATTGCCCGGCAATTGTATGGTGATTGCATTACCGATGGATTTATGTTTGATATAGAGATCATTCTGCGGGCGCTGCGGCGGGGCTATAAAATTTGCGAGTTTCCCATCGAGTGGACTGCCGACCCGGACAGCCGGTTGTCAATAAGCCGAACGCCTTTAAATATGATGAAGGAATTATTGCGCATAAAACAGGCGTTGGCGGGGAGCCGGTGAAGTCTGGTTGTAGGCGGGGAGGACAAGACGGACGAGGGTTGTGGCGAGTAAATATTTTATGGGAAAGTATTTACAAATATTATTGCACAATATCTCCAAAGTAATATACTTTTTCAGCATCCGGTTGTGCGTTTTCGGTCTCGATGATAACTGCCTGAAATTCTTGATGAGTACAGCACAATTGCTCAATCTCACCCGGCGACATGACCATAAATGCCGTGGAGAGCGCATCGCCGGTTGCGGCGTCGGGTGAGAAGGCCCAGGCGGCGCGGTGAATAGCCAGCGGCCGCCCGGTGCGCGGATTGATGATGTGGTTGCCCTTTTGCAGGCCGGAGCCGTTCATACAGCGGTTATGCAGATTAAACTGCCGCAGGGGAGTGTAATTCTGGAATGGATTACTGATAGAGACCGGCCAGCCGGTTTGCCCGTTCATGCCGCCGTGCGCCCGCACCGAAGAGAGGCCGCCGTGCAGGATGTAATTGTCAATATCCCATTCCTCCAGGCTTGCGGCCATGCGGTCTACGGCATACCCCTTGCCGTACCCGCCCAGGTCGATATGCAACGGCGCCTGCAAAATTTCTACCGAATAATCTGCATCATTCAATAATAATAAAGTGTTGCCCCGGTTCTGCATTATTGCTTGCAGTTCCTCCGCAGCAGGATTTTTCAATTTTTTGTCGTTATCCAGCCAGCAGTCCAGCAGTGCGCCGATGGATATGTCGAAAGCGCCGCCGGTCAGGGTAAACAAGCGGTCGCATTCCTGCAGACAGGTAAAGGCATCCAGGCCAATCACCAGCTTGTCGCCTGTTTTAGCGCTGTTGATTCGGGCAATGTCGCTGTTTTCGATAAAGCGGCTCAAATCTTTTTCCAACTGATCGGTTATCTGGAAAGCCGCCCAGGCCGCCTGCTGCGAATATGAGCGGTCGGGATGGGCGATGATTATTTCGAAAATGGTTGCCATTGCCTGGTGAGTGAAACGATACGGGGGAAGAGACGACCGGGTTATATCCGGCTGATCTGCTGATGGGGGCGATGGATTTGGCATAAGCTATTCCGCTTATTGTTCGTTTGCAGATTGTTCGGCTGCGCAGCGTTCCCATAATGTGCGCTGCACATAGCCGCGGATCTCGATAAGGGGACGAATTTCCATATAACCGTCGAATAACCGGGTATATAAAGTTTTTTCTCCCGGCGGCGGGATTTCATAGAGCTTGTAGAGTAGATCCTGCTCTACCTGCGCTAATGCCAGAATGACCGGTGCGGCAGGCGTTTGCATGTCCACCGCATTCCACCAGCCGATGTTGGGAAATTCGCGCAAATACCACGGCAGCGGCCAGTAATCATCGCCGGGGCAAACCACTTCAATATACATATTGTTGCCGTCGGGATGCACATTAGCCATAGCTTTAATACGGTCACGGATGGCAAAGACGTCCGGCCCGGGATGCGAATATACCCAGGGGTTGCCGGGATCGTAGTAATATTTAAAATTGTTTTGCCATGCCTGCCAGGCAAGATGCGTCCCGGCGGCAGCTATAATGAGATATAAAATGGTTTTTGCAAATGCTCCGCGCACAGTTTGCAGTAGTGTGGTTATACCAATACCGGCGCACAGAATGAAGCCATGTAAAAAGCCCAGCGCGATCCAGGGCGTTTTGTAGGGGATTGCCGAATAGATAGCAGTTAATATAATCGTGTACAGGGCAATGAAACGCAGCAGAAACAAGGATTCGCGGGGCAATCCTTTACCGCGAATAACTGCAATGATACCGATAATGCCGCTGATAATAATGAGCGCTTCCGTCCATAAAGGCTTGCCGGGGGTATAGCTAAAAAGCAGCAGTTTAAAGTAATAGTACCAGGGATAGATATGGAATTCGAAATTACCGGCTTTATGAAAATAAGAAGCGTAGGTCAGGTACGAATCAAGGATGCCGCGCGGATTGGTGAGGAATGCCGAAAACAGCAGCGCCGATAGCAGCATGGCGGAAATAACCATAACCGCAACAGGACGCGGCGCCAGCAGTTTATTAACCTGCGCCCATGAATACTCTTTTCTGCCCCACAACAGCCAAACCAGCAATAATGCCAAACCCATTGCGGCCAGGGGAAAAACACAGGTTTCCTTGCTGGCGTGCATCAGGCCGATGCTCAAACCGGCCAGCAGCGCCCAGCGTAATTGTCTGGTGATTATGAACTGATACCCGCAAACCATCACGGCAAAGCTAAATGCCACTAGTAGTATTTCCATAATATAATAGCGGCTGTAAAATACCATTGCCGGTGAAAAGGCGGTTAACACAGCGCTGCTAATGATTACCGGCCAATCCATACTTTTTCGCAATCCCCAAAGCAATGCAACCAGCAGCCAGCCAAAGAATACCGGGACAATGCGCATGGTGCTTTCGTGCAGTTGCCGATAGGTATGTTCAGCTTTTAACCAGGCGGGAATGAGGGAAAAATAGTTGAGCGCCGGGCCGTGATATTCCTGGCTGTCATATATATAAGTGTTGTGTTCGAGCAGGTCGCCGAGCTTGACGGCGTGGATGGCTTCATCGGTGTGCAGGGGACGAACAGCAAGCCGCGGCAGGCGAATTGCCGCCGCGGCCAGTAAGATTAGAACAAACGCAATTATATATCTGCGGCTGGTTTTCACTGTACCGGTTTGCCGAAAACTTCAACTTCGATATAGTGGTTGGTGTCGTTATTGTTGTTGCCGTTGCTGTACAGGCGAACATAGCGGCCCTGTACGCCCTTGGCGTCGATCAGCTTGCCTTCAGCGGTTTCGACATAGTGTTTATCTTGTCCAACGCCCAGGCCGGCGGAATTATCAATATCATTATTAAATATGGTTTTGACATTTTTTACAAAGTCTGCATCATCGGCAACCTGGGCAATTACGTCAAAGTAAATACGCGGCTGTTTGTGGAAATGCCAGACGACGACGGCGTAAATATCATGTTTGGCGCCCAAATCTATTGTAACGTGTTGCAGAAATGGTCCGAGTTCCACATAGCTGCCATCGGCCGCTTCCTTGTCGCCATCGGTAATCATGTCGATTTCGCCGATAATGGGTTCTTCATCGGTGCTGGCAACGGGTTTTTCAAAAGAAACCAGTTTTGTGCCGGCCGGGGCCAGAAACGCCGGACGGGCTTTGCCTAACGGCTTTTCCAGGTTCGGCACATTCAGGTTCTGCGGCGTACCGACAAACATTGGTTTTGGTAATTCAATATTTATTGGTTTTAAATCCTCGGCATTGGCGTTTGCAGTAAGCAAATCGGCTGCCATGAATGAAAAAACAAAAATAAAAAGACCTGTCAATACCAGTGTTTTTAAGAGAGTGCTGTTTATCATTTTTTTAGATCTCCTTTTATCTAGTGTTTCTGTTTATTCAACGATATAAAAAAGCAGATTGTTTCCTCGCGTTTTGCAAGACAACAGGAAACAATATAAAAAAATATCACCTTGTCATCAAGTATTTAATATGCTTTATCGTTATATTCTTTAAATATTTTGAATTCTGCTCTCACAATATATTGCCTGAATGCCGGGCAACACTAGTTATACACGGCATTTATAAAAATATTCATTTTACAGAGCAAACATCAAACCAAACATACGGACAACGAGCCGTTTAGAGCGATTTAATTTTAATATTACGGAACCAGACCGGTTGACCATGATCCTGCAAACCAATATAACCTGAACGGGGCATGTCTTTATAAGCTGTTTTGAACTTGTTTTCCGTACCGTCGGGATTTTTGCCTTTATCCGTCCATTTATCAAGGTTCATGTCGATAATCTGTTCGCCGTTCAGCACGACATATATTTTGTTTGCTTTGCAGGTGATTGTGTAACGGTTCCACTCGCCGGCTTTGTTAACTACAGTTTTGGTTGGGGGCATACAGTCATATATTGCGCCGCACATACCGTATTTGGAGCCGTCGGTGGTCTCGTGCACCTGTACTTCGATGCCGGTGTGCACATAGTTTTCCAGGTCGCCGGTGCGGATAAAGATTCCGCTATTGGCGCCGGCAGAGACTTGGAATTCGAGATCGAGGATGAAATCACCGTATTGATCTTTTGTCCAGATATAATCGCCGCCATGCCAGGTCAATTCGCCTTCCTCCGTTGTCCAGGAACCGGCTTTGAACTGTGCATTTGATAAATCGTCGGCAAACAGGTTCTTCCAACCGGAGGGTTTGAGTTCTCCGGAGATTTTATTGAAATACGCTACCGATGGACGTATTTCCGGCAGGGAGTTTTCCCAGTTGTATTCATACTCGATGGAAAACGCGCCGGCAAACTTTTGCCGGTGCAACTCGGCGAGGAGCGCTTTAACATCCGCTTTGCCGGATCCCCACACTACGTCGTGGGCCCGTTTATTGCCGAACTCATTCAGGTCTTTGAAATGCAAACTGATCAATCGACCTTCCAGCTTTTTCAAGGCTTTTACCGGGTTGATGCCGGAACGCATCCAGTGGCCGGTATCGCCGCAGGCGCCGATCCACTGGCTGCGGCCCTTGCAAACCTTGAGCACGGTCTCCGGGTTCCAGTAATGAGATGGCTCCGGATGATTGTGAATAGCGACCTTGATCTGGTACTCCTGGCACAATTTATCAATCAGGTCAAACGCATCTTCGGGTGGTTCCGAAACAATGGTTTGAATGCCCATATTTTTGGCAAAATCGAAAACCTGGCGGCATTCCGCCTCATTGTTTGGCAGGTTCACCACACCGTAATTGATCAACTGCAAACCGCGCTGTGCCAATTGCTGTTTGACCTGTTCCTGTAGTTCCGGGGGCATGGTATGGATCAGTTTGGCGTTTGGGTTTTTCTTGCTCAGAGTTTGACCAGGGTAGGCTTCGACCCAGTGCAAGCCCAGCGAAGCGATTTTATCAAGCGCTTCGTAAAAGGTAAAGCGATTAAAAGTATATGCCTGTGCACCAAGTTTCCAGCCGTCATAAGCATCGGTAGCCGGATGGCGATTGACAGGCAGTTCCTGTTCCCCTGCACCGGCAGTAACTGCCGGTACAGTAAAGAACAGAACTGTATAAATTAAAGTCATGAACACGGATCTGTATTTATCCATATTATCATTCCTTGAATTGATGAGAGAAACGACTATAAGGACCAGCCATCCCGGTATTCTGTTTTCAGGAACTGATTGGCTTCAGCCAGGTTGGTGATCTCGAATTTTTTCGGGTCCCATTCCAGAATGACATTTTTATCTTTCATTCTGGTGGCAATATTGCCCAGCAGCATGGTTTCGGTCAATGGGCCGGAATAGCTGAAATCGGTTGTGGATTTGCCGCCGTTTTTAATGGCTTCGATCCATTCCAGATAAATACCGGGTGAGCGAATTATAGTCTTGGCCGGACGGGTGTATTCTTTCATTTTTGTTTCAGGAATGAGGCGCGGGTTACTGCCATAGCAGCTATGCATCAACATCCCTTTGTCGCCGATATACAAAACTCCGCCGTTCCAGTCACCCATCATACGGTTGGCTTCGAGTTCAATCGGGCGTGGCGGGGTGAGACCGCCATCGTACCAGGTCAGATTAACCGGCGGCATATTGTCCCTGGCCGGGAAGGTATAATGGACGATTGAGGCCAAGGGAAAGGAATCCTCGGTCATGATTGTGGAAGAAGATTGAATGGTGGTTGGATATTCCAGCTTGAGCGCCCAGTACGGGTGATCGAGAATGTGTGCGCCCATATCGCCGACCGCGCCGGTGCCGAAATCGAACCAGCCGCGCCACGAGAAGGGGCAATAAGCCGGATGGTAGGGGCGCCATGGCGCCGGGCCCAGCCATAAATTCCAATCCAGGGTTGGCGGTACGGAAGGTATTTCTTTGGGGCGTTCAATGCCCTGCGGCCAGATCGGGCGGTTGGTCCAGGCATGGACTTCGGTTACATTGCCAATTGCGCCGTCCCATATCCATTCGCAGATCAGCCGGGCTTCTTCTGTGGCATGGCCCTGGTTACCCATCTGGGTAACAACATTGGTTTCCTGAGCTGTTTTAGCTAACATGCGGGCTTCATATACTGTATGGGTTAATGGCTTTTGGCAATAGATATGTTTACCCATTTTCATCGCTCTCATGGCGATAACGGCATGATTATGATCCGGGGTGCTGATCACCACGGCATCGATATTTTTTTCCTTGTCCAGCATTTCCCGCCAATCGCGATATTTTTTGGCCTTTTTATATTTTTCCTGAATTTCCGGTTTTTCTTTAATATATTCTTCAAAACTTGTAAACTGGGTTTCATCGACATCGCATAATGCTACAATATTTTCCGATGCAATTCCCTCAATATCGCTGGAGCCTTTGCCGCCTACGCCCACGCAGGCGATGTTTAGCAGATCACTGGGCGCTTTTTTGCCCGGCCCGCCAAGAACATGGCTGGGAACAATTGTAAATGCGGCAGTAGCAATGGCAGCGCCGCCGATAAAGTTACGCCGGCTAATTTCTTTACCGGCACTGTTTTGTTTTTGTTCTTTCATTCCCGATCTCCTGAAATGGTAATTTAAATGTTTAACTTGGAAGCAAGTGTAAAATTTTTTTGTTTATTCATTGTGTTTTATATTATATAGTATCCTGATAATTTTTTAATACTTCCCGGGATCAGCGTTGTCGATCAATTAAGCATATTCAGTTGATGACCGGTTTGTCCTGATTATTATTTTAAACTACATAATTTAAGGGTTATTTTCAATAGCTAATCTTATTTTTTTAGATCCTTTACAAAAAGTTACAATTATTTCAACTATAACTGGAAATATAAAGAAAGGTCAAGTCAGCTTTTCGTACTGTAAACAACCGGCATTCGTTAACCAAACGCCGGTTGTTTATTGATCTAGTTATTTTTCATTCTGTCAATCATCATTGTGGCGAGTTCACGGGTTTTATCGTCTTTGGTGGTATCTTTAATTTTAGTCAGAATGGCAACCATTTTATCGGAATCGCGATCCTGAACATTGCGCAGCATGGACATGATTGCCGCTTCCGCTTCAGGCTGCAGAGCCGGGTCATCCAGGTATTTGGCAGCTGTTTGCATAGCCAGCATGGAACGCAGGGCGCCGAGACCGGACAAGACCATTCTTTTTTCGTTAACATTTTGAGCGAGGCTCATAGCTGTAAGGTATAATTCGATTGATTCGGAATCGGGGCGTTTGTTTTCAAGTTTGAGCAGATCAATATACCCGCGCAAGGCTAAAATTTGGTGGATTTCATTTTGTGAGGTTTTAGTAACTTGCAACAGATCGTTGAGCGGCTCCGTGTTTGGCCAGCCGGACAGGGCGCGAATGGCATGAGCCTGTAAATCCGGATTTTTATCTTTCAAGGTTTCCCGTAAAATGGGCAGGGCCTGTTTATTACCGAGCTTGCCAAGAATTTGTAAAAGAGAGCCTTTGATTTCCGGATCAGTAGTTTTCGTCAATAATTCCCGAACCGGCTTGTCTTGTTTATCCGTGTCGGTATACTTTTGGGCGACTGTGACAATGGTTTTTTCCGCTTCTTTGCGCAGACCGCTGTCTTGTTCCTTGACCATGATTTGCAAAAGATCGTTCAATTGTTCCGGGCTGGCGACCAATGCCAGGGCGCGCCAGGAATCGCGGCGTACCGAGCGATCTTCATCCGTTGATGTTTTCAACAAAGTGAGCGAAGAACTGACGATGTTGCGTTCTCCTGTGCTTTTAACCAGTTCCACCCTGGTTTTATTTTCAACCTCGGGTATTTTTTGTACAATGGTTTGGTCAACAGCCTTGCCAGGCATCAGGTAGAGGCTGGAACGGGCGGCTTCTTGCTCTGCGCCTTTGGTATTGGCAGCAATTTGTGCCAGGGTTACTATATCCGCTTCTGTGCCGAGTTTGGTCAGCGCGGTAAGCGCCGCTATCCTGACAGATTCATCCTCATGTTTTGTGGCATTGATAACCGCATCGTGCGCTGTGGTTATGTTCATTTCAGCAAATACAGTAAGCAGTTGAATCTGGCCAGTCACCGACAAGGCTGGCAATTGGTTAATGATAAAAGTAAAATCGGTATTCTGCGGCAGTTCTCTTAACAAACTAATGGCGGCAGCTTGCAGGGTTTTATCGTCGCTTTGCAGAACGGAAAGAATTAACGCTACCGCCCCGGCGTTGTCGTTCAGCGTCAGCCCGCGCAGGGCGGCGGTGCGAACCGGGGCAGGTTCCTTGCTTTCGTACAGGTTTTTATAAATTGCCATGGCGCGGGCGGTGTTACCATTCACAGCCAGATTATCGGCACATAGCAGGTATGCATCCAGAACGCGGCAGCGCGTAACGCCTGTCGAGGTTTGCAGAGATTTTTCCAGCAGGTTGGCGGCTTTTTCGTCGCCAATTTTGCCAAGCGCCGCGGCTGCTGCCTGGGCAAGTAATGGGTCGGCAGCAGTCAATAATTTACCCAGTTTATCTGTTGCTTTGGCGGTTTTGCGCTGACCGAGAGTGTTAACAATACCGATTTTTGCCTTACCGGCGCTTTTATCCAGGGCATCCAGTAATATCTTGTCCACTTCAGGGGCAGAGATCCGTTCCAGGGCATACAGCGCAATGTCGGCGGTTTTCTCATCCTTTAGCAATTTACCCAGCACAGGCGCGGCCTGCTTGCTGCCGATGATGCTCAATTCTTTACAAATGAATTGTTTGCCGGCAAAAGTAGCCTCTGTTTGCAAAAAGCTCAGCATCTCTTTTTCAATTTGTGTTTTTAATTCCGGTTTCTGTAATGATGCACAAACCAGTGCGTCTAATTCGGTGAGGGTTACGCGGGTTTGACCATAATCGTAGGTTTTGAGTTGTTGTAACAATTCCTGGATTTGTGCAATCACTTTGCCGTCCTGCTCATTTGGTGTATTGGCGGCAACGAAGGAAAGGCTCGTTAAAAGAAGCATTACGACCAGAGCCGGGATAAGGACGAACCTTTTTTTAATATCCATCATTCTAAACTCCACATTTTGTTTATGATTATTGTTACATTTTTTATTCATTATTTAACATCGCATGCTGATTTAGCTGTTTACAAGCGCCAAGGCTCGCGCATGGGACGTTTGGTCATTTTGTCGGCTTCCGGACTGTTGGTAATGTGTTCCGTCAGCGGATTCCATTGCAGTTTAATGCCGGTTTGCATGGCAATATTCAATAAATGGCAAATTGTGCCGGTACGATGGCCAATTTCCGCGGTAGCCACAGGCTGTTGCCGGGTTTTAACCGAGTCGAGAAAATTGCGATGATGGCCGGGACTCCTGCCAAGCATGACCTCGCCCGGCAGAATCTTGTCCGTCAACAGGGAAGCCGGATTGGCTTCCAGGCGACCGCCATGGATATAGATAAAAATTGAACCTTTATCGCCTTCGAATTTAATGCCGCGCGGTTTATCCGTTACGCCGTACAGTTGTACGCCATTGGCATACGTGCATTGAAAATGATAATCCACAAAGGTATCGAATAATCCATCGCGGGGCGCTCTGCCTTGCGCGGAAATTTCCACCGGGCCGCTGTTATCCATATCCAGCGCCAGTTGTGCCAGGTCGATAATATGGGCGCCGCGGTCGGTCATTTCACCGCCGCCGTATTCCAGTTGATAACGCCACCAGAAATGGGTGCGTTTTTTGGCAAACGGTACTGCCGGAGTCGGGCCCAGCCAGAAATCGTAATCCAGACCTTTGGGAACCGGCAGAACCGGCTGCGGCGGTATTTCCACATCGTTATCGAGCGGCATATTGACGCGGATAGTATGCAGCTTGCCGATGCGGCCGTTGCGGATCAACTCTGCGGCATAACGCACGCTGTGGTTGGAACGCTCATGACTGCCGGTTTGCAAAATCCGTTTATACCGGGTTACGGCGTCGCACACTGCCCTGCCTTCGGCAATGGTGTTGGTGAGTGGCTTTTCACAGTAAATATCTTTACCGGCTTGAGCGGCGGCAATCGCAACCAACCCGTGCCAGTGATCCGGGGTACAAACCGTAACGGCGTCAATATCCTGGCGCGTCAGCAGTTCCCTGAAATCATGATAGGTAGCGCAGCCCTTGTAATCAGCCGCGCCCGTTTGTTCCGCATAATAATCATCCAGTCTCTTTTTGGCCGGATGCAGTCCGGCGCTTTGGCTGCCCTGAAACTGGTAGAGCATGTCATAATCATCGCTGCCGGAATTAACATCGCACAAGGCGACGATCTGTGCATCCGGCTGGTGCATAAAGCCCTGCATGTTATAGGTGCCCTGTCCGCCGAGGCCAATACAGCCCATTACAATTCGCTCCGATGGGGCGGTATGGCCGTCATACCCCAAAGCCGATGACGGGACAATAGCTGGAAATGCGAGGGCCGTCCCGGTCAGCGCAGCGCTTTTCAGGAAACGACGCCGGTTCATATTATTTGGCTTGTTCATAAATTTCCTTATACCCTTTATTATTTATAGCTGCCATGGGCTTTTCATGGATTTGCCCAACATGCGGGATGCTGTTGGGTCATTGATAATTTCTTCCGTTTTCGGGTTGAAATAGATTTTTCTTCCCAGCAGCATGGAAATTTGCCCAAGATGGCCCGGTATTGCGGAATGATGCGCAACTTCGCACGGGGTGAGGGTTGCTTCACGGCTTTTGACGCAATCCAGGAAATTGCGATAATGCCCGCCGGATTGTAACAGGTGGATTTCGCCTGGGAAAAAAGTCTCTTTAAGTAAACTTTTAGGTTCAGCGTCGATGCCGCTGCGGTCGACCCACACCCAGCCGTTATCACCAATCCATTTCGTGCCGCTGCGAATTTTGTTATAGCCGCCGGCAATGATCATTTTCAAACCGTTGGCATATTTGGTATCTACCCAATATTTAGTTGCCGTATTCCAAATCCCATTTTTGGGATATTCGCCTTTTCCTTCAATCTCTATTGGCGCATCATAGTCCATACCCAGTCCCCAGTGGGCAATATCGACATGATGGCCAACCCAATCCATAATCTGGCCGCCGCCAAAGTCCAGTACCCAACGCCAATTTTTATGAACTCGTGCCGTAACATAAGGCGAATATGGCGCCGGCCCCAGCCAGAATTCATAATCCAGTTCCGGAGGCGGGGGCGTAATGGTATTCAGATTCCTGGTTCCGGCAAAATCGGTATGGCCGGAAGGCAGGCCGACTTCCACTGTGTGTACCTTGCCGATGCGGCCGTTCAAAACCAGTTCGCTGGCAAAACGGAATGGGGCTTCGGAACGCTGCCAACTGCCGGTCTGCCAGATGCGGTTATAGCGTTTAACGGCATCGCATATCGCGCGACCTTCTTTAATGGTGTGGGAAAGCGGTTTTTCACCGTAAATATCCTTACCGGCGCGGGCTGATGCAATTGCCGGAATGGAATGCCAGTGATCCGGCGTACCGATAGATATAGCGTCGATATCTGTACGGGTGAGTAATTCACGAAAGTCGTGGTATGTGGCGCAATCCTTGTTGCCATATTTTTTATCGATCAGGTTTTTGGCTTCGTGCAGGTGTTTGGTATCCAGATCGCATACCGCCACAACATGGGCGTCCGCTTCTGCTAAAAAGCCTTCGAGGTTGCTGGTTCCCTGCCAGCCGACGCCGATACAACCCATGGTGATTTTATTGCCCGGCAATATAGCGCCATTTCTGCCCAGCACGGAGGAGGGAACGATATACGGAAAACCGAGGGCGCCAATGGCAGTGGCTGCCGAGCGCCGTAAAAATGTTCTTCTGCTGACATTGTTTTTTTGAGGCATGTGCGAATCCTTTTCTCTAGTTTATATATTCCAGGGGCTGCGTTTTGCTCGTGTAAGCAAACGGTTTGCCTCGGTATCATTTACAAATTGTTCTTTGTCCGGGTTCCATTGCAATTTTCGGCCCAGTTGTACGGCCAGGTTACCGAGATGGCAAACAGAGACGGAACGATGGCCTATTTCCACATCGGTAATGGGCTTGCTGCGGGTTTTGATAGATTGCAGCCAGTTCTGTTTGTGATCGACGCTTTTATCAAGATGAATATCCCCGGTAGCAATCCTTAGAGTAGCCAGGGAAGCCGGGTCTGTTAGTAAATAAGTACGATTTACTTTAATTGTGCCTTTGGCGCCGGTAAAGAGAATATAATTATCTAAAAAATCGGTGGTCATTTCAATACCGTTAGCATACCGATAGGTTAACAATGGATAATTTTTCCCGTCGGGGGGTATGATCTCGACCGGGCCGCTGCTATCCATACCCAAGCCCCATTGGGCAATGTCAAAATGATGTGCGCCCCAATCAGTCATGCCGCCGCCGGAATAATCGCGGTAATTACGCCAGGCTGGAAAACCGTTAAAGCTGATGGGCGGGGCGATAATGGAATTATAGGGGCGTTCCGGCGCCGGGCCTAGCCACAAATTCCAGTCCAGTTCCGGCAATACATTTTCTGCTGCCAGTTCACAAATTTGCGGATGCGGAATAAAGCCGGTGCGGATGCTCACCCGCACAGATTTGATGTCGCCAATATAGCCGTTGCGCACCAGTTCACAGGCAAAGCGGAACTTTTGATCCGACCTTTGCATGCTGCCGGTTTGAAAGATCCGTTCATACCTTCTGGCGGTGTTAACCATAGCACGGCCTTCGGCAATGGTTAAGGTCAGCGGTTTTTCACAATAAACGTCTTTGCCCGCCTGCATTGCCATAATGGAAGGGATGGCGTGCCAGTGATCGGGGGTAGCAATAACTATAGCGTCAATATCGGCCCGGTTAATAATTTCACGAAAATCACGGGTTGCGCCGCAGCCTGTATATGTGGAATTGTTTTGTTTATCTGCATAAAATTTCTCTACATTGTTTCTGGCGCGGTTGAGTTTGTTTTCATCAACATCGCAAACAGCCGCAACCTGGAAATTTGCGTCATTGAGAAAGCCGCGTAACAGGCCACTGCCCTGAATGCCAACGCCGATGAATCCAAGGGTTAGCCGGTTGCCCGGCAACACATTGTTGTTTTGCTGACTCCAGGCGCTGGCGGGAATTATGGATGTTGCAAAAGCTGCGCTAACAGCGCTTTTAAGAAATTTTCGCCTGCTTAATTGATCGTTTTTGTGCATATATCAATCCTTACTCGGTATTGTTATTGCCGTTAGCTGCCATTATGTTTTATAAAATGCTGCTAACCGACATCTGAATTTAACTTTTTGCATCATGTAAGTCAATGTTAATATTTTTGTCCTTTGTCGTGTTTTTGCAATTCGGCAACAAGAATGCAATTATTTTTTTTACAGCAGAAACAGGTCGCGATCTGTCCCTGCACCGTACAATGTCTGCCTTTACAACTTTACAAAGGAAACGATTCTTGTTTATTTTTACCGGTAATTTTTTTATATTATCACAATAACAGAAAAATATCATACGACCACCGGGCAATGCATGAAATGATTGTACCGGAAAATATTTGATTGACAGCAAAAAGGAGAGACCGTGAAGATAGCATTTGTAACAGGCGGCGGCGACTGCGCTGGCATAAATTCGGCAATTGCCCGTGCGATAATACAGGGCGCAAGTAAATATAACGATACATTCATTGGCGTAAAAAAGGCATTTGAGGGCCTGGCGGCTGATCAGGTTGAAGATTATGTTTTGCCGTTGGATACGGCAGACGCGCAGCGTATTTTTGATACACCCAGCACGATTCTGGGTTCATCGCGTTTTGCGCCGTTCAGTGATAAAAACAAATCCTGGGCGCCGGATAAAATGCTGCGCAATTTGAACAAGCTGGGTGTGGATGCTATTGTTGCCACCGGCGGTAACGATACGGTAAGTTCAGCATTGGGAATGCACAAGATTAATTTTCCCATCGTTGCTATCCCCAAGAGTATTGATAATGATATAAGCTGCACGGACTGGATGCTGGGCGCGCATACAGCGATTGATTTTGCAGTCAAAGCGTTCAAGAGTACGTCCGTATCTGCCGAAACGCACGCCAGAATATCGGTAAACGAAGTGATGGGCCGCAAAGCCGGCTGGCTGGCTTTTTTTGCCGGAGTTGGCAGCGGCGCTGATATTATTCTGGTACCTGAAAAGAATTTCAGTCTTAGTGCGCTGGTAGAGCGGGTTAAAGAATTGAATGACAAACGGGGCTATGTTAACCTGGTCGTTTCGGAAGGGGTGAATTTTAACCAGAGCGATCCGGTCTTTAAAAAAGCAGTTGGCGGAAACGCCGGCGACGATACGCTGCGCGCCATGCTAACTGAACAGCCGGAAATTGATCCGCATGGCAATATGAAATTGGGCGGCGCCGGCATCATTATTCAACGTTTTATCACCCAGGAATTGGGTTTGGGACTGAGCCGGGTAAGGCAGTCCAACGTCGGTTTTGCCTTGCGCGGTTTGGCGCCAAATGCGTTTGATATAAATCTTGGACAACGATTCGGTCGTTCTGCCATTAATCTTTTGCATGAAAAGAAATCCGGTTTGATGGTGGGAGTGCGGGGTATGGAAATTATTGCCGTGCCCATGGCCGATGCGCTTCCCCAGTTTACATTAAATGCCATAGATGATACGGAACTGCGGGATTTGGGAGTGTTTTTTTAGTAACAAATGATCATCCGCTGTAGTATAAAGCAGTATGTAAACAGGTAAATATATTACAGGAGAGACCGATATGGAACAACTTGAGCAGTTACAACCACAACCAAAACAAAACAAATACGTAAATGCTTTGTGGGGTGGAGTATTTATCGGCGCGGTTACCGGCATTCCTTTATTGAACCTGGTGAATTGTGCTTGTTGTTCAGGTATTATTGCCGGTGGAATGTTGACAATTTATTTGTATCGCAGCAGTTTAAAAGGCAAGCAGACAGTGAGCCTGGCTGAGGGCGCCACCCTGGGGTTGGTTGCCGGATTGATCGGCGCCTTGATTGGCGGCGTATTAAATTCTGTGTTTGGCGCCATGACGCGTGATATTGCTGAATTGGTGTCTGAACATTTCCAGGAATTTGATTACAGTTCTTTTCTTGAAGAGTTTAGCACCGCGGCCGTGGCTAAAGGTTCTTTCTTGTTGTATATTCTGGGCAATTTTGTTGTCAACTGTATTTTTGGCGTCGTCGGTGGTATTATTGGCGCGGCGGTGTTTGGCAAGGCAAAAATGGTTTAAGCAGCAGCAAGTGTATGCAGGAAGCGATCATAAAATACCTTCAAAAAAAAGCTGTACCGGTTTCGGCAGTGGAAATTGTGGAACAGATATTAAAGATCAAGACCGGTGATGCAGAAATGGCGGCGGCGATTTTGCGAGGACTTTTCAAAGATTCCAGTCCGGTTTGCATGAATAATAACGGGATGTTATCATTGAAACAAGATACAGGGCAAACCCAGGCTGAACAGCAGGCTGTTTGCCTGTGCCAGGTGTTTCCGGTTCGGGCGCCTTTATTTTTTAGCGGCGCCAGTTTGTTTTGTGCCCGCTTTGTTGCAAGTGAGCAGGTAAGCCGCCTGGTTATCCACAGTGATGAATTTGCCAGGGGAAACGATGGTGACGCGGCAAGAGCGCGTTTTGCACAACTGGTAGAGATGATCCGCAATACTCCCTTGATTTTTGATGGCTTGGGCAACCAGATTTCTGTTTTTCGCAGGGCTGTTTTGCAGGTGACGGGAATGGAACTGGATACCCCGGTTATTTCGCTCTACCGGTTGGCCAAAAAGCTAAACCCCGGAAGCGTCATCCGAAATGCCGCGCAGCTTTCCGCTGTGCTGGGAGAACAAGTATATCAGGATTCGGCCCCGGAGTTGCATTTTGCAGCTTTTATTGAACAGTATAAAAATATATTATCAAGATGCCGGAACCTGGGGAAAACCGGAATTGCAGAGCTGCTTAGTATGCAAAGCAGTGATAAAAACAATGTCAGCTTTGACGGTTATGCCTTTGATGAGATATTTTTAGCAAATTTACCGGAATCTGCCGGTGTATATATGATGAAGAATAACGCCGGGCAGGTTATTTATGTGGGCAAGTCGAAAAATTTACGCCGCCGGCTGCGGTCTTATTTTTTGGAAATGGAAAGACCTGGAGAAAAGCTGGAAAAAATTAGAGACCGAGTATATGAAATTGTTATTACTTTGACCGGGTCGGAACTGGAAGCATTGTTGCTGGAACAGCAATTGATCGACGAGTATCATCCGCAGATCAACAAGCAAGTAAAAGTGCATGAGCGGGATGGAAAAGCAAGCCAGTTATATGCAAGAATTATATTGCTGCCGGGCGTTGTGCCGGACACAATTTGTTTATACTTTATCAAACCCGGTCAGGATTATGAGCGCCTGGATTATAAAGCCGACGGCTCAGGGATGAAAGAATTTCGCCGCCGGGCGGAGCTTTTTTTTAATAGCGGCATATCTGTTGCATCAGATAATCGGCAGGCGATTTTAGCAAGTTGGTTATGCCAGAATGACGATAAAGTTAATAGTATTGATATGCGTAAATATGCAAATATGCATGATGTGGAAAGACTGGTGAAAGACTATGCCGCCAGTATGCAGGTTGAAAATAGCAGGGTTGTTCATTATTAGCAGGGAAAATAGCAGGGTAGACATCCGGATTATTATACAGGAATGAGTCCGGGAAAAACGTTGTTTATAAAAGAAAAAGGTGAGAATATGACAACTATGGTAAGCCCATTTGTAGAAACAAATAAACCCTGGATAATTCGCAAGGTGATTGCAGATTATTTTCATGCCAAAAATATATTTTGCAAGTTATTGCATGATTACTGTTCCGGCAAAGATTTGCCATTTGAAAAAATGAAAGAATTTTCCGAGTTGTTATATACCGCCAAAGAGGATTTGCACCTGGTTTTCAAACGTTTGATCGAACCACAAAGCGGCGAGTTTGAAAAAGCCGCCAAGTATACACCCAATACCGTTGAAATAGAATTTATGAACAATGTCGGTTTGTTATTTCATAAAGCGACCGTAGCCCGGGAAATAAAATACATGCTGGAATATTATAAAACAGATACCGACGATTATGTTCAGTTAAAGGGGCTTTTGGATAACTATGTTGAAAAAATGCAAAGGTTGTTTAAAGAAGGGATCGATCTGATCAAATTGCTATTAAAAGAATATCGAGATAACCTGGTTGTGCTTTTGTATTTAATAGAAAATGAAAGATATGTATCCATGGCAACTGAAGCAAGTCTGGCGACATTACTTGAAGAAATTGAAGGAGGCAAAGAAATAGATAAAAAACTGATCCAGGTTGGTAAATACTGTATACAGAGCGGCTGGCCGGAACGCGCCTACACAACTTTTAGTAAAGCTTTGGAGTATAATCCCGAAAATGGCGAGGCAAAAAAATATCTGGCGCCCAGTCTTTTTTAAGGTTTTCCGCTGTTAATGTATGAAATGACAGCAGTTGCAAGACACTTTTTTAAAATCAGTTGATTTCTAGACAAAAATGTTTTAACTTAAAATTCGACAAATTCATTTAAATATCAAGTGGAGGATTAAAAAATGGCAATCAAAGAACAAATGCAGGGAGATGTTGCAGTCATTGAATTAAAGGGAAAATTAATGGGTGGGCCGGAGACATCCGGGATTCATACCAAAGTAAAAGAACTGGTGAATAATGACGTTAAAAAAGTAGTTATCGATTTAGGCAAAGTAACCTGGATGAACAGTACCGGTCTTGGCGCTTTGATGGGTTCCATGACTACCTTGCGGAATGCCGGCGGCGATTTAAAACTGGCGCGGGTTACTGAAAAAGTTAAAAGTTTGTTCATGATCACAAAATTGATTACAATTTTTGATACATTAGACAGCGTGGAAGATGCAATAAAAGCATTCAAATAGAAAATACCCACATTTGCAGCATTCCTCCGCGTTTATTCTATTTGGGAAGGAGCTCTTATGAATTATTTAAAAAAATGCGCTTTAAAAATAATGTTTCCACTGGTTATTTTTTTTCTGATTATTTTTTTGCATCAAGCGCATGTGTTTGCCGCCGCAAACAGGCAATATGAACCAATTGTTGTAACCGGTGATTTGCTGGCAAATTTTTTGACCAGTAATACGGCCAACCTGGTTGTTTATTCTTACAATGCCAGCTCTGATACCTGGACAATAACCGCTTCCCAGGTGGATGAAAAAGGTGATGATGACAAGTTCCTTTTTTCAGGACAAAATTATATACTATCGTCCAAAGATGAATTGGTATTTCTGGATCAGCAACGCGGCGACAGGGCTCCTGCCAACAAGTGGATTAGTGATGTCAGTTCACGGGCGTATCCCAGGTATGAGATCAAGGTAACCGATCCATATTATGGTAACAGTGGATATTTTTATGTTTATCGCACCGGTAATCCGGGGGCGCATCCGGTTACTACCGATATGATAAATGCCAATGCCAGTTTAGACGATATAACCAGTTCCTTTTATTCTCTTGGCTTTGAGAGTAATAAGGGTTTGATGTCGAATGTCTATATACCTGCTACCGGTGGCGGAACAAATGTCGATTTTCTTGAGCGGATGAAGTTGCGATTGAATGGCACAGTTGATTTAAGTATTGTGGGTGGAATTGGATCCATGGATATTAAAATAAACGAACAGGATCATTTAAAGAAAGATGGAATCCCTGAATTTGTTGATGGTAAAGTACGAGTGCTGCGAAACTGGAAAGCCAAGTTTGAGTATAAAATTAATCTTGGCTTGACAAGTATAACATATCCAATCCCGTTTACGTTAATATTCAAGTTTTATCCGAATTCTTCCACAATGGTGATGCCCAAAACTATTGTTCTGCCGAATGGTTTTTCAGCTTCCTTGTTCCGGTTATCGTTCGATTTAAATAGTAATGCCAACCAGATGAAAATGTTTGCCTCGACTGAGGGATTTTTAGATACCTGGCCCAATGGAGAACTGATAGAGGCTAGTAATTACACTGGTGTACCACGATTGTTTTTACCGCGTTATGGCTGGAACTGGTGGATGCAAACCGGCAATCAAGGCACATTGTTAACGCAAATGTTGATTTCGAATGTCGGGAACAATCAATATTTGTATTATATTGACGCGGTTTCCGGTTCCAACGACGGTACGCCTGATACGGGTGATAAAAAGTCCTGGGGCGATACCGGTGTGAAATATGTAAACAACATTTCTCCCGGCGATACCCTGAATTTTGGTTTGAATTTTTATTTTGCCGGCGCCAATTTGCCTGTGGACAGCGCCGAGGTATTCCGGCAATACAGCATGCAGCCGCTATCCATTACCAGCGATGTGCAGAGTTATGATGTAACCCCGCCGGCTACAGTTGCCGATTTGCGGGTATCCAATGTGAATAATAATTCGGTAACATTAGCCTGGACGACCCCCGGCGACGACGGCGCAGGCGGTGGGCAGGCAAAATTTTATATTTTGAAATACAGTACAAATGCACCTGATGATGATATTAATGCCTGGTGGCGGGATGCGATAAATGTCAATTCATTGCCTGTACCCGGGACACCCGGCGCTACCCAGACAATTACGATTAGCGGTTTAAATCCAAGTCAAACCTATTATTTCCGTATGCGCACCGGCGATGAAGTTCCTAACTGGGCAGGTCTTTCCAATGTTGCTACTACTATAACCACACCGGTGGAACTGGCCGGGTTTACTGCAACGCAACAGGAAAGATATGTAACCGTTTCGTGGCGGACTGTTAGCGAGACCAATAATCTTGGTTTTGAAGTTGAACGATGCGCCACCGCTGATGCCGGATGGAGTAAACTAGCTTTTATTAAAGGCGCCGGTACTACCACAACTACCCAAAAATATTCATTCCGTGATGAACCGCAAAGCAGCGGGGTGATAAAATATCGTCTGCGGCAGATTGATACGGATGGTACAGCTACATTGAGTGCGGAAGTGGCGATTACCATTGCAGCGCCGCAAAAATTTGTGTTGCACCAGAATTATCCGAATCCGTTTAATCCCAATACATGGATAGACTTTGAAATACCGGAAAATAGCGGTAATAATACAGAATTATCTGTTTATGATCTGCTGGGTCGCAAAGTGCGGGTTTTGTTATCGGGAACGGTTGCGCCGGGTTACCATAAAATAGAGTGGGACGGTTTTGATGACAATAACCGTGAAGTTGCTTCCGGCGCTTATTTTTACATGCTTGTGACCGGTGAGAATAAAGCAATTTGTAAAATGTTGAAAATGAAGTAAAAAGCATCAAAATATAATCCCGGATCGGAGCTGCAGGATCAGACCGATCCGGGTTTTTCTAATAAACGGTTTAAAATGAAATATTGGTTTATTTTTTAAAAAAGGTTGTTACATGTCCCCATGGTCGCCTCGTACGGGAGATTCCAAAGATTATTCATCAGAAGTACCATTATCCAGTTTTATAGTTATCGCTACAAAACAAAAGGTCTTTTTGTCGTGGGTAACCGCCCATGAACTCGGCAATATTGGTTTTTCTGTTGAAAGGCGATTTATTGAAGATGACAACTGGCAGCAAATCGGATTTATTTCCGGGCAGGGCAAACACTATACCCAACATGAGTACAATTATGAAGATCATCCGGCGAAAATCGGGCTGGTCTCTTACCGGCTGCGACAAACCAGCGCCGATGGTTCATATAATTACAGCCGGCCTGTCAGTGTCTCGATCAAAAAAGAAGAGCTCTTTACCTTATACCAGAATTACCCCAACCCCTTTATTGAATCGACCAGTATTTCATTTCAGATCCCTGAAAGTTTGAAAAACAATATCGTTTTAAAAATTCAGAATATGTTAAATGAAGATGTCCGTAAACTCTATGATAAACCGGCATTGCCGGGTTATTATAATATAGAGTGGAACAGTTTGAATGAAAAAGGGCAGATGGTTAGTCCCGGAGTTTATAATTGTATTTTAGAATCCGAGGCCGGCAATTTGTTAAAAAAAGTTGTTAAACTGAGTTTCAAGCCTGATGAATGATCCGGCTTTATGAAATTGATGGTTACATCCCGCTGTTTTTAATCTCCTTTATTACCTGTTTATTTTCCAACAAGAGAAAAAAAAGGTACACAAATTGCGTATATATAGTGAACGATTAATGGATAGAGCGATCTATCTTGTAAGTTTATAAATATCAACAGGTAACAGATAATGAAAAATATCAGGTACGGAAGAATATGTTTTATTGTGATACAATTTTTATTGATTGTATCATCAGGTATAAATGCCCGAACTGTTATAAAAGAAACGCATGCTACAAGTGTTCCGGTATATGATATTTTAGAGATCACGTTAACCGTGACAAGCCCGGCGGCGGGGAATCCCTTTACCGGGACGACCGTTAGCGCTGTATTTGCAACTCCATACGGACAAAAAACTGTTAAAGGGTTCTGTAACTCGACAACCGGCAGCCAGTACCTGGTGCGTTTTTGTCCCGAAAAATCAGGCAGTTATAGTTATCAGATTACCTTTCAGGATGCATTGGGCAGCGAGCAGTTTAACGGCAGTTTTACCGCCACTGCCAGCGGCGCGAAAAAAGGGTTTATCATTGCCGACCCGGAGTACCCTACCCGTTTTATGTTCAGCAACGGCGGGCATCCGTTTATTTGCTCCAAAACCGCCTGGCTGATTGGCGGGATCGGCGAGAGTAAATACAAGGCATTTCTGGATAAAATGGTTCCGCGCACTGAAAATTGCATCCGTTTTGGACTGGAATTTGACTATTCCACCGAGACTCCTTATATTGATATTTGGCCATTTGGCGGCAGCCGGTCGGCGCCGGATTATACCCGTTTTAATATTGATTTTTGGAAAAATCTGGATCGTGTAATTCGTTATGCTGCAGCCCGTGATATATACCTGGAACCTGTAATTTTTTCCAGCCTGCGCACTAACCTGGAATGGACCCATGCAAAACGATACCTGGATTATATAATATCCAGATTAGCTTGCTATCCTTCCATAGTTTTATTTCAAACTAATAATGAATATAATCCGGATATCGACAGTAAAGGTTATTTGATTCAGGTGGCTGATTACATCCACCAGAACGATCCTTACGGGCGCCTTGTAGCCCCGGCGCGGCGCAGCACAGAAGATGCCGCCTGGGCAGATGAAGCATGGGTGGATGTAGCCATCAATCACTGGGCCAGGGCCAATGATCATGGATTGAATAAAATTTATACCATTGCAACACGAATTACCGGTTATAGCATGCCGGGCTGGTGCGATGAAACCGCACGCGAAGGCCGGCATACCAACAATTGCGGTATTCACCGGCGCAAGCAATACTGGACCTGGAATATTGCCGGGGCATACTGGTCTTATCATTCATGGGAAGGCTGCGAGGGGATACTGGATACCAGCTATAATGGCCCCGGCAGCGAGTATCTGCAATATATTCGCCCGTTTTGGGAAAAAACCAAATTCTGGAAGATGCGTCCCAACAATGCGCTGATTACAAATAATCCGCCTTCGTTATATGAACGCTGCATTGCCTCGGATGAGGAAATTGTAGTTTATATGTGTAACGGGCCTGATGATACTAATTCTTTATCTGAAATACCGGACGCTATAACCAATTCGGCAACGATTCGTATGCAATTGGGAGAGGGCAGCTATACAGCGGAATTTTATAATCCTTCAGACGGCACTTATTATACTGCTTACAGGCAGACCGGGATCGAAGGCAATAAAGCCGTAACGCTTACTTTTCCCACTTTTAATCAGGACCTGGTACTCTATATCAAACGCGATCAGTTAGTAACCCCGCCGGTCGCTGATTTCAGCGCCGCGCCGCTCAGCGGTTACGCGCCGTTGACGGTACAGTTTACCAACCTTTCCACCGATGCGGCCACTTATGAGTGGGATTTTGGCGATGATACGGATCATACAACTTTGAATAATCCTTTGCATGTTTATTATACTCCCGGCAGTTACCAGGTGACGCTCACTGCGACCGGAACGAGCGGTACAGATACGGAAATCAAGAGCAATTATATCATTGTTAACGCGCAACCGCCGGCGGCAGATTTTTCCGCAACGCCGTTAACGGGCAAGGCGCCGTTAAGCGTACAATTTACCAACCTTTCCACCGACGCCGCTTCTTATGATTGGAACTTTGGCGATGGGTCGGCGCATGTCAGCGCTACCAGTCCTTTACATGTTTACACCACCCCCGGCAGCTACCAGGTAACGCTTGTTGCAACAGGCGATGGAGGCGCAGACACGGAGATCAAGAGTAATTATATCCAGGTGAATACTTTGCCGGATTTGTCAGCGCCGGCCGCGCTGATGGCGAGCAAGTCCGGAACGAATAACCTGACGTTATCCTGGGAGGCGGTTAGCGGCGCCACAGGGTATAATATATATCGGGCCACGTCTGCAGATTTTACCGCGGACAAGAGCGGCGGCAGCAACCGGGTAGCGCAAAACATTCAGGACGGCAATGCTTCCCAGAGCGGTGTGCAATGGACGGACACGGATAATGTAACTGGTAACGTTCATGTTAATTATTTTTACCAGGTAACAGCGCTGCGCGGAGTTGAAGAGAGCGCGGTCTCGGCAATGATAGGCGAGTTTGATTTTGCATTGAAAACTACTGCAAGAACTGATTTAAACGACATTGCCCTGCCCTTGATGCCGGCAAGTATTGCCACTGCGGCAGATTTGCCGTTGCTGGCAACGACGATTAATTCGGTGGCGCGCTGGGCTGCGGATTTGCAGAATTATGAAATTTATATTCCGCAATCGAGCATCAGTAATTTCCCCCTGCAAGCCGGATATCCCTATCTGGTTAACGTTTCGGCAAACAGTATATTGACGGTTATCGGGGAACCGGTGTATCCTGTTTTTCCGCTTTTAACTACGGCAAAAACAGATTTTAATGCAATTATGCTGCCTTTAGATAAAGCCGGAATAACCAAAGCATCGCAACTGGCGGCGGATATTGCGTATTGCAATAGCGTAGCGTGCTGGGATGCAGAAGAGCAGGGATTTGAACAATATGTGCCGGAGCTGGCTTTTACCGATTTTGA
>CAYNSO010000053.1:0-24472 GCA_964399735.1 uncultured Cytophagia bacterium
CCTGCGTATATCGCAATTAGATGGCAGAGAGCGCTCAATTTTTACAATAAATATTTGAACAACGGAGGAGCATATCTAATGAAAAAGGGTAAATCAAAGAAAACAATATTCTGGATAGCGGGCGTGGTTGTGGTCGTGCTGCTGATCATCGTCGGTGCAATGGGAAAAGGAAAGAATAAAGATACCGGTCAAAAAACCGTGATTGTTCAAAAAACCGATATTATCGATAAAGCGCTGGCTGTCGGTTCAATTGAACCGATCAACGAAATTGCCGTCAAATCCAAAGTCTCCGGCGTGGTTGGCAAAATGTATGTTCAAGTGGGCGATTACGTTCAAAGAGGCGATATTTTACTGGAAGTGAATCCCGATCCGACGCCGCTGGAACTGGCCTCCGCCAAACGTAATGTGGAACGAGTTACCATTGAACTGGAAACCCTGAAACGAGAATTGGCGCGTAAAAAAGAATTGCTGGATAAAGGACTATTGTCCGACCAGGAATATGAAAACCTGAAACAACAATATGAACAGGCCGAGCTGAGCAAAAAAGTAGCCCAGGAAAGCCTGGACCTGATTGAAACAGGTAAAGTAAAAATCGCCGATACCAATATCGAAACCGTAGTTAAAGCGCCCATCACCGGTTTTATTCTGGAAAAGAATGTGAACCTGGGCGACCCGGTTGTGCCGCTGACCTCTTACCAGGCCGGCACTGAACTGATGAAAATGGCCAACATGGAAAACCTGATATTCAAAGGCACCGTAGATGAAATAGACGTTGGCAAAATCAAAGAAGGCCTGGAAGCAGATTTGCAGGTTGGCGCCTTGCCCGGTAAAAAAGTAACCGGTAAAGTATATCTTATCTCTTTAAAAGCGCGCAAACAAGACAACACCACAGTATTTCCGATAGAAATAGTTATTGAAGAAACGGATAATGCCGTTCTGCGGGCCGGGTTCTCGGCAAATGCGCATATTATCATTGCCAAAAAAGACAGCGTGCTGGCTATCCCGGAACGGGTGGTTACTTTTCGGAATGATTCAGCCTTTGTTATGCTGCCGTCACCGGATGGCGCAGAACCGAAGGAACAATACATCCAAACCGGCCTGAGTGATGCGGTTACCATCGAAATCATCTCCGGTCTGCAAGAGGGTCAGGAAATTCTGGAAAAGAAAGTTAAGGAAATCATCTAAAGGATTATATAACATGGGTCCAATATCAGACACCGTTCGCGAAGTATTTTATTATCTTTGTCAATATAAATCCAGAACTTTTATGACCATGTTCGGCATTGTTTGGGGCACAATGACGGTCATTCTGTTGTTGGCATTTGGCGTGGGTGTGCAAAAATCCATGAGTAAAAACATGCACGGCATGGGCGACGGAGTTGCCATTTTATGGCCGGGCACCACCAGCATCCCTTTTGAAGGATACGGTAAGGAACGTTATATTCCATTGCACGAAGATGACGCAGAACTTTTACGCACAGAAATTGGTGAATTTAGCGCAATCAGCCCCGAATATATCCGCTACGGCATTCCGGTTCGCAATAACGATAAAACCAGCCAATCCGCCGTTACAGGAGTAATCCCGGAATATGGCCCCATGCGTAACGTAATCGCTGTAGAAGGCGGGCGCTGGCTGAATGATCAGGACATGAAAGAGCGGCGGCGGGTATGTTTTTTGGGTTACAAGCTGCGCGACCTGTTGTATGGTGAAAATGCCGACGTGATCGGCAAATATGCCTATATTGGCGATACACCATTCCGCATCATCGGGGTGCTCAAGGAAAAAACCCAGCCTTCTTCCTATTCCTCCCGTGACCAGGATCGGGTGTTTATTCCGTCATCCACATTTACTTCAATTTATGGAAACCGATATATCAACAATATGGTGTATCAAATCAAAGACCCCAGGATGAATAAAACCATTGAAGCGGAAATTTACAAGGTACTTGGTAAAAAGTATAAATTCGACGCCAACGATAAGGAAGCCCTGGGGCTCTGGGACACTACCGAGCAGGATAAATTTATTTTTTACTTTACGCTTGGCTTTAAAATCTTTCTGGGCTTTATTGGCGCTATTACCCTTGTAGTTGGCGGAATAGGACTAGCCAATATCATGTATGTGGTCGTTCAGGAACGCACCAAAGAGATCGGCATCAAAAGATCTATCGGCGCCAAAAGCAAAGATATTATGATGCAATTCATTATCGAAGCATTTATCATTATCGGTATCAGCGCTATGATCGGTTTTGCCCTGGCAATAATGCTTATCAAACTCATCTCACTCTTGCCAATTGATGAATACGTCGGACACCCGGAATTATCTCTGTCCGTTGCTTTTATTTCCATTGCAATACTGGGCATTATTGGCTTTATAGCGGGATATTTTCCCTCGCGCCGCGCCGCAAAATTAAATGTTATTGATTGTTTGCGCTACAAATAAAACATAAATTCGGCAAACAAATAGTTACATAACACAGGATATTTTTATGTATATATTAATGTTATTACGGGAATTCCTGGATGATATTAAAAAACAAAAAACCAGGGCATTTCTAACCACAATTGCTATCACCTGGGGCACCCTGGCAGTCATCCTGCTGATGGCTTTTGGCGATGGGTTATCCTTCCGTATGCAGCAAAGCCTGTTAAACGCCGGCGACAAGATCATTCGCATTTACGGCGGCCAAACCACCCAAAAGTATATGGGCTTGCCAATCGGGCGCAGCATTGAACTAGTAGAAGAAGATGCGCATATCCTGCTGAAAAGCATACCGGAAATTGTGGCCGTAAATGCCCAGCTCGGCAAATGGGTGCGGTTACAAAATGGCGCTAAAAGCGCCTCTACTTTTATGGAAGGCGTTTACCCCGAATTTGAATTTTTACGCCGCACTTTTCCCGCAGCCGGCGGACGCTTTTTAAACCAGAAAGACCTGATGGAGAAAAAACGGGTGGTGTTTCTGGGGGGTGAAATAGCCAAACAATTATTCGGCACAGAAGACCCCATAGGAAAAATGATTACCATTGACGGCACCCCGTTTACCATTATCGGCACAATGCCGAAAAAGATGCAAACCTCAATGAATAACGGGCCCGACGATGAGCGCGCAATTATCCCCTTTTCAACATTTCAAAGCATGCACGGCTGGCGCTACCTGCACGAATTGATCGTCAAGCCGAACCGTCCGGAAAACAGCGAACAGGTTAAAGCAGAAGTTATGCGTATTATGGGCAAAAAATACCAGTTCGACCCCACCGATGAAAACGCCCTGCCAATGTGGGACTTTATTGAGCAGGAAAAAATTAGCGGTAAAGTTTTCAAAGGCATCAATATTTTCCTGGGAGTGATTGGAACCATGACCCTGTTAATTGCCGGGGTCGGCGTAGCCAATATTATGTATGTTGTTGCCAAAGAGCGTACCCAGGAAATTGGTATTAAAAGAGCTATTGGCGCAAAAAAAAGAGATATCATCTTTCAGTTTATTTTTGAATCTCTGTTACTGTCCGGGATCGGCGGTGCGTTGGGGTTTTTGATCGCCTCAGGTATTATTAAAATGATGTGGATGATGCCGGCACAAAGCGATGTCATGCAATTTCTGGGCCGTCCATTGCTCTCTCAAACTGTTGTGATTGTCTCTATTTCGATATTGACCTTGATTGGCCTGCTGGCCGGCCTGTTCCCGGCGCGCAAAGCCGCCAATGTCGATCCGGTGGAAGCGCTTCGTTATGAATAACAGATTACTTTAGAATCGCAAGCCCGCCCGGCACATACCGGACGGGCTTGTTTATTTTGGGAGTTCAGGGAAAAGCTATTTGATATATAAAAGCCGGATTGTCTGCTGATAAACCCCGGCCTCAAGCCGGGCAAGATATACACCAGAAGGTAATTTAACGGCATTCCAGGTAAACCGGTGCGTTCCGGCGTTGACCCATCCCTCATAGATCACCTTGACAAGTTGCCCGGTTATTGTAAACACCTGCAGGCTGATAACCGTCTTTTTCGGGCTGTCAATTTGTATGGTAGTAGAACAATTAAAAGGATTGGGGTAATTTGGGTAAACCCGAAACCTTGCCGGAACTTTATCATCTCCGGCCACCCCGTTGAAAATTGGCGTAATAAAAGACAACACCTCGCTGTATGTTTCATTACCATCAAGGTCTATTGCACAAATGCGCCAGAAATAATTTGTATCTGTCTTTAACCCGCCGCTCACAGTCCATGCTGTATCTGCAACTGCAACGTTATGAATCAATTCTATAAATTCTGCCGAGGCGCTAACTTGCACACGATAATACACACTGTCGCCGGGGTCGCTGTCATACGCCGTCTGCCAGCATAAAATCGGGTTCATCTCCTTAACCCGTACTTTATCCAAAGGAAATATCAAGGCAAAGGTTGCGGGTGCATGGCTGATATATTGAATCGCGCCCAAATCCCAGGCATTTTTTAAAGGACGTTCGACATTGAAAAAATCGCTACTATACCAATTGAGCAAGCTCTCCCCGGCGCGACGGGCCGGAGAACCGGTCAACAAGGCATAACCGGCAGCGCTATCCGGCATTGCCAATCCGTTTCGCAATTGCGGATCCACATCCAGCGAGCCGGAGGCATTAAGATTATTTCCTTTATTATGCCAATATTCCTGAAAATCAGCAATGTAATTAAATACCCGTTGTTCGTCCGGTATATCAAGGTCCCGGTAATAGATTATTGCCCCGGTTTTGGCATGTGTACCGCTAAAATACAGGTTGTGGTGCAATACATGGGAATGATTTGCAACATCGGCAATGCTCAACTGGTACCAGGCATTATCAGCAAAAATATTATTAATGATCGTCTCATTACGCGCTTCGCGGCTATTTTCAAGCGTAGTCACCACTGCCAGGCCGGCCTTGTACCCGGCATGTTCGCAATAACCATTGCCAATCAGGGTGTTATTCAAAACATAACATCCGGAACTGGCGGTAATAGCAACACCCGGCCCATCATTGCCAAAGCAAATATTATTATAAATCCAGGTACTATCGGCGCCCTGATCGGCAATGATGCCGTTGCCGTCGCTCCACCAGTCCCAGCCTACCTCCCCGGCTGTGCCCTGACGATTGTTATAACAGAGATTGTTCCTGACAATATTATTGGGCCCCATACCATGAATATTAATGCCGCTGCATCCCCCATGCATCCAGCCATTGGCAAAAGATTTATTATCCTCAATAATATTATGCCGCCCCATTACGCTTATTCCCCACGCGCCATTTCCATAACAAATATTAGCCGAGACAAGACACTCGATACAGTTTTGTAATGAAATAGCCGAAGCCCCCAGGCTGTATATCTTGTTGCCCCTGACGGTAATATTTTTTACCAGGGTTTTTTTACCGTCAACATAAATTCCATGCCCGGCTTTACCACCCTGTTGCGGTGTTTTAATCCAGGCTGAATTATAAAAACTTTTATCAACCGTTGCCGGATAACAAAGGTCAAAAATCTCGTTATCCTCAATAGAAACATAATCGGTACTATCAACACTAATAGCGCTATAGCTTTTTACAATCTGGAAAACAGAACTTGAGGGAGAGCCATAAATGGTGTTATTACGAATACTGGTACCGCCCCCCGCCTTATGGACACTGATCTGTTCGGAATGGTCTGCCAGCAGCGCCCAATTTTCAAAGAATGTATTGCCATCTACCTGGTTATCCACAGAGCCCATGCCCTGAATGGACAGTGCATAATCGCCGCGGTTATTTTCAAACCGGCAGCCGGAAACCGTTGCGGAATGGGTATTAATTAACAAACAGGCGCTACCGGCATTTTGTATAAAATCATTAGCAGTTACTATATTATAACCCGGCGCAATTGTACCGTCTCTATATTGTTCATCTTCAATACCAATATACAGAGCATTTTTTTCCAGGTATTGAAATATGTTTTGGGTGATCACGGTATTGGATGTTCCAAAACACCACACACCGCGATCGGTCAAATTATTACCCGGCTGCGATTGCCCGAAAACATTGCGCTTGATCCTGTTCAGTTCTCCACAATTTTGCAAGTATATATGTGAATCATATATACGCTCGCTGTTGCCGTTATCCCTGAAAGTACATTCGGAAATTTCATTAAAAAAACACCCGTTCTTTAAATGAACTGTTGCTGAACCGGCATTATGAACAAAAGCGCACCCGGTAATAACGCAATAATGAGAATTGTCCAGAAGCAAAGCCTTGCGATCCTCCAGAGAATCGCGAAATTCCAGGCCGATCAGATAAACATAGGAAACGTTGTTCAAATTCAAAGCATACGAACCATTCCAGTCCGCCGCTGTAAGGATTGGCGTTTCATCGGGATAGTTCATAATTACCACGGGCTGCTCATCATTTCCTGAACAATCAATAATAACCTGCTCTGCATAACTTCCCGCGCGCACCATTATCGTATCGCCGGGTTGAATGACCGAGGCCGCTTTGCTTATTGTTTTGAATGGCCCGACATCTGCATTCAATTCAACCGGTTCCAGACCATTATATTGATCATTTCCCAGGGATTGGGAAACATATAAAGTTTCCGCTTTTCCTGCCACAGAATAAAAGTATAATATTACAAATATAAAAAATAAAAAATTCTTCACTTGCACTCTCTTTTTTATTTCAGGTAAAAATAAAGAAACAAAAACTATACCACTTCAATTTATAAGCTGAAAATTTTAGCTCGATATTGTTTTTAGGGATATTTTTATAGACATGGCCAAATCTTAACCAGGCATCAGAAATAATATATCTTATTTTTAAAAATTTTTATAAGGTGTTTAACAAGTCATTATAAATTTGATTTTCGCAACAAATCTTGAAAACCAATAACTCTCTTTAACCTCTGCGTCCACTGCGAACTCTGCGTTTTCTTTTTTTACCGCTGAGGCCGCAAAGAACGCAGAGAAAAAAATTACAATATATTGTTCAATCAAAATTTTAACAAAAAGAAAACAACTTTATCTTTCATGTATCTATTTAATTTGCTTTGTATATATTGTTAGACCATATATAACTTTAAAATCTATACATTAATAATATGATTTATCATATTGTAAATTACCCACCCTAATCAGTATAGATTATAAATTCTCAGATTTTATATAAAAATTGCAAAAAACGTTCTTGTAATTTAGAGCGAAACAAGAAACCTTGTTTTTTATTGTTTTAACAATAAAGATTCCTCGTCTCGTCGCTTCGCTCCTCGCAATGACAAGATTGAAATTTTTTTATATGAATAATTAGGCATTCTACTATAAAGCTTTAGATCCAGCTCTCAACGTATGGATAAAAAAAATTGTTGAAAATGAAACAAAAAATAGTTAACATGCGTAAAGGAAATGACCGTCAGTCATTCAATTTATTTATGCTCAAAGAATTCAGGAGAGTTCAATATGGGAATTCAGGAACGGCGGGAACGGGAAAAAGAACAGCGCAAAAATGCCATTCTGGATGCCGCGGAACGAGTCTTTTTTACCAAAGGCGTAACTGTTGCAACAATGGATGATGTCGCTGATGAGGCTGAATTAAGCAAGGGAACTTTATATCTTTATTTTACCAGCAAGCAAGAGTTGTACCTTGGCATTCACCACAGAGGGTTCACAATAATGGAAAATATGTTTGTCAAAGCTGTCAGAAATAAAAAAACCGGTCTGCAAAAAATCACAGCCGTTGGCGATGCCTATTTTAAATTCTCCCGGGACTATCCGAATCACTATAAAGCAATAATGTACTTTGAGAATACCGGCATGGATTTCATTGAACAAGCCTCGTTTTGCGAACATCACCAGGCCCCCGGTATCAAGGTTATGCAATATGTGGCAAGTTTGATTCGTGAAGGTATTGAGGACGGTTCGATCGACAATTCTCTGGATGCAGAAAAACTTGCCTACTTGCTTTGGGGGCAAACCTCCGGTATAATCCAGATTGTTATGAAATTAAGTAAACACCCGGACTGTGGAACCAATTTTTCACCTCTGGAATTGTTCAAAGAATTTATGCAAATAACTGAAAGATTATTAAAAGCAAAATAACTGCAACACAAACAAGAGGGAGATATGAGCAAACGAGTAAACAATTGCCTGATAATAATATCCATTGCAGCTGTGATCCTGTTGATAAACTGTAAATCAGGTCAACAACAATTGCCGGCAACAGAATTCACACCGGTAGAAATTCAACCGGCTATAGAAAAAGAGCATTTTACCACTATCCATACTAGCGGGGTATTGCAATCCAGCGCGGCAATCAAACTATCCTTTAAAATTGGCGGCATTGTAGAAAAAATCCTGATCCATGAAAGCGAACAGGTGAAAAAAGGACAGGTACTGGCAGAACTGAAAATGACAGAAATCAACGCCCAGGTTGAACATGCCAAAACTGCCCGCGACAAGGCAGTGCGCGATTATGAACGCGCTAAAATATTATATGACGGCAGCGCCGCTTCATTGCAGCAAAAGCAGGACGCCGAGTCCGGCCTACAGGTGGCGGTCTCCAATCTGGCAATTGCGGAATTCAACATGCGCTATGCACAAATAACCGCCCCGGAAAATGGCAAAATTTTAAAACAGTTGGTGGAAGAAAATGAAATGGTCGAAGCCGGATACCCGGCGCTGGTCTTTGGTTCTACCGATAAAAGCTGGATCATTAAAGCATACCTGACCGACAAAGATATTGTCAAAGTGCACTATGGCGACTCTGCTCATGTCCAATTCGATGCCTGGCCGGGGAAATTATTTAAAGCGGTAGTCAGTGAAATTTCAGAAGCGGCCGAAGCAAACAGCGGCTTGTTCAAAGTTGAATTAAGGCTGGTCAACAAGCCGGCGCGGTTCATAAGCGGTCTCGTTGCCCAGGTTGATATTTTCAGTTCAACACAACAGCGCTATATTTTTGTGCCCACCGATGCCCTGGTAAACGCCGATAGCAATAATGGCTTTATTTTTACAGTTAACAATAGCCATGACAGAGCAATCAGAGTACCGGTTAAAATTGTAGCAATCTGTGAAAACGAAATCGCCATATCTGGCTCTCTGCAACAAGGAGACCGGGTGATAACCGCCGGCGCTTCATACCTGAAGGATGGCGACAGGGTTAATGTTGCGCCAACAGAGATTGCTAAAATGGAGGTTGGCCAATGAATCCTGTCCGGTTTTCTGTTGAAAATCATCATTTCACCATTATGATTGTTGTATTGTTGACTTTTTTCGGCTTGTTTTCTATAAAAAAAATGCCCAAGTCGGAAAACCCGGCTGTTGAACCACCTGGCGTATCCATTATTGTTGTTTATCCGGGCGCCACACCAGATGATATTGAAGAACTCATTTCCTCGCCAATTGAAGAGGCTGTTAACGGCGTGCAGGATGTTGACGATATTTATTCCACCAGCGGCAACGGTTTCAGTTCAATCTGGGTCGAGTTTGATTTCGGCGTGGATATCGATGATGCTTATAACCATGTTGCGGAAAAGATTACCAGCATTCGTAACGATCTGCCGGATAACATTGCCAGCCTCGAGGTTACCAAGTGGGATTTGGATGCAGTGAACATAATTGAACTGGCGCTGATTTCAGAATCCGCTTCCTATCATGACCTGGAACAGCAGCTTGATCTGCTAAAAAAAGAAATCGAGCGCATCAACGGTATTCGCGACGTTGAAATGCACGCTCTTCCCGAACAACAAGTGCGGGTTTCCATCAATCTGGAAAAAATGGCGCAGCTTGCCATTCCCCTTGACAGGATAATCGGTATGATTCAAAGCGCCAATACCAACATTCCCGGCGGCAAAATCGACCTCGGCGGTAAAAATTTCAACATTAATACCAGTGGTTCTTTTGAAAACCTGGACGATATTCGTAATACCCGCATTCCCTCCGGAAACGGGCAAACTATTTACCTCAAAGATATTGCCACGATTGAATACACAGATGCCGATATGGAACACCATGCGCGTTTTAACGGCAAGCGGGCTGTATTGCTAACCGCCAATCAAAAAAAAGAAACCGATGTTTTTCAGATCACCGACCGGATCAAAGAAAAAGTTGCCTCCTTTGAAAAAGAATTGCCCCCCGATATGGAAATTAAAATTGCTTTTGACCAGTCAGAAAGTGTTTCCGATTTTTCAAATGCCTTTTTATTAAACTTGCTGGAAGGGATTGTGCTGGTTGGTTTTGTTGTTTGGCTTGGTATCGGCACCCGGCCATCGCTGGTGGTTATATTGACGATTCCCACTTCTATCTGTATTGCTATGGGCTTTGTCCATTCCAGCGGCTATGGTATTCAGCAAATGACCATTGCCGGCCTGGTAATTGCCCTGGGTATGCTGGTAGATAACGCCATTGTTATTTGCCAGAATGTCAATCGACTGCTAGCCCTGGGCGAAGGTTTGAAAGAAGCTGCAATCCACGGCGCCAGCCAGCTTGGCGCTTCGGTCGCCAGTGGCACAGCAACGACCTGTATTGCCTTTATGCCTATCCTGCTGATGAAAGATGTAACCGGTCAATATGTACGCAGTATGCCGCTGACGGTCATTTTTACGCTGCTGGCGTCATTATTACTGGCGTTGATTTTTGCGCCCTATTTGTGCAGCCGCTTGTTAAAAACAGAACAGGCAGCCCGTAAAGGCAAATTCCAGGTTTGGATAGAAAAATTTGTGGAAACGACCTATCGCAATGTTTTAAAAAAAGCATTAAATAAACCGGGTCTTATCATTATCCTTGCTATTGCCGGATTCTTTATCAGCCTCGGCTTTATTCCTCTTATCGGCGTCAGCATGTTTCCCAAGGCGGACAAGCCCATGTTCTTTATCGACATTTCCACACCCAGCGGCTCCAGCCTTGAAACGACCAACAAGGTAATCCGCAGAGTTGAAGATATTTTGCTGAACAAAGAATATCTGCAACACTATGTCAGCAATATCGGCGGTGATAATCCACGCCTTTACTATAATGTCATCCCGCAGCAATCCAAATCCAACGTGGGGCAAATTTATGTGCAGATTAAAAAAGACTTTAAACAGGATATACCGCAGATCATTGAACAATTACGCAGCGAATTCAAGGAAATTCCAGGCGCCAAAGTAGAACTCAAACAACTGGAACAGGGGCACCCCAATGATGCGCCGATAGCCTTTGTTGTAATTGGCAAGGATATTGAAAGAATCAAACAATTATCACAACAGGTTGAAAAGATGTTCCACAATACTGAAGGGTTGATCAATATCAGAAATCCGATGGATAGCGAAAAAACCGATCTGCGGTTTCGCATAAACCGGGATAAAGCAGCTATGCTGGGTTTAACCCTTGCCGATATTAACATGACGATCAGAATATGCCTTTCAGGGTACGCCGTATCATCATTCCGTGATACCGATGGCGAACTCTACGATATTGTGGTGCGCCTGCCCATCAAAGAATCTCCAAAATTGCAAGACTTTGACCGGATCTATATCACCTCTCCAACAGGGGCGTCTATCCCGCTCAAACAAATAGCAACGATCGAATTCGATTCCAGTCCGGTTACCATATACCATTATCAACTTGAACGCAGCAATACTATCATGGCCGACGTGCTGCCCGGATTTTCTATTGACAAAAAAGCCAATGAACTCATCAAAAAACTGGATGACTTGGATTGGCCAACCGGTTATTACTATCACGTCAGCGGTGAAAAAGAGGCGCAGGGAGAGTCCTTTGGTGGTTTGGGGGCAAATTTTATCATTGCCCTGATCGGTATGTTTGCTGTACTGATATTGCAATTCAAATCATTCCGCCAGCCATTTATCATCTTTACCACCATTCCGCTGGCGATCATCGGCGCAATTCTGGCTTTACTGGCGACGGGTAATTCGTTTTCTTTTACCGCTATGATCGGCTTGACGAGTTTAGCCGGTATTGTGGTCAATAATGCCATTATTTTGGTAGATTATGCCAACGTGTTACGCCGTGGTGGCATGGATATTGTATCCGCAATTCAAGTTTCCAGCGAGACCCGCTTTATGCCTATCCTGCTGACAGCAATGACCACAATTAGCGGCCTGTTGCCACTTACCATCTTTGGCGGTACAATGTGGGGGCCGATGGGCTGGGCGATTATCGGCGGGCTCACCACCTCAACTTTTTTGACCCTGCTTGTTACGCCGGTGCTTTATAAAGTGTATACCAGGGAAGAAAAAGAATAGTATAACCAGAATGTACAGCACTTGAAAACAAAGAGGCGTTGCCGATTATCGGCCGCGCCTTTTTTTATCCTTTCTGTAGTCAAAGCAGGGGTATAATATTCACAATTACAAAACAATCCCTGTGAGTGGGAAAATATAGTCTACTTTTTTGTGTTACTTTATTGTATGATAATATAAAGCTGTTACAAGTATTTCATTATACACTTTAACAGGTTATTTAAATAATTGTAATTGTGATTGATAATTATGAATACGCGATTTGGCTAATTTTACATAGTCATTGCTAATATCATAACCTATATAAGCTCTTTCATCTTTTAATGCGGCCAGGCAAGTTGTTCCACTACCACAAAAAGGATCAAGAATAACATCATTTTTAAAAGTGTATAATTGAATTAAACGATGTGGTAATTCCTCTGGAAACGGGGCTGGATGTCCAATACTTTTTGCAGAAACAGCAGGAAAAGTCCAAACACTTTTTGTCCAACTCAGGAATTCTTCTTTTGCTATTGTGCTTTGTCTGCCTTTACCTTTTCTTGAAAAGGATTCCTTGGAAAATATCAAAATATATTCATGAATATCCCTTAAAACCGGATTCGCTGCGGATAACCAGCTTCCCCATGCCGTAGAGGGACTCGCGCTTGTATCCTTATTCCAAATTATCTCTCCGCGCATGTAATAACCTATTTCTAACATATCTTCAATTATGAAAGAGTGTAATGGGATATAAGGTTTTCTGCCAAGATTGGCAATGTTGATACAAGCCCTTCCACCGGTTACTAACACTCGAAAAGTTTCTTGAAAAACATTTTTTAATAAAAGTCGGTATTCATTTAAAGATAAATCTTCGTCATACTCTTTTTTTACATTATATGGTGGTGATGTTATCATTAAATGTATACTGTTGTCTGGCAATTCACTCATTTTTTCACTAGACTTGCAATAGATTTGATCAAGTTGTTCCGGGAGAAGCATGTTTTCTGTAAACACAATATCTTCTGGCAGTTGAAAAGAAGAATATAATTTACTATTGTAGAATTCAGTAGAATCATGGTTTATTCGACCAGGTGTTCCAAAAGAGCTGGTTTTAGTGCCGGTAATTTTATTATTCATTTATTTATTCCCTGAGAAACGTTAAAAACTTTTCTGCTTTTGCTTCAAATGTATTTTCTTTGGATGCAATTTCTATCAACCTCCCCAACTCTTTTTTATTCTTCATACTGGAAAAATAATAAAGATCTTCCACCAGGATTTTATTTACCGAATTTTTAAATGAAATAAAATCATCAAATCTAAAAAATCCTTGATTGGGGGTTTGTTTAATAGAGTCTCCTGTTGTTGGCATTGGATTAACAGACCAAAAACCTTGTGTAATACCGGCCCTTTTTAAATGATCTACTTTTGGAATATAACTTTCAGTAATGGGTGTATTGCCGATTATGATTATCGGGATATTTGACGCGAGTGGGTCTGATACTCTTATATTTATACTTTTTCCTATAGCTTTTAACATTGAATCTGATCTTAATAACCCGGGGGTACCTTGATGTGTTTTGTAATCTCCAATACAAATGTAATCACCATTTATATATTCCCAGTTCCAAACAATTGACATTTTCACTTCAAATATTAATAAAATATCTTCAGGCAATAAAATAGTAGAATTTTTTTTGGTAATAACTACATCAGCAGGTGAGTTTCTTGAAAGTGCAATTTTCTCACAAATAGCTCCCTGGATTGCATATAATCCTTTTTCACTTGTGCATTGTGCTATGATATCCCGTATCCATTTTTCTGTAAAATTACCTATTAGCGAGTTTCTACTTTGTAAAGTTGTCTTTTCTCCCTTGTACTGTTTCGTCCAATAAGCAAAGAATTTTCCATCATCTGTCCTGTAAAACAATTTCTCCGGAGAGGCAAATTGGCTTGCTTGTTGAAAAAAGATTTTTTCAATGTTTTTATTCCACAATTCATTCATCAGGCGCTCAATATTTCTTACTATGAACATTAGCTAATATGAAAACAAGCTAACAATTAATCACTTCTTTTGCAATAGAAAAATCCCGGCTATTCGATTTTTTAATTATTATAAAATATACGAATTTTAATAAAATTATATCGTTTATCTAATAATTATACACTTGTGTATTGCAATATTGCCTCCTGCGGTCAACTGGTAAAAGTAAATACCACTGGCGAGTTTGCTGCCGTCAAATTCTATTGTATGCCGACCCGGCTGCTTATTTTGTCTTACCAATACCGCCGCTTCGCGCCCGGTTCGGTCATACACAGTCAACGTGACCAGGCTGCTAACTGGAATTTCATATTGAATTGTGGTGACAGGGTTGAATGGATTTGGAAAATTCTGATGCAGACTGAACTGTGCCGGTGTTTCTGTATTTTGCTCCACATAAAGAGGCTTGTTCGCACGGGCCAACACTTGTCCATCCAGCTTCCATGTAGAGTCAATAGACACGCCGAAATGCGCCAGGGCGGTGACGGCTACATCAACAGTTTTGGGCGCCGGGGTATTCTCAAAATCAAGCAGTTCCACATGGGCGTCGACTGTCAGCCATTCAGGCATCCCGCCATGCAGAACACCGTGAACATGGTTGGCGCTGTAATCCGTTACAATAGTATCCTGTTCATCATCCATTTTCCAATATCCCAATAGCGCAGCATAATCCGGGTGTGCGGCAGTAACCGGACTGAACATCCAGCGGCGCAGGACGCTGTCCGGCAGCGCAGCGTTCCAGATGCGGCATTCACTGATGCTCACATCGGCAAAATCATCATATTGCCATGTCCCATCCTGACCGATGCACAGTCCCAGGTTGCTGGAAATGTCGCCAATAGTGGCAATATCAATCCCCCCGCTTTTAATGCCGTCCTGGTACAGGGTTAGCATGCTGTCCCGGTCAAAAACCGCGGCAATGTGATGCCATTGATTATCATAAATGAGCGGCCCGGAAATTTGCCGGTTATGCTCGCCATCGGCAATATTCACCAGCCAGGTGCCGTTATCCCATTGCAGTATGGCAAAACCGGGATTGTTCATCGATTCTGCATTCTTGTTGCCAATGATTACCGGATGGCCGGACCAGCCGGAGGATTTGATATTCATTTCAATCGTAAAATCCTGCTCCGCGCCGAACTGGTAAAGAGAGGAATCGGCAATGGCGATATAATCACTTGCGCCGTTCAGTTTTACGCCATAAGCCGGGACTTGCAGAGTGTCCAGCACAAACAAATTACCGATTTCCTGCTGCGCTACTCTATCCCCGCTGACGCCGATGAAAATGCGCATTTCTTCCAGCATAGTTCCGCCATGATGCGACCCATTACCGCCATGATCGGCCAGGGTAAGGATCAGCCAATTTTCATTCTGGTATGTGGGCCGGCTATGCAGTGCGGCCAACAAGTTGCCGACCAGACCGTCGATCTTTTCGATGGCGGCAATATATTGCGGGCTGTTTGGACTGAAATTATCACTGTGCCCGGCGGCGTCGATTTCTCCAAACTGCACAAAAATACAGTCATAGTTATCATTGTTCAGCAAGTTGATAGCTTCTGCGGCAAGGTCGTCGTCATTGCCTATACTGCGTACATAATCGGCATGGCTGGTTACGCCGCTGTTGATACCACCCCAGTACACCAGCGAGGCTGTATTCAGGGCAGGATTAAAATCTTTTAAACGCTTGAAAAAATGCGGGTACTGGTAACTGTTTTTGTTGGCAAAAGTATTATCGGTTACGCCGTGCTTGTCATTCCACACGCCGGTCATGATCGACGACCAGCAGGGGCCGCTTTTGGTGGGCGGACGGCTGAGCGCATACCAGCTATACGTACCGCTTTCCACCAGCTCCCGCATAATGGGCGCCTGCGCCAGCAGCAACGCATCCGGGCGGCAGCCGTCGATGCCTAAAATCATCAGTTTCGGCGTCTCCAATGGACTGGTTAAGGCTCTGGTGTGCAGCGCGGTAATGAATAACAACAAAAAGAAAACGCCCCGGTTTGATTTGATCTTTATCATTGTGTTTTTTTTCCATTAAAAAAGTTGGTTCCTGAATAAATATAAGATAACCTGCAATGAAACGCCAAGAGTTTATTTATAAATCAGATTTTACGTCTCTTTTTCCAGAATTTAATTCAATTCCGGTTGCATTTTTACAAAACTTTATGTACAATGTACCATGGCAAAAAAGCAACCGATCACAATTTGGAGGAATCTGTTATGATGAAAAAATTTACCGGTATCGTTCTGGCTGTTGTGCTGCTGACCGCGCTGGCCCTGGCCGATGAGAATCCGGCAAATATGCTGTTTATGGATCCCACCCAGCCGATTGAAAAGCGGGTGGACGACCTGGTTTCACGCCTTACTTTGGAAGAAAAAGTATGGCAAATGATGTATACCGCCCGCGCTATTCCGCGTTTGGGCATTCCCGAATATAACTGGTGGAGCGAAGCGCTGCATGGCGTTGGCCGCGCCGGTGAAGCCACTGTATTCCCGCAGGCAATCGGTATGGGCGCTACTTTCGATCCCGATCTGCTGTACCGGGTTGCCACCGCCATTTCGGATGAAGCCCGCGCCAAATATGCCGTTGCTTCCGCCGCCGGTAACCGCGCCCAGTACCAGGGACTCACCTTCTGGTCCCCCAATATTAATATCTTTCGCGATCCACGCTGGGGCCGCGGCCAGGAAACTTATGGCGAAGACCCGTTCCTTACCTCGCAAATGGGTGTGGCATTTATTAAAGGCTTGCAGGGCTATCACCCCAAATATTTAAAAGTAGCCGCCTGCGCCAAGCATTATGCCGTACACAGCGGTCCCGAAGGCCTGCGCCATGAATTCAATGCCGTTGTTAACAACCGGGACTTGTGGGATACTTACCTGCCGGCGTTTGAAGCAGCCGTAAAACAAGGCAAAGTTGAAGCGATGATGGGCGCATACAACCGCACTAACGATGAACCCTGCTGCGCCAGCAAGCTGTTAATGAAAGACATCCTGTTTGGCAAATGGGGTTTCACGGGTCATTATGTATCGGACTGCTGGGCGCTGGTAGACTTTCACGAAGGCCATAAAGTGACCAAAACTTCGGAAGAATCCGCCGCTATGGCGCTGAACATGGGCGTTGATTTGAACTGCGGCAGCACCTACCCGTTCCTCATCAACGCTGTGGCGCAGGGACTGACCGATGAAGAAACCATCGACAAAAACCTGAAAGAACTGCTGACCACCCGTTTTAAACTGGGTGTGTTCGATCCGCCGGCCATGAATCCCTACAATGCCATTTCTGTGGATGTCATCAACAGTCCCACCCACCGCAAGCTGGCGCGCCAGGCGGCCACCAAAACCTTTGTATTGCTAAAAAATAAAAATAATACCCTGCCACTGCGCAAGGATCTGCCAAATGTTTACGTTATCGGGCCCCTGGCAACCGATATTCAGGCCATGCTGGGCAACTATTACGGACTCAATCCGCAGATTGCCACAGTGCTGGAAGGCGTCATGTCCAAGGTTTCCAAAGCTACAGCGGTTACTTATAACCAGGGCGCGCTGCTGGATCGGGAAAATCCCAATACAATTGACTGGTACAGCGGCAACGCCAGCGGCGCGGATGCGACCATTGCTGTGGTTGGTATTAACGGTCTCATTGAAGGTGAAGAAGGCGAATCCATTGCCTCTTACCATCAGGGCGACCGTGCGGATATCGATTTACCGAAAAACCAGGTTGACTTGCTGAAAAAGCTGCGTAACGCCGCCGGTGATAAAAAACTGGTGGTGGTAGTCATGGGCGGTTCGCCGCTGGCGCTGGGCGAAGTGATGGAACTGGCGGACGCGGTGCTGTTTGCCTGGTATCCCGGCGAAGAAGGCGGTAATGCAGTTGCCGATGTGCTGTTTGGCGACGTAGCCCCATCCGGCAAGCTGCCACTCACTTTTCCGAAATCGGTTAAACAATTGCCTCCGTATGAAGATTATAATATGAAGGGCCGCACCTATCGGTATATGACCGAAGAACCGCTGTTCCCGTTCGGGTTCGGTCTCAGTTATACCCAGTTTGCTTACAGCGACCTGAAACTGGATAAAGCCGCGGTAAAGAATGGCGAAACCGTTACCGCTTCTGTAACCGTAACCAACAAAGGCGCCTGCGCCGCCGAAGAAGTGGTGCAGTTGTACATTACCGATGTGCAAGCCTCGGTGACCGCGCCGCAATACGCCCTCAAAGGCTTTAAGCGCATTGCCCTGGCCGCCGGCGAAAGCAAAACCGTTGCGTTTGCCGTTACCCCGGAGCTGATGTCCATTGTCAACGACAATGGCGACAAGATCATTGAAGCCGGTGATTTCAAAGTGACGGTCGGCGGCTGTTCGCCCGGTCAGCGCGGCGTTGAACTCGGCGCCGCCCCGGCGGTTACGGCGGTGTTTGCGGTTAAGTAAGGGGATTATTAAAATTAAAAAAGGCCCGTCTGAGAGAGGCGGGCCTGATATTAAAAAATACAAAGATGAATTTCAGAATTGTAATCAATTTAAATTATTCATTTAAAGAAAACTTCATTTGTAGCCATTTTCTCCCCCTTGGAGGAGGAAATTATTCAATACTCCAATTCTTCTTTAAATCATTAACTTCATCAATGAATCTTTTGATCGATTCGTCATTTTTTACAATAGAATCAATATTTATATTTTGAATAATGTCATCTGCGTATTCGATCCATCCTAAAGTAACAACACCCCCTGCTTTTTTAATTTCGTTATTAAGAAGTCTTTTATATCTATCTTTTTCGCACTTCTGGTCGGGTGCTGCGCATCCTATACCGAAAACAGTCTTAAAAGCTTTAGAATCAAGAAGCATCCATCGTTCCACATGAGGGTCCGGAATTGCATGAATAACAGGTATCAGGTCATTCAACCCGATGGGTATTTTAGCATCAATTTCGCGTTTTTTCCCTTGATATTCCTTACAATTGGCATCAATTGCTATTACTATTGCATCTGGTCTGTCAATCAGGTTGGCCTTTACCTGCTTTAGGTAGGTTTCCATCTCACTTAAAGCTCGACCCCTGCCATGCCTTGCTGATAACACCTGCAATTTAATTGTAATAGGTAATAGTTTAGTTAAAAGCGCATAAATAACTTTTTCATGCCCAATATCTTCACAAAAAATTGTAATTTTACTCATCCAGATCCCCCCGCATAATACGTTCAGAGGGTAGCGGCTCATCATCAAGCGCCTGATTAATCCCTGGTTTTTTTAATAGCCCGATTTCATGATATGGAGTTATGGAACTAATACCATTATTTTTTTTGCACACAAATAGATTTTCATTATTTATCTCATCGGGAAAAATCGGGGAATGAGTTGTAACAATTATTTGTGAGTTTTGGTTGGCTATATTTTTCAAGTACTCTGCAATCAGTTTTATTTTTCTGGGATGAATTCCGTTTTCCGGTTCTTCAAAACATATTAGTGATGGATTATCGTTATCGCCTGTAATCGAAAGAAGGCCAAGCAAACGAAGTGTCCCTTCTGAAATTAAACGAGATGAAATTGGCCGGCCGTTTTCAATAAGATAAAGTTCAACATCCCCGGTTTTCTTATCAATATCCGTCTCTATCTTTTCAATCGAGGGGATTATAATTTTAACAGCTTTGCATATAGAATTAAAACGTTTCTGCTTTTCAGGATTGATCTTTAATCCATGCAAATAAGCGGCAAGTTCCTCGCCCATCATACCAATATGACGAACTTCTTTAATCGGACTTGATGCCCGCATTCTTTCACGTGGCTCAAAATAAAAAAAACGCCAGCTTTGAAGTTCCTTGACAAATGCTGTAATATGTGGATAATGTGGCGCATACAAACTTTTTGATAAAGCCGAATAATCCAGGCCAAGATCAAAATACGTGGGATGTGCCTGCCCCTCCATCCGCAGTGATAGACGTGAGGTGTCCATTTTTTCTAAAAACGCAGTTCGGCTTTCTTTTGCTTTTAAATTTTGTCGCAAGGCTCGCAGGGATTCATTACAAACACGCAAATAACCCTGCTTAGGTAAAAGTTCAATTTCGAGGGTATATCGTAATAGTTTTTCCTTAATATATTCTGATTCCTTTTCATTTCCCTTTAATCCTTTACGCATTTCATTGATCTCTTTATTAACCTGTCTTATAATATCTTCTGATAACTGGACATCCAAAATAAAATCACATTTTACTATTTCTTGATCAAGCAAGCCTTCAATTCCCCTAAGTGGTAAAGTGAATGATTCTATCGGTTTTCCGCGATAGGGGGGATCAAATGCATCTTTTAAAGTTTTACTGCCAACAATTCTTGAAATGAGTTGCAAGGCGTCCAGAAAATTACTTTTCCCTGCGGCATTTGGTCCGAATAAGACATTCAAGTCAGTTAATTGTAAAGAAAATTTGTTAAAAGTTTTATACCCGTTTATTTTAATATTTTTAATCATTATTTTTTTCCTTTGTAGCAATCTTTAATTTGAATCATTTTTAAATGATTATTTAAAATTAAGGGAGAAAAACTTTGTATTCGATACGTGATGATCTTGTCAGTATCAACTGGAAAATTTTGGGGAAGAATTTGCTTATACATTATTCCACACCTCGTCAAACGGATTATCCCAAAATCCAAGTGATGATGTCAAGGCGTTTAACAAATCCAGGTAATCATCCTTCGGTAAGAGGGAGATGATTCTTGCCTTTTTTGTTGATTGTATTTGCAGGTTATTCTGATTGGGCAGTTGTCCCTGTTTACCTTCATCCAAATTATTTTTCCTTTCGTTCATCAGATTTCCCGAAAATATACAACTTGTTGTAAAATAAAATAATATGCAATCATTGTCAACATAAAAATAACAAATATATTACATTTGTATTACCCCGGAATTAATGTCCATTGTCAATGACGAAAGATAGATGACCATTGAAATGAGCGACTTTTAAGTGATGTCGGCGGCTGTTCTCCCGGCCAGCGCGGTTTGGACTTTGGGCGCTGCTCCGGCGGTTACGGCGGTGTTTGCGATGAAATAGGGGCTGTACATTTAATGTGAAAAATGTCCGTCTGAAGGAGTCGGGCCTTGTTTAATTACTGATCTGGGGAACTGGATTTATTGTTTTGATTTTATTGCTTTTTCTATAATCTCTTTGATAAATTCAGGAATAGTCAGCCCCGATTCGTTGGCGTCTCTTTTTAATTGTTCATATTGATGCACTTGTTTGTCCTGCCATAACAAATCCACCCGTCGAATCTGGCGCATTGCAACATGAGAATAATTCTCCGGGTAGGCCCAGTAACAAGTGAGACAAATTTCTATATTCTTTTGATTCTGCCAATTTTCACAATGCTCACAAGACCATGATTTTGCCCGATTTGCCGAGAGGGATAGTAACATAAATTCATCTGGGTCAGCGTTTTTTACATCACCTGCCACTTCATAAGGAATACGATGGTCGATTTGCAATTCCGGTTCACCCATCTTTTCAAGATAAATAAAACATTTACATCCATATTTCTCAATGAGAAAACTTTTAATCTTTTTTGACAGACCAGTCCGCCCTGATTGTTTTCTGAATTGCTCCCCGGCTATATCACCAAAACGATAGGCAGCTATTTTCCTGCCATCAGAGCCTGTTACCCGGTATGTTTCAATCGCAATGCCATGCTCTCGTACGTCACGAATTGCTCTTGGTGGATGATTATATCCATACTTTTCCTTTATTTCTTCTGTTGTAATGTGACCATACTTTAAAATATGGTCAATAACAGTTTTAGGTCGTTTTGCAGTAACAGAACTGCAAAGCTCAAGAAATTTTTTTGGGAATTTGTGCGGCATAACCAGTTTTCGGCTCCATTAATACGAGTTGTTCGGCCTTTTGTCGTTTATGAAAATGTGGCAAGGCTTTAACTTCCTCAGCCAGGCGCGGCGACAAGTATAATGATTCTACCGTAATATCATCTCTATTAAGCAAAGTAGCCTGAGAGGAGCGTCCGGCTTCCAGTTCAATCAAGGTGAGGTCAAGATTTTCCGGTAAACGAACGCCAAAAGTTTTGTTGCCGGTCCGACCGTCATAGCTCACAGCATAAAGTATGTTACGTTTATTTAACTCTAGTAATGCCATAACAAATTCATCATAGACAATTCCTGAATAATAACGGGAATCCCTGTCCCCGCACACTCCCTGGTATGGAGGATCCATATAAACGACATCGTCTGTCTTTACATTTGATAAGACATCCTTGTAATCAAGAGATGTTATACTCGTTTTCCCCTTTAAAAGATAAGAGACACCAAGAATATTTTCCCGCATGGTTTCGGGTCGGGTTCCGTGGCGTCTTTTATCCGGACTTTGATTAAAAAGACCCTCGGAATTATAACGCACAGAACCTTTTACGCATCGGGAAAGCAGATAAAGAAATAATCTTGGATCTCGCGTCCGATTAAAATCCTCTCTTACCCGGTAATAATGCTCCAGGGGATCGTCATGTTGTTGATTCCAGAGTGTTTTATACAAGTCAGCCAGTTCTACCGGAGAATTTATGACAAGCGCCAGCAGATCTGCGAGCGGTTTATTGTAATCATTGATCCAATAGGATTTTGCCCGGTTTCGCGCAGCAGTGGCAATCGAAATAGCCGCCGTTCCGGCAAAAGGTTCCACCAGCCTGGGGAATTTATCAGGAAGATAGCGGAGAATAGTAGAGGATAGCGCTCTTTTGCTGCCCTGGTATTGTATGGGATGCGGAACTTTCATTTATATTTCCCGATGTTTTACAAATCAATGTAAAATAAAATAATATGCAATCATTGTCAACATAAATATAACAAATATATTACATTTGTATTACCCCGGAATTAATGTCCATTGTCAATGACGAAAGATAGATGTTCATTGAAAGGGCGATTTTTAAGTGATGTCGGCGGCTGTTCTCCCGGCCAGCGCGGTCTGGACTTTGGGGCCAGGTTGGATATAAAAGGCATAGTGTGCCGGGCGATTGAGAACCCGCAGCGCTGTATTTTTGAATGATCACATTTTGTAGCAAACAGAGGGGAGCATGTCGTTTGGGTTGTTTTTGTGACTTTGAAATGATATTTCTACAACCAAAACATTATAATTCTATCCCACATTCATGAAATACTTTGTTTAACAATTTTGATATTTGCAGTCTGGCAGACCACACTTGCAAATAACGTAAATCAAGAGATTTCCCCTGTACTTTAATAATACCGATAACGTCAAGCCATTGTCGTTCGGAAAAATGACTCATTTTATACCATAATAGTTTGTTAATTATTAAATCTTCCGGTGTGGCAAAATAAAATGTATTTTCGCTGCCCTCTCCCAAGGTATCTGTTAACTTGCGTTGAATGACACTGTTTTGATATGGTTCATCCAGGTAAATAAAAACATCAATTTTTAGTGTAGTATTAAAGTGGATTAAATTGAAAGAAGATTTATGAATAATTGCCTCTTTTATCATATCCTCATCAATATAATAATCATTTTCAAGATGTTGTTTCAAAGCCTGTATGTGATATACTGCCAAATCGGCAACTATATCCACATCCATGGTAGCTCGCGCCATTCCATATAGTGAGCTTGCCACCGAGCCGCCGATATAGTACGAAATTGATAATTTTTTAAAAACATCAATAACCGGTTTTAAAGCTATTTCTATTTCACTCATTTCCATTCCGCTTCCCCTGCAAATATTTCCTTACTCTATCCGCCAGATCTTTGCCGTAATGGTATTCGATAAACAGCAGGTTAACCTCTTGTTCATTCAAGTCTTTGTTAGCCCGGGCAATGGCGCGTTTCGATAACCGCATGGCGGTAAAAGTGAGGGCGCTGACCTGGGCCATTTTTTGCGCCGGGGTTTGTTTGCGTATCAGCTCAATGAGCTTTTCTTCAGCTTGCGGGTGGGTGTCCGGGGATTGGGTTTTCATATTGTTATCATATTTTTTCATACAAGCACAGTTTTTTATAAGGTAAAAAATTATCATTTTATTCATACCAACAAATTCAATATAAAATAATCACATTGAAATTCAAATAAATAAATTAATATTAGTCAAATCCCGTTTGGCAGGCAAAAACCTCTTTTATTTATCCGCAGATTGCGCAGATGCTCACAGATTAACAACCAGCGCCTTTTATCTGCGTTAATCTGCGACATCTGCGGACCTCCCTTTCTTTTTAAAAACTAAAAAAACTGCAATCTGTTGATTTCATTCAAACCCAACCTGATTACATTCATCCCT
>CAYNSO010000054.1:0-24468 GCA_964399735.1 uncultured Cytophagia bacterium
TGGAATAGATTTCCAGGGTGAGCAGAAATATAGAGCAAGATAAAATACGTGTTTTATCTATGTAAATCAGTAGCTTAAATATCAACCCGGCAAACGATCTGAAAGTTTGTAACGGTCATCGGTTGATATGCGAGAACCGGCATGTTTGCAAAGCGAACCACTTGAACAAAAGTCTGATCATCTTTCAATTTGAACCAAGAGCCCGAGTTTGTGATCAACAAATTTGTTTATCAATTTTTAACCTGATCGAGAATAAACATTCCAATATCTTTGTTGTATAAGGCTTGAAATAACTTGAGAGGGAATATGAGAACAAAATTTGTATTTTTGCTGTTAATAATTCTGGTGACTGCCATAATACATCCATTTGTTGCGCTAGCCAATGTAACCGGTAAAATTTATGGAACTGTCACCGACCTGACAACCGGGGAAATACTTCCCGGTGCGAATATAGTAGTCATTGGTACTATGTATGGAGCGGCAAGTGATAATCAGGGTAATTTTAATATCGAAAATGTACCGGCCGGCATATATTCAGTGCGGGCTACGGTAATTGGTTATACGCCGGTAATTGAAAATGAAGTGGTGGTCAGCCCGGTAAAGCCACACCGAATTGATTTCAAACTGAATGAGACGGTGATAGAGTTTGGTGAAATTACTGTTCGGCCCAATTATTTTGAAGAATCCTCCGACCGACCGGTGAGTTCCCGTACCCAGTCCAATGAAGAAATCCGTCGTTTACCGGGGGGGTTGGAAGATGTAGTGCGCGCTATCTCTATATTGCCGGGTGTTGCCCAGGTGCAGGCAGGGCGCAATGATCTGATTGTTCGGGGCGGCGCCCCTTCGGAAAATTTGTATGTGGTAGACGGAATTGAAGTGCCAAATATCAACCATTTTGGTACGCAGGGCGCCAGCGGCGGGCCGCTGAGCTATATTAACCTGGATTATGTGGAAAACACCACCTTTTCCACCGGGGGGTTCGGCGTCCGCTATGGGGACAAGCTATCTTCGGTATTGACTCTGGAATTGCGCGACGGCCGACAAGATCGCATCGGCGGCAAAGGAACAATATCAGCAAGCCAGTTTGGTATTAATATTGAAGGGCCGCTAAACAATAAGGGTAGTTTTGTGTTTTCAGCACGACGCAGTTACCTGGATTTTATTTTCAAAGCCGCAGGGTTTGGCTTTGTACCGGAATACTGGGATTTTTTAGGCAAGGTAAATTACAAGCTGGGACCTAATGACCAGTTGAAAATTGTTGGCCTGTCGGCAATAGATCGCACCCGGTTTTTTAATGATACCGGAGAAAAGCGTTATAATAATTCACGGATTTTGGGCAACAGTCAGGATCAGTTTACCGGCGGCATAACCTGGCGGCATATTTTCCGTGGTGGTTTTCTGGATATGACGCTTGGTCAAACTCTGGTGCATTATGATTTTTTACAGGCCGATACCTTGCAGCAAACCATATTCAAGAACAATTCCACCGAGGGAGAAACAATTTTAACCAATAATGTTATATATCATATTTCCCCTGCGTGTGAACTTACTGTTGGAGCCCAGACAAAATTTGTGTCCCTGCGTTCGGATATGTATTTACCACTCTTTACCGATAATTTTGGGCAAGAGTTTTCATTAAATGCCAATCGTAAAGATAATTCCTGGAAGGCTGCCGGCTGGGTTCAGTTTACCAGGTATTTTAACCGTCTTCAGGTAATAGCCGGCTCGCGGATTGATTATTTTAATATGATAGCCAATAAAACAGCGCTATCACCGCGGCTGGCAACAGAATATTCGTTGTCGGCTCTTACTACTCTCCATGCCAGCGTTGGCCGATATTACCAGGCGCCTTCGTTTGTATGGATTTTGGCGAATGAGGTAAATCGCAATTTACGATATGTGTCGGTAAACCAGTATATCGTTGGCGTTGAGCATCTTGTACGCGAAGATACCAAAGTAAGCATTGAAGTATATTATAAACAATATGCAGATTACCCGGCCAGTTTGTCGCGCCGCTACCTGGTTATGGCTAACACCGGCGCCGGTTTTGGCGGCTCGGAAGAGGGTTTTGCTTCGTTTGGAATTGACCCCCTGACCAGCCAGGGCAGCGGCAAAACCCGCGGTATTGAATTTTTTGTGCAAAAAAGGAATTCGGCAATTCCCCTGTTTGGCACTGTCAGCGTTAGTTATAACAAATCAACTTTTACCGCTCTGGATGGCATTGAACGGGCGGGAAGTTTTGATCAACGCTGGATTGTAAATGTGGGCGGCGGTTATGTGTTTAATAAAGAGTGGGAGGTTGGTTTCAAATACAGATATGCCAGCGGCCGGCCTTATACTCCATACAATAGTGATTTTAGCAAAACCGATTATTTATATAATTCAGCCAGAGCAAAAAATAATTACATTGTAGATGCTCGAGTGGATCGAAAATGGTTCCTGGAGAATAGAACCCTGATTGTTTTTTTGGATATTCAGAATGTTCTGAACCGCAAGGTTTATGATGTTCCCCGTTATAATGCGTATGAGGGCAAGCTGGAAGACGCCGGCGGGATTGGCATTCTACCGTCTATAGGTATAAGTTTGGAATTTTAATTTTGTTTTAAATTTAATCCGGGATTGATGAAAATAGCCGCAGTTATTAATATGATTTACATTTATCATAGTTGCCTGGCAGCATGTGTTGCCAGGCAAAAAGGTTTTTCAAGCCGGTTATTAAAATTTTAAAATGGAAAAAGTGGATTAAAAAATCTGCCGATTTTGTTTTATATAATTAAGGATTTTCTGTATTTTTAACTTTTTTGGTTGCACCTGGCTTTACTGTTTAAAAACATGGTTCATTCATCATTTTTATCTTGATATTTAATAAAGTTATTTCTATCTTTTCCTGTTTTACCTATGGTATTATATTCTAAAGATTTATAGTTAAAGGGTGTATGATTCTTGTCGCTAAACATGTCCGTAATAAAGTCCCATACTCGTCTTTATCATTAACAATAATGATGGATGATAGAATATAAAATTGTTGCTTAAACTATGGAATCAATTTTGTATATTGATAAAGAGAATTTTAGCAAATCGACAAAAAGAAGAATTTAAATTATTGTTTTATTGATAATTAACATGATTTTCAAATGGTTAAGTCTTTAGCCTTACAATAAAGGAGAAAGGTCCATTATGAGACAACTAGTCAAAAATGAAACAGTTTTGGTATTATTATTGTCGCTGCTCATAACATCAATAATAGCGATGCCCTTTATAAGTGATACAAGTCAGGCTCAAACTTTGAGTTCAAATACTCTGCTAATATCACATCAACCGGTAAAAATTGGCTATAGAGGCAGGCCTTTAAGTATTACCGCGCATATCAATGATGATACTGGAATAAGAAATGTTAGTCTGGTTGTAAATTATGGTGGAAATTCAAAAACGGGAACAATACCGGAACTCACAGCAGAAGGAATTGTCCCGGTTTTGGCGCAAGTTACCCGAGATTCCAGGGTATATACAAACGCATCGACGCGGACCAGGGTAAAAGGCAGAGTATACGCCGGAGAGATCTTGAATGTAACCAGAGTAAGAGACGGATTTTACAGGATTGCCACGGATGGCGGGTTGAATGGTTATGTTGCCAGTACTGATGTGCGGACCTCAAAAACCGGCAAAGCCTTTGGAGTTTCCATACCGGCGACAATGACTTCCGAACCATTTATTACCTACCAGATTGTTGCAACCGATATGACGGGCAATACCGCAAAAACCAAAATAAACAAAGTAACTCTATATACCCGTGACGAACTGGCTGCGATGCGTTCACAAACAGGAACCTCTTCCCAGGCAGCCATTAGCGGCGAAGAAGCCGGGGCTGCTCCTGCGTCTTCTTCCAAACTCTGGTTGCTGGCCGGTCTGGCCGCGGTTGGCGGCGGGGCTTATTATATCATTTCTCAACAATCCGATGATGACGACAAGGCAAAGGATCTGCCGGCTACGGTTGATGTTACAGTTGAGTGGGAATAACAATTAATTGATTGAACTGAAGCTCTTTTATTTTTTAATATCAGGGAGTTGCAAGATGATAATTCATAAAAATGTAAAATTATTGTTTTTTGCCAGTCTTGTGTTTCTTGTCGCAGGATTATTGTTAAATGACTGTAGCCGTAAACTTCCAACTACTCCAAACACGGATAAAACTGCGGATATATCAGCAACAGTAAAAATGCCGAACAAGCAGTTGGCATCGGTATTAACCAGTATGACTCTGGTGGTAACCAATGCTGCAGACAATGTTGTTGTCAAGAGTGTGAATCTTGTTTTGGATGGAACAAAAGCACAAGATACTCTTTCAGTGCCTTCCGGGAAAAAGTTATATTTTACTGCTTCCGCTTATGAGGGAACAACTCTGGTTTTGCAAGGGAAGGATAGTTTAACAGCAAAATCAGGGGAGAAAAGATCTTTATCGCTTAAGATGCAATTCAAAGTACCTGCTATCATGCTAACGCCGACAGAAGCCTCTGTACAAGCAGATAGTAATATTGCGGTTTATGTAAATGCCCGCAGTATGATGAATTTAACAACTTTGGGTGTTCAGGTTTCCTTTGATACAACCCGTCTGGCAATAGCCGGCTATAATTTGGAAAAAAGTTTTATGGAAAAAAATGGCGGCACCATGACGAAACTGGTATTGCAGGAAGGCAGTGTGCCGGGGACGTTTAATGCGATTGTCAGTGTCTTTCCGGCAACCAGTGCAGTTTCCGATAGTGGCCGAATTGCGAAAATTCTTTTTAAAGCTAAAACAGCAGGAGAAACCGATATCGCTGTTTCCTTTGATCATGCAACGAATCCCGATTTGGGGTTGTATGATGGAAACGCCGTCCTGATCCCCTATGCCCTGGGTCTGGGCAGTCGAGTGATTATTCAATAGAAATTAAAGCCAGGTAGAATAATGATTATTTACCGGTATATGAAGGAGCAAAAAATGAAAAAGAATTTTGTATTAAAAATTCCTGTATTGCTAATGCTTGTTTTCAGTACTTTATATGCTGTTGATTATACAGAAACAAGGATATGGGCGAGTGATGCGGCAGTATCCGATTATTTCGGGCATGCAGTAGCCGGCGACGGGTACCGGGTAGTTGTAGGCGCCTGGGGAGAAGATGACCAGGGTAATTCTACCGGAGCGGCTTATGTTTATGAAAAAACAGGCTCTGTTTGGATTCAGGAACAACGTTTCAAGCCGGCTGATGGAAATGGCGCTGAAGCTTTTGGTAAAGCGGTTGATATTGAAGCGAATGCCGTTGTTGTAGGCGCTCCGGATAATATTGACCCGTCTACTTCGGGAGCTGCTTATGTGTATGAATATATCGGCGGCGGCTGGGAGCCGACAAAACTGACTCCACTCGATGGTGAAATTGGCGATGGCTTTGGTAGCGCGGTGTCGGTAAGCGGCGAATATATTGCCGTTGGCGCTCCTGGTCATGATTTGACCGGCTTGAAAGACGCCGGCGTGGTGTATATTTATAAAAAGGGTGTTTCCAGTTGGGATCAAGAAGCAACAATTACCCTGCAGGGAGTAGGTGAGGGAGTAAACGGGGATGATAATTTTGGTGGATCCATATCGCTGGACGGCAACCGTATTGTGATTGGTGCACACGGTAGAAACAGTTCGGGAAATGCTGTAGCGGACGTTGGCGCGGCTTTTATTTTTAACCGGGTAGGTACCGACTGGACTCTGGAGCAACAATTAAATCCACCTGCCGATGTTGCTTATTCATGGTTTGGTAAATCCGTTGCCCTGGATGGTGATGATATAGCTGTGGGCAGCCCAACCAATTCGGCCAGTACTATCGGCAATGTTTATGTATTTAGTTATGGCGGAACAGAATGGGTGACTGACGCCACGCTGGTTCCGGGTGACATAACCGGCGATAACTGGTGGGGCAGTTCCGTTGCAATATATAATGAGACAGTGGTTGGCGGTCAATACCTGGATGGTGATCATGGCGCGGTGTATGTTTATCAGAAATCGGGTGAAACATGGGGAGCGCCGCAAAAGATAATCCCTGTTGACGCGCAAACCAATGGCGATGATAAATTTGGTTATGCTGTTGCTCTCAACGGCGCCGATGTGCTCGTTGGCGCTGAAGACGGTTTTGCCAAAGAAGGCGGAGAGAGTGTAGAACTGGCAGGCGCAGCGTATATTTATACCGCTCCGCCAACGTTAGAACCTCTTGCTGCCGAATTTACGGCCTCCGTTACCAGCGGCAGTTTACCGTTGACGGTCAATTTTACCGATCAATCTACCGGTTTACCTGCCACCTGGGAGTGGAATTTTGGCGACAGCACAACCAGTGAATTACAGAATCCTTCACATATTTATTATAAACCGGGTATTTTTCATGTTACTTTAAAAGTATCTGATGGGACCACAACGGACAGCATTACCAAAAGCGGTTATATTTCTGTTAACGTTGTGCAGCCGGGGAATTATGTTTGGACTGGTTACTCGCGCGAGATCATGTTCGGTCAAACGAACCAGTTTGCTGTACGGTCGATGTGTTATGATCCCTTTACCGACCATTTACTCGTTGGTACTACCGGCGGGGTGGCCGAATTCTCCGGGGTTTATTGGTCGAGTTTTGCAGTTAGTGAAGATATTGATAACCAGGAAGTGCTGGCTGTGGCGGTTGATAGCAGCGGCAACAGATGGTTTGGATTGCATAACGGCGTGCAGGTTTACCGTGCAAGCGACAGCACTTTGTACAACCCCACCGGCGGTCAGGTGAACGATATTTTTGTTCAAGCCAATGGCTCTGTCTGGCTGGCTACCAGCGCCGGTTTGGCAACCTTTGATGGCGCTGCCTGGACGGTTTATACAGAAGAAAACAGTGAACTGCCCGGCGACAACCTGCTCCGTATTAATATGGATAAGGATCATACTACCTTTATTATCAGTTCTGATAATGATGGAATATATGTTTATGAAAATGGAGTCTGGTCAGTTGAAAATACGGATGGCGGCCTGACCGATAACACCGTTTACGATGTAGTTATGGACTGGAATTATAATGCCTGGTTCGCGTCGAAAACCGGTTCAATTATCCGGTATGCCGACGATGATATTTATACTTATGAACCTACGGGCGACAGTGACACGGAACGTCAATATACGTCTGTGGGTGTTGACAGCTTTGGAAATGTGTGGGCTGCTTCTGCCAATGCGGGTGTTGCCCGTTTTGATGGCGTTTCATGGACGCATTTTAATTATGAAAATAGTGATTTAAGCAGCGATACGGTGCGGTCAAAGGATATTCTGGTCGATCCGACCGGCGTTATCTGGTTCGGCACCGAGGATGCCGGCATTTGCTGTTTTGGTCCGGCTGTAGCTCCGGCAGTCGATTTTTACGCTGATGTAACGAGTGGTTATGCGCCGCTAACCGTAAATTTCTTTGGCGTGGCAACAGGCGGGACCCCGGTTTATTGGTCATGGGATTTTGATAATGATGGAGAAATGGATGTTATAAATGAGCAAAACCCCTCTTGGACTTTTGATGTGCCCGGTGATTATACAGTCAAATTATTCTCGCCAATTGGAGAAGATAATTATCAGGAAATCAAAACCAATTATATTCATGTTATGGAGAGCATTCAAAACAGCGCCAGTTTGAGCGGCAAGGTAACCGACGCCACCACCGGCGACCCGATTGCCGGCGCCACGGTTACGCTGGGCGACTCGACGACGACAACAGACGTTGATGGAAATTATTCGTTTATCAATATGCCACTTTCCGAACTGACTGCTGATTTTACCGCTAATCCGCGTTCCGGTGATGCTCCCCTGACGGTGCAATTTACCGATTTGTCTGCCCATGGACGCCTCTTTCTTACAGCTTCCAAATCTGGATATATTAATTACTCCACTTTTGTAACCCTTCCCCAGGGAAATACAACAATGGACATATCTTTATCGCCGACGATTGCTGAAGGCGGAATGCGTTTGGTGCTGAATTGGGCTCAAAATCCTTATGATCTGGATATACATCTAAAAACTCCGGAAATTGAAGGGTCAACTTATCAGGTCTATTATAGCAACAAAGGCAGCGCTACATCGGCGCCCTATGCCAACCTTGATGTTGACGACCGCAACGGCTATGGCCCGGAAACTATTACAATACATGATCTGTTTAGCGGTGTTTACCGGTGTTATGTTTATAATTATTCCGGTACACCCGCTATTATACAGTCAGCCGGGGTTGTGCAAATTTATAATGATACCGGTCTTTTGGAAACGGTAAATATACCTCTGAGCGGCGAAGGGCGATACTGGTATATTTGTGATATCGACGGCGCTACCGGTAACGTTACAATACAAAACCTGATTCAGGAAAGCGCTCCCGGCAGCGCCCCTTCCGCGGCTTTAAAGCTCCCGGCCAAAGAACCATTGGACAACCTGGCAGCCAGTTCCGCCCAGGCAACCAGTTGGGCGTGGGATTTTAACAATGACGGTGTTGTTGATGCCACGACACAAAATCCGCAATATACTTATACAACGCCCGGCGTTTACACTGTTAAATTGACGGTTTCGGATGGGGATCAGCAGGATTCTATGACCAGGTCCGAATATATCTCAGTTAATACCGGTGCAGCTTTTGGCAGTATAAGCGGGCAAGTGACAAACGCAATAACAGGTGCAGGAATAGAAGGCGCTATAGTAACAATAGCCGGATACACAGACACGACAGATGCAACCGGACATTATTCCTTTGAACAAATCCCCTCGGGTCTGTTGAATCCCGATTTCAGTGGCGATCCCCGTTCGGGCAATGCGCCGTTGACGGTGCAGTTTACGGATTTATCGACCGCCGCGATGCAGTTGGTATCGGCGTCGGCAGAGGGATACTATAGTTACAGTCAGTATGTAATGATAATGTATGCCGGTTCGACGATGAATATATCGTTATCGCCGGTATTGGAAGCGGGAAATATGCGTGTGGTGTTGACCTGGAACACCACCCCTGCGGATATGGATATTCATTTGTTTACTCCGGCAATAGGCGGCAAGGCGTACCAGGTCTATTATTCAAATAAAGGCGATGCGGATGAAGAACCGTATGCAGAGCTTGATATAGACGACCGCAACGGCACCGGTCCGGAGACGATTACGATCTATGAATTACAGGAAGGCACATACAAGTGCTATGTGCATAATTACTCCGGTACGCCAGCCATAACCACGTCAGGCGGTTTGGTGCAGATATTTAACACCAGCGGCCTGGTGGAAGCGATCAATATACCGACCAGCGGCGAGGGACAATACTGGTATGTGTGTGATATAAACGGCGCCACGGGAGCGGTGACGGTGGTGAATACCCTGCAAACGAGTATGGGCAGTTCCATGTCATTGAACAAGCTGGCGGCCAAGAGCTACCTGCCGGAAGATATGACCGCCGGGTTTGCCGAAGCTTCTCAAGCGATCACCAGTTGGGCATGGGATTTTAACAATGACGGGGTTGTTGACGCCACGACGCAAAATCCGCAATATATTTATACAGCGCCCGGCGTGTATGATGTAAAATTGACAGTTTCGGACGGAACCCAAACCCAAAGTATTGTAAAGCAGGAATATATCACTGTTAACTCGGATCAGGTTTACGGCAGTTTAAACGGTCAGGTAACAAATGCAATAACTGGAGTTGGAATAGAAGGCGCAATTGTTTCAATTGCCGGTTATGTCGACACAACCAATGCAACCGGACATTATTATTTTGAACAAATTCCAATCGGGGCGTTGACCGCTAATTTTTCTGCAAGTCCGGTGAGCGGCTATGCGCCATTAACTGTACATTTTACCGACTATTCGGCCGCAGGTTCACAATTGATTAATGCGTCCGCTACCGATTATTATAGTTACAGCCGGTATGTAACTATTTCACCAACCGGCACAGTTTTAAATATTTCCTTGTCCCCGGTTATTGAGGAAGGGAATATGCGCGTGGTGTTGACATGGAATACAACCCCTGCAGATATGGATATTCATTTGTTTACTCCATCTATTGGCGGTAAATCGTACCAGATATATTATTCCAATAAAGGCTCCGAGACCTCGGCGCCGTATGCGGAGCTTGATATAGATGACCGCAACGGCACCGGCCCGGAGACGATCACGATCTATGATTTGCAGGAAGGCGCCTATAAATGTTATGTGCATAATTATTCGGGCACGCCGGATATAACCACATCGGGCGGTTTGGTGCAAGTATTCAACACCAGCGGCCTGGTAGAAGCGATCAGTGTGCCGACAACCGGAGAAGGGCGTTACTGGTATGTGTGTGATATTAACGGCGCCACGGGCGCAGTAACGGTTGTGAATGTTTTGCAATCGAGTATGAATACTGTTCTTGCCAGCGGTCAGCCGTCACTGGGCAAAATTAATCCTTTGCCTGAAAAAGAGGCGCTGGTTGAATCATTGGAGTTACCGGAAACGACGCAACCCACTTCTTCTGTTGTATCGTGGCAATGGGATTGCAATGGCGATGGAATTATTGATGCAACAACACAAAATCCATTGTTTATCTACAATGAACCCGGCGCCTACACAGTAACACTCACTGTTTCGGACGGCGTCACAACTGATACGGAAACCAAAGTTAATTATATTCAGGTTAACGAAAACACAACGCTGACCGGACAAATTGTATCTATCAATGCTATTGATGACCGTAATTTCCCAACTTTACAGGTTTATACTACGGTCATGAATGATACATTATTACCCATTAACGGGTTGCCATCGTCAGCCTTTACCCTGGCAGAAGATGGCGTTGCAAGCGCTATTACCCAGGTACGGCAAATTGCTGCTACTGATAATCTGCCGCTGGATATTACCTTTGTTGTTGATATAGAAGATAATATGGCGGCAAATATCGTCAAGTTTAAAGAATACATGCCGGTTATGATAGATTCGCTGGCAGCGATGGGACTGGATTGTCGTTACGGGTTGGTAACATTCCGTGACCAGTTGGTAACCACTCAAAACTTGACAGCAAGCGCCCTGGAATTTAAAGCCTCGGTAAACGCCATTACTCCTGTAAATGATAACAACGATAGTAATAACACATTGGAAGCGTTGGCAGCCGCTTCCCGTTTGAATTATAGCGATAATGCTATGAGCATGGTAATTTTAATTACTAATACGAGTTATTATAGCAATGATAACTTTACTACCTATACAACATCGACAGCAGGAGAACTGCTAATTGATAATGGCATTAACACAATTATCATTGCACCGGATAATGATTCATTTGATCAGCTAGCGCATCATGTGAATGGTGGTCAGTTTGATATTAATAAAGACCTGAAATTGACTTTATCCAGGTTGGTAAGAATAATGGGTTCACAATATATCATTACCTATACATCCCCCAGCCCGATACCGACCGATAACTGGCGATATGTTCTGGTTACAGTCGCCAGTGGCAGCACAGGCGGGTATGACGCGGCTCAATATCGGGTGGGCAGCACCCGGATAACACTTGGAACGGGTACAATTCCCGGTGTTGTGAATACCTATTTTACCCTGGATATTTATGCGCAATCGGTGATCAATTTAAAACAGTGCCTGATTGATGTCGGCTATGATCCAACCGCGTTCGAGTATGCAGGTGGCACAATCGGTTCTTTCCTGGGTACTGAAATAACCGATTCAACAGCGCCCGAAACGAATAAAGTTGTTGTCAACCTGAACAGAACAGTATCGACAGGTGTGAGCGGCACCGGTGTGTTGTATTCTCTGCGGTTTAAAATACTCAAAGCAACCAGCGATTCGCCCTTTACCTTTAACCAGGTGGTATTGCAAGATCCAGCCGGCGCGAATATAACCTATACAACCGAAACGCCTGACCTGGAATCACCGTATGTTGACGACGGTACCGGCAACATGGTCTCGCGGCTGCGCGGTGATTTTAATAATGATTCCTACATTTCCCTGGTTGATTTTGCGATGCTTTCCACATACTGGGGCATTGCGGGTTCCACCATAGGAGATATTGGCCCGGCTTATGGCGACCTGCCGTTCCTGACCACTAGTCCCGATAACCTTGTCAATGAACAGGACTTGTTTGTGTTTGCGTTGATGTGGAACTGGTATCATCAAAACCTTTCGCATACCAACGGCTTGTCCAAATCAAACAGCGTTCTTGAATGGCAGCCGGCGGCAACTAACCAAACATCAAAGAATGTTACGGTTGATTTGCATGTCTCTGAAATTCGGAATTTGGGTATGGGGCATATTCAGTTCAGTTATGACCCGGCAATATTGCAATTTAAAAATGTGGCAGCCGGAGAGTTTTGGACCAAAGATAAACCCTCTACAGCGTTGTTTGTTGATCATGACGCCAAAACCGGAACAGTGAATGTGTCTTTTGCCCGTCTGGCAGACCGGTTGATGAATGCGGAAGCATCCGGCTCAGGCGCTTTATTTACTGCGGAATTCGAGCGTATCAATCTCACTGCTTCATCAACGGTCAAGTTGCATGATCTTGATCTGCGTAATTCTGCGAGCCAGGTCATGTTAAAAACCTCGGGTGTTGAGGTTTTAATTGACGGTATGGTTCTGCCCAAAGAGTTTGCGCTTAGCCAGAACTATCCCAACCCGTTCAATAGTACCACAACCCTGCAATTTAGCATGCCCAAAGAAGAGAATGTGACGATAGAAGTATTTAACATTCTTGGCCAGCCGGTGCGGACGCTGGTGGATACCCGGTTTGAACCGGGCGTTCACAAGATTGTGTGGAACGGCAAGAACGATCAGGATCTGGATGTGGTAAGCGGTATTTACTTTGTGCGAATGAAATCCGCTTCTTTTAAACAGGTTAAACAGGTATTACTGCTAAAGTAAAATACAGACCATAAAGAAATATCAAAACCCCCGGAGGGCTGTAACGCTTGCCGGGGGTTTTTTATGTGCCAACAATTATTTTTTTACCGGGTGTTGATTATAAAAAAAAGTTTTAAGGTACCTGGAAAAAAGATATATTGAATAGAATATTTACAAGTTTATTTCAAGTGGGTAATATTTTTCGTCCCTGAAATCACCCGATTTTTAACTATTGACCTCGTTGATGTTTTTATTTATATTGCTTTATGATAAAAGAAACGAGAATCAATTGCCAGTCATCTGCGTTTATGCAATTGCTTGCTGCAAGCAGGGCGGGTCAAGGAAACCATGATCAAGCACAGAATTTCTGGCGGCAAGAATTTGTAAAAAATAAATAAAGTAACAGATAAAAACGACCCGGATTGCAGAGCAGAAATATTCTGGAGGAAGAGGAATGAAGTTTACTTGTACCAGGGGTTATGTTTTTAAATCATTATTCGTTTTGTGTATGTTTATCTTTGGATGTTTTGTATACAATGTTTACAGTCAGGCTGAATGCACAGCATGGGGCAATTTAAGCGGCATTCGGGTTGATGGTCAGTTAATGGAGTTTGAGACCAGCCTGTGCCTGGTCAACGCGGACTGGACACAATACACCCATACGGCCAAAGAGCAGCAGCGGCCTTTTTATAAACGCGACGGCAACCAGCAGATAATAACCACCAAACTTGACGCCATATCATTTACTGAAACAGTAACGGATAGCCTGCCCGGACTGGCGATTCTTGATATTCAAGCCACAGCAGCAAAAGATACATCGTTGGCCGGGGTGTTTTTATGTATCGAACTGCCCGGAAAAGACTATGCCGGGGCAACCGCGCGGTTGATCAATTTATCTGCCGCCGCCAATACTGTAAAATTGAAACCGGGTAAAAAAAGCGGTCAAAATGAGTATGTGCATGCAACTGCAAAAGGCGTCCGTTTTGCAGCTAAAAAAAGGCAGTTGGAAATTGTCTTTAACAAGCCGGCTGAAATCATAATTCGCGATGACCGGCGGCAGGGCAATACCAATATGCAGGTCTACCTGGCGCTCTTGTCCGGACCACTGACGAACGGGCAAGCGGGACAGAACGCTTTTACGATAAATGCCGGCGGTGAAATTGACCGCAAACCGGCAGAGATCATTATTAACGCCAATAAACCCGGTCGGCCGTTTGATGGTATTGGCGGCAACTTTCGTATTCAAAATGTGCAACTCGATCCAATTGTTATTGATTATTGCCTGGATAACCTGAATGTAACCTGGGGTCGTGTGGAAATGCCCTGGGGTATATGGCAGCCGCAGGAAGATGCTGATCCCATTGCTGCGGCAGATGCCGGACAACTGAACGACCGGGTGCGCCAGGCAATGGAAATGGCGCAAAAACTGTCGCAATTAAAGATGCCAGTTATTGTCAGCGCCTGGTTTCCGCCACAATGGGCAGTACTGGGAGACATGCGTCGCCGTGGCCCGCAGCCGGGCGGTTTGCGCGGCAACCCGCTTAATCCCGAAAAAATGGCAACGATTTGTAAATCTCTTGGCGATTACCTGGTATATCTGAAAGAGCATTATGGAACTGAAGCGGTGATGTTTTCATTCAACGAGTCCGATCTGGGCATCAATGTCCGGCAAACCGGCGAAGAACATGCCCTGCTCATCAAAACCCTGGGCGCTCACCTCAAAGAGCGCGGCTTGAGTACCAAAATGTTGTTGGGCGATAATTCGGATGCCACCACTTTTACATTTATTGATCCGGCGCTGAACGATCCGGAAACGTATCCCTATATCGGTGCGGTGTCTTTTCATTCGTGGCGCGGCTGCACCGATGAGATATTGGCTATCTGGGCCAATGCCGCCAAACAGCTGAATGTGCCATTGTTGATTGGCGAAGGCAGCACGGATGCGGCAGCACATAGCTATCCCGATATATTTACCGAGCCGTCTTTTTCTCTGGCTGAAATCGACTTGTATATCCGCATTTGCGCCATCTGCCAGCCGGTATCGATATTGCAATGGCAGTTGACCTCTGATTATTCCGTATTGACCGGCGGCGGTATATATCGCAAGACCGGGCCCATGCAGCCCACACAGCGGTTCTGGAATCTCAAGCAGTTAGGATCCACAACCAAAGGCTTATTGTCTTTGCCGGTAAGCTGCAGCCAGCCTTTAATCCATTGTGCGGCATTTGGCAATGCTAACAGCAGTGATTATGCTGTCCATATCATCAATAATGGAGCCAACCGGGAGGTTACCTTGCAGGGGCTGCCAAAGAATATAGAAAAACTGTATGTATATGTTACCAATGCGCAAAAAAATATGCAGCAGACTGGAACGATAAAAGTGAGTAAAGGAAAAGCAAAATTCGCCCTTGAAGCGGCCAGTTATAGCAGTTTAATGACCGTAAAGAAATAGAACAATAAATACCAGGTATATCAATAAACAGTATTAACCATTAACTTGCAGGAGGAACAATGCCTCAAAAAAACTTGACAGGAAAAAGAAATATCCCGCTTTTTTTATTGCTGTTCATTCCGGCGTTGTTGTTTTCCCAGACCGGTAAAGTATTTGACAGCCTTTCCATGCCCAGCAAAATTTTAAATGGTGAACGCAAATTTGCTATCTATTTGCCCCCGGATTATGAAACTTCGCAGCGTTCTTACCCTGTTTTGTACCTGCTGCACGGCGGCGGTGACGACCAGACCGGCTGGGTACAGTTTGGCGAGGTATTGCACATTGCCGATAAAGCCATTAAAGAAGGAAAAGCGACCCAAATGATCATTGCCATGCCGGACGCCAATACCGGGCGGCGTGGTTATTTTAATGATATAACGAATGAATGGCGTTATGAAGATTTCTTTTTTCAAGAATTCATGCCCTATATTGAAAAGACCTGGCGTATCAAAGCGGAAAAGCAATACCGCGCCGTAGCCGGGTTGTCCATGGGCGGCAACGGTACTTTTATTTATGCCCTGCATCATCCGGAGCTGTTTTCCTCTGCTTGTCCACTTAGCGCCGCCACCGGGCCGGCTTCTGTGGAAGAGATGAAAAAGAATATGCGGCGGTATACGCAAAACGAGAACCAGGTATTGCCCGATAGTGTTCTGGAAGCTTATTATAAAAAAATGAGCGTAGTCTATTTACTGGAAAATATGCCGGACGATCAAAAAAAAGCCGTGCGCTGGTACATCGACTGCGGCGATGATGATTTTCTGTACGAAGGAAACTCGCTGGCGCATATTGCCATGCGTAAAAAGGAAATTCCTCACGAGTTTCGTATCCGCGATGGCGCGCATAACTGGACGTATTGGCGTGATTCGCTGCCTGTGGTGTTGCAATTTGTTTCCGACGCGTTTCATCAATATTAAGGCTTTGTTGTTTAACGATTTGTAATGTTCAGGGCTGTATCAAAAGGCTGTGGTCGGCAAAGCATGGAACTTGAATTTTCCTGCTGAAATTTATGGTCTATTAATGCCTTTTGATGCAGTACCTGAACAGAAAGAAGGTTTTGTTACCTGACTGAATACAGCATGTTTACCGGGGCTGAAAAGTCTTAATAATAACTATGCACACCAAAATAAACCCGGCGCCAAACGATTCAGCGCCAGTTTATGGAACTAATTTTAAGGTTTTGTTGTTATAATAAATACTTGATATACGGCTTGCTTGTTGAGCAATTTATTGTTTTTAATTAATTTAACACCTTGTTGCAAGGGAGGGCGTAATGAAAAAGATGTATAAATATCTATTTATGCTATTCATAGTATTTCTGCTATTCAATGCACCAATAAAGAGCTTTGCCCAGCCGGACAAAATTCGTCTCAGTTTGAAAGCCGGCGTTACCCAAACCCTGGGTCTGGATACCAGGGTGGAAATAATATATTCCCGTCCCGGGGTGAAGGGAAGGGTGATTTGGGGAGAGTTGGTGCCTTTTGGCTTGAGCCCCGGTAATCAATATTCCAATAACAAAGATTATCCCTGGAGGGCGGGAGCGAATGAAAATACTACGATCGAATTCACCAGCGATGTTTTGGTTGAAGGGCAGAAATTACCGGCAGGTAAATATGGCATTCACATGATCCCTTTTGAAAAGGAGTGGATTATTATATTTAGTAACAACAATAATTCGTGGGGAAGCTACGGTTATAACCAGGAAGAAGACGCCCTGCGCGTTACCGTTATACCGGTAGAAGCTCCTTTTAATGAATGGCTTTGTTTTGGTTTTGATGATCTGGCCGGAACCTCTGCTACGGCATACCTGTGGTGGGAAAAACTCAAAGTTCCGTTCAAAATACAACTTGAAGAATAATATTATTAAAGGATGTAAAATAGTTTGAACCGTCAAGTTTAACAGGATATATAGAAAAAGCGTGACAGTTATTAACAGTCTGGATCATGAACACTAGTGATTCAGACTGTTTTTTTATAAAACCGTTCAAGGCCATTGAACTAGAAGTAAATTTTTCTACTGAACGAATTAAACTACTTGTCAACGTATATTATTTTTTTGCTGGGTGTTTTCCGGGAACAAAAATAATATTAAAAATTGTACCCCCATCACGGATCATTTGCACTGTACCATTTAACTGGTTAGTGAGATTTTGAACAAGCTGCAAGCCAAGAGAAGGGCTGTTTTGAAAAGTAATGTTTTCCGCAATCCCGTCTCCATTATCGCGAACAGAAAAGATATAGTGATCTGTTTTGTATATAATGGGTGAAGGCATTTTTTTCAAGCTAATAATAATTTTACCTGATTTTTTGATACGAAAAGCATATTTTAATGAATTGGAAACCAGTTCATTAACAATCAACCCGCAGCATATCGCTTGTTCAATAGAAAGAGTAGCATCATCAATATCGGTTATCAGATCAATATCCTGACTACCGGTATTGTAGGTGTGAAAAAGATTGACCGACAGAGTTTGAATATAATCCGCAAAATTGATACTAGCCAGACTTTTTGATTGATAGAGCTTTTCATGAATTAATGCCATGGAACGGATACGATTTTGGCTTTCCAGAAATTGTGCCAATAAATATTCATCCTTGATGTTTCGAGATTGCAGGTAGAGCAGGCTGGAAACAATTTGCAAATTGTTTTTTACGCGGTGATGGATTTCGCTTAATAGAATTTCCTTTTCCAGCAATGATGCCTTGATAACTTTTTCCGCTTCTTTACGTTCGGTAATTTCTTTTTTCAGAAGTGAATTGGCACGAGCCAGCTTTTTGGTTCGGTCTTTAACACGGTTTTCCAGTTCCTTGTGCGATAGTTGCAGCGCATCTGCCATCAGGTTAAAGGAATCTGCCAGTTGCTGTAACTCATCGCCGCTATCCAGCGCGATTCGTTTTTGTAAATTCCCTGCAGCAAAGTCAACTGTAAATGATTGCAATTTGTGAATAGGCGCGACCAGGTTGCGGGCAAATAATACCGAAATTCCCATTCCAATAACAATACACAAAAGAGCCAGTATTGCAGAACGTAAATAGATTTCCGAAATTTCCTTGTTATACTGGATAATATTCAAGCCAATATGAATCCATCCCCATTCAATTCCGGAATAAGAGAAATTTGAAGAGTAATGAAATACACGGCTACTGGAATTTGGATCTTTGATGAAAAGGCTGTTTCTCAGTTTTGGATTAATCCAGTACCCCCCCAGGGTATCGGTTTTCCATTGATTAAATCTATGATAAAGCGAAAAGCCGTTTCTTTTTGTGATGACTATATAATCTATGGATGGATTCTCGTTTATGATTCTCATGCAATGATCAACAGTAAAGCTATAATCTTCGAGCAAGATCGCATTGGCAGTCACTTCGCTGATTGAAGATGCGATCCCCTGCGCTTGCAGTTTCATCCGTTCGATAGCAACCTGGCGTTGATAGGGAACAGTAAAAAGGATATACAAGCCTAATATAATAATGATTAACAGCCATATCATAAACAGGGTTCTGAATAAAATACTTTTTCCGTGTAAAAAAGGTATTCTAAAATTACCGGTTGATATTGTGTTGATTATATCTATAAATTTCATGATCAAAACCAGTTTTTGCTCTTTTTTCAGATTAATGTTTTGCTTGTAATGTATTATATTCGCGCACCAGGGTTTCAATGCTTTTAATTTCAGAATCGCTGACGGGCATAACTTTGTCAAACCGGAATAAGGTTTGAAATTGTTTTCCATAACTAAAAGAATCGAGTTTTAATGCAGAATCGATGATTCTGTTTCTGTCCAATGGGTCAAGATTTTTAACCAGGCAAATAATTGAACGGACAAGTTCAGGTGATTCCGCTATAACCAAAAGATCATTGCCAACCTGGGGATTGAGTTTATTCATGGTTTCAAAAGCAGATCGGGAAACAACACAGGCGTCAGCCTGTTTGAAGAAAAGGTTTAATATGATTTGCGATTCCTTGCTAACATATTTTATTTGTTCAAAGTAATCATCGCTATCCTGTAGATTGTTTTTTAAAAGTTTAGTATCCAGCCACATTTTAAGCATTGTTCCGGTACTCATGGAAGGCAATATAAGCTTTTTATTCCGCAGACTCTCAAGGTTTTGTATGGAATTGTTGCGATGAACTAAAAGTACAAAGCGGTTGGGATTGTCTCTTCCTGAACTGACGGTCAACTCTGCATTGACAGGCGCTTTTTCACGGATGGCGATATAATCGATTGAACTCATACTGATTAAATGAACTTGATGTTTTGCAATCGCGTCCATCATTTCCGGAATGCTTTCGATAATTACAGGATCGGTTTGGTAATTTAAACCCATTAGTTTATTTAGTTCATTGGTCCATAGTTTCAGAGATATTTGTACATCAAGTATATCTGCTTCCGGGATGATATGTTTACAAAAACCTATACCGATAAAAACTTTGTCACCCTGCTTTTGGCTGAACATCATAGTGACCGGAAAAAACAATATTATAATAAAGCCTGTTATAAAGGATATTCGTATTTTCATAATCATTATTTATTATTTCGGGCTCGTTTGCAATTGATTATATTCCATTACCAGTTGTTGAATGCTGTCTAGATATTCCTGCTTGAAAGGTAGAATGGTTTGTTGTTTAAAAAGTAAAAGAATTTGTTTGCCGGCAGGGTCATCATTTATTGACATGATGATGTCATGGATCAATTCCTGATTTTCCTTGCTGATCTTGCTGTTGACGCAAAACACTTCGCGGATATAGCGGGGGGACTCGATAATGACGTGCGTTTTTTCCTGTATTTGCGGATTTAAACTATTCAGAGTTGTATAGACATGCCTTTTAATCAGGCAGGCAGTTTTTTGATTAAAAAAGACCGGTAACAATGCCTGGTTAGCTTTGTTAACCGGAGTTATTTTGCTAAAAAAGTTTTTTATTGCAGGCATATTGTTTTTTCTTAATTGCACCTCAAGCCAGTATTTTATCAACTCTTCGCTTCCATCCGGATAAACCAGGAGTTCTTTGTTTTTTAACCCGGCAATCGTAGTAATACCGGATTCTTTATTGACCAGCAACATATAGGTATCACCATATTCCTGCCCCCATCCGCCGCATACCGCCGGTTCAGCGCCAAGTTTATCTTTCATGTTTAAATAGTCGAGTACCGGCAAATACAGCAGATCAATTTTTTTTTGCATGTAAAGTTGTTCAAGGTCTTGCATGTCCTTGAACAATATCGTTTGCAGATCGTAATTAGTTGGTTTTAGTAAGGCGAGATTATTACCCCAAACTTCAATAGCCGCTTTGGCGTCACGCATGTCGATATCGTTAAAATGATTTTCCGGAAAACCCACCATGATTGGTTTTTTCCCTTCCTGGGCCCGGGTTTTCTGACATGGGAAAATTATTAAAGCTAATAGTATTAACAAAATGATAAATAATCTGTTTTTCATAATAAATACCGGAGATCTTGGTTACTGCATTTAATGATTTGTTATTTCTTCAACAGCACAACCAATCACCAGTTCGAGTTCGGATTGCGCAATAGCATATTCAAGAAGAACCGCAAGGTAACGCGCCTCTGAAAAGGAGGCGATAAGCTGGGATTCAATCAGTTCCCGTTCATCCACCATTTCGATCTGGTAGGCGCTTTCGGTTAATTGCTGGTTTTCTGTTGCAGCTTCCCTGGCAAGTTGTAGCGAGGTTTCTTTTTCCCTTGCGGTAGCAAGTTTTAAAAAAAGATGATGAATTTGTAATGCCAGACCCTGTTCCAACTCAACCTGACGCGATTCCAGCTTTTCATAGTCCGCCCTGGCTTGTTTAATTTTATTTGCGGTGCGAAAACCGTTGAAAAGCGGCAGCTGCATACCTAACCCTACGCTCCAGGTCTCTTTTGTGCCGTTGTTAACAATACCGTAATCGTAATCATTAATAATATAATTCAAACTGCCCGTAATTGCCAGTTTGGGAAGATAGCCGCTTTTCGCCTCCCGGATTTGCGCCTGATAGATTGTTAGCGCCGCTTTAACTTGCGCCCAATCAGGGTTGTGTACATAAACCTGCTCTATATAGTTCCGCAAATCCATTTCAAGCGGGATAAATGGAATTTCCTTTTCGGTTATAATAACCGGCTGGTTCCAGGGCAGACCAATAGCATGTACCAGCGCCGCCAAAGCAAGAGTCGATTGGGACTGGATGTCGGCAACAAGTGAGCGAACATTTTCTACTATCACTTTGTTCTTTAAATAATCGGTCTTTTTTACCCGACCAGAGCCTTTTTGATAGAGATTTTCGGTCAACGATAAAGTGGCTTCCAGGCGGCTCAGGGCTTCCTGACCAATTGCCAGCGTTTCCCTGGCCAGTAATGCACTGTAATAATACTTTTTAACGTTATGAATAACCTGTAATTCGGTTTTACGCTGTTGTTGCCGGTTAATTTCAATATTATACTTTGCCTGCTTGCGAAGCGAGCTCAGCAACCCCCCCGTGTAAACCGGATATGTGAGGTTGACTGAAGCCAGCAGGTTTTCCTGATCCATCAGTTTAACTTTTTGTTCCGGGATCGGAAAGGCAGGCAGGCGGATCATAAAGCCGGACATATCCAGGGGCGGGATTGCCATTTTTGAAGCGGGATATATCATAGCCGGGTCTTCATCCATCCATGAATAAAAGCCACTGGCGTTGAGCGATGGCCAAAAGGTAGACAGGGATTGTTTATATTGCGCCCGAGCCGACTGGACTGCTTTTTCGGAAGATATAAGCGCAGGCTGATTTTGTAATGCCAGGTCGATCGCATCTGCCAGAGTAAGCGACAATGGTGATAAAGCCGAAGCATTATTTTGGGCTAGACCAACGGTGGCAGATAAAATTAGAACTAGGTAAAAGATTGATATTGGGAAACGAACTGTTTTTCTCATAATTATTCCAGGTTGTAATGATTCAATTCTAGTTAACAAAGAACAGCAATTACTTTGCCAACATTGAAACGCAGGTCGATAAAGTATTTTTAGTTAAAAGCTATAACCTTATATTATCGGCAGGTTTTGGAAATAGTTTAGATATTTTTTGTAAAATTACCATAACTCTATAATAGTGTTGTTAAAAAGCACAAAAAAATAAATTTTAATAAAAAAATTATTACAAAAAAGTAAATTTTTTTCAATTTAATTAAGTGAAATTTGATGAAAAAAAGTATTCAGATGGATACGGCTTGCTTTTTGTGGAATATATTTATTGCTCTTGTACCCCGGTTTGTATACGGAAAAGGCAGGTTAAAGCTGGTATTGTTTTTTTTACCAGCTTTTCCAGCCCTGTTCTTCCGGCAGAAAATCGGGAAGGAGGGGCGTTTCACCTTTGATCAAGCGCTTCTGCCTATTCCTTTTATCGTTAATGGTGATGTTTTTTTTCAGCTCAATTTGACAATGTTTACTGTAAAAAAATAAAGTTTCATGATTTAAAAAATGATACACTGTATTTTTCCCGGTTCAGTAGCGCAGCTTTATTTTTACCCCGGATTTTTAACAAATTTGCATTCAAATAAACCGTTTTATGGCAGCCAGGCAAAAGGATAATACTTGATGGCGTGTAGCTAATCAATCTACCGGTATTGACAATGTTATTAGATTGTTTTATATTTAAAAAAAACCCCAAACAGGACATATTATGGAAAGAACAGGAATCTGTATTACATTGCTGCTGGCTTTGGTTCTTGCCGGACATGCCAATGGTGATTATGACACCTGGTTCACCGGGAAAACCATGCGGGTGGATTATTACCATACCGGTACTGCCTATAATGAAGTATTCAGTCTTGATCAGGCATACCAGGAGGGAGACTGGCCCGGCAGCAGGGTCAATCTCGTTGATACGCTCAATCTCGGTAAATACCAGGTTAAAGTTTTTGATGCAGCTACCGGACGGCTATTATATTCACGGGGTTATTGTACGGTATTCGGCGAGTGGCAAACCACAGTTGAAGCGCTCAGCGGCAGTGTAAACAAAACCATGCACGAAACGGTACGTTTCCCGTTCCCCAAATACCATATAAAACTGGTTATTGCTGTTCGTAACAAGCAAAATGTTTTTATCGATTCGTTTAGCGCTGAAATTGAGCCGGGTTCCCGTTTTGTTAACCTGGAAAAGCGGGAATTGCCCTGGAAAACAGAGCAATTCCTGCATAATGGATCTGTTCATAAAAAAGTAGATATTGTTATTATGGGCGACGGGTATACCCGTAAAGAGCAGAATAAATTCCGCAATGATGTAAAACGTTATACGGAACAACTTTTTAATACTGAACCGTTTAAAAAAAGGCGGAAGGACTTTAATGTCTGGCTGGTTTTGGTAGAATCGGCAGAATCAGGCATTGACGAACCACACATGGGTAAATGGCGGCAAACCGCGCTGGGCGCCGGCTATAATTCGCTGGACTCGCCGCGCTATGTTTTAACCCTGGCAAACAGGGAGGTACGCAATATTGCCGCTTTGGTTCCTTACGACCAAATCTATATTCTCATCAATTCGACAATCTATGGCGGCGGAGGAATTTTTAACTGGTATTCCACCAGTTTTACCGGTCATGCTGAAGGGCAGCCGGAATGGTGGTCCGATTATGTGTTTACTCATGAATTTGGCCATGCCTTTGCCGGGCTGGCGGATGAGTATTATACCTCCGACACGGCGTATGAGGAATTTTATGCACAGGGAATCGAACCCTGGGAACCGAATATTACCCGGCTGTTGAACCCGGCGCAGCCAAAATGGGCCGATCTGATCACTCCGGGCACGCCAATACCGACCCTCTGGGGAAAAGCGGCTTATGACTCCCTGGGGGTTGTGTTGCGTTCCTGGCAACGCGATACGCCGGAATATATCATGATTGAAGAACAAATGCGGCGTTTATTAATGGCTGCGAATGAACAAGCGCAAACCGGCTGTTACGAAGGCGCCGGGTATTTGTCTACCGGTATGTTCCGCTCTGCGCCGGATTGTCGCATGTTTTCAAAAAGTCTTACGCCATTTTGCCCGGTGTGTCAAAAAGCGATCAATGTGATGATTGATTTTTATACAAAATAGAGTGTGGGTTGCCGGGACAAGCGTTGCGCACCACCCAGGTGCGAA
>CAYNSO010000055.1:0-1956 GCA_964399735.1 uncultured Cytophagia bacterium
CGCCGGAGCTTGAAAAACAAATTGTGCTGGTCGGCCGCACTGTGCCGGAGAGTCTGCCCTACTGGTATGATAACGTTGTGATAACACTGTCCGGTTGTGGTCAATCCTCGCAATTCCGCTACCTGAGCAATGGCAGATATGAGGAAATTCCACCTTGCGTACCGTTAAAAGGGGATTCGCTATACTCCCTGAACGTACTGTTCCCCGGTGGTCATCGCATTACTGCCACCACCCGAATGCCGGGAGACTTTGCAATAATCGACCCGGCGCCCGGCGATACTCTATACTACCAGCTTGGTCCGCGCTCGAATCCGAAATACCACCAGGTTCTGCCGGCGGTAGAATGGCTTCCGTCATCCGGAGCTTATTACTATTGCTCCGGTACAAAAGTTCTTACCGGGCCTATTGGAGCGGGGATTGCATATTCAAGTTACTCAAAAATTTCCATCCCCTTTTATCCTTATGCAGGTTGGGTGATTGGTGAAGAACAGTTAACCGATTATTTGACTAATGTTTCCATGTGGGTTGATGCCTATGATTCTTCTGCCGGTTTTCATAAACAGGATCGTGATTGGCTTGGCCCCGATGCGCTGCCGGATTATGATCCTGCCCTGGCGCAGCTTCAGGAAGATTGGATCAGGCAGCAGTACATCGATTTGCAGGGTGGATTCGGCTTTTTCAATGCTATCAACCGGACTGAAAGTAATTTTTGGATTCATGTTAAAGTTGTGGAACCGGATTCCGGGGAGGTGAATCAATGAAACGAAAGCATGTATTACAGTTCTGCATATCATTGTTGCTTGCAACACTCGCAGTATCGTCGACTGTTTTTGGTCAATTTACTCTGCGCGGGCATATTGCCGATGCGGAAACCGGCCGGTCCCTGGCTTTAGCAAATATCACATTGCACAGCTCCGGCGCCGGGCAAAGCAGCGACCAGCAGGGACATTTTGTTCTTACAACTCTTACTAATCGCAACGATACCCTGCATATAAGCTACATGGGTTACAAGCCGCAGGTTATTCCGGTATCGTTTAATGGCAGCGATTCATTATACCTGAACATTCTTTTACAGCCGGTTGTGATCGATATGCCGGAAATATCGGTATCCGCAACCCGTTTTCTACTGGAACGCCGCCTTATCGCTATGGACCCGACGGGGCGCTCTTTTACCGCCAAACAAATAGCGCTTATTCCGCAGGTGGGGTTTACGGATATTTACCGGGCGCTGCAAAAACAGCAGGGCATTGTGCAAAGCAACGAAGCCTCGCCGCAGTTGTACGTGCGCGGCGGCAGCATGGATCAAAACCTGGTAATGCTGGACGGCGCGCCGGTGTATTACCCGTTCCATTTCCTGGGCATCGGCACCAGTTTTAATGCGGACGCGCTTGGCGGCGTTACCGTGTCGCCGGGCGGATTCTCAAGCTATTTCGGCAACCGGCTCTGTTCGGTCATTGCCATGCAGTCCCGCCAGCCGCAGGAAGATTTTCAGGGCGCCGCCAATATCCAGGTGATTGGCGCCGACGCTACCTTGTGCGGCAAACTCGGCGACCGGATCGGCTGGCTGGCCTCGTACCGTACCAGCTATCTCGATCTTGTACAAAAACTGGGGGTAAAACAAATTCCCTACAGCTTTACGGATTATGTGGTTAAACTGGCCTGCGATCCTTCCCTGCAGCATCACCTGCAGGTAACCCTGTTTGCCAACCACGATAATTTAAATGATGATGATAGCGACAAAAAGATACTATATTCTTCTATCGATAATTCCACAGCCAAATATAATAATATTTTGCGGGATAACCTCGCCTGGAATAACCAAATTCTCAGCGCGCAATGGGATTATCGTCCGTCCCGCAACACGGCTATGCATCTTACGGCTTATCACAGCGGCTATGACAATGATTATAACAAACAGTCTTGCCTGGAATTTCCGGACAACCTGAACGCCGAATT
>CAYNSO010000055.1:2056-24453 GCA_964399735.1 uncultured Cytophagia bacterium
ATGATTATAACAAACAGTCTTGCCTGGAATTTCCGGACAACCTGAACGCCGAATTTTTTGAGGATAAAGAGAGTGTTATAGAGGCCAACCGGATCTATAACCGGGACAACCAGACGGAAACCAATAACCGTTTTACCGAAACCGGGTTGAAATACTCATACGAATTGGAACATGGCAGGTGGTTCTGGCTGACCGGATTCGAACATTCCCGTTATAACGCCGACTATGCCTGGAACCGCTTGTACGCCGGTAAGGATAAATACCATTTTAAACTGTTTTTCGATTATGCGCCGGACAGCCTGTTCCATTATGAACGCTCTTTTCAGCATACGGCGGGATTTTTGGAAACAACGGTGCAAATCGCCGACAGCCTTTCGGTGCGTCCCGGAGTGCGTATGACCAGATGGAATTTTTCTACCAATACAGTTATTGAACCGCGCTTTAATATTCGCTATGCCCAACCCAACTGGCAAATCACCGCTGCAGCCGGGCGTTTTTCACAGGGCATTGCCACTTCGCTCGAAGAGGGACTGATCGGCTTTTTGGAACTGTACTTTCCGGTCGAAACCGGCGGCAGCATCGAAACCGCCAATCACTATATTCTGGATATGAGCCGGACAATATTTTCGAACACCCGTTTACATTCGACCTTGTATTATAAAACCTTTGCCAACCAGTTGAAAATAACCGGCGCGAACCCGGTTATGACGCCAAGCACAGGTGAGGCCTGGGGCGCGGAATTTGCCATAAATACACAATGGCGGAACTGGAATTTTAACGGCCAGTACACCTTGTCCCGCACACAGCGGACGTATAATAAAATCACCTGGGACGCCAATTCCGACCAGAGGCACCGGGTGCAGTGTTCCCTGCAAAAGCGGCTGCGCGGCAATGTCGATGTGTATGTGTACTGGGAATTCCACAGTGGCCAACCCTACTGGCCGGGAGGGTACTATGGTTATCTTCCTTTTTTTTGGTATCCCATTTCCAAACCCGGGTTCGGTTCTGTTGACTTTGCTCCTTATGAGATGGATTTGCATCGCGACCGCATACGCTATCCCTATTACCATCGCCTGGATATGCAAATTTCCATTACCAAAAACTACCGTACCTGGACAATGATCCCATATTTTTCTTTTTATAATGTTTACGCCCGCAAGAATGTTTTATATTATCGGACGTGTTATGTTACTCATTCTTTTGAGAACGGCCATTTTTTCAATCCAAAACTAAATCGTGATCCGTTCATCTTGCCGTTCATACCCAGTTTGGGAGTCAAGTTTGAGTTTTAAGTAATTTATATGCTGGAGGGCATGAACTGCCCCAACCCAAAATTTTATTTAACGATTGTTTGCATAACGGGTCTGTGGCCCGGCAGGGCAAGATGCCCTGCTTTATTATGCGGGGCTGTATCAAAAGCCCCAATTTAAGAATGGTCATTTAAAACACAAATCACACAAAACCACCTTGTCATTTCGAGCGAAGCGAGAAATCTTTTTTTACAATATTTAAGCAAGAAAGATTCCTCGTCGCTTCGCTCCTCGGAATGACATGAAAAACTTTTTATTCATATTTGTAACCTATTCTACATTTTTGGGGGCTTTTGATACAGCCTCCATCATGATCCGCCGGTGTCGGCTCTATGATCCCGGGTGATCAGAAAAGAAACACTACAGTCATCTCGATACGTCCCGAAAGGTGAAGCAACGGGACTACTCGATGACCGGGCTTGCTGTTTATAGTCCTGCCTTCAGGCGGAGTTACTCCGGCTAAAGCGGGGACTACAAACGCCCTGCGTTTCTCCATGCCCATTTGCGCAAATTCTAAAATATAACTTGACACTGGATTGAAAATTTATTAATATATCCATGTTATAAATAGTAATTTATGCAAAAAGAATTCGGAGGTTAGTATTCATGTTGGTTCGCGTAAAGGTTGAAAGAGTAACACTCGACACTGCGACCAGTCGTTTCGTTGTCATCCTCAAAGATGAAAAAATGAACCGATGGCTGCCCATAGTAGTTGGTTCGACCGAGGCGCAAGCCATTGCCCTGCAATTGGAAAATATCGCGCCTCCGCGGCCCCTGACTCATGACTTGATTAAAAACATGCTGGATTCCATTGATGTGGAAATATCCCGCATTATTGTAAATGATTTACGCGAAAACACCTATTTTGCCCTGCTGGGTCTTGAAGTGGAAGGTCAAACCCGTAATATCGACGCCCGGCCCAGCGACGCCATAGCCCTGGCGCTGCGTATGAAAGCCGATATATTTGTCGAAGAAGAAGTAATGCTCAAAGCGGCTATCACCGACAAGGATACCCGTGCGGAAGAACCGGAACGCAGCCAGGAAGTTACTCCCGGCGACCGCCTCGAACAATTGAATGTTGATTTACGCAAAGCCGTTCAGGACGAGCGTTATGAAGACGCAGTCAAGATCCGCGATGAAATAAAGCGCCTCAAGACAGATGCGCGCAATTTTTCATAAAAAAAATTGTATAAAGAAATTATAAAGCCTCGTACCGGAGGCTTTTTTTATACCCTGTCACTAAAAAAGCAGAACTGCAATGAACAAACCGGAAACGTATAAACGACTGCCGGCCCTGTATGTACCGACACTTTACTTTGCCGAAGGGCTGCCTTATATTATCGTTAATGTTGTTTCAGTAATAATGTACAAAGATTTCGGGGTGAGCAACCAGGTCATCGGTTTAACGTCGATTTTTATGTGGCCCTGGGTCATTAAAATGCTGTGGGCGCCGTTTATTGATATTCATGCCACCAAACGCGCCTGGGTATTGTATACCCAACTCGGCATCGGCGTGTTGCTGCTGGCGCTGGGCGCCTGCCTGCATTTGTCCGCCTTTATGCTGATATCGGTGGGTATTTTCATGGTCATTGCCTTTGCCTCCGCCTCGCATGATATTGCAATTGACGGCTATTATATGCTGGCATTGGATGAAAACAAACAAGCGCTGTATATCGGCGTCCGCTCAACTTTTTACCGGATTGCGGTTATATTTGGTTCCGGGGCGCTGGTGGTTTTGGCCGGTCGCTGGCAAACTGCCTTACAAAATACCATCCTTGGCTGGCAATTGGCGTTATCCCTGGCCGGGGTAATTTTCTTGCTGGCGTTTGTATTCCATCGTTTTTACCTGCCCTACCCTGCTGCTGATAACTCTGTACACGAGCAGGCGCAGCGGGAATCGTTCCTCAAGGTTTTCAAAACCTATTTTCAACAGAAAAAAATTATACCGGTCATTATCTTTATCCTGGTCTATCGTTTTGGTGAGGCCATGCTGGAAAAGATGGGCCTGGTATTTTTAAAAGATTCTGTCGCTGCGGGCGGTCTGGGATTGAGCAATGAAACTGTCGGCCTGGTCAAGGGCACAGTCGGGGTGATCTGCCTGCTAGCCGGAGGCCTGGTTGGCGGCTGGTTCATTTCAAAGTATGGTTTAAAGAAATGTATTTTGCCTATGGCGATCATGCTCAATCTACCCGATCTTGTATATGTATATATGTCCATGCACACACCATCGCTTGCCACTATTTACGGCATGATTGCGGTGGAGCAATTCGGTTATGGGGTGGGCTTTACCGCTTTTATGGTGTTTTTAATGTATTATGCCCGCGGCAAATACAAAACCTCGCATTATGCCATCAGTACCGGTATCATGGCGCTGGGCATGATGATTCCCGGCATGTTGAGCGGCTTTTTACAGGCGGCGCTGGGCTATACCCAGTTTTTTATAACTGTGCTGTTTTTTACCATACCCGGTATGGTCATGGTGTTTTTTCTGCCGCTTGACCCGCCGTCGGCTGGTGAATGATTGGTAAATAATATATGAGAACAAGTAAATATCTCCTGGTTTTTTTGCTGTTTCTAACGGCGGCAGCCCCGGCACAAAACAATTTAACGTTTTTGGTTAAACCGGGTATTGATGTGTTATTACAAGAACGGATAGATCTTTTGCAGGGCAAACGCATTGGCCTCATAACCAATCCTACCGGTATAACCGCCAACCTGACCGGTACAATCGATACCCTGTACAGGCGCCCCGATGTTGAACTGGTTGCGTTATTCGGCCCGGAGCATGGTGTGCGCGGCAATATAATCGCCGGCCAGCAAATCGAAAATTCCCTTGATGAACAAACCGGCCTGCCGGTGTACAGTCTTTACGGCAAGCAAAAAAAGCCGACCCCTGATATGTTGAAAAATATTGATCTGCTGATTTTTGATATTCAGGACATTGGTTCACGGGCTTATACCTATATTAACACCATGGCTTACGCCATGCAGGCGGCGCAGGAAAACCAAATCCCCATCCTGGTGCTCGATCGACCCAATCCCCTGGGCGGCGAACTGGTGGAAGGCCCCATGCTGGAACCCGCATTCAAGTCGTTCATAGGCTTGTACCAGATTCCCTACATTTACGGTTTGACTATCGGCGAACTGGCCGCGTTTATTAATACAGAATTCAAGATCAATGCAGATTTGACAGTGGTGCCCATGCAAGGCTGGCAACGGCACATGACCTTTGCCGATACCGGCTTGCCCTGGGCGCCCACCTCCCCGCATGTACCCCGGCAGGATACGCCATTTTTTATCGCTACCACCGGCTGCCTTGGCGAACTGCAAACCATTCATGGCGGCGTTGGCTATACCCTGCCGTTTGAATTGATCGGTGCGCCATGGATCGATAGCCGGCAACTAGCCGATTCATTGAATGCCAGAGATTTACCGGGAGTCCATTTCCGACCCTTATATTACAGTCCGTTTTATTTTTCTTTTCAGAATCAACAAATCCAGGGTGTGCAAATTCATATCACCAATATCAAAGCCTACCGTCCCATGCTCACACAAATTCATATCCTGGTAACTTTGCATAAGCTCTATCCGCAGCAGGTTCTGTTTCCAACGGAGCATATTGTCATGTTCGACCGCGCCATGGGCACAGACCGGGTGCGCCTGCAAATTCTTGATGATATTGACGCCCAAGTAATATATCAAAATCTGGACGAAAAGATACAGAGTTATTTAAATATCAGAAAAAAATACCTGTTTTATTAAACGGGACGCTAAAATCCGGCATAAGAATAGACTATTACGTGTTTCAATAGTATTATACTGTAAAGGCGGATGATAAATCTGCAAACAGATTATTTACAATGTTTTACTTGGAAAAATCCTGTTTAATTAATATAATTTTAAAACACATGTATATAACCAGAACGTTTAATAATAATGACCAGTTATAACTGGTATACAATTATGAAATACTTGATACCGATTACCATAATACTCGTCTCTTTATTTTCTTGCCGATCGCAATCGGACAGCGCCAGGCACATAACGGTACCCCTGACCCGCTCGGATTATATCAGCTATGTTGAAACAACCGGAGAGTTGGACGCGGTAAGATCACACATAATTACCTCACCACGCATTTCATACACTGCCAAAGTTTCCTGGCTATTACCTGAAGGCAGCCGGGTTGGCAAAGACGAACTTGTAGTACGGTTAGAGATGGATGAAGTACAAAATCAATATTTAACAGCTCTGGATCAACTTGAAATTGCAAAAGCTGATGCGGAAAATAAAGAAGCTGAATTGAACTTGCAGCAATTATTATATGAGGCCCAATACCTTAATTCCCAGGCATCAGCCCAAGCCGCGCAATTACAGTTAGCAAAACTGGAATTTGAGCCTTTAAAAACCCGGGAAATAAAAAAACTGGAAATTGAAAGATATGAAATTGATGCGGAACAAGCCCGGCTCAAAATGGAAGCTCTGAAAAAAATCCAGAATGAAGAACGTAAACACATGAATCTGATAATCCGGCAGGTACAAAACAGGGTTGAAAAATTGCAAGAAAATCTGAAATTGCTCACGATAAAATCTCCGGTTGCAGGAATCGTAATTTATGAAGAGAACTGGATTACGGATGAAAAATTGATACTCGGTGATCAGATTTATCCCGGTATGCCGCTGGTAAAAATTCCAGACATGTCGGTTATGCAGGTAAAATTACAACTGGGAGAAAGCGAAGCGCAACGCGTAAAAAAGGGTCAAAAAGCACACGTAACCGTTCCAAACCTGAATAACCTGGTTTTACCAGGCCATGTTGAAAATGTTGATAATATGGCCAGACAGGTCAGACGGCAATTTAAAATAAGAAAAGTTGAGGTAATCGTCACAATTGACAGCACAGTTCAAGCTCTGACGCCCGGGCTGTCGGCGCTCTGTCGTATCGAGACCGGATTTATGGAAAATGTTGTCTCGATTCCTCTGGATTGCATTTTTGAAAAAGACAGCGTCAAGTTTGTGTATGTAGATAAAGGAAAAAAATTCATACCGTTCCCGGTAGATATTATCAGCCAGGATGATGACTATGCAATTATCGAAGGCGATTTTTCAGGCGATGAGCAGTTGTCTTTAACAACGCCCCCGGCATCAAAAATAAGCTGGCCAAAAACGTTAACAAAGCCATACAGGAACAACAGCCGCAAGCCCGGCTTGCAATCACCGGATTCTACTACGAGCGACAATCGTACACCGTTGGTCTTTGCTCCAGGAATGGATAGTAATTGACAGTTTAAAAAACTATGGTGTGGAATAGCTGAACATGAACAAAGCCGGTCAAAATATTTTACCATTGATGATTTTAATAATTTTTCAAGTTATTTTTTTACCTGTGCGCTTTACAGCCACTGTGGTTAATAAAGACAGAAATTCCAGAAAACGCCGGAACGGCAGAAATTAAAGAGTAATTCTCTTGAACAATTGTCACAAAAGACATATTTACAATAAACGATGGTTCATTTAAAAAACTGTTAAAAAACTGGTTGTTATTTGAGATGTCTGATTGAAACCCGACCAGATCTAAAAAATAACCCACTAGAAAAAACAGAGCCGATAAAAGGATTTGAAATGCGTATAAAGAAAATATTAATTCTGTTTATTATTGCACAAATGATTATAGCCGGATGCAAGTCCCGCCCTGTACAGGAAATAGCGACCTATACAATAAAAAAGGGAGACTTTGTCAACAGTGTAACAGAAACCGGAGAACTTGATGCACTGAATTCGATCACAATAGTCAGCCCGGCTGTTTCTCCGCGTTTTGGCAGTATGAAAATTGCCCGGCTGGTTGTCGATGGCTCCCAGGTGGTAAAAGGCGATACACTATGCCAGTTTGATATTACCGAAGTGTTAAAAGGCCTTGATGATGCAGCAGCAGAATTGGAAATTGCGCAGGCAGAATTACGGAAAACCGAAACCAGTAATGAATCGACCATTCAGGATCTTGAAGCAGAATACGAAAAAACCCGGCTGCAACACGAAATTTCCAAACTCAACCTTGAGAAAGCGACTTTTGAATCTGAAATCCGCAAAAAAGAGATTCAACTGGAACTGGATCGGGCAGCCATTTCCCTTGATAGAGCCCGCCAGGAAATTGAAAACCAGAAAAGCATCAACCGCGAACAGATAAACAAGCTGACATTACAGGTTCGTCAGGTAGAGACCCGGCTGCAGGAAGCCCGGAATACTCTGAACCTGCTGACAATACTGGCCCCGGCTCCTGGTATAGCGATTATTGAACGAAACTGGACTACGGATGAAAAATTCCAGGTTAACGACCAGGTATGGCGCGGCAACTCTTTATTAAAATTACCCGATCTTTCAAAAATGCAAGTTAAAACGCCAATCAACGAAGTTGATATTGCCAAAGTAGATACCATGCAACAAGCGCGCATTCGTCTCGATGCGTTTCCCGATTCACTGTTTACCGGCAAGGTAACTGAAATTGCTACCCTGGCACGAAACAAGGAACGGGACTCCAAAGTCAAAGTTTTTGATGTGTATGTTTTACTGGATAAAACCAACCAAAACCTCATGCCGGGAATGACTGTGAGTTGTGAAATTATCATCAATAAAATCGCCGATACATTATTCGTCCCAATAGAAGCTCTCTATCACAATGAAGAGCAAGATTTTGTGTATTTAAAAAAAGGCAGCGGCTTTGTTGAACAACCTGTAACAATCGGCCCTGAGAATCAAGATTATGTTATCATTAGCGACGGGCTCCGGGTTGGCGACCAGGTAGCGCTGATTAATCCGCAATTTATGCAACTACAAAAAAAGGAAAACGGTAATCAAGAGAATGCAGGAGATAAAGAATGAAAGTAAAACAACTCTTGATCGTTCTTTTTCTGCTGTCAACAACATTTCATTGCCGAATCAGCGGGATTTTTGGAGAAAAGGTCAGGCAGGGTAATTTCCAGGTGACCATAACGGAAACTGGTGAACTGCGTGCAGTAAATGCCCGGACTGTGACCATGCCGCCGTTTGATTTCGCTTATGGGCGCCCAAAAATTGTTGACCTGGTTGATGAAGGAATTCAGGTCAAAGCCGGCGATTATGTGGGGCTGATTGACACTTCTGGCGTTGCCCGGGAATGGATAACGAAAAATGCAGATCTGGATATGGCAATGGCAGATTTTAATCGCATGCAGGTTGAACAAGCCACAACAATGCAAAAGCTGGAAGCAAATTTAAAAACTGCCGAAACAACATTACAACAAGCGGTCTTTGACACCTTGCGTACCCGGTTTGAACCCCTCACACAAAAAAACATTGCCCGGTTGCGTTACCAGATCAGCAAAATTGATTATGATAAAGCAGTAGCTAAAATTGAACATCAAAAGAAACTAGATAAAGAAAATCTGTTAATTCAGCAGGAAAAAATCAAACAAATTAACGCTGCTATTAAAAAAGCGGAACGCACCAAAAAAGAGTTTATTTTACGTGCTCCCGCCGATGGTCTGGTAGTCTATTACCAGGAACGCCGCCGCGATAAAATAAAAATTGGCGATGAACGCTATCCCGGAGATGGAATAATCCGTCTGCCAGATCTTAGCCAAATGAAAGTATTGACAACAGTTAACGAGCGGGATGTCAGCAAAATTCACAAAGGGCAAAAAGTCCAGGTCAGGGTAGATGCGTATCCCAAACATAGCTTTAATGGAACAATTATTGAAAAAAGTCTGGTTTGTCGGCCACAAGAACGGGGTTCCAAAATCAAAGTGTTCGACGTTGAAATCTTGTTATCCGGGTCTTCCCGAATGCTACGCCCGGGTATGACCGTAAGCTGTGATTTTTTGGTTGCCGAATTGGACAATGTTCTTTATGTCAGGAATGATCATGTTTATGAAGAACAGGGCGAATATTTTGTTTTGATAAAACATGGCGCCAAGGTTGATAAAACCCCTGTGACCCTTGGCCCCCGTAATGCCAATTTTGTTGTAATTTACGGCGATATCAAGGCCGGTCAGGCTCTCGCAGAAATATCAGAAAAAGGAAAAGAGTGATGGAAATACGGGAACATTTACAAATAGGCCTGGAGGGTTTGAGGGTGCATCGTATGCGCTCTGTATTAACCATGCTGGGAATAATATTCGGGGTGGCAGCGGTAATAGCCATGCTCTCTATTGGCGAAGGCGCCAAACGTGAAGCCCTTGAAAAATACAAAATGCTGGGCGTTAACAACATTATCGTTCGAGATAAAGATCTGAGTCAAAAGGAACTGGATCAGGTTCGCGCCAAATTTTCCCGCGGCTTGTCACTTGCCGACGCTGAAGCAATTGAAAAAATAGTGCCAACTATAGAACTGATAGCCGCACAGGCAGAAAAAGATACCGAAGCCCGGTTTGAAGACAAGTCTACCAAGGCAACAGTTGTTGGCGTTTCCGATAATTTTAAACATATATTGAATTATCAAGCCCAATCCGGTAAATTTTTAACAACCGACCATCATGAACGCCAGTTACGCGTATGTGTGCTGGGCGATGAAGTCGCCCGCAACCTGTTTCCGGTGCAGGACCCCATTGGCAAAAAAGTGAAACTGGATGACCAGTGGTATGAAGTTATCGGGGTTATGGGAACCAAATCGCTGTTTACTGAAACCGTTGGCGAACTGGCTTCGCGAAATTTGAACCAGGATATTTATATACCCCTCTCCTCTTTTTCCAGCCGCTTTGACCCGGCGACACAGCTAAGCAGTGAAATCAAACAACTAACTGTCAAAATCAAAGATTCCGATAAATTAGTAGAGAGCGCTGCAATAATCAGCCGGGTGCTGGATCGCCGCCATCGTAATAATAAAGACTATGATCTGGTTATACCCTTTGAATTGCTAAAACAGGAAGAAAAAGAAACCCGTATATATAACATGGTACTCGGATCAATCGCCGCAATATCATTGCTGGTCGGCGGCATCGGCATCATGAACATTATGCTGGCTACTGTATTGGAGCGTACCCGTGAAATCGGCATCCGCCGTTCATTAGGCGCCCGGCGCCGGGAAATTCTTAGCCAGTTTATGATCGAAGCAATCGGCCTCAGCCTGGTTGGTGGCTTGGTGGGAATTGTGCTGGGCGTTACCATGTCCCTGGTTATTAATAGTATTGCTGAATTCAGAACTGCAATAACGCCGCTTTCTGTAATTGTCGCTTTTGGAGTTTCCGGCGCTGTAGGCGTCATTTTCGGGACATTTCCGGCCAAGAGCGCCGCAGAGATCAACCCGATTGAAGCATTGCGTTATGAATAATTGTCTCAGGAGGATAAAATAAAATGTTGTTTGCAAAGCAGTATCATGCCTTTATAAAATCGCTAGTTATTATTTGTTTAATATTTTGTTGTAACGCAAATGCCAAAGAATATGTATTAACCCTTAATGAATCTATTGCCATTGCGTTAGAAAAAAGCTATGAAATGAAAACACTGCGGTTGAGCCTCACCCAATCGGAAGAAAACCTTGTTGCCGCCAAAGGCCGTTTTAAGACCAATGCTAATATGGCTTTTCAACTACCGGACTGGAAGGAAGCGGTTACTTCCATACCTGTACAAGATGCCCTGCCGGTTTATAATACAACCGGCACAATCCAGTACTATGGACAGTTTAACATTAACCAGCCGTTGCCAACCAATGGCAGAATCCGCCTGAGTTCTTCCGCTTATCACCGTGATGTTTCCACCTATCGTGCCAACTTGAATGATGATTTAAAACGCAAAGAAATATATACCTCTCTAAGTCTGGATTTTTCACAACCTTTATTCACCATTAATACCCTAAAGCTGGGGTTAAATCAGGCGGACTTGAATTATGAACTGGCGTCGCGGCGGTATAACCGCGGTGAACTGGAAATTGTCTATGATGTAACTGCCGCTTTTTTTAATTTATACCGGGCAATTCGAGAACATAAAATTGCTATGGATAATGTTGAGCAACAGATGGAGTTATATGATATTGCCAACAAAAAATTTAATGCCGGGCTGATCCCGGAAACCGAAGCGCTGGAAATGGAAGTGGATTTGGCGGAAAGCCAAAACCAATTGGTGCAAACGGAATCGTCTATGGAAAGCAGCCGGGATTTTTTCAAGCAGCTTATTGGCATGCAACTGGAAGATGATATATCAGTTGAAACGGCCATCGAAATAGACAGCTTTGATGTCGATCTTGATTTTGCCATCAAGCAAGCGTTGGAAAACCGTACCGAAATCAGGGAAAACCAGATACAGGTTGATCTGGCGCGGATCAACGTAAAACAGGCCGATGCCCGCAGTGAAATCAGCGGTGAGATATGGGCATCTTATGAACTGGTAGGCGTTAGCGATGCCGGGTTGCCTTATTCCAGCGGGCCCAACACGCTGTGGAATTCAAGTGTTGAGGATATGGATCGCCGTCCCAATAATCGCAGCGTTGGCTTTACCCTGTCTGTGCCAATATTTGACTGGGGCGTTAACCATGCCGAAGTACAAGCCGCCAAAGCATCGCTTTATACCCGCGAACTGGATCTGGCAGAACAACAGAAAACCATTGTCCGTCAGATTCGCGATGTTGTACGACGCCTTGAAGAGAGCGAGAACAGTTTAAAGGTTCTGGAAAAACGGGAAAAGGTGGCGCAGCGGAACTTTGATATTACCCTGGAACGTTTTAACAATGGCGATATCACCAGCCTGGTGCTGGCCAATAACCGCGACCGCCTCATCAGCGCCAAAACTGCCTATCTTAATGCCTATATTGAATACAAGCTTGCAGTGGCAGATTTGAAACGCCGCACTTTGTGGGATTTTGAAAAGAACACGAGTCTGGTAAAATAGCCTGTAAAACCATTTCCCGTCCGGCAAAATCACTCGTCAGGCAACCGTTGATAACAGTGAGGGATTTTCTCCTCGTTCCTGATTTCCTGATCAGGAACGAGAATGGTCAGGAATCTCTGCTTCCTTAAAAGCAGTTATTTTAATTTTAATACGATCTTTACATTTCAAACCAGAAATTTGTACAAGCGGGTCGGCCTGAATTAAAAAACCTGAAAAAAGTGTCCCAGGTACAAGTATGAGTAAAAAATACCCTTCTTGTCTTCGTAGGAGCGATGCGCCGGGGAATCATTCGTATTTAACATATTGTAAAAACAAGATTTCTCACTTGGCTCGAAATGACAGGTTTGTTTTTTTGTGCTTTGTGTTTTAAAATGATCGTTTTTAATTGGGGCTTTTGATACAGCCCCACCAGAAGCAAAATTGCTTAATATTTTCCCCCGTTTTCTTTGCGGCCTCTGCTGTCAAATAAAAAAGATTGAAACCGCAGAAAACGCTCTAGTCGCAGAAGATAAATTTTATAAAAAGAACTGTTTGATTTTATCCTTAAATTTCTTATTCTATCACAAGAGAATAAATTAAAATTTGAACAGGATCGCCATGAGTGACAAAGAAAGCAGTTTTTATCTAAAACTACGCACCCGGTTAATGAAATGGCTGGGAAGCAAAGAGGGCCAAGCCAACCAGTGGAGCAGGTACCTGATCTGGGCGCCGGATTTATTTTACCTGTTATGGAAACTGACCCTGGATAGCAATGTTAATAAAAACGATAAAGTCAAACTTTTAGCAGCCCTGGCTTATTTTATATCCCCGGTTGATTTTATTCCGGAAGCTCTTTTCGGGCCGGTTGCTTTTACCGATGATATTGCCCTCACCGCCTGGGTTTTAAACAGCTTTATCAACAAAACCGATCCCGAGATAATCAAAAAATACTGGGTTGGGGACGAAGACGTTCTTCAGGTTATACAAAAAATTATTGCCGCCGCCGATAAAATGGTGGGCAAGGGGTTATGGGACAAGTTGAAAAAGCTGATCTCCTGAGTATATTGATAACAAAACGCATCAAATCACCCTGCCGGTTTCTAAAAAATGAAACGCCGCATCGATCTGGGCATGGCTGCCCATCATAACAATAACATCGTTAACCTGCAATTCCAGTTCTGGCGTGGGGTTGGTAAATGCTTTATCGCCGCGTACCACGGCAATAATGGTTGCGCCGGCTTTGTTCCGCAGATCCAGTTGCCGGATATTTTTGCCGGCCGCATGGTGTTCTTCAAACAGTAAAAATGAGGCGGTTGTGCCGGCGGATAATACCCGCAGTATCTTTTCCGATACCTGATCGGTGGGCTGCACATTTCTCATCATGGAATAACCGTCTTCGCGCAACAGTTTGGACTGAATCTGGATGACATTGCCGGGAAAGTTTAGCCTGGTCATTAAATGAGTGACAATTTCAATCGAACTCTCAAACTCCTGGGCAATTACCTGGTCGGCGCCACAGTTTATCAATTCTTCAATTTCATCCAACCTCTGACTGCGGGCAATAATATAAATATCCGGCTGCAATTGCCGCGCAAGTTTAATGGATTTACGTAGCGCAAAAGCATCCGATATCACCGGGATAAATATGCTGGCAGACTTGATCTGGCATTTTTCCAGGATATCTTTTTGCACGGCATCACCAAATATAATCGGAACACCCTGCTTTTTATTTTCATTAACAGTACGGCCATTTAATTCCATAATAATATGAGCAATATTTGCCGTAGAAAGAACCCTGGAAATATGCTGTCCGGTAAGACCATATCCGGCTATCACCACATGATTTTGTAATTGTCCCCCCGATTTTCCCTTGTTGCCCAAAGTGGTCTTTTTACTTTTAAATAATTGCGGGGCAAGATTTATAATATATGGTGTAAGAATCATTGTAAAAACAATAATGGCAACACTAAATTGATAGAAATTGTAATCAAGCAGATTGTAACCATAACCGACACTGATCAATACAAAGGAAAACTCTCCAATTTGTGAAAGACTGGCCGATGCAATAAAACAAATACGCGCCGGAACTTTTAAAGTGGCAACCGCAATATAATTGGTAATAAATTTAAAAATAACCACCCCAATACCTACCAGTAATATATAGTGTAAATTATGCAGGGCAAAATTTAGATTGATCAACATGCCTATAGAGATGAAAAAAATGCTGTTAAAAACGTCCCGAAGCGAAGCAATCTCGGTTTGCACCTGGAATTGATAATCCGTTTCCGCAATCAGAATACCAGCTAAAAACGCGCCGAGAGCTAATGAAAAACCCAGGGTGCCGGTAATTGCAGCTCCGCCCAGGCAGGCAAAAAGCGAGCCGAGTACCAACAACTCTCTCACGCGGGTAAAGACTATAAAATGCAAAAAATGTGGCAGTAAATAACGGCCAATAAAAAAGATCAAACCAATCAAAGCCAATCCGCCGCCAAAGCGAATGAGCAGCTGAATAGTGGTAACTCCCGACATCCCGCCCAGAATTGGCAGAACCAGTATTGAAGGCACAACCATTAAATCGCCAAACAATTGTAGGCTGGTAATAACCTGGCCCTGGGGGGTTTCCAATTCCTTGCGATCCTGATAGAGTTTAAGCACAATGGTCGTACTGTTCATTACAATAATAAACCCGTAAAAAAGCCCCAAATTTACTGACTTGCCAAACCAGTAACTCACAAACATAACAGCTAAAATTGTGGTCAAGACTTGTATGCTGCCTCCTAACATCATCCCCTTGCCCATTTTTTTCAGGCGTTTGAAAGAGAGTTCAAGCCCTATAGTAAAAAGCAGAAAAACAACCCCGTATTCGGCAAATACTTTAACAGCCTGATCATTGCTGATCAATTTTAATCCGGTTGGGCCAATGAGCATACCGGTAATTAAAAAACCAATTGTATGGGGAATGTGCAGACGATTACAAATAGTTAAAACAAAAAGCGCTGCGCCAAATAAAATAATAAATTCATGTAGAAAAGCAATATCCGACATTACAAACTCCTATAGGTTCAAACTATATTATTCATCATCCTGGTTTTAATATATTTCCGGCACAAACGTCTGCTCGGAAATGGGCGGACGGATATAGCCGCCTTCAATTTGCCGCGGCGCCAGTTCTATCGGTTTGGGGGTTAAATCTTGATAGTGTACAAGACTGAGTAAATGACTGATACAGTTCAACCGCGCCCGTTTTTTATCATCCGCTTCTACAACATACCAGGGCACCTGTTTTATATCGGTATATGCAAACATATCATCCTTGGCGCGTGAGTATTCTACCCACTTGCTGCGAGATTTTAAATCTATTGGACTGAGTTTCCAGCGTTTGGTGGGATCCTGGTTCCGTTTCTGGAAGCGTTTTTCCTGTTCCTCGTCGCTCACCGAAAACCAGTACTTGATCAGTTTTATGCCGGAGCGCACCAACATACGTTCAAATTCGGGACAGGAGCGTAAAAACTCCTGGTATTCCGCTTCGGTACAAAATTTCATCACCCGTTCTACCCCGGCGCGGTTGTACCAGCTGCGGTCGAATAACACCATTTCCCCCGCAGCCGGCAAATGCGCCACATAGCGCTGAAAATACCATTGCGTCTTTTCCCGTTCTGTAGGAGTAGCCAATGCAACGACCCGGCAAATTCTGGGGTTGAGGCTGCCGGTAATACATTTAATAACGCCGCCCTTGCCGGCGGCATCCCGACCTTCAAAAATAACAATAACTCTTAATCCCTTTTGTTTGATCCATTCCTGCAATTTTACCAGTTCAATTTGCAGCCGGGCCAGTTCCTTTTCATAAAACTTTTTGTCCAGTTTTTCCGGTTTATCATCTTTCCCGGCGTTAACAGATTTTGACTTTTCACCGGGTTCAACTTTGGCATTCATTCTCCCTCCGGGGTGAGGTTTTCAGTTTTAAAGCAAAATTTTTCTATTTGAATTATTTTTTTTAAATGTTATATTGCGGTTGAATTGCTTTCACTCAACGTTGCAACATTTTGTTCATTAATATGCAATATTTAATTATAATCAAATTACAAATCAGTTCCTTGTCAGGCAGAGTAAAAAAAAGTATCTTTTCTATAACGCAATGCAGATAGCTATAATATTAAAATATTTTAATATATACAAATAAAAACCTGCTCTACTTGCACAAACTTGCAAGGAATGATATTTATAAAGTGTATAAAATAACAACTAGTTGCAAGTTAAACAAAATTTTGCAATTTATCATTCAAATAAATACTTGAATTATTTCGGTTTGATCCTGGACAAAAAAGCGCTTATACTCTGTTTAAACGGCAAATTATTACCAGCTAGCTGGTATTCTTTTCACAATAAAATGACGCTAATTCTAATAAAACCCGGATTGGCCAAGTAAAAAAAACCGTTACTATTCAATTTAAATAATTACAAAATCGTAATTATCAATTACATATTTGTTAAATATTACACTTTATTTCTTCAATTTAATATTATATATTAAATTGACTTTTTTCTGGAGAATTTTTTATTAATCAAAAAAATTACTTTTCAGGTATAATTTTTGCTAATAATTATATTTTGTAATTTAATCAATAAACTTCAAGTATATATTTTTTCTCTTTATCTGACAATAAACCCGGTTAAATTTACCAGGTCAATAGTAAGCAGCACAGAAAGGAGTATAAATAATTGCAAAAATTACCGCCTTAGGGAAAATATTCTTTCATCAAATAAATTTAAAGTTATGGAATTTATCCTTATATTAACTGGTTATAATAACGAATTATTATTCACTTTTATTAATTGAGCGGGGAAAAGGAAAATAGTAATAAATTAATATTAATGTTAAACTTATTAAACTAATTGGAGGGTTCAATAATGAGAGCTATTCGCAAACTGACAGGTGCACTTGTCATTCTCGTTTTATTCTCGGCAAATTTATTTTCTCAAACCGATGTCGGTGGACCTATAACCGTAGATACGGTTTGGGATCTGGCCGGCAGCCCATACATCATTAAAAATGATGTCCTGGTATCCGGTGGAACAGCATTAGCAACATTAACCATTGAACCGGGAGTCGAGGTACAATTTTTCCCGGAACGGAAAATAATTATCGGCTCTGGAGTTTCGGAAACAATTACCGGCAAGCTGGTAGCTATTGGTACCGAAGCCGCGCCCATCGTCTTTACCACGCATTATGATGGCACAGTTGTCGCAAATCGCTGGAGAGCGATGTATTTTAACGGGAATGCCGATGACAGCTCTATTCTGGAATATTGTACGTTTGAGTATTCCAGTTCAGCTTTCCATGTTTACGATTCCAATCCAACCTTCCGTAACTGTACTTTTGAGAATTTAGCAGATTATGGAACCTATTTAACAGATTCAGCATCTCCGCTCATTGAAGACAATACTTTTTCCAATGTCAGAACTCCTGTTTTCATTAAAAGCAAAAGTACCGCCGCCCCGGTTATTACCGGCAATACTTTTGATGGTTGTACAGGTGTTGTAATTCATGTTGAAAGCAGCGATGCTTCCATAGAGGTATACAACAATGTTTTTACCAACAGTACCGATTATCTGTTCAATATTTTCCCGAATCAGGCCGGCGGTATTTGGGGCAACTCGGAATCGAGCAACAATATACTGCGGAACTTTATTTGGGTAAATGGTGGCGCAGTGAGCAAAGATGCCTCCTGGCAGGAAACGGGTATTAAATATATCATAGCCAGTGATGTTACCGTTGCCGGCGCCAGCAGCAATCTGATCACTCTGGATATTCAGCCGGATGTACAGTTGCTGTTCTACAATGGCGCAGATCTTTTTATTGGAACTGCAAATCTCACCGAACCGGGTAAATTGACTGCCAATGGCGCTACTTTCACATCGTTTACAGAGTCAGTTGCCAGAGCAGCCGGTGATTGGGGTTCAATAGCGTTTAACAATTCCGCCGACGACGCCTCTGTTGTTGATGGTTGTACAATAGAGTATGCAGACACCGGTATTCGCATGTTTGGCGCTTCTCCTGCAATTACCAACAATACAATTTCAAATATGAGAGGCCGCGGTGTTTTCCTGCGCGATGATTCTTCGCCTGTTATTAGCGGCAATGTTTTTGATACAATGGTTGGGGCAGTATTGGTCAATAATGTTTGCTCTGGAACCGCCACGATTTCTGAAAATACGATTTCCAATTGTACCGGTAATGCCATTCAGGTCGACAGCCCCACTGCCATGCCGATCATTACCGACAATAATTTTTCCAATAACGAAACTTATCTTATTGATGTTTATCCTGATCAGGTGGGTAACATTTCGGGAAACACCGAATCAAGCAATCAAGAACTGTTTAACAGAATTTTTGTACGGGCCGGTAATTTGACCCAGGATGCGGTTTGGTCTGAAACCGGAATTGGCTATTTCCTGTCCGGCGATGTTACAATCAAAGCCGCCGGCAATACACCAACTATGACCATTGAACCCGGCGCTACTTTGTATTTCTTTAAAAATTCCGGTTTGTGGGTTGGTGATGCAGCGCCTCCCTCCACCGGCAAACTGGTTGCCAATGGCGCCACATTTACAGCTTATAAAGTTCTCGCCCCCGGTGAATGGCATGGTATTATATTCAGCCAAACTGCCGATGCTTCATCTGTGGTTGATTGCTGTACCATCGAGTATGCGGAATCTGCTTTCAAGTTTGCCAACAGCAGCGCTACTATCAGCAACAATACTGTTAGCGATGTTTTAAATAATGGTGTGTTTATCCGTGATGCCGGCGCCCCGACTGTTAGCGGCAATACCTTTACAGGAATGAAATCGGGCGTTTTAATGAATAACATCAGCACCGGCGCCCCGGTTATTGAAAACAATACCTTTACCGATTTAACTGATTTTGGTATCAAAACCGACAGTCCATTAGCTGCCCCGGTAGTAGCCAACAATGCTTTTGCCAATTGCAGCAATTACCTGATGAGCCTGTATCCCAACCAGATTGGAAATGTTTCAGGAACAACTTCAACAGGAGTACTAGATCGGTTTAACAGGATTAATGTCCAGGCGGGTGAGCTGACTATTGACGCTACCTGGAGTGAAACCGAAGTTGGCTATTTCCTGTCCAGCAATTTGAATGTTAAAGGCACAGCCAGTACAGCTACTTTAACCCTGGAACCCAGCGTTACCCTGTACTTTTTCACCGGCACAGGTTTATGGGTCGGTTCGCCAACTGCGGCAAATGCCGGCCAGTTAATTGCTTCCGGCGCTACCTTTACCACTTTTAATCAGATTGAACCCGCTGCCGGGCAATGGAATAATATTTATTTTTATGACAATGCCGATGATGCAAGCATTCTGGATAACTGTATAGTTGAATACGCGCGCGTTGGCGCCAGTCTCAATGACTGTTCACCTGCTATTACCAACACTACTTTCCAGATGATCAGCGATTTTGGTATATCCCTCAATGGTTCATCCGCTCCATTGATTCAGGGTAACACCTTTACCGATATGACATCATCAGTGGTGATGGGAACCAGCGCTATTGGCGCACCGGTTATCGACACCAATGAATTTAGCCTGAACCGTGATTTTGTTATCTCGGTAAACCGGATTGAAGCTGATCCGATCATTTCTGCCAATAATTTCTTTGATAACAACAGCTATTTGGCAATATTACACCCTGACCAGGTAAAAAATATGGTCGATAATACCTACGCCAATAACGGGATTAATCAAATTTATGTAAAAAGAGGATTTGTAACAGAAGACGCCGTCTGGGGTGAACAAAATGTCGGTTATTTCATTTTTGACGATGTGTTTGTTGAAGGCGCTAACGGTATAGCTACTTTAACGCTAGCTCCCAATACCGTTTTGCTGTTCAATGTGGCTGCCGATCTTATTATCGGCTCCAATTTACATGGAGTTCTTTTGTCACAAGAGCAGGAAATCCCGACTGTTGATGCAGCAGGCGATTCTGTTTCCGGCAAATTATTGGCTGAAAAGGTATTGTTTACAACTTCGAACAAACTGGAAAAAGCGCCGGGCGACTGGGGTTCAATTATTTTCAAATCACAGGCTTCCGACGAGTCCGCAATTATCAAGAGCAAAATTGAATATGCGCTTTTTGGTATACAGGTTAACAATAGACATGTTGACATTTTGCTGAATACTTTTGAAAACAATCTGGGTATTAATGTGTATTGTTATGGCGGTTCGCCGACAATTATGTATAATACCATGACCGGCGCTGCCCGCGGTGTTTATGTCGCTCTGGATGGTAATCCGATCATTAATTTTAATAATATTACAAATACTGTATATCCTGATCTTCCAACAGCTTCTCTTGATGGCATGCTTGCCGGTGTCAATCCGACCACAGATCTGCCATATGGTGTGGAAAACGTAAACAAGAATTTTGTTATTGACGCTCGCTATAACTGGTGGGGCGATGCTTCCGGGCCTGCCGGTGTTGGACCTGGAAAAGGCACTCCGGTATCGGACTTTGTTGATTTCAGCGGTTTTTTGACTTCAGTCTTTGTGCCGCTGTTCCCGCCGGACGCTTTTTCACTGCTCACTCCGGTTGATGGTTCAACAATTTATACCAATACAGCTACCTTTACCTGGGAACCGGCAACGGATTCCGATGAAGGCGACGTGGTCAGCTATGAATTGTATCTTTCAACCGATGCCGCCTTTACAACTCCGCTTGTCGTTACCGATCTCTCCGACACGTTCTATGTATGGGAAGGTTTAACAGCAAATCAGCAGTACTGGTGGAAAGTAAAAGCGGTTGATACCAATACCGAAGGCACCTGGTCTGATGAAACATTCACCGTAACCGTACAGATGCTGCCGCCGGCTGCGTTCTCATTGTTAACCCCGGCCGATGATGCAGTTCTGAATGATAATAAAGCTACCTTTACCTGGCAGGCTGCCGTTGATCCCGATGCCGGCGATGCGGTGTCCTATTCAATCTATCTTTCCAAAGATGAAGCCTTTACCGATCCGATGATTACCCGCAGCATTACCGGCACTTCGCTGGAAATCACCGAACTCGATGTGAACCAGAATTACTGGTGGAAAGTATTGGCCCAGGATCAAAATACCACCGGTACCTGGTCGACCCAGGTATTCAGTTTCTCGGTTGTAGTTTTGCCGCCGTCCGATTTCTCACTGCTGACCCCGGCGGATAACGATACCCTGACTGCAACCGACGCCACATTTACCTGGCAAGCCTCAACACCATCCGCACTGGGTGGCGCGTTAACCTATACCCTGTATCTGTCAACAGATGCAGCGTTTACAACTCCGCAGTTGACTGAAGGTATAACCACCACTACTGTAACCAAAGATGGCTTGTCTAAAAACCAGAAATACTGGTGGAAGGTAAAAGCAGTTGATGAAAATTCGGAAGGCAAATTCTCCAAAGAAGTCTTTAGTTTCTTTGTTAAAGACGGAACCGGTATTGCCGGTGAAGGCTCTGCCATCCCGACCGAGTTCTCGATCAGCCAGAATTACCCGAACCCGTTCAACCCGGTTACCTCGATCCGCTACGGATTGCCCAAAAGTTCGGATGTGAAAATTACCATTCATAATGCTTTGGGCCAGCAGCTTGAGGTGCTTGTGGATGCGTTCCAGAATGCCGGTTATCACAACATTTCCTGGAATGCAGTAAATTACGGTTCCGGCGTCTATTTCTACAAAATTCAAGCCGGTTCCTTTATGCAAATCCATAAAGCGATCCTGACCAAGTAATTATATTTTTGTAATTTGATCTATTCAGCGCCCTGTCGTACAATTACGGCAGGGCGCTTTTTTATGGCTCCATATTGTTTGTAGTGGGTAGTTCTCAAACTTGTTTGAGAACTCGATTATTATCAAGTTTGTTTCAAAAGTCATGTTCAATGCAAATTTTGTTGATTCGGATTGATTACATTGTAACTTGCTCCGAAATAAAAATTTTGATTACTATCCATGCGAACAATCATATTTATCACGAATTAACAGGAATCACCAAGTACTATAATATTAATTATTTAATATTTTCCTCTGCGTTCTCAGCGGCCTCTGCGGTTAAATAAAAAAGATTGAAACCGCAGAGGTCGCCGGGGTCGCAGAGGAGAAAAAGAGTATCGTTGTTTTATATCTTTTTTATTTATTCTAACTTATGAGCAACTAGATATCTTTTTAGTTTTTATGCCTGGTAAAAACAATGGGCAATTAGAAAAA
>CAYNSO010000056.1:0-3209 GCA_964399735.1 uncultured Cytophagia bacterium
CCTGGAACTCCAATTCCAGAGCGTAAAATAATCCAGGGCATCCAGTCCCGTCTATTGAATATGATAAAAAATAATACAATCCATTCATCCCAAGATTCCCACCACCCCACTCATCACCCTATATATATTAAATTCCGCAATAACAAGCAACAATTATTTCAAAATTATAATAATTTTCCTTTCTTAAAAAAACCCCCGCCACCCCGCACATACAACTTGCAATATTTAAAATATATTATTATTTTACTGTTTATATCCTAAAATTGAAAATGATATTATCTGTTTATATACTTCATTTACCTCAAGGAGAGCGAATGAAAATAGCAGTCCCCAAAGAAATAATCCCCGGCGAACAACGGGTGGCGCTAACGCCCAACGTCATCGGCAAGCTGGTCAAGTCGGGATTTGAAGTCGCTATCGAAAGCGGCGCCGGCGCAGAGTCCGGTTACCCGGATGCGGATTACCAGGCCGCCGGAGCAACCATTGCGGCTGCGGCGCAAGAATTATACAAAGACGCGCAAGTCATCCTCAAAGTCCGCCCCCCGGCGCAACTCCCGGAGAGCAAAAAGAGTGAAATCGAACTCTATCCTGAAGGCGCGGTGCTGATCTGCTTCCTGGAAATTCTACGCAGCCCGGAAATCGCGACGCTGCTCGCCAAACACAAAATCACCGCCTTCAACATGGATACCGTGCCGCGCATCAGCCGCGCGCAGAGCATGGACGCGCTGTCGTCGCAGGCCTCGGCCGCCGGTTACAAAGCCGTGCTCATTGCCGCACAAGAATCGAAAAAGTTCTTTCCCATGCTCACCACCGCCGCCGGCACCATTCCCCCGGCCAAAGTGTTTGTCATTGGCGCGGGTGTAGCGGGTTTGCAGGCCATTGCCACTGCCAAACGCCTGGGCGCTACTGTGGAAGGCTTTGATATTCGTCCCGCTGCCAAAGGCGAAGTGGAAAGCCTGGGCGCAAAATTCGTGCAGGTAGCCCTGGGCGAAGCGACCGAATCCGGCGGCGGCTATGCCAAAGAGGTTTCGGAAGAAGCGCGCAAAAAAGAACACGAGGTTGTGCATCAGCACGTAGCGGCAGCGGATATCGTTATAACCACCGCGGCCGTGCCGGGCAAAAAAGCGCCCCTGCTGGTTACTACCGATATGGTTAAAGACATGAAGCCTGGCAGTATCGTTTTGGATATGGCCGTAGAACAGGGCGGCAATGTGGAAGGCTCAAAAGCCGGTGAAACCGTGCAGGTAAACGGCGCTAAAATACTGGGCCCGCTCAACCTGCCGAGCAAAATGTCCATCCATACCAGCATGATGTACGCCAAAAACATAACCACCCTGCTGGCGCTGCTGGTTAAAGAAAAACAGTTACAAATCGACTTTGAAGATGAAATCGTCAAGGGCAGCTGCATTACCCATAACGGCGAGATCATTCATGAACAGACCAAAAAATTATTGAATTAATTTAGAATATCAGGAAAGGATCGTGCCATGCCTGAAGGATTGCTCACTGGCATCACCGTTTTTGTACTGGCGATGTTTGTCGGATTTGAAGTGATAACCAAAGTACCACCAACGCTGCACACGCCGTTAATGTCCGGCGCCAACGCCATTTCCGGTATTGCCATCATTGGCGCAATATTGGTCACCGGCGGCAGCAACTGGTATGTAGATATAATCCTCGGTGTGATCGCCGTGGTTTTTGCGACCATCAATGTCGTCGGCGGGTTTATGGTAACCGATAGAATGCTGCAAATGTTTAAAAAGAAACCCACAGAAAAGTGAGAATTGAACTATGAATACCTTTATTGAATTATCATATATCCTGGCGGCGGCGTTGTTCATCATTGGTCTTAAATATATGAGCGCCCCGGCCACGGCGCGGCGCGGTAATTTGCTGGCCGCCATTGCCATGTTTGTTGCAATTGTTGTCACCCTGCTGGATCGGCAAATCATCAGTTTCACGTGGATCATTGTCGGTATTCTCATCGGTGCTGTTATCGGCTGGTTATCGGCAAAATATGTTAAAATGACCTCCATGCCGCAAATGGTGGGTATTTTTAACGGTTTTGGCGGCGGCGCCTCGGCGCTGGTGGCTGTTGCCGAGTTCCTGAAACTGGCGCAAAACCCTCCCATCCCTATGGACAGTTCTATTACCATCATCCTTGGCGTTTTTATAGGTGGAATCACTTTAACCGGCAGCTTTGTCGCTTTCGGCAAACTGCAGGGCTTTATCTCCGGATCGCCAATCACCTTCCCCATGCAAAAGCCGGTTAATGCTTTGCTGGTGCTGATTACCCTGGCATTATCAGTTTATATCATCGGCTGGCAGCCCAATATGATATTTTTCTACATCATTATCGCCATTTCGCTGCTATACGGCGTTCTGTTTGTCATCCCCATCGGCGGCGCGGATATGCCGGTGGTTATTTCTTTGCTCAACTCGTTTTCGGGACTGGCAGCGTGCGCAGCCGGCTTTGTGGTTAAAAACGACATCCTTATCATCTCCGGATCGCTGGTCGGCGCCGCGGGCTTGATCCTCACCCAAATCATGTGTAAAGCTATGAACCGCTCACTGACCAATGTTCTGTTTAGCGCGTTTGGCACCGGCGATCAAGCTGCCGGCAGTACCGGAGTTACCGGCGACAAGGCCGTTCGCTCGGTGGATGCTGAAGAAGCTGCTATGGTCATCGGGTATGCGCAAACCGTTATCATTGTGCCCGGTTACGGCATGGCCGCTGCCCAGGCGCAACATGCCGTGCGCGAACTGACCGAACTGCTGCAGGGCCGCGGCGTGGAAGTAAAATTCGCCATTCATCCCGTAGCGGGACGTATGCCCGGCCACATGAACGTGTTGCTGGCTGAAGCCAATGTGCCCTACACCCTGCTGCACGATATGGACGACATTAACCCGGAATTCCCGCACGCCGATGTAGTGCTGGTCATTGGCGCCAACGACGTTGTCAACCCCGCGGCGCGTAACGACAAAAGCTCTCCCATCTATGGCATGCCTATTCTGGATGTGGACAAGGCGCGTAATGTGATTATGATGAAACGCAGCTTGAACCCCGGATTTGCCGGTATCGAGAACGAACTGTTCTACAATCCCAAAACTTTGATGTATTTTGGCAGCGCCAAAGAAAAAGTGCAGGAACTGGTCGCCCAGGTTAAAAAGTTGTAACCGAATTTTATATAGATTTGAAAACCCGCAAC
>CAYNSO010000056.1:3309-23831 GCA_964399735.1 uncultured Cytophagia bacterium
TCGCCCAGGTTAAAAAGTTGTAACCGAATTTTATATAGATTTGAAAACCCGCAACTACCTTGCGGGTTTTTTTGTTTTAAAAGCTCTGTCAGGTATACTTTACCGATGTGATAATAAAAATAAAACCAACATCCCAAGGCATTGGAACATCAGCGCTTGTAAAGGCGTGCCAGAAAGGTGGGTTATACGCTATCACTATATCCTGTCCGCAATGTCCTTTCAATTCTCAAGTTTTACCGGGCTATCAATCCGGCAAACCCTAGTCCTTAAACGGTTATTTTCTCTCCCCCAGCAACTCTTTCCACTCCACATCGGTATACCCCAGGGCGGTAGTGAACCGCACCAGGGTACGCTCCACCAGCCTGGCCAAATCGGCGCTCTCGATATCATCAACAATGATCCGCCCGCCGGCAAAAGTTTCGTGTCCCCCGGCAAAGCGCTTGTTATCTACCAGTTTTAATATAATGCGGTGCGCATGAATTTTCTGCTGGGCGGTGCGCAGGGACAGGTACAGGCTGTTTTTGTAATATCCTGTCACCAGCGCCCAACTCATACGCTCATAACGCAACAGCATATCGGCAATTTCCGCAATCAGTTCCGGCGTTTCCACAAAATCCAGATGCGCCACAATCACATTGCGATATACCCGTGCGTGCTGCAAGGCATGGGACAAGGTGCTGAAATAAGAATGCTTTAGTTTGGGAAAAGAAATTTTACCCAGCTTGCGCAGGCTCGATTTTGGATAAACGTCCAGATACGCTTGAATATCCCGGTCGCTGGCTTCGCGGTTCAGTTCCTGCGTTTCCGTGCGGATGGCATAAGCCAGCGCGGTCGCCAGGTTGGTCTTGAGGGGAATATCGCCGGCTCGTAATAATTCCACCAGCAATGTGGCCGTAGCGCCTAATGTAGTATTGTTTACAATTAAACAGGCTTTGGCAGCAGTACGTACCGAATGATGATCGAATACAATATCGCACGGCACATCCGCAGGCAATGAATTATTGCCGCGGCCCGGCTGCGTATCGACCAGGGCTATTCTATCGAAACTTTTCCAGCGCACCGAATCGATTTTAATTGCCGAAATGCCGAGCAAGCGCGTCATGGTGCGGTTTTCAGCGCGGGTCAGCATACCGCCATAAGCAATGGTCACTTTACTGCCATACCTGCTTTCACAAATAATCTTTAATGCCATGGCGCTGGCCAGCGCATCCGGGTCGGGATTGTCATGCATCAGAATTAACAGCGATTTCCCGCCGCCAACTAGCTTTTCCAGTTCCTGAAATACTTTATCGCTGTTGGCAGTCGTTAGTTTTATTTGCAAACCGGTTCACCCTTTTTTATTTCTTCCAGATCCACATAATATGGCAAGTTTCGCTTAATATTACCTACAGTCAAAACAAATATCAGGAAAAATTATTTCACTTCTGCCAATTTGTCATTTTCTGACATATTTTTTCATGGTTTTATGTCATTTTGGCGCACAGTCCTGAAAATCCTTTTCTGCTTCAATAATGATTTATCTACTTGTTATTGTTGATATTATACATAAAAATATTTTTGGCACAAGACTTGTATAACAAAGAGTAGAAAACGAAATAAAAAAAATTAACAATATAATGGAGGTTTACCATGTTTCTCGTAAAACGCAACAACAACTGGAACGACTATTACCGGGTACCACGCATGATCGATAAATTTATGGAAGATTTCTGGAATTCCCCGGTTAGCTCGCAGAGGGGCGAAGACTCGGTTGTCTGGAATCCGCGCATCGATGTTAAAGAAAGCAAAGACGCCTACGAAGTAATGGCCGATCTGCCGGGTCTGAGAAAGGAAGACATTGAAGTATCGCTGCACGAAAATGTGCTCACCCTGAAAGGCGAAAGAAAACAGGAAGAGAAAAAAGAAGGCGAAAACGAATACTATATGGAACGTACCTACGGCAGCTTTTACCGGTCGTTCGAAATTCCCGCCAAAGTAAAAGCGGAAAACATCAACGCAACCTACAAAGACGGCGTTCTGCACCTGACGCTGCCCAAAGCAGAAGAAGTCAAACCCCGTGAAATTCAAATCAAATAAAAAAGGCCCTCGCAAGAGGGCTTTTTTTTTATCCCTCCTGCAATTTCTTGTAAATAATAATTGTTAATTACATCAAAAGCAATTATGCTCTAGAATAAAATTCTGCATAAACCACATCTAAAATCGAGAGATTTATGAAAAAACAATCGTCTGGATGGATCATTTTGCTATTTTCAGTTCTGCTTATGCTTATTATTCCTGTAATCCTGCTCATTCCCCGTTCCGCCCCTTTATCAAATCCATGGAATTCTGTACCAAAACGCTTACCCCACACCAACCATGTAAATTTAATCAAAGGCGAGTTTGCCGACGGCGCCGCCGTCACCCGGCGATGCCTGGAATGTCATGAAAAAGCAGCTCAAGAGATCATGCAAACCAAACACTGGACCTGGGAAAGCGATTCGATAATGCTGCCGGGGCACACCAAACCGGTTACCCTCGGTAAAAAAAATGCAGTGAATAATTTCTGTATCGGCATTTCTTCCAACTGGCCGCCTTGCACTGCCTGTCACGCCGGGTATGGCTGGGCCGATAACAGTTTTGATTTTAATAACCCCCACAACGTGGATTGCCTGGTGTGCCACGACGGCTCCGGACAATATATCAAAGCCAATGCCGGCTATCCCGCAACCGGGGTTGATCTGATTGCCGTTGCCAAAAGCGTCAAAATTGCCACCCGCGATAACTGTGGCGGCTGCCATTTCCGGGGCGGCGGCGGCGACGCCGTCAAACATGGCGATCTGGACGGCAGCCTTTACTTTCCTTCGGAACGGATTGACGTACACATGGGCAAACATGATTTTATCTGTACCGATTGCCATTTAACAAACAAACATAATATCAAAGGTCGTTCAATTTCCGTTAGCGTTGATGATAAAAACCAGGTTTACTGCACCGATTGCCATGCAGAAAACCTCCATACGGACGACCGCATCACTGCCCACGTCCCGACTGTTGCCTGCCAAACCTGCCATATCCCTGAAGCTGCTTTAAAAGAAGCAACCAAAATGCACTGGGACTGGTCGGCTGCCGGCCAGGATCTGCCCGAAAACACCCATGAATATTTAAAAATCAAAGGCCGGTTCGTTTATGCTAAAAATATTCAACCGGAATACTTTTGGTATAATGGCACTGCTACTAATTACATTCTTGGCGATAAAATAAACCCCGGCGAACCAACTATGCTCAATCCTCCCAATGGCGAGATCAATGACAGTAATGCCAAAATCTTTCCCTTCAAAGTCCATACCGCCAAACAGATCTATGATGCGGAATATAATCACCTGCTCATTCCCAAAACCTTTGGCAAAGGCGGTTTCTGGACCGAGTTTGACTGGGATCAGGCGGCAAGGCTGGGCTCTGCCGATGCCAACCTGCCCTATAGCGGCCATTTTGGCTTTGTTTCCACAGTCATGTTCTGGCCCATCACTCACATGGTGGCAACAAAAGAAAAGGCGTTGCAGTGTATCGACTGCCACAACGACACGCAAAAAACCCGCATGGATTGGACCGCCCTGGGCTACGACGGCGACCCGATGTTCCGCGGCGGCAGAAAAACTAACAAATTATAAAGGCGGTCTGGATGATGAAACAACATAAAATACTTTTCCCGGTACTGTTGTGGGCGTTGTTATCTGCTCATTGCCTGTTTGCTCAAAGCAATTCCATGCACCCGGCTTTTCCGCTATTGGACAATTACGGTAAAAATGTTTTGCAAACCGCCAAACCGGTTTCAACCATGCTCACCTGCGGCAACTGCCACGACACCCGCTACATCGAATCCCATAGCGGCCATGTTGCCTTTGGCCTGTTTCCGGCCAATTCCCAGGATTCCACCGCATCGCCGCAATACTGGAACCGGTCGCTCTATAACCTGCTCACCATGAATATGGAAAACCCCGCTGCGAAAAGTCATCCTAATCAACTCAAGAGTTACGGCGCCCGGCATGTTGGCGGCGGCATGGCGCTTTACAGCTCTAACGGGCAGCGGCTCGATGCGTTACCCGCACAAACCGATAACCCTGAAACATCATATTGGAACATGAATACCGGGCGGCTCGAAACCTGGAACTGGCGCGAATCCGGCGTGGTGGAAATGAATTGCTTTCTCTGCCACATACCGGTGGTCGACAATAAATCCCGCCAGACCGAACTGGCTGCCGGTCGTTTCGCCTGGGCAAATACAGCAACCCTGGCAGGCGCCGGAATTGTAAACAAAACCGAATCGGGTTATTCTTACAACAAAAACAGCTTCCTGGCTGATGGTTCAATCGACCCGAACAAAATCCGCATCAGCGACCCCGGCAATGATAACTGCGGCAGTTGTCACGGTATTGTTCACAATGCCGCCACAGATATTCTCATCTCCCCTGGCTGCAATGCCGAACAATGGGCTACCGAAACAACCGGACAGATCATTTCTCCACAAAAAATCGCCGTCAGCGGCATGAACCTGGTTAATAAAAACCAACTCACCCGCTCGTGGGATGTTCATGCAGAACGACTGGTGCAGTGTGTGGACTGTCACCATTCCGCCAACAATCCTGCCTACTACCAGGAATCATCAGCTACCAGACCACAACATTTAATCTTTGACGCCCGCAAAATGAGCTTCCAGGAATATCTCTATCGCCCCAGTCACCAGTTTGTACGCGGCGCCAGCTTGCAATTAGCCAACATGACGCAAAACACCAACACCATGCGGCGCTGCGAATCCTGTCATAACGCCGAATCAACCCATGCCTGGCTGCCCTATAAAAACCGCCATTTTAACGCCCTAACCTGCGAATCCTGCCATATCCCCAAACTCTATTCACCCACCCGGCGGCTTATCGACTGGACTGTTATCAACAGCCAGGGCGAACCGCGCACCGAATGCCGCAGTATCGACGGGAATTTTGGCTCGCTCAATACCCCCATCTATGGCTATGAACCGGTATTACTCGGCAGAATCGAACCCGATGGCCGGCAAAGACTCGCTCCTTATAATATTATCGCTTTATGGTATTGGGTACATGGCAACCCGGAACAGCCCGTCAACCTGGCGCAATTACAGCAGGCATATTACCAAAACGGCGCTCCGGCCCCCGATATTCTTGCCACCCTTGATACAAACCAAAATGGCGCTCTCGATATTGCCGAACTATGTCTCGATTCCCCGGCAAAAATCGACCTGTTGACGAGCAAGCTGGCTAAACTCGGCCTGGATTCACCACGCATCAAGAACAACCTGGTTCCCTTTGCCATCCATCACAATGTGACCAACAATGAATGGGTAACACGTAACTGTGAATCGTGCCACAGCAACCAGTCGCTCATCACCCGGCCATTTCTGCTGGCTGGCAATTACCCATACGGAGTGCAGCCGGGTATCATTACCAGCAATATTCTGAGCATGAATGGCGCGATCTTGACGCAGGATGACAGCCTGGTATTCAAACCGTCGGCACGTGCCGCAGGGTTCTATATCCTTGGTCATGATCGGGTCAAATGGGTGCAAATCGCCGGCGCGGCATTGTTCATTCTGGTATTACTCGGCATTTCTGCACATGGGCTGTTAAGGTATGTCGCTTCCCGTAAACTTTTAAAAACAAAAGAAAAAACCAAACAGGTTTACATGTACAACGCTTATGAACGCCTTTGGCACTGGTTGCAAGCCCTGGCCATTATCGGACTCATCTTTACCGGTTTGATCATTCATTCGCCATCCGTATTCGGCTTGTTCGATTTCAGCTATGCGGTATATATCCACAATGCCCTGGCCCTCATCCTGCTGGTCAATGCCTTTTTATCGGCCTTTTATCACTTTGCCAGCGGTAAAATTAGAATGTTCCTGCCCGAACCCACAGGATTTTTCAGCCAGGCAATCGAGCAAACGCTATATTACCTGAGCGGCATTTTCAAAGGCGCACCACATCCCTTTGAAAAAACCCGCGAAAAAAAGCTCAATCCACTGCAAAAAATCACCTACCTGGTGATTCTCAACATTTTATTGCCGGTACAAATCATCACCGGTATTCTGATCTGGGGCGCACAGCATTGGCCCAACATCGCTGCCAAACTGGGTGGGCTCGCATTTCTGGTTCCCTTCCACTCCCTGGTGGCCTGGTTCTTTGCCGCATTTTTAATTTTGCACATCTATCTTACCACCACCGGACACACCCTCACTTCCAGCATCAAAGCAATGATCTCCGGTTGGGAAGAAATAAAAAAAGAATAATTTTTTGTAAGGATTTTAACTATGACTGATATAAAAACCATCTCCACGCCTGCAAAACCCTATATGAATCCATACCTGGCCGGAATTCTATTGGGAATCGTTTTATTTGCGGCTTTTTTCTTGACCGGTGACGGTTTGGGCGCATCCGGCGGCCTGAACCGGATTATTGTTTATTTTCAAGACAAGCTGGCGCCGGAGCATATCGACAGAACCCCTTATTTGCTGGATCTGGCCGGCGGCGATAAAAATCCGCTTGATAACTGGATTACTTTTATGGTCTTTGGCACATTGCTGGGTGGTTTCCTCTCCGGCCTGCTTCACAAAAGAATCAAGCCCATGACCGCCAAAGGACCAAACATCTCGGTGCGCTCGCGCTGGCTGCTGGCATTCATTGGCGGCGCTTTGATGGGCTATGGCGCCCGCTTTGCGCGCGGCTGCACATCGGGCCAGGCTCTGTCCGGCGGTGCGGTGCTCGCGGTGGGCAGTTGGGCATTCATGTTCGCGGTGTTTGCCGGCGGTTATGCCCTGGCATACTTTGTCCGTAAAATCTGGAATTAATAAAGGATTATATTATGGCTCCTTTTCCGATAGAAGTTGTTTTTGGCAAATTTGGCGCTTACCTGGTTTATCTGCTTATTGGTATGGCGTTTGGCGCGGTACTGGAAATGGCAGGATTCGCTCATTCTCCCAAACTCGCCGCCCAGTTCTATTTTAAAGATATGACCGTTTTAAAAGTTATGTTCACTGCTATTATAGTCGCTATGGTACTCATCTTTCTGACTTCCGGCCTGCAGCTGCTCGATTTCTCGCGGCTATGGGTCAATCCCACTTACCTGTGGCCGGGCATCATCGGCGGTTTGATCATGGGACTGGGGTTCATCATCGGCGGCTTTTGCCCCGGCACCTCGCTTGTCGCCCTGGCCACCTTGCGCATTGATGGTTTATTCTTTTCTCTCGGCGTGCTAACCGGTATTTTCTTTTTCGGCGAAACCGTTGACTACTTTACCATGTTCTGGAACTCTTCCTACCTGGGCCGTTATACCATACCGGACTGGCTGGGAATCGGCGCCGGACCGGTTGTGGCGCTTATCGTTCTCATGGCTTTATTCATGTTCTGGGGCGGCGAACAATTGGAAAAAAAATTTACTAAAAAAAGCGCTTCATCTCCAAAATGGAAAATCCCTGCGGCGGCTGCCTTACTATTTGCAGCTATTCTTACTGTGTTCATCGGCCAGCCTTCGGCAATGGATAAATGGAATAAAATCGCTCCGCAAAAAGAATCAATGCTGCTAGAACGTGAAATTCAAATTCACCCCGGCGAATTATTATCTTTAATGAATGACGAGACTAAAAACCTGGTCATGCTGGATGTACGACCCGAAACAGATTACAATATATTTCATCTCCGTGATGCTAAACGAATTACAAATAAAGAATTACCGAACCTGGCAATTGACTTGCTCAATGAACCGGCCAACACAGTAATCGTTTTGATGAGTAATGATGAAACTCTATCCTCTACCGCCTGGAAAATCCTCACCGCTTCCAGCGTGTCCAATCTCTACATTCTGGAAGGCGGTATCAATTACTGGCTGGATATTTTTAAAAACAATGAACACACCAAATCCTGGGACCCGCAGGCAAGCCGCACCGAAGAACTGACGCATACTTTTCCGGCGGCTTTGGGTTCCCGTCATATAGCTGCCGACCCGGATTATGATCATTTAAAAGTAAAAGTTCTGTTTACCCCTAAAGTAAAGCTGGTTACCAAGGTACGCCGCCAGGGTGGCTGCAGTTAATGACGAAATCCATATATTGAGCGTTAAAAAAACAAACCCCTGACATCAAGCCCGTATTATCGCTTAATAGATACGGGCTTTTTTTATATTCAATTGTTTTATTACTGCAAAGGCGTAACCGGGAACCCTCGGCGGAATACCCGCATCTTGCCATTATCAAACTTTAACCGAAATGAAACCAATAGCACCTGGGCAGTTGGTCTATTTTCGCTATCGTAAACACTGGTTTGCACGCCAAAACGCAGAGATTTGGATTGCCCCGCAGCCAGTTTCAGATCTAGTTTACCTGACGCATCCAGTTCCTGCCCCGCCAGGTCTTTTAACAATTTGGGGTTACTCTGAATTTCACCCAGGGTCGGCGCAACCATAAATGCCTGATAGTCCGGCACATTACTCAAAATTTCACTTCCTGCCAGCGGCACCAAAAAACCCATACCATCGGTTACTTTTTCTATGGCAGTCAACTTTACCGCTTCCGGGCCCTGGTTGGTGACGGCAATTTCATAAATTGCCAGGTAACTCCATTTTTCCGTCTCCTGGTCAAACACCGGAGTCATCAACGTATTGCGTTCCTCGATCTCTATATCGGCAAGCGCCAAATGGGTGGCATGGCGGGCGGTAATTAATGCCAACCCTGAAATGATCAACGCAATGGCAATTAAACAACAGAATATTATCGATTTTAAATTCATCGTCACCCTTTCAGTATATAATTTTTTTCGGCAATTGACTTGCTATCAGTTTAAGAAAAAATGCTCACAAATTCAAGGGATTTGTAAGATAAAAGCTATCAGCTGGCAGCTGTCGGTTGTTTGCTGTCAACAGTTACTAAAAGTCCAATGAAAAAGAGAGAAATATAAAAAATCAACTGCCTATCCTGGAAATGCACAGACCTGCGGCGCGGTGTGCCGCAACGCTTCCCGGCGGATTATTCCGCGTTATGGGACGTGACTAGACGTTCAATACAGATTTTTACTTGATCACACTGGCTTTTTTATACTTTTTCATCGCCGCTTCCTTACCGTGTGTAATAATATAATTTAACGCATCTTCGGCCCCGCTGAGAAATGTATCAAAATGCTCCTGCTCTTCCGATGTGAACTTTTTCAGCACGTACGCCGCAACCTCACCTTCGGTTGGTTTGGAAATACCCAGCCGCAGCCGGTAAAACATATCCGTTCCCAGGCGCTGAACGATCGACCGCAAACCGTTATGGCCGCACAAACCCCCGCCATACTTTAATTCAATTTCCCCATAATTCAATTCGATATCATCATGCACAACCAGCAAATCATCCGGAACAATTTTAAAAAACTGTAAAAAATTCTGTACCGATTCCCCGCTTTTATTCATAAACGATAACGGCTTTAAAAAATACACCTTGCCGCTCTTGTACATCTGCACAATATACATCCCCTTGAATTTCTTGATCCATTTAGCGTTTTTTAATAATCCGCATTGATCAGCCAAAAGCCAGGCAATATTATGCCGTGTAAGCTGAAATTCCGCTCCCGGATTGCCAAGAAATACTATAAACTTAATCATATCCTCTCGCCCATTTTCAGTAAATGACCTGCTTTTACATTTTTCTAATTACAGATCAATATTTTATCCATTTAACTGTTGTCAAAATTTCCTGATTATATTATAAAGACCATGCCAGGTTCACACGAAAACTCTTGTTCTTTTGTTTACTTTTATCCCCGGTTACCAGTTCCGCAAAACCATGACCAATACAGGCGCCCAACAGCGCCCCGGCCAGCACATCCGAAAACCAGTGCTTGTTGGCATGAATACGCTGCACACCCGTAATAGCTGCCAGAGTAAATGCCGGAACTCCGGCGCGATTGCCATATAATTCCTGCAACATTGCCGCTACGCAAAAAGAGCCGGAACTGTGCCCGGAAGGAAAAGAAAAATTATTTTGCTTTCCCGGCCGTTCCCGCCGGACAACAGTTTTCAATAAATAAGTAGCTGCCAAATTGGCGGCCCAAGCCTCATTAAACACCTGTAAATTATCCAGCGCCTCGCTTTTGGCGCGGTCGCCTGCCAGGTATTCTCCAATTATATAGCTGTTACCCAGCGCCCAGTTCACACCTTTTCCATACCAGTCCGCTCCGCGGGAAATGGACTTGGGCAACAGGCGGCCATTAAATCGCTCCTTTATTTGTCCGTCCAGTAAACTCGCGCCGGCAATACCGCCGCAATACCAGGCCAAAAGCGCAGGTTCCGCAATGCTGTTTGTTACACCATCCCCGATATGGCGCAAATAATCACCATTGCCTGCAGAAAAGGCAACAGTGGGTATACCATATAAAATAATACATAGTATAATTAAAGAAAACCGGCGATACCGGATTTTATCTTGCCACATAACTTATCCAAATGGAGCTATAATATAAATGTTTTTAAACTCTTTTTCAACCCTGTTTTTTTCCTGTTCCAAAAATAACAGCTTTACATTGGGGCCGGCGTCAATGGTGAAATACACCTCAATACTTTGCCGGCGCAATTCCCATACCTGATTAAAAACAGCAATTGTCTCCGGCAGCCAGTACAAAACCGGCGGCCAGGAATCCAGCATGGTGGCGTGCATGGCTAATGCATTCGATTCCGCAGTTTTACCCAGCAGCGAAAAATCTTTACCGGCTATAGCTGTTTTCAATGCTGCCATATCTTTTTCTACTTTTGCCGGCCATTGCTTGTACAATTCCGAAGTTGCTGTGGTTAAATTCATCGCCTCGCGGGAACTGTGCGGTTTTTCCTGCTCGGTCAACATCACAATACCCAACCGCAGCTCCGGCCAAATGTCCGACAGGGGTTCGGCATAACTGTCCATCCCGTCGGCGCGCTCGCCGGCCCGCCATTCCACAAAACCGTTATACAAAGACCGGCAGGCGCTGCCACTGCCCAGCCGGGCCAGAATGGATAGCTGGCGGTTATCGAGCTCTAGGTTGAATAATTCCCGCAGGGCGCACACCAGCGCTGCAAACCCGGAAGCCGAGGACGCCAAACCCGCGCCGGTGGGAATAGTATTGATCGTTTCAACCTTAAAAAACATACCGGGCAGGCGAAACAGATCCAAAAACTCGCTGAGCCGCCGGGCAAATGGCCGGGAGTTGTCCACAAGCTGGCCATTCAATCTAATCGCATCCTGTTTGTCCGTCAACAATAATGCTGTTTCCGTGCCCAACATCCCCAGCGATACTGATAAACTGGAGGTAAGCGGCAAATTCAATTCCTTATTCCGCTTGCCCCAATACTTGCACAAGGCAATGTTGGCCGGGGTAAATGCTTTACCCTGCGGGCGGATCTTGCGCTCGTCAATCTGCGCCAGTTGCTTTACAATCTCGTATCTAGTCAATACTCAATCCTGTTGCTGAAAATTCCAGGGGCAGCATCTGCCAGGGGAATCCGGCGTCAAACTGCTTGCCCACGCCGATTACACAATCTCCCAGCCCGGAACCGGAAATTTTTGATCCGCTTATACCCGGCTCTTTCCGCAGACGGTAATTGATTTCCGAGAGCAGGTAATTACTAACGCCAAGCGCGTCCATCAGGCCCTGGTTAATGTTGAATAATTCACCCAACTCTTGATAATCAGCCTTTTCAATTGCCGCTGCTGCCGCACACACACTCTTATCCATCAAATCATATATTCCTGAAAACAAATCCGGGTGCCGGGTATATTTCTCTTTTACCATATTTATCACTTTGCCAGTCTGCAGTTTGCTGCCTGAATAGACAACCGTTAGCGGAAAATCCTTGTTAATTTTCTGCACTTGCGCCGGTTCTTGTTGATAACAGAGAATTCCACCATAAACACAGGCCGCCAAATCCGCTCCGGAACCGCATCCCTGAACAGCCTGTATGGTCTGCATGGCGGCGGGAAATATCCGGGCCGGCTCTACCTTTCGCCTGCTAATAGTATACAACACCCCCATCATTGCAGCAGTAACTGCCGCCGAAGAACCCAGTCCAACATCAGCAGAAAATTCAGCCTCTACCTGAAGGTCCATTCCGCAGGATAAATGTTCCCGTTCCTGCTGTAATGCTGCTAAAATAAAACGAAATGCCGGTACAATTTCAATATAATCCAGCCAGGTGCTATATTCACCCAGCGCAGAAATAATATGAATTTTACCGTCCTTGCGCGGCTTGCAGGTAACAGCAATACGCTGATTTACAGCGCCGACCAGCGCTCTGCGGCCATGCAAAACAGCGTGTTCCCCCAACAGCATCAACTTGCCGGGCGCCGATACTTTAAACGATTCTTGCGCCATGTTGTTCTCCTGTAATTGATAATAACCGGTATCCATAACCGGCGCATAACATTTCAATGTTTTCTTTACTTAGCACCAACACAATACCGGCACGTTCGCCTTTGACCGATCCGGCTCCGCATATTTTTCCGGCGCCGCCCTGCCTTTCCAACCCGGCTATAAATTTCTGAACCGCCTCCGGCACTACGCCAATTCTGCATAATAACCGATGATTCTCTCGCACGCACCAGGGTAACTCGCCACTATTCCCTGGCAAACACGCTTGTTCAAAAGCATCGGTTACAGCCTGGAACTCTTTCCATATCGAACTGTTACGGAATTTTTGCGCCACCTGTTCCACACTCTCGCCGGTCGTTGCTGCCGGAGCGCCGGTATTGACAACATAAAAAGAAAAATCCGGCATTGGCAAACGGTGCGGCTGCCGACGCTCAAATTTACAAAACCCGCCGTGCAGGGCAATATACGGATCAACCCCGCTGGAATGGCCATGCTGTAAATTCTCCGCTTCCAGCGCCAGATCATAAAATATATCCAGCGTTTTCGCTATCTTGAAATAACCTGCCAATGAACAAATAAAACTGACAATTGCCGCTGCCGAAGAACCCATGCCGCATCCCGTCGGTACTGTCGAACTGATCGTTATCGTCAAACCCTGTTCCGGCTTGATGGCAAACCTGTTTATAAAATTCATGTATATATAGACAAACAAATCCACCGGCGAAGTAACCAGCTTGCTGACGGCAAGATGACCTTGTAAAAAATGTTGATAGTTATCGCATAAAAGTTGGTACTTGCGGCACATTTCATCGATTGTAAACGATGACGCCAGGCGAAAATCCGGCAAAGAGAACACGATCCTTTGGTCATCGGCTTTGGTGATTTGTGCTGTCGAATACTTGTTTACCGCCATTACCAGCGCAGAATTGCCATACACTACGGCATGTTCCCCGCTTAATATAATTTTACCGGCCGCTAGCGCTTTCAAGTCTCTGGTATATCCGTTTATGCTCTTTTAATCCGGCAAACCGGAACAGGCCGGTTTTATTGATTGGGGTTGAATATTCACCACCGTCCGCAGGAATAGAATATAAATAGAACTTTTTGTATTCCTCATAACTCAATTCGATACGGTTCTGCAAAAAAGTTCGGTGCTCATTGGTCAGCAGGTTTTGCTGATAGCCCGGCAAGATCGTGCCGCTAAAAAATTCACCAACACACCCGGAGCCATAGCTGAAAAAGCCCAGCTGTTTCCCGGCCAAATCCTGCACCGAGTTCTCCAGCAGCGCTACCAGGCCGATAAACATGGAAGCGGCATACGTGTTGCCAATAATTCTGATATATTGCAAAGTTTCTTTAATTTGCCCCAGTAAATACTCTTCGCTCAACCCTTCCTGGCCGATATGTTTGGCAAGGTGAAAATGCGCCTTTTCGCCCATGCGGCCAAATGGCAAATGATAGCAGAACCGGTAAAAATCATCAAACTTTTTCCCCGAACGTTCAGTATATTGCTGCCAGGCTTCGTAAAGGGATTTTAAATACATTTTTATAGAATACTTGCCATCGACCAACGCTTCTTCACGGTAATTGGGTCGCCAGAAATCCATTACATCTTCAGTATAAATACCGGTTTCCTGGTCGAAAGCCACAATTTTCGGGTCTGCAGAAAGCGCCATTGCCACCGCGCCGGCGCCCTGCGTCGGTTCACCGGCGCTGCCCAAACCATAGCGGGCAACGTCGGCTGCTATCAGCAATACCTTGCGATCCGGGTGCAGCAGCAGGTACGGAATCGCCAGTTGAATGCCCGCCGCCGCACTGTAACAGGCTTGCTTTACTTCCAAAATCCGGCAATTCCGGCTCAGCCCCAGCAAACTATGGACATAAATGCCGGCGGATTTGGATTGGTCAATGCCGGATTCGGTGGCAAATATCACCGTATCAATTTTTTCTGCGTCTACCTTTTTAATCACCTGCCAGGCGGCATTGGCAGCCAGGGTTACAATGTCTTCATCGGGGGGCGGCGCCGCCATTTTTTCCTGGCCAATGCCATGATAAAACTTTTCTACCGGCATCTGCCGCTCTTCCGCCAAATTTTTTAAATCCAAATAATAGTGTGAGGTATAAAATCCAATTGCTTCAATGCCTGCTTTCATTTTCTCCCTTTTCACTAACCTTCATCCCATTTTAGAATTAAACTTTTATTAAACTGCAAAGATTTTATATTTTTCACCCCGGTTAAAAACATGGCGACTTTAAACTCGTGCTTTAGCTTTTCAATAACCTCTATAACCGCTTCAGCGGACTCCATTGCCGGACGCAAAAACGGTTTGGCAATGCCGCATAACGAAGCGCCAAGAATCATAGCTTTTGCCATATCCAACCCGCTGCGAATACCGCCGGACGCAATGACCGTAATGCGCTGTTTATATTTCTCCAGCATGGCCAATGCCAGCGGCGTTGGAATTCCCCAGTCCTGGAACTGTATTCCCAGTCCATGATCGTTTTTACTGCGAAATCCTTCAATTCGGCTCCAGGATGTACCCCCTGTCCCGGCAACGTCGATGTAGCGAATATTATTCTGCATCAACAATTCCACATCAGCATCGGCAATGCCGGCGCCAACTTCTTTGATGATAACCGGGCAGGACAACTGTGCGGCAATTTCACCTATTTTCCCGGACAAACCGGAAAAATCAACATCCCCTTCCGGCTGCACCGCCTCCTGTAACGGATTCAAATGCAGGAACAACGCATCAGCGCCCAATACCTGCACTGCCTCACGGCATTCTGAAATGCCGAACCCATAGTTTAATTGCACAGCGCCCAGGTTGGCGAATAACAGGGCGTCCGGCGCAAAACGGCGAATGGCAAAACTGTCGCGCGCTGCGGGGCTGCTGAACATAACCCGCTGCGACCCGACGCCCATTGCCACACCGGTCTTTTGCGCCGCCAGCGCGCAATTGCGGTTTATTTTTGTTACCATCTCATTATCCCCGCCGGTCATGGACGATATAATTAGCGGAAAAGATAACTTTTTTCTCATAAACTCTATTCCGGTATCAACGTCTTTCAGGTTGAGTTCCGGCAGGGCGCGGTGTTTAAGCAATAGTGCATCAAAATAATTTCTGCCCCGGTCAATCCCTTCCTCGGAATTGATAATGTTGATATGTTCGGTTTTGCGGACGTTATTCAAATCGTGCATTACCGCTCCAACTTTTCATGAGTGCGCATCAATTCACCCCGGTTGGTCAGTGCAGCCAGTAATGACAATTCACCGCACAACACTGCCGCGGCAGCTATCACAGCCAAACGTTGCGCATTCTCTCCCAAATTTCCCGACTCAAGGCAGCCCAGACCTTGCAGGTTATTTCTCACAAATTCTATATCCTTGCCATTACCAACGGTGCCGACAATTACATTCGGCAAGGTAGCGGAAAAATACAAATCCCCATCTCTAACCTCGGCATGTACCGTTCCCTGTGAGCCTTCAATAATATTGGCGGCATCCTGACCTGTCGCCAGGTAAAAAGCCAGCAGCATATTGGCAAAATGGGCGTTCGCAGTGCGAATTCCGCCCCCCAGTATAGTGCCCAATAAATTCTTTTTAATATTCAATTCCACAATCTTTTCCGGGGTGGTCTTTAAATAGCGGCGGCAAATCTTGTTCGGAACCAGTATTTCAGTAATTACATGTTTGCCGCGTCCCAATATGCCGTTGACGGCAGAGACCTTTTTATCAACACAATAATTCCCGGAAACGGAGACATAGCGCAATTCCGGTCTTGTAACCAGCAACCAGTCGAGAAAAGCATCGGCAGCTTTGGTGGTCATATTATGCCCGGAAGCATCCCCGGCGCTGATCGATATCCGAATATATAGCAGGTTTGCCGCCATCTCGCATTTTACATCAATAAACCGGGCATAGCGGCTGGCGCTTTCAATTATACTGCGTACTGTTTCTGTTTGCGCGCGCAAAAAATTCTTTACTGCCAAAGCTTGTTCAGCATCCGGCGCTTCTACCAACACCGACCGCGTCATCCGGTCATCGGCAATCACAGCACGAATGCCTCCGGATCGTACCGAAACCCGCGCCCCCCGGTTGGTCGAAGGCCATAACGGTGTTTCAAATGTGGCCAGGGGCACCATAACCTCTTCATTGACCACCGGCCCGGTTATTTTTACCGGCCCGATAGTTTGCATGGGTATGGCGGCTATATAATTTGATAATTCCGACATATTCTATGTTTTTTTTATTATCTGATATTCTTTAAATTAATCCAATTTTTTGATTTATTCAAGCGAAAGATGGAAACAGCAGCAATTAAAAACAATAGCCGCGCGGCATTACATCATTACGATTCATCTTTAATGACTAGTTTTAATCCAACACTTTTATCATTACAAAAATTCAGTTTTATACCGCAGTCAGATCTCTTTTTCATAAAAACGATAAGTCTTGTATCTTTTCGCTTCCAGGTCTTCAAGCGCGCCGATCATGCGGGTATTGGTCTCGACGATAATGGAACACTCGGACTCTGTATAGCCCATTTGCACACCCCTTTCAACGGTATTGAGATAAAACAACACATCCAAACCTCTGTGCCGGTGTTCTTTTAATACACCCATAGCTATCGTGCGCAAGCGCTTTATCTTTTTCATTGCCAGCATAATCTTGAATATTCCAAATGGAAACAACCGGCCATTGGCTTTTTTGATAGCGGGATTAGCATCGAGCAAGGTCAGCGAAAAACCAATACATTCATCTTTTTCAAATGCAAAATAACTCAATTCCGGAACAGCTACCAGCTTCAACTCTGCCGCCATGCTTTTCAACTGTCCTTCGGTCAACGGCACATGCCCCCAGTTTTCCATCCAGGCATCATTAAAAATCTTGCCCACCCGTTGAATAGCTACATCCAGCTTTTTTAAATCCATGTTTTCAACACGAAAATCAGTATTGTTCAGCAGCCGTTCCCGCACTTTATAAAACACCGGCCGTATCTGCACATCTTTATTGACCCTGAACGCATACCAGTCAATCGCCTTGGTAAAACCGGCGTTGGTTACCAGATCGTTATAATACGGCGGGTTGTACGACAGCATAATAACCGGGCTGGAATCATAACCATCGACCAGCATGGCGCATTCGTCATAAGTTGTAAAGCTGAACGGGCCAAGAATCTTGTTTTTGCCTCTAGATCTAAGCCATTTGGCAGCTTCGGCAAACAGGGCATTGGCCGCTTGCTGGTCATTGATACACTCAAAAAAGCCAAAAAAACCGGTTTGCGGGTCATGGTATTTATCCCATTGCCGGCTGATGTGCGCAGAAAGCCGGCCGGCAAAAACGCCATCTTTGCGGACTAGAAAATACTCTGCCTCGCCAAATTCAAAAAACACACCCTTTTTTTTATCAAGAAATTTCAACTGTTCAGAAAAAAGCGGCGGCACCCAATATGGATCATTTTTATAAATCTGCCGGGAAAAATGGACAAATTCTTTTAATTCTCGTTTTGTAACAACCCTGTCAACAGTATAGCCCATAGCACACTCCCTGGATTCATTAACCTGTACAATTTCCGTATAAACTGATTACACGCGTCTGCTACCTGCATTTAAAAATATTATATAAACTTGAGCAAAAATCCGTCAATGGCTCGGCTGATTAATAGAAATACGCTCATAAATAAAACTGGTTGTTTCTCTGACAAATGAAAATTTTTTATTGAATTTATTGAAATAATTTCATATATTGATTAGTTTTACCAGTAAAATTTAACAGAGAGAGGTTAAATGGCACATCACAAGTCCGCCTTGAAAAGGATTCAAACAAACGCACGTGATAATGCAAAAAATAAAGCATATTTATCCGCTTTAAAAACCCAACTCAAAAAAGTGCGTGCGTCAGAAAGTAAAGATGACGCTGTAATTCAGTTAAAATCAGCTACGTCGCAGTTAGATAAACTTGTTAAAAAGGGTATCATTCATAAAAACAAAGCGGCTAATCAAAAATCCAGGTTAGCGATAGTTGTTAACAAATTACAGTAACATTCTTTAAAAAATCTTAAAAAACCGGGTTTGATAAAATCTATCATTCCCGGTTTTTTTGTATAATTAACGATTACCCTTAGTTTGCAACATGTAATTCGGGGATTCGTGGGTTATATCCACATCATGCGGATGGCTTTCCAGTAGACCGGCTGGCGTAATGCGCATAAAACGGGCTTTATCTTTTAATTCCGTGATGGTTGCCGCACCGCAATACCCCATTGCCGATCGCAAACCGCCAATCATCTGGTAAATGACATCACTCACCTTGCCGCGATAGGGTATGCGCCCTTCAATACCTTCCGGCACCAGCTTTTTCACATCCATTTCCCCTTCCTGAAAATAACGGTCGCCACGACCACCGCGCATCGCACGGATCGAACCCATGGCACGATACACTTTGTAGCTTCTGCCTTCATACAATATAGTTTCTCCGGGGCTTTCATCCGTACCGGCCAGCATATTACCCAGCATTACCGAATCTGCGCCCGCAGCGATTGCTTTGGCAATATCACCGGTTTGTTTAATGCCGCCGTCGGAAATGAGCGGAATATCATGTTTGGCGCAAACCTCGGCACAAGTCATAACCGCCGTTAATTGCGGAACACCCGTGCCGGCAACAATTCGGGTCGTACAAATGGAACCCGCGCCTATGCCAACTTTAACGGCGTCTACACCGGCGGCAATTAAATCTTCTGCCGCTTCAGGCGTCGCTATATTTCCGGCAATCAATTCTACATCAGGATATGTCTTTTTCAAAAATTTTACCGTTTCCAAAACCCCTTCAGAATGCCCATGCGCCGTATCTACAACCAGAACATCAACACCGGCATCAATCAATGATGCGGCGCGTTCACTGGTGTCGCGGGCTACGCCCACCGCAGCGCCTACCAGCAGACGCCCGTGCTTGTCTTTGGAGGCATGAGGATATTTTTTGCGGTTTTGTATATCTTTAACTGTAATCAAGCCCTTTAAACGCTGATCTTTGTCGACTACCAGCAGCTTTTCAATACGATACTTTTGTAATATCTTTTCCGCATCATCCAGCGAAGTTCCAATTGGCACGGTTATTAAATTCTCGCTGGTCATCAGAGAAGATACCCGCTTATTTAAATTGGTTTCAAATCGCAGGTCTCGGTTGGTTAGTATACCCACCAGTTTTTGCCCGTCAACAATTGGAATGCCGGAAATTTTATAACGCGACATCAACTCCATCGCTTCACTAATTTTACGATCCGGCGACAAGGTAAAGGGATTGATAATCATGCCACTCTCCGACCGCTTCACCTTGTCGATTTCCGTGGTTTGCTCTTGAATTGAATTGTTTTTGTGAACAATGCCAATTCCGCCTTCCCGCGCCAGGGCTATCGCCAGGTCCGATTCCGTTACCGTATCCATAGCTGCAGACATAACTGGTATCTTTAAACCGATCTTGCGCGTCAAACGGGTTTCAACATTTGTCTCTCGGGGCAACACTCTCGATTTATTCGGCACCAGTAATACATCATCAAAAGTATATCCTTCACCGATAATTTTTATCATTTGCTATCTCCAAATAATTCACTTTTGTCAGCGATCCACACCCATCATTTTTATCTTTTCTGCCAGATTATAAAATATTAACCTGAGCTTTTGCCCAAATATCTGATTCAGTATTTACAAAAAAATTGATTGTTTATTTTAACAAAAAAATATTAAAGAATCAACCAATTTTTAAGTTTTCATGAATTATAAATGTTTGGGCTCTATATTGTTTGTAGCGGGTGTTTCATCCACTATTTCAAAAACAAGAATACAGTCATATCAATTATCAAAACCTGGTTAAAGCAACTTTACGTTGATTCAGATTAATTGCCTTAACAATAGTACCGGAAAAAAAAATTTGTCTACCATCCATATAAATCAATGGTTCTATATGCTTTTCTGTGGGTAATTATTTCGATAGAACCATTGTTAAAAGGTTAAAAGGCTCAATATGAACACATTGTATCAAATTCTTTTTAAATATAAAAGACGTGGAAAGGTTTTATTCTTTTTCCCCTCTGCGACCTTCGTGTCCTTTGCGGTTTCATTCTTATATTTTACCGCAGAGGTCGCCGAGAG
>CAYNSO010000057.1:0-2456 GCA_964399735.1 uncultured Cytophagia bacterium
ATGAATTGCAAGCGCGCGGTTATTGTCTTGACCTGCCGGTAATGAACCGGCCGTATACTCGCGAACAAATTGCCCGCAGTTTGTTGGCATTACAAGCCAAATCCTCAAGCGAATCCCTTGTTGCTATTGATCATTTCCTCTCCCCATTATTAAAAGAATTTGCCCGTGAGCTGACTGTGGCGAAAGGGCAGGGGGAGGAGTACGATACTATCTTTGCCCGCTCGTTTGTACAGGGCAACCTGGATATGGATGAGGAAAAGACCAAATATAAAGGAATATACCGGGCCGGCGCCGGCGCTACGATCATGTCGAATTTATCTGTCTTTAGCGGCGTTAACTTTAATCAATATGATGTAAATAATGAGGATTACCAGGGCTATGAATGGCGCGGCGTTACCGGATATATGGAACAAGCCTATACCGCTTACCAAACCCGGCGTTACACTATAAAATTCGGCAGGGATTTTATAATTTGGGGGCCGGCGCAAAACGGCTCGCTGGTCATGTCCGGCATTGCCCGGCCGCTCGACCACCTGTATGCCGCTATGAATTTTGGACCGTTCCGGTTCTCATGGTTTGCCGCGGAACTCGATGACCATGGCAGAAAGAAAACCGATTCTGCAAAAATTGCAGTTAAACGCTATCTCGCCGGTCACCGCCTGGATGCACGCTTTTGGCGCAACCGCCTGCAGATCGGAATATCCGAATTAATGCTCTATGGTGGCGATGCGGAAAAATTCAATATCGTCTACCTTAATCCGGTCATGTTCTACCACGGCGAACACAAAAATAGCGCCAGTTACCTGGGCAATGTGCTGCCTTCTATTGATCTTTTAATCTATCCCAAGCCCAACTGGAATATCTATACCTCCCTTTTGATCGATGATTACCAGGTTGAAAAAGTGGTCATAACCGATCTGGAACCCAATGAGATCGGTTTTCTCATTGGCACAACCCTCGCTGATCCATTCAATATTCAGGGCTCCTCAATAAACCTGGAATATACACGAGTAGCCAATCGCACATATAAAACACCGGATCCGCTGGAAACGTTTATCCACCGCGGAGCGCCCCTGGGCCATCCGCTGGGCAATGATTTTGACCGCATTCTAGTTGGTGTTGCGTATTGGGTTCGGCCTGCGTTGCAGGTTAAAGTTAATTATTCGCATATACGTCATGGCGAAGGCAGCATTTATACACCGTGGGATGAACCATGGATGAACTTAACCCTGGAAGAAGGCTATTCCGAACCGTTTCCTTTCGGTATTGTTGAAAGCAGAGACATCTTTGAACTTCAAGTGCGCTGGTACTATAACGACTGGTTACGCTTTAACCTGCAAATACAGTCATACAATTTCAATAACCAGGGTAACATAGAAGGACAAAGCGATTCGTACCTGCAAGGTAAAATTAATGTGGAATTAAATCCGGGTTACTTGTGGAGTATTCGTGGTGTTGACTGATGCCGTATAGCTATAGTTAATATCTGTATAGGCGTTTAAAGCGGGGGCATCATATTATTATTCAGGGTATGAATGTCAATTCCATCCCGAGCTTTTATAATCAATAATTATTAATGTGGAAATTTATTATAATGTGTTTTTATGTTTAATGATTTACCAGGGATAAATCAGAGCGTAAATTTTATGTTGCTGCTGGTAAATTTACTTGACTTTGATGAAAATTTTTATAAATTATAAGACTTGATTTGTATTAATATTATGACATTAATGAAAGTTATGAATAAAAGAACTCTGTTATTAGCCACCAAAAATAAAGACAAAATAACAGAAATATCTCAGCTCTTTGCCAATTTGCCCATCACCCTTGTTTCAGCGCTGGACTTTAAAGAGTTACCGCAGGTGGAAGAAGACGGCGATACGCTCGAAGCGAATGCCATCAAAAAAGCCACCGAGTATTCCCGTGCTACTGGATTGCCCGCTATTGCTGACGACACCGGTTTGGAAGTTGATGCCCTGAACGGCGAACCCGGCGTTAACTCGGCCCGTTATGCCGGCGAACAGGCAAGCTATAAGGATAACGTGCAAAAACTGTTGCGGGAAATGCAGGGAGTTGTCCCGGCAAAAAGAACCGCGCGTTTTCGCACCGTAATTGCTTTTGCCATTAATGATCAGGTTACTACAGTTACCGGTGAGTGTGAGGGAGTGATTATTGAATTCCCCAGCGGCGGCCAGGGTTTTGGATATGACCCGGTGTTCTATGTGCCGGAACATGAATGCACCTTTGCTGAAATGGATTTAGAGTTGAAAAACCGGATCAGCCACCGCGGCCGGGCATTGGTCAAGATCAGGGAATACCTGGAAAAACATTTTATCAATAAATAAACGGGGCGTAGCGCAGTCCGGTTAGCGCGCCTGCTTTGGGAGCAGGAAGTCCAGAGTTCAAATCTCTGCGCCCCGACACAGAAAAAGGATCAGTTCGAAAGAGTTGATCCT
>CAYNSO010000057.1:2556-23826 GCA_964399735.1 uncultured Cytophagia bacterium
TTCAAATCTCTGCGCCCCGACACAGAAAAAGGATCAGTTCGAAAGAGTTGATCCTTTTTTTATTTTATGGGTAGGATGGGGTCTTGTCGGCAAAACAATGAATATAAAATCATAAGCGAAATTCGTAAATATGCTGTAATTTTACAATAAAGATACCCCATCAAATCATGTCAACCGGGATGATGGGGTTTTGTATAGCCAGGATATGTTGTATTACCTTATATTGATCATTAGCTTGATTTACAGCATCCCCGTACAAGACCCCATCCTACCAGTTTTTTATAGATGTCTACACAAACAAGCCGGAGATTGGGCCCGTAAAGCTGCCTATAAAGAGTCAGCGCTCCGGATTAGCATGATACCGGAGTGCGATGCCTTTATGCGCCGCGTCACAGATTCATCCTCCCCTTTCTTTACCGGACAAGATGTGTGGCCTTATTTTATGCCCTGGGGCTTCCGGATATATTAAATTCACTATTTTTTTCTTTACAATTTCTTAACACACAATTAACCACATCATAACACTGTAATTGTATAATAATACCTGTAAAAAACTATTAAATAAATGGAAAGGACATTTATGAAAAGGAATTCACTTGTTACAGCAATCATTGGTTTTTGTCTGCTCATCCTTTTTGGATCAAGCAGCCGGTTGCTTGCAGAAGCCACTACGTCTATCAATGGTGTTGTTTTTAGTGATTACTATTACAATCTGAAAAACAATAGTGCAGCCGAAGAGTCACGCAACGCGTTCCAATTCAGACGTCTCTATTTTACCGTTGAGAATAATCTCAATGCCGATATGAAAACCCGTTTCCGTTTGGAAGCCAAACACGATAATTATGGCAAAAAAACTACTATTACTCCATTTGTAAAGCATGCTTTCCTGGAGTGGAGCAACCTGGTTCCAAAACACAAAGTGTATATCGGTATTCAGGAGACCAATGCTTTTAAAAATTCCGAGGATCTGTGGGGTTACCGCTCGGTGGAAAAGACCATTATGGACTTGAACAGTATTTCTTCTTCTGCTGATATGGGAATTGGCCTGAAAGGTGATTTGAGCAGCAATGTGCATCACTGGCTGACCATACTAAATGGCACCGGCTATAATGCATCTGAAGTTGATAAATTCAAAAAAGTCGGTTATGCCTTGTGGTTTACTCCGGTAAAGGGTTTAATTATAGAAGGTTATGCTGATTATGAACCACAGAAACCCGGCGATTCGCAAACCGCCGAAGCCCCCAGTGGCAGCAAAGACTATCAGGCCAGCAAGGGTTATTATACAATGAAAGCATTTGTTGGTTATAAAATGTCAACTCTAGCTCTGGGCGCAGAGTATTTTACACGTACCAACAAGGAATCCGGAATCAGCAATCCGGCTATCAGTGATGGAAATATTGTCGAGTTTGACAATGCCGATGTTACAAAAACCGGATATTCAATATTTGGTTCATGGATTACCCCGGTTCCCAAACTTAAAGCCTTTGCCCGCTATGATTACTATGATGCCAACAGTGATGATAATGTCTATACAAAATTTAGCAGCGGCAAACTGACCGGCGGTGTGGATAACGAAGTAACTCTTTTAATTGCCGGCCTGGATTATATCCCCCGCGCTAACGTCCATTTCATTCCCAATATTATGATGAAATCTTTTTCTAATAGCGATCTGAAATCGGATATTACCGCCCGTGTTACATTATATTTTAAATATGATTCCGGCAAGATCATTACCAATTAATAACAGAACCGGATTCAAAATAACAAAAAGGAGTATACGATGATGAAAAGAATATTTTTAATAACCATGATACTTTTGGGTGTAATTGCCAGCCAAAATACAGCCCAGGAAATGATCCAGATTAAAGGCTCAGACACCCTGATTAACCTGGTACAAACCCTTAGTGAAGAATATATGGATAAATACCCGGAAAAAGCAGTTATCGCAGTAACCGGCGGCGGTTCGGGAGTGGGGATCGCTGCACTTATTGCCAACACCGTTGATATTGCCAACGCATCACGCGAAATAAAGGAAAAAGAAGTAACGGCTGCCAATGAAAACGGTGTTGTGCCAACAGAAATAGTCCTGGGAATCGACGGTCTGTCCGTTATTGTCAATGCCGACATTCCGGTGAATTCATTAACAGTTGAACAGATCGGCGCCATTTTCCGCGGCGATATCACAAACTGGAACCAGGTTGGCGGGCCAAATAAAAATATATCCCTGTATGGCCGGCAGCCCAGTTCCGGTACTTATGTTTTCTTTCAGGAATTTGTAATGGGTAACAAAAATTATTCGACCAAAATGAAACAGATGAACGGCAATGCCCAGATCATTGAAGGAATTAAAGCAGATAAAAGCGCCATCGGTTATGTCGGTGTTGGTTATGTGTTTGATGAAAGCGGCAATGTTATGGAAGGATTAAAAGTATTGACCGTTTCCAAAGATAAAAACTCTGAAGCGGTTACGCCGCTGGTTGCCGAAAATGTTAAATCAGGCAAATACCCTATTGCGCGGCCTTTGTTGCAATACACCAACGGCAAACCACAAAAGCATGTCAAAGATTTTATCGCCTTTGAGTTAAGCCCGGAGGGTCAAAAGCTAGTTGAAAAAATGGGCTTTTATCCTGTTGCCGGCAAGTATCTTGAAGTGAATAAAAAGGCAGGTTTTTAATATTATCAAACCAACCCCCGCTCGAGCAGGGCGGGGGTTTATAACAGAAAAATTATATGATTAAAAAAGTAAAGTACTCCGGTCTCATCCGGCTAAAAGAAAAAGCAATTGAATATTTTTTTCTGGCGAATGGTTTGTTCGCTATTATTGTTCTGATTGGCATTTTTTCCCTGTTATTTACACAAAGTCTACCGGCATTAAAAGAAATAAATTTTTTTGAATTTCTAAAAATTAACTGGGACCCCACGTCGCCGGAAAAAGAGGAATATGGGCTGCTGGCAATGATCGTCAGCACTATCGTGGCAACGTTTGGCGCCATGTTTATAGCTGTGCCAATAGGTATAGCAACAGCGGCTTATATTGCCGATATTGCCAATGTTAGAGCCAGGGAAATTATCAAACCGGTGATTGAAATTCTTGCCGGTATTCCTTCTGTTGTAGTTGGATTTTTGGGGATTGTAGTGGTTGGGCCTTTTCTTGCCAAAATCTTCCACACCGCCAACGGCCTCAATGCCATTAATGGCGCTATTTTGCTGGCGATCATGTCGCTGCCAACTATTATTAGTATATCCGAGGATGCTATTGTATCTGTACCACAGGAATTTAAAAACGCCTCGTTGGCCCTGGGCGCCAATAAATGGCAAACCCTGGTTAAAGTAACCATCCCGGCCGCTTCTTCCGGCATTTTTGCTTCGGTTATGCTGGGCATGGGGCGCGCCATTGGCGAAACAATGACCGTGTTGATGGCCACCGGCAATGCACCTGCCATGCCACATGCATTGACCGACCCGATTCGTACTATGACTGCTACCATTGCTATTGAATTAGGTGAAACCGTGCAGGGCGGCATACATTATCATTCCCTGTTTGTTATTGGTGTAGTTTTGTTTGTTATGACATTCATCGTCAACCTGATAGCCGACCTGGTTTTGCATAAATATGAAAAGGTGAATCGATGAAAATTCGCAAGAGTATGGTATATGAAAAGCTGGGGTTTTTACTGTTTCGCAGCGCCGCCTGGCTGGTTTTGCTTGTTGTTGCCCTGATTTTGCTGGATATTTTTTATAAAGGCGGACAAAGCATCAGTTGGGAATTTATTACGAGCAAGCCCAGAAAAGGCATGACCGAGGGCGGTATCTGGCCGGCAATAGTCGGTACTTTTTGGGTGAGCCTGGTAACAATATTATTTGCCGTTCCTGCCGGGGTTTTCTCGGCCATTTACCTGAATGAATACGCCAAACAGGGGCTTGTTGTTCGCATCATTCGCCTGGCAATCCGCAATCTTTCAGGTGTCCCTTCCATAGTTTATGGACTGTTTGGCTTTGGTCTGTTTGTGTTGATGCTCAAATTAGGCTTGTCAGTAATATCTTCCGGTCTGACATTGGGGTTGCTGACCCTGCCATGGACGATTACCTCTAGTGAGGAAGCATTAAAAAATGTGCCCATGGCCTACCGTGAAGGGTCGCTGGCCCTGGGCGCTACCAAATGGCAAACCATCAGGATCAATGTGCTGCCTTATGCTATGCCCGGAATGTTGACAGGAGCGATTTTAGGATTGGCCCGCGCCGCCGGTGAAACTGCGCCGATTCTGTTCACCGGAGCAGCTTTCTTTTGGCCGGTGCTGCAAAAGTTTCCAAAAGTTCTTGATTCGCAATTTATGGCGCTGCCATACCATTTATTCATCATGTCTACCCAGCATCATGAAATAGCCAAAGTGCGGCCACTGGCCTATGGCACAGCGTTGGTGCTAATTACTTTGATCCTGTTAATGAATATACTGGCTATTGGTCTGCGTTATCATTTTAGAAAAAAGTTTAAACGAAATTAATGAAAATAAATTGTAACTATAATTGTATGTTAAATCAGGAGAAATAATCCGGAATGCCTGACTCTATCATTACAACCAGAGATTTTTCCTTTTATTATGCTGAAACCAGGGCATTGTCAAATATAAATATCGATATTCAACAAAACCAGGTTACTGCTTTTATCGGCCCGTCCGGCTGCGGCAAATCAACTTTTTTACGCTCATTGAACCGGATGAACGATATTATACCGGGAATCAGTATTGAAGGGGATGTGTTGGTCATGGGGGAAAATATATATGATAAACGAGTTGATGTGGTCGATTTGCGACGCAAGGTTGGTATGGTTTTTCAGAAATCCAATCCTTTTCCCAAATCGGTTTTTGAAAATGTCGCTTATGGTTTAAAGATTGCCGGTATGAAAAATAGAGCGGAACTTGCCGACCGGGTTGAATCAAGCCTGAAAAATGCAGCCTTATGGGATGAAGTTCAAGACCGGCTGCACAAATCTGCTATGGAGTTATCAGGAGGACAGCAGCAACGTTTGTGTATTGCCCGCACTTTGGCTGTGGAACCGGAAATTATTCTGATGGATGAACCGGCTTCGGCGCTTGACCCTATATCCACACAGAAAATTGAGGATTTGATTTACAAGCTCAAGGAAAAGTATACCATTATAATTGTCACCCACAATATGCAGCAGGCATCACGGGTGAGTGATATTACTGCATTCTTTTATCTGGGTGAACTGGTGGAAGTGGATACTACAATGAAAATGTTTACCAATCCCGGTAACAAGAGAACTGAGGATTATATAACCGGCAGATTTGGTTGATCAATCATAATAGCGAGGTAACAGATGCAATCGCATTTTGAAGCAGAATTTGGTAAATTGAAAAAAACCATCCAGGACATGGCTGTGCTGGTTGACAAGCAAGTGGATGATACATATAAAGCATTGTTAGAGTTAGACCCAGGTTTATGCAAGGTCATAAAAGTCCGTGATGAGGAAATCGACCGTTTTGATAATCTTATTCAGGAACAAAGTGAAAACCTGCTGGCCTTGTTTCAGCCGGTAGCGCTGGATTTAAGATATATTATAGCTACAATGATGATCAATACTCAACTGGAACGCTGCGGCGATATTGCCGTAAATATTGCACAACGTGTTTTAAAAATCATTAAAAGCCCAAATCTATTGCAAAACTCGGATATGCCTGAAATGGCCGGAATTGCTGCACAAATGATGCACGACGCAATTGAAGCATTTATCACCGGCGATATTGAACTGGCCCGCTCTGTTTTTGAAAAGGATGATATTGTCGACGAGTTTAACAAACAAACTTTTAAATACCTGGTCAAGAAAATGAGAAAGCATAAAGATCTGGTTGAAGCCTGTTCACACCTGTTGGTGCTTTCCCGGCAACTGGAACGTTTGGGAGATCATGCCACCAATATTGCCGAGGATGTTGTTTTTATTATAGAAGCGCAAATTGTGTCACATCAGGAAAAGTGATTTTAACCAGTCTCGCAACCGTGTTATTAAAGAGCGTTTACCGGGTTTGCATACCTGGTTTAAAATAAAAAAACCCGTCATATCGCAAAATGACGGGTTTTTTAGCAGGAGAAAAGGTATTATTGTATTACGGGAATGCTGATTAAAAAGCGCATCTCACCGTTATTGTTATCTATAGATAAAGCGCCGTTATGTTTTAGAATAATTTCTTTACTGATGAGTAAACCAAAGCGGCTTTCAATGTCGTCGTCGTTGTTATTTAATGGCTGGAACAAATGATAAAATTCTTCTTTATCGATCAACAGCGATTTGTTTAAAATAGATAATTTGACGCGCTGTTGGTCATGGTTGTATTCTGTAAAGAACTCGAATTGCCTGTCTCTGGATTTTGTCAGTATAAAATTGACGATATTATACAGAACCAGGTGCATCTGTGTTTTATCAATTTTAACCATGGGCAGGGCAGCGCCCAGGGTGCAGGAGAATTCCACCCCGGCCTGGCTGTAAACCGTGTTGGCAAATTGTATAAATTCACTGACCAGCAAGTTCAGATCATACACCCCTGGTTTGGATTCAATATTGATATGTTCGATGAGATCTGTTGATAACCCTTGCAAGTCTTTGAGGATGCAAGAAATATTCTTCAAGCGTTCTATCACTTTTTCGCGGTCTTTGGTGTCTTTGAGGGATTTCGTTGCCAGTTCCAGATTGCTGGTAGTATCTTGCAGGATCGAGTTGAGTGTATGCCCGATACGGGCAGCCAGTTCCGATTGCACTGCATTTTTTTCCACACCTAAAATTACATCTGCCGAGTTGCTCAGGTCTTGCAGTGATTGCTCTTTCATTTGGTAATACATGGCATTGCGGATGGCAATTGCCGCCTGGTTGGAAAATAACTGTACAAGTCCCTTTTTGATATCCGAATCACCTATAATCGGCTCTTTACTGTCCGCATAAATCAGGCCGAGTATTTCATCATCCAGCAGGATTGGACAACAGATAATACTACGTTGTATTATTTTATGCCTGTTTAATTCGTCTTCATTCAGGATATCATCGTAAAAATATATAGCTTTGGTTTTGTACGAGTTGACAAGTATTTCTTTGATAATGCGGAAAGAGTTTCTGGGCAGGTTGCTTTTATTAGCATCACGGGCAATTTTAAATTCCAGCCGACCGGCAGAGTTTTTGAGCAATAAAAACCCGCGGTCGGCTTGAATGACTGAAATTAAAGAATCTATAACAAATTCTAAAACTTTGTTCAATTGCAAGGAACTGTAAATTGAACCAAAACAATTGATCACATTGGTCAGATAGTTCCAGTTGCCTAAAGGATTTTGTTCTTTTTCACTGCTACCGAAACAAAAATCCAGTTCCGAAAAGTTTGCTGTTATATTGTTCAACTCGGCAAAATATGTGTTATCGTCATTACCGGGTTGTTGTCCTTCGTATTCATCACTCATCATCGCCAACTTCCCACCACAAAAGACTTTAGGTTTAGTAATTTATTTTAGAAATTGATGTTACAAAACCTTTTACAAATTTTAATTATGCCATTGAACAAATTGGTAATTGTTACCAGTTCAATCTTTGGATATCAGGTAGATCGAAAAATGGTCGATAAGAAACGATACTCTTCTGTTGCCGCGATCCCAGTTATAATAATTGTTGGATCGTTCGGATTTGGCAACAATTTCCCATTCTTCCGTAGCGGGATTCCACCACTTTAAAACCAGCGGGGTATTGTTGTGAAAACCCTTTTTATCAAATAACAAACGATAATTCAAAGTTAAAATTGCCGATTTTGAGAAGGATAAACCGTCCGGTTTAAAATTAAAGATCAATTCATTTTCAGACGTTAGAGAAACCTCGCTTGATAAGTAGGTATCGCGATGTGTGCTCATTGTTCCTGGATGAACATAAAGAGTGAACGAGTTTCTTGAGCCCAGCCAACCACCTCTACGATAGCTGATTATGCCGTCATCTTTCCAGGTTTTAACAATTTTAAGGCCATCATAGGGTTCTCTGAATGATGGGCGATGGGCAACACTGGCATTACCGGCATCTTTGGTTATTGCTGTTTCATTTGTTGACGTTGCGCTGGTAGGCATTTTATCGCATCCTACATTCTGCAACACCAACAGCCCTACAACAACAAGCAAGGCAACAATTCTGAACGTTTTCATCTCATCTCTCCTGCATTTAATAATGAATATGTAATTAATTATGAATCCAATGAGTTATTAGCAAATTAAGGGCCACAGGGTTTAGCGTGGACAAATAAATTCATTAAAAATAATATTTTTGGTATTTTCAAAAATAACAATAGTTTAAAACAGTGGGCTTTGTGTGCTATAAATAAAAATATCATCAATCAGTATGAAATTGGATTACAAATTTGCAAGAATGTTTCCTGTTGCGGACAGTTGGTTACATGATGGGACAGTTTCATATTATTGCCCATGCTTGATATGTTCTTTAATTTGTTTAATATTTTGTAATAATTCGATATTTTCCGGCTGCATTAATATCGTTTTTTTATACTCTTCCTGTACAATGTGCGCCATACAAAGTTTGAGACATTGATATGCCTTGCGTAAATGTTTATAACAGGTAACATAATCACCGGATTTTTGTTTTAACAGGCCGCGTAACAAATAGATGTTTTTCATTTGCAGCAAAAGCCCCATAGATTTGGCCATCTCTTCAATCCTGTCCAGCAGCTTTTCAATCAAATGTACCGGCCGGTTATCAAGCATCATGGTTTTGGCAAACAGTAATAAGAGTTGCACCTGATACCAGCGATAGTTTGACGATTCGACAATTTTATTTATTTGTTGAAATCTTGCCAGGGCTTTGGCGATGTCTTTGATTTCAACATAGTAACCAAGATAGGCCAGGTTTAACAACACGCCCAGGTTTTGATTATTATCAATGGCAAATATTTCTTCAGCTTTTTGCAGGTAGCTGTTTGCAAAATTTTTTTCGGTCAGCCAGATGATTCCGGCTTTGACCAAATAATACTTGCCCAATTTGGTTTGATCTTTATCGCTTTCCGATAATTTAAGACAGCCATCAATTGCCGCCAGAGCATAGTCCAGATGATGCAGAGCTATAAAAACCCGCGCTTTTTGATAAAGCATCTCCGCCTTGTCGGAATAACTGTTTATCCGTTCAGCGAATTTGATCCCTTCATCCAGAGAATCCAGAGCTTGCGAATAGTCTTCCCGCAGGAATAATAATTCACCGGTATTGCAATGCGCGGCGACCAGTCCTCTTATATCGCCAACCCGGTTTTTTAAATCTTTGCATTTTTTATAATAATTCAGAGCACGTTCATACTGACCGCTTTCCATCAACAGAATGCCAAGGTTGTTATATGTTTCGGCCAGACCGGCCATATCGCCAATTTGCTCCATAATTTCCAGACTTTGCATCCAATATTCCCGGGCTTTTTTGTAATCGCCGGAGACGTTGTGTACAATGCCGAGGTTATTCAGGGTTGCCGCCATACTGCGGCGGTCGCCCAGATCGTTTTTAACCTGGGCGCTTTTGGCAAAATAGATCACTGCCTGATCAATATTGCCGGCATAAAAAGAAGCGCCTCCCAGGTTATTGAGGGTGAGGGCCAGGGTACGGGTGGGGGTGTTGGCCGGCAGAATATCCAGCGCCTTTTTGCCCAGTTCCAGCGATTGCTGGTGTTGCCCCTGAATGAGCGATAGCCAGGATAATTCCCGTAATATTAGCGCTTTTTCAATTACTGCAAAATCGGGAACCAGTGATAAGGCCAGATTCAAATTTTGAGCAGCGCTTTCCAGGTTGCCCAGCTTTTGATGAAGGGAAGAAATGCGCCGTAACAGGGCAGACCTGGCGATGCCATTTCTATAAAATTCCAGCAGATCCGTGTAATTTTTAAGCGATTCTCTGGTATCACCCAAAGTATCTTCAATATCTGCAATATGGCGTTTAAAGACCCGGTAATAGCGTTTTTTTGATTCGCCGCATTTGATTAATGATAAACGGGAAATAAACAACGCCCGCCGGTTAGAGTAAGAGTTTTTTAATTTGTGATAGGCTAATGAAGCAAGGGGCAAGCCTTTGTCGATCAGGCCGGCTTTTAAATAATGATAGGCTTTTTGTTCAATTGAAAGCTGAAACCGGTCTTTTGGATTTTGATAGATGTGAATTATTTGCAAATGGATTTGCTGTCGTTCATTCTCCGGAATCAGTTCATAAACTGCATCTTTGAAAACATTGGAAAGAAAATAGTAATATACAGAATTTTCGGACTGGTTGGTTAAAAAGATACGTTTGTCTAACAAGAAGCCAATTTCATAATCAAATTTCTCTTCGCTGATATCCAAAAGTTTTATAAAAACCGCTTTATTGATGGCAAAATCATGAACCGAGGCGATCTTCATTATATTTTTTTGTAAATCCGGCAGGCTGCTAAAGGTTTCAAGATAGAGTTTATTTATATCTTTTAAATCGAGCCCCGCAAGATCATACTTGTCGCTGAGCATCCAGGTTTTATCCGAGCGGGTAAATAAACCTGTTTTATGCAAGGCCGCAAGTGTAGCAGCAATAATTTCCGGGTTGCCGCCGGTATTGTTGTATAATTCCTGAACAAAGTTTTGCGGGAACAGGTGATTAATGAATGCAGTATTCATGAGTTGTTCTATTTCCGGCTCGTTCAAAGCCATTACTCTGAATTCATGGACGCTGTTCAGGGAATCACGACCTTTTTGTAATAGCAGGGTAATATCCGCGGACTGTTTGTCAGTTGTAATTGACGTCAGAATAGCAATATTTTCCTTAACCAATAATCGGCCCATATAATGGATCAGGTCGATCATTCCTTCGTTGGCCAGTTCAATATCACGGATAAGCAGAACAAGAGGGGTGGAACGGGTAAATTGCCGGATTTTACCGCATACCTCATCCATAAATTTAAGGCGCTGTAATTGAAAATCTTGTCTTCCCGGGCGGCTGGAAAGCAGTTTGATATAACTGTTGTGAATAAAGTTTTCCAGATCGGGAAAGCCTTTAAAAATATCAATCAATGGCTCATAAACAGTACTTTTATCATTTCTGCACCATCCTTCGAGAACCTTTATTTCCTGAATTTGCAAGCGGTACTTGAGCTCATCAATAATGCGGTTGTGCCCGGAACCTTCGTTACCTTTAAAGATAATAAAATTGGCAGGTTTGGCAGACACTTTTTTATTGGTTATGGCGCTTATGTGCTGAAACAGGTCATTGATGGTATTGGCGCGTAATTTTAGAAAAGAATCCCAGATAAGCGGTGCGATTAAAGTACTGTTTCTTGAAGTATCATATTGTTCTACCCCCAAAGCAGCAAGTAATTCTTCACTGCAAGAAAACCGTTCTACGGGGTCTTTGGCCAGCATTCTAAAAACTGCGGCATCAATTTCCGGTGGAATGGTGTTGATAATGGCAGAAATTTTTGGCGTGGCTTTTTTAAGATGACCGTTTTTTATATCCTCCGGTGAACCGGCAAAGGGCGCTCGTCCGGTATACGCCCAGAACATTAACACACCAACGGCATACAAGTCTGTTGTTATATTGAGAGGCGCATTCTGAAACAGTTCCGGCGCCAGGTATTCCAGGGTGCCGCCGCTGCTTCTGGTGATTTTTTCCTGTTCTTTTACTGCCAGTCCAAAGTCCATTAATTTCAGATTATAGTTATCATCTAAATCTTTGAAAATAATAATATTTTCACTTTTAATATCCCCATGATAAATACCGGAAGCATGGATATAATCCAGCGCCTGAACAAGTTGAATAAAAAGTTTTTTCAAATCTGGCGCCGGAATATTCCTGACAGCATGGAGGAATTCCATACCTTTGACATATTCCATGGTGTAAAAGTATTCGCTTTTGCCAGATATTTTTCCAAAATCAAAAACACCCACCAGGTTGGGATGACGCATTGCGGAAAGAATGGAAAATTCTGTACGCAACGATTCAATCAATTCCTTGTTTGTATTACCGGACTGGAAGACTTTGAGAACAATAATGTCATTATCGCGGGCAGTATCTTCAACCAGGAAAACAATCCCCATACCACCGCGCCCCAACTCTTTGATGATTCTGTAACGGCCGTTTACAAAATTATCCGGGGCAAAATTAGATTCAACATTAACATCGACCTGCGCTTTTTCCATAAAAAACTTTCAACATGCCTGTTATTGACGATACCATTCCGCAACATTGAAAAAGGTGGAAACTGGTGAAAACACATAGCCTCCGATATGAGCATTAAAGCCGACCAGTCTTTCCGGGATCCATAAAAATGTTGCCGGCTGCTCGTGGACAAGAATGTCCTGGAATTCATACCATAATGGCAATGCTGCTTCCCGGTCGGTTAATTGTCGGGCTGTTTCAATCAGAAAATCTACACGAGGGTTTTTATAACAAGACAGGTTAAAGCCATCGGCGCCGCACATGGCCGAGTGCCACACCGGGTATACATCTACCCTGGTTGTCGACATCATGCCGATTAAAACCGCGTCATAATCCCGCGCGGTTAACTTTTCCACATATACCGACCATTCCAGTCTTTGCGGAATGACCTTGATGCCGACTTTTTTAAGCATTTCCTGAATCATCACCAGGGCATCTTCGCGTACCTGGCTGCCGATATTGGTCATAAACTGAAATTCAAACGGTTGTTTGTTTTTATCAAGATAGCCGTCATTATCGGTATCGTTCCAGCCGGCAGCTGTTAATAATGTTTTTGCGGAATCGACTGAAAAGGGGATGACGGCAAGCGAGGGATTGCTGGCCCATAGCATGGTGTGAATGGGGCCGTTACATACCCGGCCATATCCCTGCAATAAATGGTCAACCAGGGTTTGTCGGTCGATAGCCATTGTTAATGCCTGTCTTACTTTGTGATCCTGAAACAGTGGGTTATCCAGATTCCAGGAAACCTGCACATATTGAGAATAGGCAAAGCGCTCGATAATGATGTTTTTATTTTCTGCCGCAATCCGATCTGCATCCTGTGCAGGTACGCCGTCCATAACATGGATCTCGCCGGTTTGTAATTGGGTGAGCAGTTGTGTTTGGTCGGGAACGATTTTAAAAATGATGTTGGCAATTTTGGGTAATTCAGGGTTGTGGAACAATTCATTTCTGGTCAGTTCAATATATTGATTTGGCGCCCAGGTTTTTAATTTATAGGGGCCATTGCCAACATAGTGTTTTGTATAATCAAGGTTTTGCCATTCCGCTGAGCCAGTGTTTTGAAAAATGTGTTTGGGTAGAACAACGCCTTCATTGGCGTCCATTAACTGATAGGGGTAAACAGTGGAAAAATGGTAATCAATTGTTGAATCATTAACAACTTGAACAGCAGAAATAAAACTTTTTACGCTGGCGCCGGTCCAGCCGATCTGCTCGTCAATCTGTTTAGAATGTGTAAATTCCACATCTGCGGCGGTTACTTTAACGCTGTCGGACCAGTATACGTCTGAACGCAGATGAAAGCGAATGCGTTTACCGTCATCCTCAACGCTCCATGATTTTGCCAGGGCGGGTTTGAAGGTGATGAAATCCGGCTGTTCTTCCAACAGACTCAGGTACAGCATTTTAGACAGTTCAGTACCAAACCGGGAACGGGTTAGCAAAGGATTAAAAGAGTCAACATCTCCGGAGACGCCGATAACAAGCGGAGAGAGTGATTTTTGCTGCCGGCAGGAGAAAAAAGCGGAACATAAAATAAAGAGGAGAGCAAAAATACAGTAACCAGAGTTTCTGCTTTTCATTATCATCCTTTGTTAATAGATAAATTCGTTGGATATGTTTAGTTTTTCCGCTTCAAACTCTTTTTTCTTTTTGGTTTTTACCGGTAACGATACAATAAAGCGGGAACCAATTCCCAAATCACTTTCGACAGTTATAGAACCGCCATGTTTTTTGGCAATCGCCCGGCAAATGCTCAGGCCGTATCCATGCCCTTCTGCTTTATCTGTAAACAGCGGCGAAAATATCTGGCTCAGTTTGGCCTTTTCAATACCGGGCCCGGTATCGGCAATGGTAATGAAAACCTGTTTTTCTCTTTTGTCGAATCGGGAACTAATGGTGATATGGGTATCCGGTCGGACTTCGATGGCATTTTTGGTAATATTGTAAAAGATCTGCTGAATTTGACCTTTATCCACATCAATTTCCGGCACTTCAGGATCGAAATCTTCTTCAAAAGTTGCGCCGGTGCGTTTGTAAACCGGGCGAATGAATTCCAGGAATTCGTGAACGAGGTGGTTGACGTTACATGGTTCAATTTTGGTTTCCATGTGCGAATTGTTCATCAGGCCCTGCGAAAAGCGCGTCATGCTGTCCAGTTTTTTGGCTACAAATTCCAAATGTCCCAATACTTTTTTATCATCGCCGTCATTCACCAGGTAGTGTATGGCAAGTTCCAGGTTGCCATAAATAATAGAGAGCAGGTTATTCAGTTCATGGCCAATTCTGGCGGCCATTTTCCCGCGCGCCGCCATTTTTTCCGCATAGATCAGGCTTTCCTGGGCATTTTCCAGTTGTTCATAGGAACGTTTCACTTTTTGGTACAGTTGGGCATTACGGATTCCCTCGGCTGCCTGGTCGGCAAATAGCTGGAATAATTGTTTTTTAATTTTTGATCTGCCGATCAGGGGCTTGGAACTGTCGGCATAGATAACCCCGATCAGATCGCCATGGATGAACATGGGGCAACACACAATACTGCGCAATTTTAACTGCCGGACGCTCTGGCTTGGAGAATAATTCTGGTCGGACAAGACATCTTCAATATAAATAATTTCTTTACGTTTAATCGTTTCGTTGAGATAGCTCTGGCTGACCTGGAATTCAGAATCCATCAGAGTCTTTTTATCGGCATTGCGGGCAATTTTAAATTCGAGTTCGCCCTTGTTATTGCGCAACACCAGGAAACCTCGCTCGGCATTGATAACAGAAATAGCGGCATCCATTACATGCAATAACACACGTTTTAGATCCAGCGAACTGTTCATCAGGCGGAATGTTTCCAGCAACTCGGATATAAAATTCCAGTCACCAAAAGCGCTTTCCTCTTCTCTGGTAAGGATCTCTTCGTCAATATCATTGATCTCCTGATCAAATTCGTTGATCAGGTCTAAAAATTCATTCTCGGCGTGCAAATTATCTTCCTTGTTATTCATAAGTACTTCATCGTCCAAAAACATTGTAACCCTCCTCGCCCGTAATTATTAAAGACTTGCAGATCTGCAAGTTGCTTTACAGAATCGGACAAATCTCCATAATTAACTCTACAAATTTTATGCCGTATATTTTTTCAGTGGTTTAAAATAACGCTTGTTTCCTTCCATTTTGCTTGGGTCAAGTTACAATTGTTACTCCAGGTTTTTTATTTACTCTGAAAAAATTGTTTCTTACCATCGCTCTTGCCATTTCCGGCAGGTAAAGAATGCGGTAAATGATACATGATTTACAGGTTATGTTTTTTACTATAATTCCTTTAAAATTAATATTTTGTAGCTATTTTGTCTTGTATATGTTCGCCAATAATCGTTATACAAAGAACTGTAAGAATAATTGCCAGGCCCGGAAAAACGCTGATCCACCAGTAATCGACCAGAGCCTGGCGGCCGTCATTAATTATATTGCCCCAACTGGGGGTTGGCGGCTGAATACCAAGGCCGATAAAACTCAGCGCCGATTCAACCAGAATGATATTGCCAAGTAAAAGTGTTGCCAAAACAACCAAAGAACCGGCCAGATTGGGTAAAATATGCCTCACCAGTATCCTGCAGGATGATAAACCGGTAACCTTCCCGGCAAGGATAAAATCGCGTTCCTTTAACGATAATGTTTGGTTGCGAACCAAACGGGCAACATCCATCCAGCTAAACAATGCAATAACAATTATTACCCACATTATGGAATTTTTATCCAGTATGGCAATAATTGTTAATATGAGCAGAAATTGAGGTACCGCCATAAACAGGTTGATTATCCAACTCAGCAGGGCATCGGTTTTTTTGCCCAGATAACCGGAGATCAAACCATAGGGAACGCCAACAAGCACAGACAGCAGCATTGCCAGCAAAGCGATGAGGAATGATATTCTGCCACCGTATAGCACCCGTGCAAATACATCCCTGCCGAATTTATCGGTGCCAAACCAGTGCTTGAGCGATGGTTTTTGCCAGCTTTCCTGCAGCGAATGACTGACCGGATCCAGCTGCGAGAACAGGGGAATTACCATAACGCTGATTATAATAAGGGCCAGCACAAGCAAGGCAATCGTAAAGGTTTTATTCTTCCAACTGTTCATAACAAATTATAACCTGATTCTTGGATCGGCTAAAGCGGTTAAAATATCTGCTAATAATGTTCCAATAATAACAAACACAGCCATTAAAAAGGTACATGCAATAATAACCGGATAATCGCGCGCAAAAGAGGATAAAATCATTAACCGTCCCATGCCCGGCCACGAAAAGATCAGTTCAATGACCAGGGAACTGGAAATAAGCGCCGGAAAATGCTGACCGGTGACTGTGATAACCGGAATAAGTGAATTGCGCAGGGCGTGGTTGTAAATAATGCGTTTTTCGGACAAGCCCCGCGCCCGTGCTGCGGTTATAAAAGTTTTGTTCATCATATCGGCCAAACCGTTGCGAATATAGCGGCTGGTGATGCCGATAGAAGCCAGCGACATGGACAGCACCGGCAGAAACAAATGCGCAAACCGGTCGCCAATTTTTTGCCAGAATGACATCTCGTGCCAGGTAAAGGACTGCATTTGCGAGGATGGCAAGATGTGAAAGGTTTGTGAAAATAGCATAACCAAGGCTAATGCCAGCCAGAATGCCGGAATGGCATACAAGATCATGGTTAATGTGCTGATTAAGCGGTCTGCAAAGCGATTGTAGTATATAATTTGCAGCAGCCCCAACAGAATGCCGGCCAGCGCCTGCAGCAGCAACGCCGGCACAGTCAGCAGCAGGGTATTGGGTATGGCCTGTTTCATAATTTCCGCAACCGGCAGGTTGTTGGCATAAGAACGTCCCAGGTCGCCATGCAGCAGGCCGGTGAGCCATGCGCTAAATTGTACATGCAGCGGCTGATCCAGCCCCCAGGCTTTTTCCAGCCGGGTCATGCTGTCCGGCGATTTCACGGGGTCGTAACCGATCGCTGCCGGGTTGCCGGGACTGATACGCACCAGGAAAAAAGTCAGAATGACAAGACCTGCCAACAGGAGCGCACCGGAAAGTAGCTTTTTTATGATATAGTTCAGCATTGACCAATCACCGGTATTTCATACTTGAGACAAGTTTTTGTGTAAAAGCCTGATCGGGATTATTGATAATTTTATGCACATCGCCGGTTTCAATCATGGCGCCGTGGTGCATAATGCCGACCCGGTTGGCAATTTGTGGCAGCAGGTGCAAATTATGCGTCATAAAAATCAGGGTAAGATTACTGCTTTCTTGTAATGCTTTTAGCAAATGCATAATTTCCCATTCCGTTACCACATCAAGCCCTGAAGTGGGTTCGTCGCAGATCAGCAATTCAGGCTTGCGCAGCAGCGCCCGCGCAATACAGACGCGCTGGGCTTCGCCGCCGCTTAGCTGATGTGGATATTGCTGCAACTGGTCGCTTTGAATGCCCAGCAATTCAAGCTGGCGGATGATTATTTGATGATAGTCTTTTTTGGAAATGTTCCGATCCAGCATCAATGTTTCACTCAATATTTCAACAACTTTTAACCTGGGGCTTAGTGACGCTTTGGGATCCTGAAAAATTGCCTGGCATTGCCGACGAAACCAGGCTTTCCGGGTTTTCATTATTTCCGGCAGCGCCATGCCATGATAATATACAACCCCCTCATCAGGAGGCGTCAGACCAAGCATCAGTTTGGCAACTGTCGATTTGCCGGCGCCGGATGAGCCGATAAGCGCAAAGCATTCTCCCTGCCGCACAGAAAAACTCATATTGTTAATTACTGTAATTTTGGGTCTGCGGATGAATCCGTTTGCGCTGTAATGTTTGCTTACATTCGCCAGGCCAATAAAGGGGGATTTCAGAGCTGTACTGTTTGTCACTTTCGGGCTTTATCCTGATGTGGTTCAGTTCATAAAGTGAATATATTTATTTAGTAACAGTCGTGTATAAGGGTGCTCCGGTTTGTTCACCACTTCTCTCGTGGGGCCATTTTCAACCAGTGCGCCTTTATACATAACGAATAGTTTTTCTGAATATTTGGCGGCAATGCCGATATCATGGGTAATGATAAGCAGACTTTTACCTGTGCGACATTGTGTTACCAGTAAATCCATTATTTCCAGTTTCATGGTCGCGTCCACACCGGAGGTCGGTTCATCGGCAATTACCAGATCGGGGTTGCCGGCCAGCGCCAGGGCAATCATTACCCGCTGCCGCATGCCGCCGCTAAGCTGGTGAGGATAATAATGATAGTAGCGGTCAGCCGGGGACAGGCCCAGTTTTTCCAGCCAGTTTAAAGCCAGTTCTTTGCTGTTTGCCGGCTGAATGTGAACCTGAATGGTTTCGCGTAGCAATTCGCCGGCCTTGATAACCGGGTTCATGGCCAGCAATGGTTCCTGAAAAATATAACCAACACGTTTGCCCCGCACGCCGGATAAATTGAGGCCGGGCGTGTGGTAAATATCTATTCCGTCAAAATGAATCTGGCCGCTAATCGTTGCGCCGCCGCTTATATCCAGCAAGCCGGGAATGCTCAGACCAAGAGTTGTCTTGCCGGCGCCTGATTCACCAACCAGCGCACAAATTTCCCCTGTATTTATATGTAATGAAACATCATTCACAACCCGTTTTAGCGTCGGATAGCTGTAACTTATGGAAAAATTTTCAACTGCAAGCAAGGACATAAGCCGCCTGTAATGATAACCGGATCAATAACAAAGAATACTCAATAAACATCTGAAAATCAATAACGTATTTTACGGCAGTGAGACAAAAGATAGCCAAAATTTATAAAATAGAATCGTAATTTTTTCCGTAAATAAATTGTAAAGTAACTTTTGTTCTCAAGCTAAAATAAACATTGCTATCGTATTTTGCAAGTTAAATTTTTCAATTTTGCCTTTTAATTATATTTTTTTTATTTTTGGATATTTGTGCCTTGATTTTTTTGATGCAATAGCATAAAATTCAGGCTGATTGTGGGCTGTAATACTAGAGGATTTTGTGTTTTTGGCGTTGTCTGGTTATTATACCCGTGCAAAGCAGTCTTGGGCTGCATATACAGTCCTGGTTACATGTCATGCAACCCGAGTTGAGTGGCGGGGTAAGAGTTTATTTGTGATGAAAAAGGGGCAGAACAGGGAAATGGCGCCGAGTGTTTATAGCCATGAACTGAAAATCGGCTCGCTGGCGTTTACAGTATCGTCGTTTGTTGTTGACGGCAACGCCGGTAATTGTATGATAAACAGGCAACCTTTGCCGGGTTGGGTTTTCAAGGTGAGGGTGCCGCCTTGTTTTTCAACAATTTCCTTGCATATCATCAAACCATAGCCATTGCCATTGGGTTTATCGGTAAAGTTTTCGCGAAACAGACGCGCCTGTTTTTCTGCGTTCATACCGGGGCCGTCGTCGACTATGAATAACAGGGCATTGTCCCCCTTTTTATCATAGAGGGTTTTGAGTAGAATGCGACAATCGCTTTTGGCTTCGATGGCATTTTTAACAAGGTTGTGGATAACCTGGTTCATCAAGCCGCTATCGAGGGTCACCAGGGGCATATCCGGGGCAAGGCTGGTTTCTATGATAATTCTGGGATTTTTACTCAACGCAGGGTACGAGACCAGAAAATTCTCTATTATCCGGTTAAAGCTGGTTTGTTCATAGCAGTACCTGAAATCAGCGCTTTTTAACAAACTATTGGCATAACGGTTCACGTTCATAAGCAATTCCTGTGCGGTTTGCAAACGAATGTAAACCTGTTCTATGCTTTCCTTTTTTTGTAGAAACATTCTCACTATATCCAGGTTTCCCTGAATTGCGGACAAGATATTATTCAACTCGTGGCCCACTTTGGAGGCACATCTGCCTTTTTCTGCCAGTTGTTGTGTTTGTTCGAGTTGTTCTTTCAAGACGATAATTTCCTTGTTGAGATTTTGGCTAGTCTCGTAGTATTGAGTATTCCGCAATATAATTGCTGCTTTATTGGCAAATTGGGTAAAAAACCGGGAAGAAAAGCGAAAGGCGTTGCGCAAGGGCGATGAACTGTCTACATACAGAGCGCCAACAAAATCATTATCAATCATAAGGGGCACGCACATGATGAAATACAATCGGTCATGTCTGGCATCACTGTTGGTCTGGCTGGCGTCATTATGATTGATATGCACAATTTGTCCAAGTTCCACAGCCTGTTGAAATACTTTGCTGCTAAAGCCCGTTTCGGTCAGCTTGATGGTTTTGCGGGCATGGTTACGGATGGAGAATATGTTGAATTGGTTATTTTCGTGTAAAAACAGAATTCCGCGCTCTGCCTGGGTGAGGGCTATGACAATATCAACGATAATGCTTGCCACCTGCTGCAGGTCGCTGCTACTTGCTTTATAACCAAATTTTTCCAAAATCCGTGTGATAAATTGTTCATCACCCGGCTGTTGGTCAGCTTTAGTTAATTGCTCCGGAACAGCCGGGTGAGGATGGGTTGTGTTTATGTTATAACGAAGAGAAGATAGCGCCATTTTAATATCCTGTTTATTGAATCCTGTAATATATACGATTATTATTTGCTTTGCATTCTACTTTGTTTCAGGCAAGATGAGTGCCAAAAGTTGTTATTAACAGCTGTATTGAAGATATATTTCAATTAATAATATATAATGGATAACCATTTGATTATTAATCAATTGCGTAATGCTGAAAAGTCCTGTTTTTGATAGGATTTACCTGTTCATTCACCCTGCGGATATTATCAAGCCGCAGAATTGGTGTAATATTACAAATTTGATATTGGTCAAGATTTTTTTGTAACAGGGGATGGGTTCTTTTTGTTAAATATGTGTTACGCGCCTGGAATTTGTTATATCATAATTTTAAATATTATGCCGGCAGTTAATGTTTTCATAAAAAAAGCGAGTCCGAGGTGCATAGCATATTGATTAAAAACTGGCATCCGCAAGGGATGCCCCTGCGGGTCGTTAACTGTTCCACTCTGATTGAACAATTTGATTTTTCATCTATGTTTATCAGAGTTCATCTGCAGATAA
>CAYNSO010000058.1:0-23584 GCA_964399735.1 uncultured Cytophagia bacterium
TTGCTCTGCCAATTGAGCTATTGGCGCATATAAAAGAGCATAACTTTTGCCAATTTCTTTAATTGGATTAGAACCCAGAACCTATCCGCTTCAAGCGGATTGCTCTGCCAATTGAGCTATTGGCGCAATTTTATGAATTAAAATATAACTTTTTTTACTACATTAATCAAGACTTTTTTATGATTGATGATCCAATTTGTTTTATGGAGTTATGATCAACCAATCCCGCAAGCATCCAGAGCCCAAACCGCAACACCCATACACTAATTTACGGTGAATTTAATTCAATTTAACTTGACAAAAATGGATTGTTTACCTATATTAGCTAAAAGGAATATCGGCTTGCTCTAACCAAAGCCCCCCTTTAATTATCCTGTTATTAAATCTATATATTATACATTCTAATTTTATGTAGGGAGAATCAAGTTGGAAGACCTGTTCAAAAAATGTTCAAGTGGTACATCTGCAAGAGCAAGGCAGGCAGTGCAGGAAGGCTGGTATCCGTATTTCCAGGCCATTGAATCGGGAGCCGATACCGAGGTAGTCATTAAAGGGAAAAAAATGATTATGATCGGATCCAACAATTACCTTGGTTTAACCCAGGATGAACGGATTAAAAAAGCATCCATTGACGCAATTGAAAGATTTGGGTCCGGGTGTACCGGTTCACGCTTTCTTAATGGCACTCTATCCATTCATGAAGAACTGGAAGAAAAACTGGCCGAATTTATGAATGTTGAAGCTGTTTTGCTGTTTTCTACCGGTTTTCAAACCAACCAGGGCACAATTTCTACAATTGTTGGCCGCAAAGATCTGGTTGTGGGTGACAATGAAAACCACGCCAGCATTGTCGACGGCACCAGGCTGGCTTTCGGTCGCTCTCTCAAATACCGTCATAACGACATGAAAGATCTGGATAAAATTCTTACATTAAACAATAACAAGAATTCCGGCGGCGTACTCATTGTCAGCGATGGCGTTTTTAGCATGGGCGGCGACATTGTCAACCTGCCTGAACTGGTTCAGGTTGCCAAAAAACACAATGCCAGAATCATGTTAGATGACGCCCATTCCATCGGCGTGCTGGGGAAAAATGGCCGCGGTACTGCGGAACATTTTGACCTGGAAAAAGATGTTGACCTGATTATGGGGACATTCAGCAAATCCTTCGCCTCTATCGGCGGGTTCATTGCCGGCAAGGAATATGTTATCCACCACATCAAGCACAATTCCCGCGCTTTGATCTTTTCCGCCAGTCCGCCGCCGGCAGCAGTAGCAACTGTTCTGAAATGTCTTGAAATTATGAAGAATGAACCGGAACGACGCGAAAGACTATGGCACAACTATGAAAAAATGAAAACCGGCTATACACAGTTGGGCTTTAATACCGGGAAAAGTGAAACTCCCATCATTCCGATTTTAATTGGCGATGATGAAAAAACATTCATGTTCTGGAAAACCCTGTATGAAAACGGTATTTTTAGCAACCCGGTTATCAGTCCCGCTGTACCCCCCGGCCAATCTCTGTTACGTACCAGCTATATGGCAACTCATACGGACAAAGAACTGGATAAAGTGTTGGATGTGTTTGAAAAAGTTGGTAGAAAAATGGGGATTATCTAAAATTACAAGGCTGCAAATAGCAGCCTTTTTTATTTAATCCAGCCAATACAAAATTCTGCCGCAATTTTCACAAGTGAACAACTCTGATTCTTCCCGCCCTTTGGCTCCAATCGAAGTTGGCTGCCGCAAAAAACATCCCAGACATATATCATTCTTGACCGGTACAATGGCACGTTTCAACTTGGCCCGCAATCTTTCATAACGGAACAGAACCGGCTTTTTGATCCGCGATGCCAGTTCCGCCCGTGCCTTGGCAAGTTCTGTGCTTCCGGTTATTGCAAAACCCAATTTCTCTACTTCATTCGCTTCTTCTATCATCAGATCTATATCCTGAAGAGTAACAAGCGATTCTAATTCATTGTCCATGTATTTATTCTCCACTGATAATTGATAATAATTCTGAAAAACTGGTCACTTTTAATAACCGCTCGCGGTTTTGATCGCTTTTGATAATGGTAACCAGAGAACCCAATGCCGGTAGATATTTATTCTCTTCGTCATTAGGAGGGGCAATAATCATAAAAAACAGGTGTACCGGTTTTTTATCGATTGCATTAAATTCAATCCCCTTTTCCGATTTTCCAAAAGCAATGATCACATTCAATGCGGCTGTCGTTCTGCCGTGGGGAATAGCAACCCCTTTGCCAATGCCGGTGCTGCCCAGCGTTTCCCGTTGATGCAGCATTTCAAGCACAATTTGCCGGTTGCGAACAATTTTCTCATTTATGAATAAATCAAGTAATTCACCCAAAACTTCTTCTTTGTTCGTGGCTTTCAATTCGCTGATAAATAAATTTTTATTAAAAAGTTGCGCCAATTCTTTGTTTTGCATTTATACCTCCTCGGAGCCGGTAGGGCTGTTTTTTTCACTTTTCTTTGCAGCAATTAACTGAAATATTTCTGGATTTATATTATTATTTTCCAGGGTGAAATCTGTTAAATTTAAAGCGATTATATCAATAATTCTGTCGATCGGGTCATCTTTTTTCAAGATCAACAAATTTTGCGCTTTGACGCGACAATACCCGCTTTTAAAATCTCCTTTTTCCCGGCGAATTTCCAAACCTGCCTTTGCTGCAAGAGCTTCAAGCTGTTTTAATGTTTCAGCATTATCTATATGCGGAATTACTGATGTTATTCTTTGTTTTTTTGTCTGACCTGTCCTGCCAGCCATTTCACATCCTGTGATAATTCTCGTTTACATATTAATAGTGAATCATTGGTATCTACAACGATTAAATCATTTACGCCTATTATACCAACCGTTCTTTCCGATGTTTCAATATACGAATTTTTTACATCTTTTAACAGTGGCTTTCCTTTGATTACATTGCCGTTTTCATCTTTATTGGATATTTTGTATACCTCGTCCCAACTTCCAAGGTCGCTCCAACCAAAGTCGCCATCCAATACAATTACCTGTGAACATTTTTCCAAAATTCCATAATCAATGGATTGATTATAAATTTGATCATACGCAGTATTGGTAGTTTCATTCAAATGTCTGCTTCCCATAGCTTCTTTTACAAGCAACAAATTTGAATAGATATCGGGTAACAATTCCTGAAAATAATCCAGAATAGTATTTACATGCCATATAAAAATTCCACTATTCCATAAAAATTCCTTACTATCAAAAAAACTTTTGGCAATATCTTTATCCGGTTTTTCTGCAAAGGTACGAACATGGTAAGCGGTATTCTGCTTGCCAGCCAGGGCTTTGCCTTTTTGAATATATCCATAACCGGTCGCTGGATAGGTTGGTTCTATGCCAATCGTCACAAGAACATGCGGATTTTCTCTAACCAGGCGAACCCCGTTTTTAAGAATTTCAATAAACCGTTCGGAATTGATTATTAAATGGTCGGACGGACTAACCACCATGATCGCATCGGGATTTTGATGCTGTATGTGGATTGCCGACAAACCGATACATGGCGCGGTATTTTTGGCAGCCGGTTCAGTAACAATATTACCGCTCTGCATCCAGGGTAACTGCCGGGTGATCAACCGCTTTTGATCGAGGGTCGTTACTATAAACAGTTTTTCGGTGGGCACCAGCTTTAATAACCGACTTGCGGTCATTTGCAGCATCGACTCTTTGCCAAGCAGACTTAGAAATTGTTTGGGAAAATATTGTTGACTTTTAGGCCAAAAACGGGTTCCGCCTCCTCCCGCCATTATTAACGCGCATGTGTTTTCCATTACTCCATCATCTGGGTTGTTTTTTAACATGGTCAACTTTTTTGGGGAAAAACAAAACTCTGTTTTTCACAAGACTTATAATTTGTTGATAATAAATCTGGAATGATACAGAAATAAATGCCGCGTTAATCTGTTTCATCCCTTTTCGCGGATGGTGTAATAGATCAATGCACATCACCCGGTAATTAATTTAAACAATTGCCTGTAGATCGTAAAAATAAAAAATTGCCAAACCAGACAATGTTTTATAAATATTCTTTAATCTTTTCTTCCAGTTGATGCTTGGACAATGCACCAACCACTTGCTGCACAACCTCGCCTCCTTTAAATAATAACAGGGTAGGAATACTGCGAATTCCATATTCCATTGCAGCTTGTTTATGGTTATCTACATCAATTTTACCAACTTTGAGTTTGCCTTCATATTCATCGGCAAGTTGCTCTACAACCGGGGCAACCATTTTACAGGGGCCACACCACACCGCCCAAAAGTCTACCAGCACAGGTACTTCCGATGACAGCACTTCCTTTTCAAACGTTGCATCTGTTATTTCCAAAGGTTTTGCCATTTCCAGTCTCCATCATTGTTCGATATTACACTAAAATTAGAAAATATATAAGCGAATTGCAATACAAAAATGTAACGTCTGCGCGACGTGTAATTATTTCCGGCAATTTATCGGGTTAAAACATTTTTAAAATATAATAAAACAACATTACTGCTGATGCAGCCAGTTTCAAACCAACGCCTGTTATCGTTCCGACAAAAACACCCCACCCGGCTTTAAAAGCATGTCCTTTTTCTTTACCGGAGATTAATTCACCGGTAAAAGCGCCCAGGAATGTGCCAATGATTATGCCCCAGGGTGGGAAAAAAAACAGACCGATCAGCATACCCGCAACAGAAAGCCAAACCCCGGTTTTGGATGCGCCATATTTTTTTGCGCCAAGAACCGGGGCGATATTATCAAAAACCGATACAAATATGGTAATAATAGCCCAAATAATTAAAAACCTGGCGCTGTATGGCTGCCAGTCTTTAACTAAAGACAATAAAATCAATGCTAAATAACTGAGCGGCGGCCCGGGAATGAACGGTATGATACACCCGGCCAGTCCTGCCAAAGAAATTATCAGTCCCAATATCACCAAAACAGTTGTCATTTTATCTTCCCTTTTCCTGCAACCGGAACCACTCATCGGTATGGGTTTTTATAAACTCTATACACTTTTGATGCTGTTCCTGACCATTGCCTGTTATTGTCATTGGTTCGCCAAAAGCAAAATATATGGATTTAGAAGGATCAACTTTACCAAAATCCTTGATCCTTTTTCCCTGCCCCCAGGCGTCGGTTTTTACAGCGATTGGCACCACCGGCACTCCGGCTCGTTTTGCCAACTTTATACCAATTGTGTTAAACTCTTCGGGATTAAAGACCTTCATGCGTGTGCGTTGCGGGAAAATAACCATAGATACCCCCCTGCCCAGCCTTTCTGTTCCTTCCTGCAACACGGTCATCAGGTCCTGGCGCGGATTCTCCCGGCCAACAACCACCGGATCAAGATTGCCGATAACATGCTTAAAGACCGGGTATTTTGCCAGACTATCCTTAACCACAAACGCAATTTTTTGATACGGGATCAGTAAACAGGGCAAAATAAATGTTTCCAAAACGCTCATGTGGTTGGATACATACACACAAGCCGTATTTATATTTCTGATATGCTCAATACCGCTAATTTCATAACGCCCGCCGACATTTTCAAGATGATGTAAAATATCGATGCTTTGTTTCCCCCAGGCGGTAAAAGTTAACCGGTTCGTCTTGCCCAGATGGCTGGCATGAATTACAGTTTTGATCATATTGATGTAAAAAAAGAAATTGGGAAATTTGCGTTTGCAAAAACTGATCTCTTGAGGGCTGGTCCGATATACATTATCTGTAAAATTCAGGTATTCCGGGGTTTCTGGCATTCTTTGCACCTCTGTTTTCATTGTTTTCCGGCCTGATACAGCCAATACCAGCCAGGGTTAAGTTATTGATATAATAATTGCTTTTCCAGCTATTTACCAGATTTTCGGCTTGTAAATTGCAACACCATTATAATATATAATAATATTTTACAACTAGCAACTTTTTTAAAGCAATTATATTAAACCTGAATTACTAAAGTGACTGATTTTATTTTTATTCATAAAGCACAAAGTGGGCGTTGATCCACTAAAAAATTACTTTTTGAATAATAACATATTATACGATGGAATCGTCCTGGAAAGCAAAGTTAAGCAAGGCCCATCTTGTCCGATACGCTATCATACTAAATCCATCGAACACGATTATAAAGTTCAAACAAAAAACAATCAATTCATAACATAGATTGCTGGTAACCGAGCGGAGATATTCTTTATGGATATGTAATTTTCCCGCTTTTAACAAATCAAATGCCTGCCGATGATTCAATTTTGGAGGTTTTATGGCAAAAACAGTACAATGGGGGATAATGGGAACCGGGCATATTGCCAAAAAGTTTGCCGAAGGATTTGGCTATGTAAAAAATGCACGGCTTGCCGCTGTGGGTTCACGGTCACAAACCACTGCCGATGAATTTGGCGCCGCATTTAATATTCCCAAACGTTTTGGCAGCTACGAACAACTGGTTAACGACCCGTCCATACAGGTCATTTATATTGCCACCCCCAATCATTTACATACGGAAAATGCCCTGTTGTGTATTCACGCCGGAAAAGCTGTGTTGTGCGAAAAGCCATTTGCCCTGAACGCTCTGCAGGCCAGTAAAATTATCAAAGCGGCGCGTATAAATAAATGTTTTGTTATGGAAGCCATGTGGACCCGGTTTTTACCGCTTTTTAACACGTTGAAAGACGTGCTGAAAAAAGGCGTTATTGGCGATCCGGAAATGCTCACCGCCAATTTCGGTTTTAAAGCCATATACAATCCAACCGGACGCTTGTTCAACCCCGAATATGGCGGCGGCGCCCTGCTGGACATTGGCGTTTACCCGGTATCGCTCTCTTCCATGCTCTTTGGCAGTCCATCGATTATATATGCTGTTGCGCATATCGGAAAAACCAATGTGGATGAAAAAGTTGCCATAACGCTTGGTCATGCCAACAATCGGCTGGCGCTGCTGCATGCCGCCATTCGCGTGCAAACCGATCAGGAAGCGGATATTTTAGGCAGCACCGGACGGATCAAAATACATGCGCCGTGGTGGCATCCAACCAAAATGAGTGTGCTTATCCCTGGCGGCAAAGAACAAATTATCGACTTGCCCTATACAGGCAATGGTTATAATTATGAAATTGCCGAAGTGAATAAATGCTTTCTGGCAAAAAAGCTGGAAAGTGATATTATGCCGCTCGACGAAACTCTTTCTATTATGGATTCGCTGGATAAAATCCGCGACCAGATCGGTTTGAAATACCCGGGCGAATAGGGCGAACGACAATATAATACCTGCAATAAATTCAAGGACATATAAAAGGGGACACCTGATCGCGCCGGAATTCATTCACCATATATACTGAACAAGGGGCTTTTGCCCTTTGCCTTTGTGAGAGGATCATTAAATATACATGGACAGGGGTGAGCCCTGCCCCTATAGATTGCGCCAGAATTCATACGCTGGTGCGATTTGATGCAAAAAAAGGTGGGATTTTATCCCACCCTGCAGATCTAATTTTAATCGTCCCGGCTCCCAATCCGGAACGGGTTTGCTGCAAACCAGCTTATTTCTTTTTCGTAAACGCTTCGTCAAACACACCGGCGGGAACCGGGTAAACAAAGTTCTTTAAATACTGCACTGCATCGGCGGCGCCGAATTCGCGATCCATGAACGGGTCTTCCCACTCTACGGAATAGGGGCCTTTATATCCCATTTTATTCAATTGCCGTACAATCGCCTCAAAATCCACATCGCCGCGGCCAACGGAACAGAATTCCCAGCCGCGTCCCGGTTCGCCAAAATTCAAATGCGAGCCGAGGATGCCGTTACTGCCGTCCAACAGCACCACGCAATCTTTCATGTGCACGTGCACAACCTTGTTGCTGAATTCTTGCAGGAATTTCACCGGCTCGATGCCCTGCCACTGTAAATGGCTGGGATCAAAATTAAAACCAAAAGCCTTGCGATTTTTGATCGCTTCCAGGGTTTTGCGGGTGGTGGGAATATCATAAGCGATCTCGGTCGGGTGCACTTCCAAACCGAATTTCACGCCACATTCATCAAATACGTCCAGAATGGGATTGAACATATCGGCAAAGAACTGGTAGCCTTTTTTAATCTCATTCCAGTCCGTAGGCGGGAAAGAATAAAGCATGTGCCAGATTGGCGAGCCGGTAAAGCCGTTAACAACCTTGACGCCAAGATTTTTAGCGGCGCGGGCCGCGGCTTTCATACTATCGACGCCATACTGGCGTTTCTTTTCCGCATTGCCGGCGCAGTTGGCGGGGGCAAAACCGTCGGAGCGGCTGTCGTTATTCGGGTCGCAGATCAATTGTCCGGCCAGGTGATTGCTGATTGCCCAAATATTAAGACCGTACTTTTTCAACGTGGCTTTTTTGGCGTCGCAATAAGCCTTGTCTTCAGCGCCCTGAAACACATCAAAATGATCGCCCCAGCAGGCCAGTTCCAAACCTTCATAACCAAAGGCTTTCGCTTTTTCACATATCGTTTCAAAAGGTAAATCCGCCCATTGTCCGGTAAATAAAGTAATCGGGTTATTCATACATTTCTCCATATTATATGATTATTATAAACTGTAATTATTTCATTTTGACCCATTTTTGTGCGCTGTTGCTGCTTTCAATAACCGTTTCAATAAAAGACAAGCCTTTCACGCCGTCATCCACAGTCGGAAAATCCAGTTCCAGTTCGGACGGTGTGCGGCCTTCCATCCTGGCAATGATCGTATCGGTGATGTTTTTATACAGGTTGGCAAAGCCCTCGATATAGGCTTCGGGGTGCCCGGTGGGCGTGCGGGTGCCGCGCTGCGCCGCTTCGCATAAATAGCCGTTGGCGCGGGTATATATTTGTGTGGGACCATCTGCCGGGTAATAAAATAATTCATTGGGATTTTCCTGCACCCAGTACAAGCCGCCTTTGGTGCCAAAAATGCGGACATTTAAATCGTTCTCCCTGCCCGTGCAAATCTGCGACGAGTGCAGCACGCCCTTGGCGCCATTGTTATAATGCAGCAACACATTCACATCGTCATCCAGTTTGCGGCCTTGCACAAATATCGTCAAATCGGCGCACACCTCAACCAGTTCCAGTCCGCTGATATATCGGGCCAGGTGCTCGGCATGCGTGGCAATATCGCCCAGGCAGCCGCCACCGCCGGCAAGTTTGGGGTCGGTGCGCCAGGCAGCCTGCTTCTGGCCGGTATCTTCCAGCTTGTCGATCAACCAGCCCTGCGGATATTCGGCAATGATCTTGCGGATTTCACCCAGCATACCGGTTTTTACCATGTGCCGCGCCTGTTTCACCAGGGGATAACCGGAATAATTATGGAACAGGGCAAACACCTGGCCGGATTTTTCCACGATCTTTTTTAAATCCCGCGCCTGCTGCAAAGTCATGGTCATGGGTTTTTCGCAAACCACATGAAATCCCGCTTCCAAAAAAATTTTGGCAATGTCAAAATGCCACAGGTTCGGGGTAGCGATGGTGACAAAATCGATCCTCTCGCTTTCCGGCAGCGCTTTTTCCGCTTTGGCCATTTCCTGGTAACTTGCATACACCCGTTTCGGATCCAGATTCTGCTCTTTGCCGGTAATTTTAGACTTGGCCGGATCTGAAGAAAAAACGCCGGCCACTACCTCTACCCGGCCATCCATGCGCGCTGCTTTGCGATGAACTTCGCCTATGAACGCTCCGGGGCCGCCGCCGACCATCCCCATCCGCAGCTTGCGGGTTACACTATCAGATTCTCGCCCTTCTATCATAGCGCCTCCTGTTTTATGGTTGGTGAGAATTTTATACAAGTAAAATTATTTTCACTCAAATATCAGAATGCAAACTAACAAAAATTATGTAAATTGTCAAGCATTTCAAATTGGCGCTCTTTTCATACCCTTTCGGCAAACAAAAACAAACCGGAATGGAATGTTACCCAGCTGTATTTATTAAACTTGAACCCGGATGAATACCGGATTGTCGAGATATAAAGTTTATTTTACAAAACATTCAAGCCGGTTTATTTTGAATTATTACCCTGATGGAAATTGCTAAATAATCAACCCTGATTGTGGTCGTGCCGGGCCGGGGTATGCTTTCGCGGAAACATCATAACGCTTTTTTTACAGGCAAAAAGATTTCACCCAATAAAGGCACGAGATGTGAAAAACTTGACAGAAAATACTAAAAAATAGTGTAGAAAAAACAGTCCGCAGCATCAAGGCTGCTAATAAACAAAAACCACGCCCCGGTCTCTGTTCCGGGCTTTATTTTTCCAGTCGTTCCACCTTGTATCGAACCCACATTTCTTTGGTTTCCCCCGGCTCGGCTATCAATAAATGCGCTTCATCAATCAAGCCCTTATTGTATAAATTGGGAGCATTCGGGGAGCTAGTCAGGTTTTCTATACAAAAAAATTCCGGTTGCTCGGTATACAAAATTAAATGCGTAAATTCCGATGAAGCGGATAAAGTGCAGCGTATTCTCCGTTCCCGCGATTCCCACCAGCATTTATCTTCGCGCATTAAACCCAGATAAACATCATTTAAAAACAAACCGGACAATGCCATGGGTTTACGAACATCAGGCGAAACGTCATTCATATCTTCAACCTGACCGTCAGGAATCAAATCACGCATCTTCATGCGTTTTTTTACCGGCGCACATAAAAAAGTACTGGCCCGACTGGAATGATAATTAAAAAACGGATGCAGCCCAAAACTGAAAGGAATGGGTTTTGTATCTTTATTTTCAAGAAAAAATGTAACTTTTACACTATTTTCATCCAGATGATAACGCAAAGAAATTCTGTGCCGGAACGGCCATAGCGGGTACAATTTATCATCGGGAGCAAAATCGAGGTAGGTGGTTACCTGCACGCCCCGATCATCAAGAAAAGGTTTGGTAATGAACCAGGGGGCGTCATAAACCAGTCCATGCAGCAGGTGCTTGCCACGATTGGGGGGTATAACATATTTTTCACCATTAAAAGTAAAGCGGGCGTTGCGCAGCCGGCCCGGAGTTGGATAAAGTACCGGTGTTCCGCAATTGCGCTTTTGCAGATCCTTTATACAAGGCGCTTGCCGTAATAATTCATCTTTGCCCAAACGCAGAGAATACATGTTTGAGCCGGCCCGGGGAGCGATGTTAACTGTCAAAGTCCGGTCAAGATCATCATAATCACAGAATTCCATACTCACCATATCCCAATTGGTGGCCCGGTCTTTGATAAATTCTGCTGTAAACTTTTTCATGCGAACTCTCTTTTTCGCATAATAAAAGCAAACTCTATGCCGCTTTGTGGCTTTTGTTACGGAAATTGCCGGCCAGTTCCATAAATATTTCCAAATCACTTTGCAGGTTACTTTGCACTCCGTCAAAATAAAGTACCCGGATTGGAAAGCCATTCAGCTTTTTGCTCAGCTGCGGATATACGGCTTCGGTGATAATACCATTCATACAGGTAAAGGGACTGATATCAATAACCCCTGCCGCACCCTGTTCATAATACCAAACAGTACGTCCTGCGCTCATCACCATCTCACCATGAGCGCCATCACGGGGCAAATATGGCTGGCTGCGCCGCATTAATTCCAGCACATGGCCGGGCTCCTTGTAATCGGCAAAATCCTCATGAAAATGCTTCAACAAAGCGTGTTCGTCATTTTTTATTACAACCTGGCGTAACCAGCATTGCAGCATTTTTCGTGAAAACCTTTTCCCCAAACGAATTAATCGCACCCGTTCTTCATCATTGGTATACCACACCCATTCCGCTACATCCGACATCCATACTTCACCGCCCAGGTTTTCTATTCTTTTAATCAAATAATCATTGCTGAAATCTTCCAGGCGGCAAAATATTTCCCCGACAATGCCAATCAACACCTTTTTTTGTGAGCGATCCACCGGAATAGCACGAAATTCATTCCGGCTTGATAATAACGCATGGTTAATTTTTTCCAGTCTTTTTTTATGCGAAATATTTCTGGCGGCTATTGCTTCGCTCACCCGATCCATGCTCCTGCTAAAAACCTCGTCCGTCATACCTTTTTCCAGTTCATAGGGACGGGTTTTGAGCTGCATTTTACGGACAATATCGGAACAAACCACTGCCCGCCACGAGGTTCGCAGCAGATCGTTGGCTTCATTACCAATATCACTATAACCGCTGGAACTGGATGGAGAAAACAACAAAACATCCTCGCCGCGCTCGCGAAAAATTTTACGCGCCAACGGCAGGTAATGCCCGAACCGGCATGGCCCATTGGAAGTAGGCAGAAAAAATGCGGTCTTGTGTGGATCATAATCCGGCATCTCTGTTACTTTAAGAAAATTACCCAGAGTAATCGCTTCAGGCAGGCATTCATCGCCGGACAGGTATTTGTGGGCCAGTTCCAGGGTGCGGGTGTCGCTGTCTGGAGACGGCCGGGCGTCTACGCCCAACGACTGGAAAGACGCCGCAATAAACCTGGCGCCAATAAAAGACATTTGCGGCACATACAATGTGCGGCCTTGTAATAATTGAAACAAACTCATTGTTTATCGCAATCCATAAATTAAATTTAACGTGTTTAATTTAACAAAAACTCATTACTGATTATGGCGCGTTAACTCGCGGTTTAATAACTACTTGAATTCCGGTTGGCCAATACCCGCCTTTTTTTCAGCAGGTTTAGCAATGGTCAACAAATTTTTGCTGGCCAGGTATGCTTCGCAACGTGTCATAATACCGGCATCATTGCTGTGATCGTCAAATTGCAGCGACAAATAGGGCGAACCCAGACAGCCCGGAATAAAATGCCGGATATAGGAATCGGGGCCACATTTAAAATTGGTAATATAAATGGCCGCTAAATTTTTGTGCTTACCGGTATAAACGGCTGCCTGCATGATCCGGCGGCCATAATTCCAGAACATATTTTCATGGTACGGTTTGACGTCTATATGATCATCCGGTAAAAAATCCATAGGAATTACATTAACTCCATAAATTTCACGCAGTTTTGTCGGCACATTCAAATTTATTCCGGCATCATAAAGATTGTATGGTCTGCCTAACAGCGCCACTGCTTTTTGTTTTTCATTGCCAAGCTGAGCCAGGGCTTTAACGCCAAGATGCTTTACTTTGCTGTTAAAATGCGCCTGGGCAGCGTAGGCTGCTTCCACAGCGCGGTCGCTTGTTCGGGCGCTTGCGCCCAGCTTTTTGGCAAACGGGCGCAGTGTGCGTTTAATATAATCCATGCCATTGCGAAAGCGGATAACCGGTATCAACATTTTATTCAGGTAAACCGGGTCTTCCAGCGCCGCGCGTATAATATAGGGTATGGTCTGTTCCCACGGACAATACCAGGATTCGGTTTCCGGCGTTTCGGTTTCTTCACTAACAACATTGGGAACAAATATATAATCGATCTTTTTCTGCAGCAATTCCATAATATGCCCCTGTGCGGCAATGATGGGAAAACAGGGTTCCGCTACGCTATGCTCCCGGCCCTTTTTTATAATTTCTTTATTGGTACTATCGGAAACAAGTAATTCAACGCCAATGCGGTTGAAAAAAGTCTGCCAGAATGGAAAACGATCATAGTAAAACGTGGTGCGCGGATAGCCGACCAAAGCGCTGCGCCCCCCGCTTACCGGCATATCTTTAACCAGTAATTCATGATAGGTTTTTATCAGATCGGGAATGACCAGGTTGCCGGTAAACTTGCGCGGCTTGCGAAAACGCTCGGAACATTTGTCGCCCCAATAGGTTTTCTCGCCATCAATAATGCATTCCTGCACATCGCAATGATTGGAACAACCCTTGCAGGTAATATTGCGTAAAGTAAAATGAACCCGGGAAAGATCAAAACCGCGAAAACGCGATTTCACATTCCATTCCCGCATTTTTGTTCTTGCCAGCAACGCCGCACCGATCGCGCCAATTACCCCATTATGCGGCGGAATAATGATCTCTTGTCCTAAAATATTGGCAAAAGCTGAAGCCACGGCGCTGTTGTACGCTGTGCCGCCCTGAAAATAAATTTTATTGCCAATTTTTCGACCTCTTACAACCCGGTTTATATAATTTTGCACCACAGCAAAAGCCAGCCCTGCGGCAATATCGGTCTTTTTATATCCCTGTTGCAAAAACGCCACAACATCTTTTTCCATAAAAACAGTGCATCTTTCACCCATTTTAATTGGCTGGCGGGACTCGAATGCCAGTCTGGCAAACTCTTCCTTTATGGAAATACCCATTTTTGAGGCTTGTTCTTCCAGAAACGAGCCGGTGCCGGCAGCGCAGGCTTCATTCATGGCAAAATCTACCACAATTCCCTGGTCGATTGAAATATATTTTGAATCCTGACCGCCGATCTCAAAAATCGTGTCCACCTGTTCATGAAACAAATTATCGGCAATTGTACAGGCGCCGGTCTTGTGTGCGGTTATTTCATCGCACACCACATCTGCGCCTACCAGTTCTCCAATCAACTCCCTGCCTGATCCGGTTGTGCCAACGCCAACAATCTCCAGCGCCGAGCCCCATTTTTTCTCCCATAATGCCAGTTCCCGCTGCACAACCTGCACAGGCTTGCCTTCGGTACGGGTATAAACTTCATCGATAACGCCAAAATCTTTATCCAGCAGCACCAAATTGGTGCTCACTGAACCCACATCCAACCCAAGGTATGCCTGTAAATTGCCATCATTTTTTATGTGGCTGGCTAATTTACCGGTATTTTCAAAACGCACACGGCTTTTATCCAAAACCGGGAAAAACGCACACTGCCCGGTTTTGTGCTGCCGGGTCTTTAGCGTATTGATTATTTCTGCATGATTGGTAACTTTACCCCCCGGCAGCAAGGCGCAACCCAGCGCGCCGGTGTGCATATACCCGGCGGGAATGATCAGCTCTTTTTCCTGAAGCTGCAAAATTTGCTTCATCGCCTGAACCACACCGGAATTTGCGGCAACGCCGCCGACAAAAACCACTGCGGGTTCCAATCCTTTACCATGGAAAACCGTACCGTTGTAATTCCGCACCACGGCTTCGCATAATCCTTTAAAAATAGCGGCGGGTGAATAACCACGCTGCTGGGCATGGATCATGTCCGATTTGGCAAAAACCGAACAGCGACCGGCAATATTTGCCGTTGCCTGGGCGCTCAACACCAGTTCGCCAATATCTGCAACGTCCAATTTCAATCGTTCCGCTTGCTGGTCAATAAACGACCCGGTTCCGGCTGCGCATTCACCATTACGGTTATAATCCAGAATTGATAAATTTTCTGTAGCCTCATCATAACTTACCCGTAGATATCGCGACTTGTCACCGCCAATTTCAAGAATCGTTCTGGCCTGTGGAACAATTTGCACTACGCCACGACCAATTGCCCGAAATTCATTGATATATGGACAAGATAGCAGTTCAGCAAAGATACTGCCCTGAGAACCAGTCACCTGAATAACCATTTCATAACCGGATAATTCGTTTATTGCTTCCAACGCATGGCGCGCAGCGTTGAGCGGTTCGCCCAACACCTTAACCGGTTCGCTGATATATAATTTGCGGCCGGTAGTTACACAATCAATCGGGGTCAAAAAACATTTTTGCAACTGCCCGGCTAACAAGGCGTTATCATCCTGCGGGGTTGCAATTGCCAGCTTGGCGCTTACCGAGCCTATATCCAGCCCAATATGTAATATTTGCTGCTGTTGTATACTCATCATCACTCTAGGGTTCAGGCGTGTGCCCGGGTAATTATTCACTGTTGAATAAAAAATTATTTGTGTTTTGGTTATCCTTAAAATAATACAAATTCTGTTTTTTTCCAAAAGTTGTTTTGGTTAAAATGCCTTGTATTATGAAATTTTTTATTTTTTCGGGATCAACAAGAAAGGTAGTCCGAAACCACTCATTTTGAACAGATACTAAATTAAGAAACAACGCGGTATGATTCAAGCAGAAAAATTTACAAAACCCTCAATATCCCAAAAAAGCTTCCGAGTGAATATTTGCCGGGTCAATACCATCGGCTTGCAACTCCTGAGTCAATTCTTCCACCATTAACAGCGAACCGCATACAAAAAACTCGTAACTGGAATACTGTGGCAGATGTTCACCCAGCGTTTCAAGACTAAAACGGCGTTTTTCTCCCGGCCAGGTATTGTCGCCGGTGATTACAGGGATATAGCGAAAATTCGCATCCTTATAATTATTAAAATAGCTGTGGTAGGCGGCGCCAGTTAAAAGTTTGTTGGAATAAAAAAGAACCACGGGAGCGGTCAACCCCGTTTCCTGCTTTTCTGTAAGCATACTTTTAAATGGGGTGATGCCAATGCCGCCGGCAACAAGAACGAGCGGGGTTCCATTCTTCCATTCCAGCCCACCCATAGGCCCGACAAATTCCAGTTCAACTGCATGGTTCAATTCCAGCAAGGTTTTCTTGAACCCGCTGCCGGTCATTCGGGTTGTAATAGTCATATAGGGGTCACGTGGGGCAGATGACAGGGTAAATGTACGTCGCGGGCCTTTTTTATCTGCAAACAAAATGCCGGGTAATTTTAAATTTATATTTTGCCCGGCGTGATATACAAATCCCTCCGGTTTGTCCAGAACAAATTCAAAGGTTTTCTCTGCTACCTCGTTTTTACTTTTCAGCTTTGTTTTGTATTCCTGCATTTGCTCACCTTTATATTCTGGTTCTGCACCCGCTGCAAAACATTTTTCACTTTAGCTGCCAGGGAAAATTTTCAATAACCACAATTGCTCATTGTGCTAAAACAAAATCTATAATTCTTTCATTTCTGTCAACATGGCTGACGCGAATTTTTACCGTATCACCCAGTTTGTACTTTTTCCCTGTATACTTGCCAATAAAGGTATAATTTTTTTCATCCAGAACAAAATACTCGTCCAGGGTGGTAACATGCACCAGTCCGTCAACCAGCAGTTCCGGAATTTCGACAAAAAAGCCGAATGACATGATGCGGGAAATAATGCCTGTATACTCCTGGCCCAAACGAGCTTCCATATATTCCGCTTTTTTCAGCTTTACACAAGCCCGCTCCGCTTCCTGGGCGCGAATTTCCCGTTCGGTGCAGATATTACATTTGTTTTGTAATTCTTTTTTATTGATCGCCGGAACCGCCAGGCGGGTGTATTTTTTCAACAACCGATGCACCAACAGATCAGGGTAACGGCGAATTGGTGAAGTGAAATGTGTGTAATAAGTATACGCCAGTCCAAAATGACCGATATTATCGGTGGAATAACGCGCTTTCATCATTGTACGGATCAGTATATCTTCCAATATCACCGCCGAGCGATGTCCTTCAAACTGCCTGGCCATTTTTTGAAAAAACCCGGGGGTAACCCGTTTTGGCATGCTGATACTGAATCCAAAAGCACGTGTAAGGGCGAGAAATTCCTTTAGCTTTTTTTCATCCGGTTTTTCATGAATCCGGTACACAAAGGGTAATTTTTGCGGTTGATTTTCCTGTAAAACCACGCCTATATGCCGCGCCACTGTTTCATTGGCCAGCAGCATAAATTCTTCAATCATTCGGTTGGACTCGCCATGTTCCTCGCGGACAATATCTACCGGCCGGCCTTGTTCATCCAGAGTTACCCGCACTTCCAGACTGTCAAAATCCACTCCGCCGCGTTTTTGCCGTTTCAATACCAGTTTTTTGGATATTGCCAGCATTTCATTCAGCGCCGGCTGTAATGGACTTGCTTTTTTCCCATCCATTATATCCTGCGCTTCACGATAGGTAAACCGCCTGGCGCTTTTAATAACAGTTTCTCTGATGGTATAATCGGTTACATTGGTATACTCATCCAGATCCATTAATACGCTGTAACACAAGCGATCCTGGCCTTCCACCAGGCTGCACAGGGTATTGGATACTCTTTCCGGCAGCATGGGTATCACCCGGTCAACCAGGTATACTGAAGTTCCGCGTTCCGCAGCCTCCTGGTCGGTTACGCTGTTTTCCCGCACATAATAGCTTACATCGGCAATATGCACACCAAGGCGATAGTTACCGGTATCGAGTTTCTCCAGAGAAATAGCATCGTCAAAATCTTTGGCTTCATCAGGATCAATAGTAAATATCGTAATATCCCGTAAATCAAGACGCTTTTGATATTCTTCTTCCGGAATCGCTGCCGGGAAAGCTTCCGTCTCCCGCTCTACCGCCTGTGGAAAAGTGACCGGTAATTCAAAATGATGCACCAGCGAGGTTATATCCACCCCCGGCGTAGCCGGGTCACCCAGTACCCTGATTATTTGCCCTGCGGGGCTGAGTTTGCGGTGTTCCCAGGAATCAATGGTGATCACTACTTTATCACCATCGCGGGCGTCTTTTTCCCTGCCCGCAGCAATAATAATATCCTGGTTAATTTTCAGGTCGTCAGGAATAACATAATTATAATGTTTCCCTTTTGTAAAGGTGCCAACAAGCTGCTTGCGGTTGCGTGACAATACTTCTGTAATGATCCCTTCCGGGCTTTTCCCTCTGGTCGAAGCCAACAGCCTGACTCGCACGGTGTCTTTGTGCAAAGCCAGGCCCATGTTCTTCTGGCTGATAAAAATATCTTCCCCCTCTTCCTGGCTGACAAACCCGAATCCCTGCGAATTAACAAATAACTGTCCTGTTATTTCAGCAATTTTGGCCGGGTAACCAAACAGGTTCTTTTTTAACTTGACAATCTGCCCCTCTTTGGCAAGGGTGCGAACCGTATCTCGTAAACTTTGATATTCGTTTTGCGCAAGATCAAGTTGACGCGATATTTCCTTAACCTTGAAGGTGCGATACGGTTCTGCTTTTAATAATGCAATTATACTTTTTTTTAATTTTTTCAAATTTATCTTTTAAACCTTATTGTTCCCCGACTTTCTTCCAGCATGGGTTTCCATGCAGAATCCGGGTATTTTTCTAAAAAATAGTCTTCAACCGGGCCTACGTTTAATAAAGAGTCGGTTACCATTTTGTAATCTTTGAAACTATATTGTTGAAATGTATTTACCTGTCCGGTTTGATCGCTCATATCATCCAGTATAAAAATATTATGCTGTAAACTTGTTACTCGCCCTGTTGGCTCAAACGGATAATATTGTGCGCTAAATGTAATAGGCGTTTCAGAATTGGTTACCCGGTAAGGATCATTCGATAACCGCAGCCGGTTGGTAATGGTTATTGCACTGCTGCGGCCAATGATAGAGCGCAATCCTTTTAGCGCATATTCACCCATTGGCACATCGGCAAGAACAAAATAGCCATTTTCATCTGTTTTGGTCCACAAGCCCAGTTCTTTACCGGCAGTCGTTTTGCCAATAACAGCGACTTCAACGTTGGCAGTGTATGTACCCACTTCGTTGGAATAATAATTATCTTCAATAATGATGTGACCAACTACCAGCATGGTGTTTTCGCTTGTCGGTTCCGTGAAACTGCTGCCGGTGGTAGCCGCGCAGCTTATGAATGCAATACAAACAGCCGTTAACAACAGGATAATAACAGTTCTCATTTGTTCTCCCTTTCCTTAAATTAGAATGTAAATTCTTTATCGGTGAACTTGACAGCAGAATATTTTGACAGTTTCTCTTTAAAAAGACTAATTATTTCAGCAAGCCTGGCATTGTTTTTTGCTTCAAAACGTAAAACCAGGGTAGGTTCGGTATTTGACGCTCGTACCAGGCCCCAGCCATCGCCAAATTCTACACGGGCGCCGTCAATGTCGATCGTTTTAAATTCCTTGCTAAACTCCTGCACCAATGATGCTACCACCCGAAATTTCTCTTCATCAGCGCAATGCACGCGAATTTCCGGGGATGAGGCATACCTGGGTATTTCATTAACCAGGGCTGAAAAAGGTTTGTCCGTTCCGGCAACAATTTCCAACAACCGCCCGGAGGCATAGATGCCGTCATCATAACCGTAATAATCGTCGGCAAAAAACATGTGGCCGGACATTTCCCCGGCAAACACAGCTTTGGTCTCTTTCATCTTGGCTTTAAGCAATGAATGACCCGTTTTCCACATGGTCGGCACACCGCCATGTTGTTTTATGATCTCCGGAACCGCCTGCGAACATTTTACATCGAAAAGGATTTGGGCGCCAGGTTTTCTTTTCAACACATCTTTGCAAAACAGGCATAATAAAGTATCGGCAAAGATCAGGTTGCCTTTTTCATCTACAGCGCCTACCCGATCCGCATCGCCGTCATACGCCAGACCTATATCGGCTTTTTCTTCCTGCACTTTTTTAATTAATCCCTGCATATATTTGGGCACCGCAGGATCGGGCAAATGGTTGGGAAAACTACCATCCGGTTCGCAATACAGGGGCACAACCTCCATACCCAGGTCCCGCCACAAACCGGGGGCAATCGGTCCGGCTGTTGCATTGCCGGCATCGATAACAACTTTGAGCTTTTTGGCAAAATGGAATTTTCCCTTGAGCATTTTTAAATACTCGGACATGACTTCCACCTGGCGAACGGTTCCCGGTTTGGCGGTTATAAACTCGTTGTGGTGAATGATCCGCTTCAACTCTTGAATATCCTGCCCATAAACCGAGCCCAGACCTTCGCACATTTTAAACCCGTTAAACTCGATGGGGTTGTGGCTGCCGGTAATCATTACACCGCCGTCACTTTTTAAAAAAACAATAGAAAAATACAACGTTGGGGTAGTTACCTGACCAATGTTGTTAACATCGAGACCGGTAGAAAGAATACCCTGAATATATATTTCCGCCAGGTGTGGGGAAGAAAGCCGTAAATCGTACCCTACATTAACAATTTTATGTTTTCGTTTGGCCATCAATGTACCATACGCCTTGCCCAGGTTCAAAACCACATCATCGGTCAAATCTCTGGTAACAATACCTCGTATATCATACTCCCGGAATATACTTTCGTTCATATTATCTCCCTTGTTATTTGCATACTTGCACAATTCTGTCTTTACCGGCCAGGTCGCGAAAAAACTCCACTGATTTGAACCCTGCCCGGTCAAAAATTTGCTTTATCTGCTCTGCCTGGTTTTCACCAATTTCAAAAAACGCCGCTCCATTCTCTTTTAACAAATATATAAAAAATTCAGGAAAATGTATATAAAAATCAAGGCCTTGTTGCCCGGCAAGCAAAGAATTTTGCGGCTCATAATCTTTGATCTCCCGTGGCAGCTGCTCATACTCTGCTGTGCTGATATAGGGCGGATTGCTGACTAGAATATCAAAACAATTATGGAATTGTTCCTGCCGGACATTCATCATATCCAGTTGTATAAATTGTACACATGATTCCACATGATTCAAAACAGCATTATGACGCGCAATATTCAATGCTATTTCCGATATATCGAGGGCTACAACTTGGCAGCCGGCAATATAATGCGCCAAAGAAACGGCAATATTCCCTGAACCGGTTCCTATATCTAAAATTAAAAGTTTTGGGCTGGTTTCAGGCAGGGACTTGCAAAAATCAATAACCATCTCCACCAGCGTTTCGGTCTCCGGGCGGGGAATCAACACTCCCGGCGCTACGGTAAAGGGCAAAGACATGAATTCGCATTGCCCGGTGATATACTGTAACGGCTCGTTATTCAACCGCCTTTTAAGCAACGCTTTGTATTCCGCCAATTCTTCCGCCAGCAAGGGACGATCAAAATCGAGATATAGTTGCACACGGCTGCATTTTAAACTGTGAGCGAGGAGAATTTCTGCATTGAGACGACTACTCTCAAACCCCTTTTCCGATAAATGCCTGGTCGTCCAATTGATTAATTGAATGATGGTCCAGCGATTTTGTTTGTCTTGTGCTTGCGGCAAAACTGTTTAATCCACCAGTTTTAATTTTTCCGCCCTGTCAGCTATTTTTAATTGTTCGATAAATTCTTCCAACTCGCCATTCAACACTTCTTCAAGCCGGTATAAGGTTAGCGTAACCCGATGGTCGGTTACCCGGCCTTGTGGAAAATTATAGGTGCGAATTTTAGCGCTGCGGTCGCCGGTGCTAACCATAGAACGTCGCTCTTTGGTCAGTTTTTCCTGTTCTTCTTGTAAAACTTTTTCATACAAGCGGGCGCGTAAAACTTTTAAAGCTTTGGCGCGGTTTTTATGCTGCGATTTTTCATCCTGACAAGTAACAACCAGGCCGGATGGTATATGCGTAATACGAACCGCTGAATCGGTAGTGTTGACGCTCTGCCCGCCCGGACCCGAAGAGCGATAAACATCAATTCGCAAATCATTGGGGTCTATTTGCACGTCAATTTCTTCCGCCTCCGGCAATACCGCCACTGATGCGGCAGACGTGTGAATGCGTCCGCTGGTTTCAGTCGTTGGCACCCGCTGCACCCGGTGTACGCCGCCTTCATACTTGATATTGCCATACACATCATTGCCGGACAATGAAAAGATGATCTCCCGAAATCCACCTATTCCCTGAGTGTTGGAACTGAGGATTTCCAGCTTCCAATGGCGTTTTTCGGCATAATACTGATACATACGAAACAGATCGCCGGCAAACAAACCCGCTTCATCGCCGCCGGTGCCGGCGCGTATTTCAACAACCGCATTCCGGGCATCGCGGGGATCTTTGGGAACCAGCAAAAATTTTAAATGCTCTTCACTATTTTCTTTTTGGGTATACAACTCTTCAAGATCTGCCTGCGCCAGTTCCTTGAGCTCCGCCTCTTTGGTTTCATGCAGAACAGCCTGGGCGCTGTCAATATCGGCAAGAATTTTTTTATATTTACGGTATTCCCTGACTACAATTCCTGTTTCGCTGGCTTCCTTGGATAGCTCCCGATACAGGCTGTTGTTACTGATAACCTGGGGATCGCTTAACTTTAATTCAAGTTCCTGATACCGAGTTTCCAGGTTTTCAAGTTTATCTAACACTAGCTTTCCTTATCACAAATTTAATTATTCACAAAAAACGGAATCAGCAATTATATCAATCATAATCCCTGTAAACAATATCATTTACATTTACCAGCAAGTAGAAATACATCTACCAGCATTGCAGTAAAGCATTATTGCCGTAAAAAGCGGATAGAAATAATACCAGAAATGAATCAACCCACGCAGTAATCGTTTTCAAATATGTCAGCATACTCTATTGACTCAGATTACATAAATGCCCGGCCCTTTTGCAGGGATAAAAAAACGGAATACACCCCCTGATCAGGAAATACTATTCCGCTTGTCATAATATAACCTGGTTAAGCTTTTTGCTCAGCCTGTTTTTGAAACTTTTCATACTTGCGGCGGAATTTATCAACTCGCCCGGCTGTATCAACCAGTTTTTGTTTACCGGTAAAATAGGGGTGGCATTCAGAACAAATTTCAACCTGAATGTCGCCTACTGTCGTGCGGGTTTGAAATGTATTGCCGCATGCACATGTTACTGTGCTGATTTCATATTTAGGATGAATTCCCTCTTTCAAGGCTCAATCTCCTTATCAATATAAATAAAAATTATACAATTGCTGTTTACAAACGAATAATTTAATAAAATTAAATCAAGATTGCAAGCAAAACAATTACATA
>CAYNSO010000059.1:0-23496 GCA_964399735.1 uncultured Cytophagia bacterium
CTTTCCGATCATTCCAACCGTAAAAACTGGCAATTGATCTCCGGAGAAGGCAAATGGCAAAAAGATCAACAAACTGGTGAAATGTGCCTTACTGTAACCGGCGGCGCCGGTATGCCGGAATCCAATTACTGGATGCTGAAATATCCCTTTCAGCCCCGCACCATTTATAAACTGATCTGCCAGGTGCGCAAATCTCCCGGCGCGGCGGGAGGCCGCATTCTCATTGGCTCTAATATCGTCAACAGAGATTGTGATGCGGAATATGAATGGACCCCTTTTGAACTTTATTTTACCACCCCGGATGATGTTGCTTCGAGCTTTTTGCGGTTCGGTCAATGGAAAGTTTCAGGAACGATCTGGTTTCGTAATGTTCAGCTTTTTCCCGTTCAGCCGGTATATAAAGCTATCTCCGGTATTGAACTGGGGGAAGGTGAAGCCATTTCTAACAATGAATACAAGGCAATTTGCACTTTTAAATCCCTTGCCACCAACTCGTCGCGCTGCCTGTACGCTTCACAATGTTATTTTAATACCAACCGCTGGGATTTTCGGTCAGGCAGCTATATTGTTTACCAACACCGGTTGGGCAGGCAAGGCATCCAACAGTTATCCGGACAGGTCGTTGTGGATATGTTATATTATGAAAGCGGCTCGCTCAAAGTGGAAGCCAGCCGCGATGGCGAACGATGGATAACAGTCGGTTCCGCCGATAAAACCGGCAACTTTTCTTTTCCGGTTCCTCAAAACCTTTACCCCGCCGAAAATATTTATATCCGGCTAAGTGGCGCCGGTCTCAATTCCCGCCTGCAAATTAACACTTTTAATTATAAAGCCGCGCTAGCCGGGCCAACGCCTGATATGACCGGCCACACTACTTTTGCAGATATTATCGCCTCGCCTAAAAAATTCGCTGTACAATTCACTCCCCCGGACAAATCCGGCACTGCTGAGCCCGCGATTAAAATTACCAACCAGGCTTCTCAAGCCCGTACTTTTATTTTTAAGGATGACAGGGGTAAAACTTTATCAAAAGTCATTGTCGCAGCGGGACAAACGCTCGCTATGCAGGTTCCTGCCGGCTCTGCAGATCTTGTACATATTGCTCCGCAGGAAGACCCGGCAGATGTGTTCATGGCGCAAATCAAATCTGCCTTGTCCCCGCTGGATGCAGACGATTATGGATTTCTTTTGCATACAGACAAAACCGCAGCCGTCTGGTGGACAGATGGCGTCCGCAAGATCAGCAAAACTCGCCCCATTCCAACGGTTCAGCAAAATGAAATCTCTTTTTTTTGCGCCAAAAACGAATATGAACCCAGGCAAATTGTACTGCATGCAGCAGAAAACTTGACGAATGTCAGCGCCCGGATCGGCGCCATTACCCATAGCAGCGGTTATAAACTGCCCGCCGACGCCGTCTCGCTTTATTCTGTCGATTATGTGTTTGTTCACAATCCAACCGACAATACAGGAAAAATTGACTGGTGGCCCGATCCGCTGCCGCCGTTAAAAGCACCTTTTTCAGTTAAAGCACAAGAAAACCAGCCGTTGTGGCTTGTCATTTATGTCCCCCAAAACGCCCCGGCCGGAGATTATACCGGCGTAATTCGTTTGAGCAGCGGTTCCTGGCAATACCAGGCGCCGCTGCGGCTGCATGTGTGGAATTTTACCCTGCCGGATGAAACCCATTTGCAAACGGCTTTCGGCTTTCAACCTTCGGCGGTAAAACAGTTTCACCACTTTTCCAACTCTGATAACCTGACGGTTATTCTGGACAAATATTTTAAAAATTTTGCCCAACATCGCATATCACCTTATGATCCCTTTGTTTTGGGTAACTTGTCCGTTCGCTTTGACCATACGGCTCTCTCGGCGCAGGTAGATTTTAGTAAATTTGATGTGCAGGGACAAAAATACCTGGATAAAATGGGTTTTAATTCCTTTCGTCTTAATCTTGCCGGACTGGGCAGCGGCAGCTTTCACTCCCGTACTGCCGGTAAAATCGGCCAATATGAATTGGGTACGCCGCAATACGAAAAAATGATGGGCTCTTTTCTCTCCCAGGTTCAGGCTCATCTGCAGCAAAAAGGCTGGCTGAATAAAGCTTATCTTTACTGGTTTGACGAACCGGAACCCGGAGATTATGAATATATCAAAAAAACCAATGCCTTTATCCATAATGCCGCGCCAGGATTGACCCGGATGCTGACGGAACAGCCGGAACCGGAGTTGTATGGCTATGTCGACTTGTGGTGCCCGTTATCTTCCAATTACAACCATCAATTGGCAGAACAAGCCCGCGCCAGGGGTGAAAAAATATGGTGGTATATTTGCACCGGTCCGCAGGAACCTTTCTGCACACTGTTCATCGACCACCATGCTGTGGAATTACGCACCTGGATCTGGCAATCGTGGAAGTATAAGCTGGACGGCATTCTGGTTTGGCAAACCAATTACTGGACCAGCGAAACAGCTTTCCCCGAACAGCCGCAAAACCCATATAACGACCCAATGAGCTATATGCGCGGTCTCGGTTTAAAACCCGGCTCCAAATCCTTTTGGGGCAATGGCGACGGTCGCTTCATCTATCCCCCCAAAGGGGTATTCACCAGCAAGCAAAAAAACCTGGAAGGCCCGGTTAATTCCATTCGTTGGGAAATGCTCCGGGAAGGTCTGGAAGATTACGAATATTTCTGGCTGCTGCAAAGCTTGATCGATAAAACCACCGACAGTAAAGCAAACAGCAAATTGTTGCAAGAGGCACGGCAGCTGCTGCAAGTGCCGCCGGACGTAACTACTTCGCTGACAGTATTTGCCAAAAATCCGGAACCGATCTTTACACACCGGGCTAAACTTGCCGCCATGATTGAAAAATTACAAAAAGAGCAGTGATGACAAACCTCATCCAGTCCCTCACAATTGTCGCGCCGGTTTTCCTGCTGGTATTAATTGGTTACCTGATTAAAAAACGGGGGATGATTGATGAGCGCTTTAATAAAACTGCCTCAAAAATTGTTTTCAATATAACCATGCCGGCGCTGGTGTTTCAGGAAATTGCCACGACCAATTATGCAGAGGTTTTTAACCTGAAACTGGTGCTGTTTACAAACCTGGCAATTCTGATTCTGTTTGGTTTAATCTGGCTGACAAGTTCTTTCTTGTGTAAAAATGGCCGCGACCAGGGGGCATTTATTCAGGGCAGCTTTCGCAGTAATTTCGCCATCATCGGTTTTGCCATGATCAATAATGCTTTTGGTCAGGATTCGCTGGCCCGTGCCGCCATTGTCCTGGCGTTTATCATGCCACTTTACAATATACTTGCGGTTGTTGCTTTAACTGTACCGATGCACAAAGAAAAACAAGCCAATATCGGCAAGGTATTAAAAGATATTTTAACCAATCCCCTCATCCTGTCAGCTCTGGCGGCTCTGCCCTTTTCTTATTTCGATGTATCCTTTCACCCTGTTCTAGTTACCACTCTGGGCTATCTTGCCGAACTAACCTTGCCCCTGGCATTACTCTCAATCGGCAGTTCAATGAGCTTTTACAGTATAAAAAAAGATTTCAAATTATCACTCATTGCCGCAACCATCAAAATTATTTTCATTCCACTTTTTGCAATCCTGGCGGCCATCAAGCTCGGCTTTAATGAAACAGACCTGGGTATTTTATTCTTTTTTTTCGGCTGCCCCGCTGCCGTAGCCAGTTACATTATGGCAGAAGCTATGGGCAGTAATGCCAAACTAGCCGGCAATATCATTCTGCTCTCTACCCTTGGATCAGTTTTCACCCTTGCAGCAGGCTTGTACTTGATGAAATCGCTGGGGTATTTTTAATTCAATCATGCTGCCGGTTGTCAACTGTTTAATGTTAACACAACTTTTATATAAACTCTGTAATTTTTTATTGCTTTTCAGCCGATGGAATGATAAATTATTCGATTATCACAAAGTGAGAATATGAATAACCTTATTAAAAAGATCAACATAATTTCCTTTTCCGCGTTGCTGTTGTTTCATTGTTGTTTTTTTCATAAACACATTCAGATGGTTTCTTTTGGCGCAGAGCCGGTTCTCAATCTGTTAAATAATGATTCGGAATATGAACTTATCCTCAAAATCCAGTCCGGCTGTGAAAAGACTGCAAAAATATCTTTGCCTGTTCATACCTTTTTCGCTTACGATAAAAATGTACGCACGCTTCCTGAAGAATTGATATTAACCAGGTACAAAAATTACAACAATCTTTCCTTCAATATCCCTGTTCCGGCTTATAAACTACCCGTCAGCGAAAAAACCGGGGATGGCTGACAACCGGTTTCCTTTTATCCATCATTTTATATGCGGATGATTAATTTGTGATCATCTCAAATTTTAACATTTACCGAATGATAAGGAGACCTTTTCATGTCAAATTTCTTTTATTCAGCGCTTATGTGGGGAATGGGTTTAGTTTTTCTGGGTTTACTTGGTTATGGTTTTTATATTGTTCTAACATCCAAAGATGATAGCTCTAAACCAGGCCAGGTGAACAGCAAGCCTGTAAAAAAATCTGTAAAATCTCATTAAAGACATCATAATACGGCAGACCCGATAATTCGGGTTTGCCGCTTTTCTATCTCTCCAAATATTCCTCTCTCTTTATTTTCTCATATTTTTTATTTATGGAATCATTCACTGTCATGCTTTAAACAGACTTGCAATTGTGGGAATTTTATGCTTTTACTTTTGGTTTTTTTTAATAATATTAAATTCTGCTAACAGATGCTTTTTTACACATTTATACTTTTATTGTACTTGCAGAGACGGAAAGAAATAATTTTACACCTGTTCGGAAAGGGAAAATCATGAAGAAAACCAGCCTTATATTTATCGGACTGGCAATAATAACTACATTTGCCATCACTGCCGAACCACAGAACAATGCCAACAAGTTCTGGCCACAATGGCGCGGGCCGCTCGGCACCGGGGAGGTCCTGTTTGGCAATCCTCCACTGCAATGGAGCGAAACTGAAAATATTCGTTGGAAAACGCCAATTCCCGGCTCCGGTCATGCAACCCCGGTGATTTGGGGTAACCAGGTTTTTATTTTAACTGCAATAGAGTCCGGCAAGACCGCCTCTAACGAACAAATTGAGGCTATGAAACAGTCCCTGCCGGAATGGCAGCGGCAAACGGGTAAAGTACCTGCAGCAATTATGAAATTTGATATTATCTCTCTCAGCCGCAAGGAGGGAAAAATTCTCTGGCAAAAAACTCTGGCGGAAAAACTACCTCACCAGGGAACCCATACCGACGGCAGTTGGGCCTCAGCTTCTCCCATTACCGACGGCACTCATGTCTTTGCCTATTTTGGTTCTTTTGGCTTGTATTGCCTGGATATGCAGGGCAAGCTTATCTGGCAAACCGACCTGGGTGATATGAATACAAAATTGAGTTTTGGCGAAGGCAGCACCCCGGCGTTATATAAAGATAAAATTATTATCAATTGGGATCATGAAGGCGAATCCTTTATTGTTGTACTGAATAAAAACACCGGCAAACAATTATGGAAAAAACAACGCGATGAAAAGACCTCCTGGTCAACGCCCATCGTCGTGGTATTGAACGGCAAACCTGTAGTTGTTGTCAGCGCCACCAATCATGTATATGGTTATGATCTGAACACCGGCGATATTCTCTGGGAATCGACAGGGATGACGGGTAACGTTGTACCAATTCCGGTACATGACAATGGTATGGTTTATGTCATGAGCGGTTTTCGCGGCGCCGCCTTGCAAGCTCTCAACCCTGCCAATGCCGGGGATATTATAGCCTGGTCTTATAACAAAAACACCCCGTATGTGCCGTCTCCTCTGCTTTATAAAAATTCCCTGTACTTTTTCAAAGAAAACCGGGCAATATTAACCTGTTTGAATGCCAAAACCGGCGAACCATTTTACGAAGCGCAGCGAATCAGGGATATGCAGGGCGTATATTCATCTCCGGTTGCAATTAATGATCATGTTTACCTGGTCAGCCGCGAAGGTGTTACGGTAGTGTTAAAACATGGCCCCGCTATTGACATTGTAGCCACCAATAAACTGGATGAAAGCTTTACAGCCTCGCCGGCAATTGTTGAAAACGAACTGTACCTGCGCGGTCAGAAATTTCTGTATTGTATTGCTGAAAAATAATCTTTTCACATGATTTTAGATGACTGGACATGCTCTTTCCGCTGCAGAACTTTTAAAAGAGAAATTACTGCGGAAAGAGTTATCACAAAAACAGGGGTGGGCTCTGCTCATTAATTGAAAGCTCTTTTGCGGTCAAGTTAAAGACCCTAAAAAATACCCGCAAAATGGAACCGGCGTCTGCCGGAGCAAGTATCATCAATTATATTTGCAGTACAGGAATCATCAAAATTTGAATTTTATCACAAGAGTTGTTATGGAGTCTGATTTACAAAAAAGTGTGCTTGCCTCGCTGGACGGCAGGGATACGGAAATTTATCCTTACCTGCCTTATCTGTTACAGGATATGTGGGAACTGGGTTCAATGCCGCGGGACATAATCAACCTTATAAGAAAACATAATTTGAGTCTTGATCAAAGTAGTACGATACTGGACCTTGGTTGTGGCAAGGGCGCCGTTGCTATAAACCTGGTGCGGGAATTCAGCTGTCATATCATTGGTATTGATGGTATGCCAGAATTCATTGCTGAAGCAAAACAGTTTGCCCGGCAGTACAAGGTAGAAACGCTCTGTACTTTTCAGGTCGGTGATATACGGGAAGAGGTGAAAAAAAAATATGGCTGTAACCTGGCGCTGTTGGGGTCAATTGGACCGGTTTTTGGCGACATTGAAACTACAATTACATCTGTGCGCCCCTGTTTAAAAACGAGTGGCTACCTGATTATTGATGATGGTTATTTAAAAGACAACTCTGAACTACAAAAGGAACATTATGATAAACGCGGGGAAATCCTGAAACAAATTGAACGCTGTCCGGTACAGATCGTGGATGAATATTATATTGATGAATCAACTCTGGGGGATTTAAGCGACGAGATGTACGCGCAAATACAGAACCGGGTTGCGGAATTGATCGAAAAATATCCGCAGCAACAGCGTCTGTTTGAGAATTATTTAAAAGTTCAGGAACAAGAATTTTCAAACCTGGAAAATGATATTCAGGGTGTTACCTGGTTACTGCAATACAAAGATTAACCTGTCGAATAGAAGAACCGGGGTAATATGACAAAAATCAGGGCAGTGCAATGCACGCCCCTTATCCAGTTCAGACAATAAATAAAAAAAGCCCGACCATACAGAGCTGCCCTAATAATTCTCCAGTAATTCCAAAAGCACACCCAGTTTTGGCAGGGAGTTGATATAGCTGTACCTGCCGCCGGTGTAATCGCCTCTTTGCAGCAGTGGCATATTTTTTTGTTCCAAAAGCACAACTTTTTCTTCCATACTGCGAACATTAAAAGCTATATGATGCACCCCCTGACCATGCGAATCCAGATATTCTTTCCAGGTACCGGGTTGACCTACCGGTTCAATCAGTTCTATGGTAATATTTTCCATTTCAAAAAATGCCAGCTTGGCGCGTGCCGGTGTAAGCGCGCCTTTGTATTCTGTATTGGCAATCTCTACCGGATCGGTTATGACAATTTCCGGCATTTCAGTACCAAGCAGCTCTGCCCAGGCAGCGCCGGTTTTTTCAATATCCTGAACTATAATGCCAACCTGCGTAACTCGTGTGGTTCCCAGGCTATTACTGCGGTTGTTATTGTCGTCCTTTTTATCCCCGGCAATTAAAAATCCATTGATTATTACGAGTATTACAATCATACCAATCATCAGATTTTTCATACTTCCTCCGCGTTTATCTGTACCGTTTTAGAACTATTAATTCCTTTTGCACCTGGCTGCGTTCCCGGAATATTTTGTTAATCTGTAAAAAATGACACCGGATATGGGTAAACCAATGCCGGATTGATTATCAAGAAAAACAAGATCGTTTCTGAATAAAATATTATTGCTTTTTTACATAAATTTGAATTGTATAATTATTGTTTTTAAATACAACAATACAGGCAAAGCAGGGATTTTGGCAAAGATTTTCATACAGTTTTTAATTTTTTGAGGATTATTACAATACCGGCTATAAAAAAAATGTCAGATAATTACGTATTACAAAAATGTACTGCCGGAATGGAAATATTTTCATCGAGTTTTTGTTTACAGGAATAACAGCCTTACACAGTATATAGCAGGCCTTGTTTGAAAACCAATTCATATAAAAATGGAGGAAAGATGAAAAAGAAAGAATTAATAGTATTTCTGGCGCTGGTAATTGTTGGAGCAACCGGCCAATCTGCTTTATATGCTCATTGTGAAATTCCTTGTGGAATTTATCACGATCAGTTACGTATCGAAATGATTCGCGAACATATTACTACGGTAGAAAAATCCATGAATGAAATCATCCGGTTGTCCGCAGAAACGCCGGTCAATTACAATCAACTGGTGCGCTGGATAGATAATAAAGAAGCCCATGCCGATTATATTCAGGAAATTGTTTCGCAGTATTTTCTAACCCAACGCATCAATCCGGGTCAGGAAAAATATGAGGCTCGGTTGGCTGTTTTGCACCAGATGCTGGTAGCCGCTATGAAATGTAAACAAACACTCGATCTGACCAATGTAAAGGCGCTGCGCGATCTGACGGATAATTTTGTCGACTTTTATTTTAGTCCAGCGGATATAAAGCATTTAAAAGAACACAAGTAATTTGTTGCAAAGGAACAATACTTTTTTTATATTCCAGAAAGAGTGTGGAATGACGGGCCGGTAAAAAAAATTTTAGCTTTTTTTACAGTTGCAAATTATTGCAGCTTTAACCGCAAAGGGAATTTATGGAACAAATTCAATTAATGAGTCTGGTAATTTTTGCAGGAATTTTTTCCCAAATTATAGCCTACAAGCTGAAACTACCGGCCATTGTTCCTTTGTTTATTATCGGCGCTTTGTTGGGGCAGTTGAACATCATCAATCCCCATCAATTGGGCGACGGGCTGCATACAATTGTGCAGCTGGGTGTGGCTATTATCTTGTTTGAAGGGGGTCTTTCACTCAAAATCAGTCAGTTCAAACAAGCCTCATTAATGATCCGTAACCTGGTATCGGTCGGGCTGTTGGTGACGTGGATATTGTCCGCCCTGGCGACCTACTATTTTGTTCCCGATCTCTATAATTCAAGCGGGTTTAAAATTGCTCTGCTATTTGGCTCTTTGATAACGGTAACCGGGCCGACAGTGATCATGCCCATGTTAAAAATGGTCAGACCAATTAAAAGAGTAGCTACAATCCTGAAATGGGAAGGAATACTCATCGACCCCCTCGGTGCGCTGCTGGCAGTGGTTATGCTAACTTTTATCAACAGTAGCATAGCCGGGTATGATTCAATCGTCAAAGCTTTTGTCAGCAGTCTTTCATTGGGGCTGGTATTTGGCGGGATCACTGCGTTCCTTATTCACAGACTGCTCAAGATCAACGACCTTATACCGGAGGATCTGCGAAATCTTTTCGTTTTGGCGATGGTTTTTATTGCCTTTTCGCTCACAAACTGGATTCAACCCGAAACCGGAATATTGTCTGTAACAGTAGCCGGTTTTATGCTAAGCATTTTCAATCCACGCGGCATTAGTGAAATCGAATCGTTCAAAGGACAACTGACAACGCTGATGGTGTCGATTCTGTTTATTCTGCTTACCGCGCGGCTTGATCTGGAATCGATATGGAACCTGGGGATGCCCGGGTTGATGGTGCTGTTAACTGTAATATTTGTCATCCGCCCTTTGAATGTGTTTATCAGCGGTATAAAATCCAAACTGTCGGTACGGGAGAAAATATTCATCTCCTGGATAGCGCCGCGTGGAATCGTCGCTGCTGCTGTTGCCTCGTTATTTGCTGAAACATTAAAACAAGTTCCCCAGTATGCTCATCAGGCTGCATACGTTGAATCTCTTACTTTTCTTATAATCGGGGGTACAGTGTTTTTTCAAGGGGCAACTGCCCGTTTGGTCGGTAAATTGTTAAATGTTCTCGAACCGGATCCTAATGGAGTGGTTATAATTGGCGCCAATTTACCGGCACGGCACATAGCGAGAACCATAAAGGGGCTGGGAATTGATGTCATGCTGCTGGATACAAACGCTTCGCTGATCGCCAAAGCGAAAAAAGAAGGGCTGACGGCAGATACCGCCAACGCTATTTCCCAGGATACCATCGAAGAATTTGAAGTGACGGGATACGGCAAACTATTGGCATTCACCCCCAATGAAAAGATCAATATCCTTGCCTGCCAGTTATGGGCGCACGAGTTTGGCAAAAACGATGTTTTTCGTATCGGTGTATATGATGAAGAATACCGTTCAACAGCACAAAATCAATTGTCCGGTGAAGGCCGTGTGGTTTTCCCGGCGATGATTACCCAGGAATGGCTGCAATCGCACCTCGGCTCTTCCTGGCATATAGAAACCCGGGAATTAAAAACCCGGGAAGAGATAAAACTATTGCCTGCGCAAATTCAGGGAGAAGAAATTATCCCTCTCTTTTTCGTTCATAATAGCAAACTAACTTTTTATTTACCTGGAACGGAATTAACGGAAACAAGCGCTCTGGTCTATTTGAAAAAGGGGCTGGTAAGAAAAAGAGCCAGCCGGGCAAAACCAAAGGGAGCCCAATAAGGGGGCTGTCATATTTAGACAGTAATTACTTACAACTTGAATGCTTGCAGAAGAGAAAAATTATTCAAAAATTGTTAACAGACGATCTTTGGAGGCTATGTCGTTGACTTTTTTTTTATTACCATTGATAACAAGTGGGACGCTGTTTAAGAGTGAAGGAGGTCTTTTACTTTGTTATTAATGCAATATCCGGTTGATATGAATGAAAAATTATGAAGGTAAAAATCATGTCAATTTATACACGTGCTACTGTTTTGGAAATATTGAAAGCATCATTTCATCAATTTGCTCATTTTGATTATGCTGAAAAATTTACAGATAATGAAGAAGATGAAAGGGCAAGCATCTATCGCTATGTTCGGAATACTTTGGATATGGACACATCATGGCGGATGTTTTTGAGTTATACGACAAAAGGAAATACCGAGAATCCTACTTTATACAAACCGGATATGGTTTTTCTCCATAGCGAGGATAATCATAAAACCGAAAAAGTTGAACTTTTTGTGGAAATAAAGAATTGGCCAGAGGAAGAAGCTATAATAAATGATATTGGAAAACTCTTAAAATTAAAAGAACATTTTTCAAAATATGATCCGGATATAATCTTTCTTGCTATTCTGGGTCACAATTTTACAGATAAGAGTATTGACAATATAAAATCAGAAATACGAAAAAAAATCCAGACGGAGACAAGTGTACATTTGTGTTTTGAGAAACATGATGGTTTATTTAAAGGCCCATGGATCAATGAAAGGAATACAGATCCCTGGCGGGTAACGTTAAGAGGGGAATGAGAGATACAAATTCAAGGCGCATTAAATATATTCGTGTTAACTTGCCCAACAAAATTGATTATTGCTTCGGTACAAAATTTGTTTTTAATTGTCTTGATAAATTCACAACTTTTGTTTATTATTCTTACACAACGTTTATTAACTATCATTAGATTTTGACTTGTTACCATGGATTAAGTTATGGAAAAAGAGATTCGAGTTTGGAAACCAATTGAATTTTCTATCAAGTGGTATGATACAGACACCTCCAAATTTGATGATTTGGTAAAAAGTTGGCAAATCAAGCGGAAGGATATACAGGATAACCCCAAAGAATATGAAGAATTTATTAATAGATTAAAACGACAACATGCAATTGAAACAGGAATCATTGAAAAATTATATGATGTTAGTGAAGGAGTAACTGAAACCTTAATAAAAGAAGGGTTCATTGCTTCTTATATAAGCCACAATGATACAAATATCCCACCGGAAAAATTAATGGGATTCCTTTCTGATCATTATGAGGCTATTAATTTTATTTTTGATCTTATTAATAGTAATCGTCAATTATCCATTTCATTTATTAAAGAACTACATCAATTAATAACCCGTAACCAGGCAAGTACTATTGCAATTGATCCACAAAACAACATTATTGAGATTGAATTATTAAAAGGGGAATTTAAAAAAGCAAATAACAATCCAAGAAGAGCGGATGGAACTCTATATTTTTATTGTCCCCCGGTGCAAGTAGACTCGGAAATGGACAGGTTAATTGAGATATATGAAGACCTGATCAAGATGGAAATAAGTCCAATTGTCATTTCTGCCTGGTTACATCATGCCTTTACGCAAATACATCCATTTCAAGACGGTAATGGAAGAATTGCCCGGTTACTAGCGAGTCTAGTTTTAATAAAAAACAATCTGTTTCCACTTGTTGTAAAAAGAAATGAAAAGGCGGAATATATTAAAGTATTGGAAGATGCCGATAATGAAAATCCTAATCCAATTGTAATGTTTTTTAGTAATATTCAGAAAAGAAATATTGAAGCAGTTTTAAATTTCAAAGAACAAGTTTCCACTAGTGATATTGTTAATGTTGCCAATACATTCGCAACTAGAGTGCATAATCTGAAAACATCAAAAGAAAAAAAGAGAATAGAAGGACTTGAAACAAATAGAAATAAAATCTTTGATTGTATTTATACTCTACTTGGAGAAATAAAAAATGAGCTTATAAAAATCATTACAATAGATCAAGCGGAAATAAGAATTACAAGTGTTAAACCTGAAGAAGAAAACTATTATTGGTATTCAAAGCAAATTGCTGATTTTGCATCAAGCCATAATTATTATTTTAATAAACTATTACCCCGTGGTTGGTTTAAATTATCTTTCCTGATTGATAAAGCAAAGCGTTATGATCTTATAATCACGTTGCATCATTTTAGTTATGAAGATTCTGTGGTTGCTATCGGTTCTTTTTTGGAATTCACAAATGAAAATATAATTGAAGGTGTGCATACAGATAAAACAACAACAATACCAATTAAAATCGCCCCTTATACAATTTCATTGGAATCATATTCTGAGAAATTGCATAAAAACATTGAAGAATATCTGAGGGATATAATTAAAATTGGTTTAACTATCATTACTAATGAAATAATCTAATTTTTATTAAACTTAAAAAATACCGAATTAATCACTCTTCCTCCGCATCCACCATTTTCACCCTGCCGTCAATCAAGCTGCTTTTCAAATTGTGTAAATTTTGTCTTTTAAAATGAATGGACATTTCGGTCAATTTCAGTATCATTTGGCCAACATGGGTAGACTCTTCTTGCGGCTGGTTAGCCGCTACCCTGTTTGCGCATCTTTGGATAATTTTTTTCCACAAAGGACAAACTCCTGACATGATCGTTTTTTATTCGTGAATGCGAAATAATCGCCCATCCCCGGCTCTGAACAGTATTGAACAGCTTTTTTCCTTGTGGGGATTGGAAAATTCTATGGAAAAAGGCTTGTAATTATTCCTGGGCACTTCAACAATTTTCTTGACCCGGTTAGAAAAATAAAAACGGGGGCGCGCTCCATACTGAAAATTTTTATTCACAATAAAGACATACTTTTCTTTTCTGGATTGAAAAAACCCAAGTAACACAGACCCACTTTCCACCTGGGTAATGGGCAGATTGGGGCTAAGCGCCGAACAGCCTGGCGGAACCGGGGCGCTGTGAAAAATACCGGTAGATTGCATTTTTAGCAATACCGGGTAGAGTTGATGAATTTCACTATTGATCTCGGCGGCGTACTGCCAGGCTTGTGTTGTGTTGCCGCTCTTGTCCAGCAAGCCGGATTCAAAATGCCACACCGAGCTATCCGGCGCTGAATAAGTGTTATAAACCAGCCCGCGGGCGCCATAGGCAAGAGCGCTATAAGCCTGTATCCGTAAATGAGAATGCTCCGGTTCTTGATCGGAATTGAACGGCATGGTATAAATATTTACCCAGAATGGAATATGATGATCCACTGAGGCTTTGCGTACTATTTCCATATTTTTAAAATATTCGGAACGCATCGTTCTGTTACTGGCAGGCAAACACTCGTAATAAAGAATGCCGGGTTTAATCTTGTCAATAAATTCCCAGATATATTCATAATAACTGGAAATGCCCAATTGTAAAGGCGACGAATATACCGGCAGCAGGTTGATCAATACCTGCAACATCGGATTTTTTTTAGATAGCAAACGTTGCTGATTACCGGTTTTGGTAAAAAACTGTGCCGGAAGTTTTTGTTTTAACAGGTATCCATACAGAGATGAATGATTATGATAATCTGTATTGATTGCATCAAGCCTCTTGCTCAGGGTGTCTGAATCTTCGGGCAAAGAGTTGAACCGCTGATCACTAATTATAACGCCAAAATTCATCGAGTCCGCCAGATTCAATAAAATCTGGTTGGATTTTGTTTCCTGTTCAGGATAACAGTACAATGTAAAACCGGCGCTTTTCATTTCCACAAAGGCATGAATCCCGGATCGCGTAACATCGGGGCCATAACAAGCAACAATAGGAAATCTTTCGCTGTACTTTTGCGCAAAACTGTTATACAACCCGGTAAACAACATGCCTGCTGTTATCAGCAAAAACAAAAGATTATGCCGTTTCATATCATGTTCCCTGATGTGTATAGGTTTTTGAAAAGTTAATATGTGATTTTATCAGAGCAAAGTCAAGAAAAATAAAATTTTACTTGAAGAAAACACAGGATTTGTTAACTTTATACACGGGAAACGGTTTATTTTTGTAAAAAAAACCCACAAGAACTTGTTGTTATATAAAGGATGCGAATGCAGGAAGATTTGCTGGAAATGGTCGTCCCGGAAAACCAGGGAAAAATGCGGCTGGATTTGTTTTTGTGCGCACATTTGCCCTCGGTAACACGCGCTAAAATAAAAAATCTGATCGACGAGGACAAGGTGCTGGTCAATAACCAATCAACCAAAGGCGGTCACCTGGTGCGGCCGGGAGAAGTTGTAACCGTTACATTTCCCAAAATTCGACCCACCACACTGGAACCGGAAGAAATACCTCTGGACATTGTTTTTGAGGATGAATACCTGCTGGTTGTCAACAAACAACCCGGCATGGTCGTGCATCCGGCTTATGGCAATATGAAAGGCACGCTGGTAAACGCATTATTGGCGCATTGCAATTCCCTTTCCGATGTTGCCGGGGCAACCCGGCCAGGGCTGGTGCACCGTCTCGACAAAGATACTTCCGGCCTGCTGGTGATTGCTAAAAATGATGTAACACATGTTGGATTATCACGGCAACTTGCAGAGCGAAAAATTGATCGCGAATACCGGGCCATTGTTTGGTGGCATTTAAAAGAAAAGCAGGGGCGCATTGAAGCCTCTCTGGCGCGTAGTAGCAAAGACCGCACGCGGATGATGATCGACCCGGATGGCAAGACCGCGGTGACACATTACCAGGTTTTGGAAGAAATGGCGCTAACCAGCTATCTTAAACTCAACCTCGAAACCGGCCGAACCCACCAGATTCGGGTGCACATGGCCTCAATTGGGCATCCGGTGCTCTCTGATCAAATTTATGGCGGCCGGGGCAAACAGCTTGCAGGAATGAATAACGAAAGAACCAAATTAATTACCCTGATTTTAAAAAACTTTACCCGGCAAATGCTGCACGCCAAAAGTTTGGCGTTTATTCACCCCATAACCAAACAATTGATGCAGTTCAATTCGCAAATACCACAGGATATGCAAAAATGCCTGGAAATACTGCGCTCCAGCAGTGTGTAAAATTACTACAATAGAGTGACCCCTGATGTGTATTTTTACTACAATTGGCTGGTCCTGAAAAATGATCTTAATTCTATCGTTGTGTTAATTCCTTGATTAATAATGTGTTATTCTATTGCAAAAAATGATGGTTTGAAGAAACATCTGGCACAGGTCTTGCGTAAACCGGATGTGAATCCATAGAAATTATTTTTGATCTATTGTACAAGAGGTAAATTATGGAAAGCTCGAACGCCAAGCAAACCCTGCTTTGGCTGTGGATTATTGCCGCCATACTCATTATAGTGTGTTTGCTATTCTGGGGTCAGGGTTATGCAAGCGATGATAATTTTTATAATGACCTTGACGAAAATGAACGCAGCTTTGTTCTGGAAATGGAAGAGCAATATTTTGGCGAGGATAATATTAAACCGCTGCGCTTCCGGGGAGATACCAGGGTGCACCGCGATGAAATGATCAAGGGAGCAATTGAGGTGATCAAAGGCACTTTGGTTTTGGAAGGCGAGGTTGAAGGCAATGTGCTGGTAATCTTTGGCGATATTGAACTGGAGCCGACCGCACTGGTTCGGGGTGATGTAATCAGCGTAGAAGGTGTGATCTGGACTAAAAGCGGCTCACAGGTGTACGGTGATATAATTGAAACCGGTAATTCCTATAAAAAGCGGTACAAGGAATACCAAACATCAAAGGAAGAAAAACGCAGTTACATTGAAAAGCGAACTGACCGTTATGAAAGCAAAAGCGCAAAAAGCTATAGATACAGTTATGGCTATTTTCGCAAAGAAACCGATCGGGAACCGGTATTTGCCAGTTACAACCGCGTTGATGGCTTTACGATTGGCCTGCAGTTTCCCGGAGCCGGCTGGTGGGAACGCAATCATCATCAGTTTGCCATCCTCGGAAGAGGCGGGTACTCCTTTGCCAGCAAAAAATCCCAGTTTCAAATTGGCCTTGAAAAGTGGTTGTTTGAGGATCGCGGGTTTGCCCTCGGCGCTGAATATCACGACATGACCGACACCGAAGATCGCTGGATACTCAGCGAAATGGAAAACTCGCTGGCGGCCGGCCTGGTTAAAGAAGACTTTTATGATTATTATAACCGTAAAGGATACAGCGCTTATTTTTCTCAATATATCAATCGTTACCTGTTCATCAAAGCCGAATACAAAGACGATGACTTTTCCAACCTGGAAAACACGACAAAATGGGCAGTGTTTGGCAAAAACAAAGAATTTCGTGCCAATCCAGCTGCCTTGCCGTTGGGCCTTGTGGAACAACAAATTGCTGCCGCCCTTCCCGGTATCGATGTAGAGCCATACCTTAATTTAAAAAGCATCGCCGGAACAGTCCAGCTTGATACCCGCGACCGTTATTCAAAACCGGGGCAGGGCTGGTTCATAACTGCTTTTGGCGAACGAGTCGGCATGGATGAAGAATGTGACATGGAATTTGAAAGGTACATTCTTGATATTCGCAGATACCAGCCGCTGGGTTGGGATGAATCCTTTAATTTCAGATTAAGGGGCGGCACCGCGCGGGGCGATATGCCACCCATGTATTGGTTCGACCTGGGTGGAATTTCTACCTTGCATGGATACAAATTTAAAGAGTTTACCGGCGACCGCATGGTCCTGGCGAATATTGAATATCGATTAGGCACCAGCAGCAGCGACTGGTTTTTTCTGGATGATTTTGATGTAATATTATTTATGGATTCCGGTTATGCCTGGTTTGCTGATGAAGAAACGCCGGAACGAGTGAATGCCTGGTGTCAGGAGGAACCTGATAGTGATCCCCTGGATAACGACCCCAAAGCCAGCTTTGAAAATTTAACCTGGACTTCACTAAAAACCAACTTTGGCGTTGCCCTGGCGTCATCCGATGATGATTTTAGAATTAATTTTGCCCGCCGTACCGATATTGGCGGCAAAGATTTTATTGTAACTTTTCGTTTACAACATACGTTTTAATAATTGCAAGCATACAATTTTTTTAAAGGAAAGGATGGCGCTCCATCCTTTCCTTTTGATGTTTTATTAGCTTTCGGAGGACACATGAAAACCACCTGGTTGTTTTTTTTATTGGCGTTTTTAATAGGTTGTACTAGCAGTCTGACCGCCCGGGATGAATATGCAATCATTGAAGAAGACTTTGTTATTACAGGCAATTCTTTTATTCTCAATGCCGAAATTGACGTTGGAGAGGTGGATATAAAAAAGAATAATAAAATCGACCAATGCCACGTATACATAAAATACAACCCCGAACAGATAAAAAGTGATATTCGTTTCAATGAAAAGAATAACGAACTGGATATAATTGTTGATTATGAAAACTGGAAAAAGTGGCGGGATGACGATGAAGAAAATAATAGCATCAAAGTAAAAATTGAGTTGCCCTCGGAACCGGAACTGGATTTAACCACTATATTTAAAGCCGGTGAATTTAAACTGGAACTGGGAGATTTGAAATTACGTAATTTTAATTTTAAAAACTGGGCCGGGGAAGCAAAAATAAATTTTGATTCTCCTAACCGCATAAAAATGAAAGAACTGGATATTGATTTTAAAATAGGCGAGCTGGAAATAAACAATCTCGGTAACGCCCGCTTTGAAGAAGCGGATATCAACAGCGGAATTGGAGAACTGACTGTTGATTTTAATGGCCAGGCTATGGAAAAGGCTATGGCTCGGCTTGATCTGGATATTGGTGAAACCAGGGTTATTTTACCAAATGATATTGGTACAAAGCTGCGTGTTACCAAATTTTTATTTTTATCTGAAATCAGCTATCCGCACTGGTTCGAAAAGCGTGGCAGTTATTATTACTCGGAAAATTATGATAAAAGTGATAAATTACTCTATCTGATGATTTCAACAGGAATCGGTGAGTTGTCAATCAAAGTTGAATAAAAAAGCAGGCCGGGTTATGGTTAAAATTTCCACACTAGTTTCTCTGACAATAGCAGGTTTATTACTGTTTTATTTGCAGACAACCGCCCAGGATAAAACTGATAGTACAACAGTATCAATAAATGCATTGAATATGGATTCCTGGGAAATGCAGAGTTTTACCCTGGAACAGAATGCAGCCCTTGCCATACATGCAGTGGGGCAGGCTGTTCATGATGAATGGTACGCCAAGGCATGGATCATTAATGCGCAAACCCGTTTGCCGGTATGGGTAATGACTTTTGATAATACTCAAAAAACCAATGACCGGGGCTGGCGGGTTTTTGCCGATAGCATTGAACTGCCGGCAGCGAGCTATGAGGCCTATTATGGAATTGACCACTCACGGCAACCCAAACCCCGCGGAATTAGTGGATTTATTGATGAATTGTTCAAAGACCTTGACTATTATGATAATGAAACAATCATACCCCGCATCGAAATCCTTTTGCCGCCGGGCATGGCACGAGTAGAAACTGATTCTCTGCCAACCGCATTGAATGTACTATTACAAATAAACGGTGTTAAAAACAATCAAAACCTTGCCAGGGGTTTTTCTCTTAAAAATGATTTGCAGATCCATATTTATATGCTGGGCGAAGGCTCGGTTAAAAGCGGCCAAATGTATGATTATGCCTGGATAACCAATGCCGATACCCGCGAAAGAGTGTGGGAAGCGGCAATGCGCAACAGTGAGCACGCAGGTGGCGCCGAAAAGAACCGCCTGATAACCGACAACATTACTTTACCTGCCGGTAATTACCTTGTACATTTTATTTCGGACGATTCGCATTCTGCGCAAGAGTTTAACCAGATGCCGCCCTATGACCCTGGTAACTGGGGAATTACCCTGGTAGCATATAACCGGGAAAAGAATAATGCTGTTGAAGAGTATGTTCAACAACACAAAGAGATAAAGCCAATTGTTGCTTTAACCAGGGTAAAAAACAATACCTGTCTTCAGGAAGGGTTTACACTGCTTACTGCAGCCAGAATGAGAATTACTGCGGTCGGTGAATATTCAAAAATGATGGATCGTTTTGTTGATTTTGGCTGGATCATTAATGCCCATAGCCGCGAAATTGTATGGACCATGAGCCGAAAAAACACAACCCATGCCGGCGGCAGTGTTAAAAACCGCCAGGCTGATGAAAGTATCCTGTTACCCGCCGGTTCTTACCTGGTGAATTATGTTACCGATGATTCACATTCGTGGCAAGAATGGAACAGTAGTCCGCCCTCCGTCCCCGACAATTGGGGTATTACTTTGCGCCCCGAAGACGAGTCTTTCCGTAAAACAGATTACAAACCCTATAGTGAAAAGGAAGACCCGGCTTTTCTGGTTTCATTCCAGCAAGCGGGAGACAAGGAGCATCGCCGCAAAAGTTTTCGTCTTGACCAGGAAACAAGGCTTGAGGTGGTTGCACTAGGTGAAGGCGACAAAACTGAAATGTATGATTATGGCTGGGTTGAAGATAATCATGGTAAAATTGTCTGGATTATGGAGTATGCCAACACCGTTCATGCCGGGGGAGCCAAAAAAAATCGGTTTACACAGGAAACAATTACCCTTGGCCCCGGACTATACACGGCTCATTATGAAACTGATAAAAGCCACAGTTACAACAAGTGGAATGCGGACCGACCGGATAATTTTATTTACTGGGGTTTAATCATAATCAATAAACATTTAATTTCTGAATAATAACATGCAGGAGTACAGATATGAGTGATAATAAAGTAGAACAGCCTACTGTAAATATGGGTAACTGGATCAGTAAAAGCTGGGACCTGCTTTTTTCTGATTTTGGTAATTTTCTGTTAATTACCTTATTATATATTGTTATTAATGCGGTTGTATCCGGCACGGTCATCGGCGCTTTTATTGTAATCGGGCCGTTGACAGTTGGCTTTTTTATTTCCATAATGAAAAAAATTAAAGGAGACCAAATTAATATAGGTGATCTGGGCAAAGGGTTTCAGTTTTTTGCAGCAGCTTTTCTTTCCAGCATTGTCGTTAGTGTTTTTATTACCATTGGTTTCATTTTTTTAATTATACCCGGTATAGTCATTAGCGCCTTGTATATGTTCACTCCATTATTTATTATCGACCAGAACCTGGATTTCTGGTCAGCTATGGAAGCCAGTAGAAAACTGGCGCAGCCACATGTTTTTGAATTGAGTGTGTTTGTGATTTTGCTTTCAATCATAACATTGATCGGCGTGCTGCTGTGCGGAGTTGGAGTGTTTATCACAACTCCATTATGTTTCACAGCCATAACCCTGGCGTTTAATGACCTGACCGGCAAGAATGAACAGCTGTCTCAATGAAATGAAAACGGGGCTATATCAAAAAACCCAATTTGAGAAGGGTTATTAAAACATAAAACTATTTTGTCATTTCGAGCGAAGCGAGAAATCTTGTTTTTCAATATGTTAGCGATAAAAGATTCCTCGTCGCTTCGCTCCTCGGAATGACATGAATGGTTTTTTAGGCTTTTGATACAGCCCATTGATATTTCATGCTGTTATACATGCCTATATATCGACGTTACTTGCACCAGGGGACTAGATTTTGCTGGCACGATGCATGGCGCAGCAAGAAGCGGAAGCACAGCAGGAACATGCTCCTTCACAATTACAGTCAGCGGTTTTGCAGGAACAGGCCTCAGCGCAACAGGGTTTAGCCGGGTTTGCCTGGACAGCTTTTACTTCAAATCCACTTGTTTTTACTGCTTCGCGCAGCTTTTCAGCGCTGGTTTTATTCGCATCAAATGTTACTTGCGCAGTATGACCGGCCAAAGCTACATCAACTTTGGATACACCATCGACTTTTTCGAGTGATGTTTTAACCTTGTGCACACAATTTTCACACGTCATACCGGAAATTTTCATATCAACAAAAGTTGATGTTGTTGTTTTACAGTCTGCCGCATACAACGACAATGAAAATACCAGCATCATCAATAGTGATAACAGAGTTATGTTTTTCATGGGACGCTCCTTTTTATGGTGTCTGTTTTGTTATTTACTTTATTATACTAAAATTTCACATCAGTGTTGCCTTGTAAATAACCCGTAAACCCTTGTTGCCGTATTTTACGACAATAACAAATGCCCGCCCTGGCGATGCTGTTACCAGGTCGATTCAAAGAAGAAATACTTTTATTATTGCCTGAAATTTACTATACTTGTTTCAAGTGGTTAAAGGAGAAAATGTGAGAATTCTTGTTAGTATAACCTGTCTATTGCTTATCTATTGGTTGATAGAAGCGTTACTGCATTACTATTTTTTATCCAGGGTGCCAACGCGCATTCTGGTCACCGGTACACGCGGCAAATCCTCCGTATGCCGCCTGATCGCCGCCGGGTTGAACGCCGGGGGAATTCGCACCATCGCCAAAACTACCGGCAGCGCAACAAGAATAATCATGCCGGATGACAGCGAACTCAAAGTGTCTCGTAACGGCGCCACTACTATTCTGGAACAATGCAAAATTGTAAAAATAGCGGCAAAGAATAAAGCCCGAACCCTGGTTCTTGAAAGTATGGCGCTGCGTCCACAATTGCAATGGGTAGAAGCGCAGCGAATAATAAAACCCGATGTACTTGTCATTACCAATGTCAGACCGGATCATCTGGATGTAAGCGGTGAATCCCTGCCGCAGATTGCAAAGACATTCAGTAAAGCGATACCATACAAGGGAGTTTTGTTGACATGCGAGCAGAATAACCTGCCTGTTCTGCTAAAGCAGGCGTCTTTTATGGATTGTCAAGTTCAGACCATTGATAAACCAGGCGAAGCGCAAAAGAATGATTACGGGGAATGGCATTACATTGAACATCCTGAAAATATCGAGCTTGCTCTGGCCGTATGCAAACAGTTGAAAGTCAACCGTGAAACAGCGCTGGCCGGTATGCGCAAGGCAATTCCGGATATTGGCGTTCTGCGGGAAATCCATGTAACAATAAATGGAAATGCCGTTACATTTATCAGCGCCTTTGCCGCCAATGATCCGGAATCCACACAAAAAATTTTCAGTCTTTATCAACAAGCAATTACCGGTCATCGGTTTATACTGATAATAAATCTACGCGACGACCGCCCACACCGTTCGTTACAAATGATTGATCTTGTTAAAGCCCAGCCCCGCGCAGCTCAATATATTTTATGCGGCGGGGATAGCCGGCTGATTGTGAAAAGCAAATTGCATAAAAACGGTATTCCCGCAGAAACATTGGTTGACATTCATAAATCCGATCAGGTTATTGCACACCTCCAAAACACAATACGCAATGGCGATTTCGTAATGGGCATCGGCAATATTACCGGCGCCGGCATTCAAATTGTCAATTACTTGAAAAATAAACAAAACAATATAACAGAAAATATTTCTGCCAATTAAAAAATTTGCGGTTCAATATGCTTTTCTGTGGGTAATTTTTCCGATTGAGCCATTGTTAAAATATAAAAGGCTCAATATGAAATCATAGTATTCTAGTACTTAAAAAGAAAATACCTGAAAAAATTTTTTCTTTTTTCCCTCTGTGTCCTCCGGGTACTCTACGGTTTCATTTTTTTACCGCAGAGGAAGCCGGGAACGCGGAGAAAATCATTCAAACAATTGTTATTATGAGGTTTATTGATTAAAGTATATTCTTTATAAATTTTAGTTTAAAACTATTTATATGGATGGC
>CAYNSO010000060.1:0-23121 GCA_964399735.1 uncultured Cytophagia bacterium
TTGTATGGCGGCTATATTGTTGTTTGCCGCAGTTCCGGCGTTTGCCCAGGGAACGTTAACAGGTATAATAATTGACCCGAATGATGAAACCTATGGTGAACAAGCCACTTATACTTTTACATTTACTTTACAACAACAAATTGAAAATAATGCCAAGCTTTATTTTATCTTTCCGGCTTCTTTTGATTTAAGGTATCTTTCCACTGTTAGTTCTGGTACGCCGGCTTTGCTTGATGGGGGTTTTTCAGATTCTCCACGGATAGAAAATGATGGTCTTGGTAATCAAAAAGTCGCAATTGTGAGAGATGGATTACTCGGAACTCATGCAGTACCTGCCGGTTCACAGATTAGTGTGATAATGGGTATGATAATTAATCCATTATCCCCATCTGCTTCCGATATAATAATAATTGAAACACGCACTACTGGAAATGCCTTAATCGATAGCGGTTCTGCTCATGTGGAACTCAACGGCCCCATAGTCAGTTTTACCCTGTCCAACCCTGCCGACCAGGTAGCCGGAACGCCTTTTACACTCAACGTTAGCAATGCCGTGGACGGTAACGGCAACCCGGCAAGCGGCACTATCCGCGTCGCCGCAACCTCCGGCGGCGGCGAGGCCCCCAACGGCCAGGAAGTGGCGTTACAGGACATTAGCGTAACCAACGGTTCCGGCTCAGCCTCACAAACCCTGTACAAAGCGGAAACCGGCGTGGTCCTCACCGGCACGCTTTCCACCAACAGTTCAGTTACTGATGCAACCACAGCGTTTACCGTCAGTCCCGCGGCATTGAATGAGTTTGCTTTAAGCAATGTGCCGGCCAGCATAACCGCCGGCGCCACGTTTAACGCCGTGCAGGTTACCGCGCTGGATGATTATGAAAATATTGTCACTGATTATGCCGGTTCAGTATGGTTCAGCACTACGGCAACCAGTTATACCCTGCCCAATCTGCAAAGCAGTCCCTACACTTTTGTTCCGGCAGACCAGGGCCAGCACACTTTTAACGGCTTTATTCTGCGCACGGCCGGCAACCAGACCATTACTGTAACCAACGGTTCGCTGCCGACAGTTTCCGGTATTATCCAGGTCAATGCCGGGCCGCTGGCATCGTTCAATTTTTCTTCCACGCCCTCTTCCAATGTAACAGCCGGAATACCGGTACGCTTGACAGTAAACAATGCCTTTGACGCCGCCGGTAATGCGCTGAGCGTGCCGATCGATGTTTCCTTTGTGGATGGCTTGCCGCATGCTTCGCCGGGCGGACAGACGCCGGCGCTGTCGCCGGTTATCAACCTGGTGGACGGCACAGGGTACACAGATGTTATTTTGTTCAACCGCGAAAACAACCTGCAAATTCAGGCGACTTTTGGTTCATTGACGCCACGGGTCGTTACCCTGAATGTTGCGCCCGGCAATCTCAGTTATTTTGATATAGACGGCTATCCAGCCACAACCGTCAGCGGCGTTCCCTTTTCATCACCGATCGAAGTAACCGCTATCGATGTGTTTGGCAATACCAAAACCAATTACAGCGGCGCCATGCGTTTTGGCTCCAGCGACGCCAATGCTACATTTCCAACCACCCCGGCGCTGACCAGCGGAACCGGCTCTTTTGCCGGCAGCGGTTTTACCCTGCGAACCATCGGCAATCAGCAATTAACCGTGCGGGATCTGGATACAGACATTACCAGCAGCTCTGAGGTGATCGAGGTTACTTCCGGCGCTTTGATCGATTTTATTTTTTCCGTGTCGCCGACGCCAAACGTAGTGGCCGGCGAGGCGCTGCGATTGACCATAACAAACGCGGTAGATGCCGGCGGCAACCCGATGAGCATCCCCATCAATTTGTCCTTTGTCGATGGCGGCGCACACAGTTCACCCAATGGCCAAACCCCGGCGCTGCCCCCGGTGTTGAACGTTAGCAACGGCAGCGGTTATACCGATATTGTATTATACAACAGCGAAAGTGTGGATATTCGCGCTTCGAGCGGCGGAATTACGGAAACACAAACCATCAATGTTGTTCCCGGTATAACAGACCGGTTCGGCATTACCGGTTATCCCGCAACCACCATGAGCGGCTCGGCATTTCCGGCGCCGGTTGTGATTACTGCGTATGATGTGTATGGCAACCAAAAAACCAACTATACCGGCGCGGTGCGGTTTTCCGCCCCGACCGATCCCCTGGCAAGTTTACCGGGTGATGCCCTGTTACCTTTGGGCACACAATCTTTTAACGGCAGCAATTTTATTCTAAACACCATTGGCAACCAGCAAATCACCGTTGCCGATTTGAGCGGCAGCGGCGCAACCAGTTCTACCAATTATATTCAGGTAACCAATCCGGCTATCGAAATCACCGAGATCTCTCCATCGCAGCCGACGGTAACGATTAACCAGAGTACCTCATGGACAGTACGGATGGGAGTACGCAATTCAAGCGCTTCTACCGTTACTCTTTCTTCCAACCAGGCAAGTACCTGGATAAAATTTATGCGCGGCGCCAATGATTATACCTCGCAATATACCATCAGCGATCCCACCGGCACTTTTGTAATTGCTGCCGGCAATACGACGTATCTTACATTTACAATAACTCAAACCGGCTACACGCCCGGGGTGCTGGAGATTTTTGGCCGGGCAGCAACCACCACCGGCGGCTATACCAATTCTATTCTCAGTGAAGTGTATGGCGGCATCGAGGTACAAACCCCGGAGAATCTGCAAATCGTTTCTATTACACCGTCCCAGTCTACCGTAACGTCAGGAGACAACACTCACCCCTGGCAAGTTGTGGTTGCTGTACAAAATAATGGCGGCAGCGCTGTGCAGGTTGATTTTAATACCAGTTCCCTGAATTCGGGGGCGTTTACTACTTTTCAACGGCCTGCCGGTTTTCAGGATGGTTCTACCTCGCTGGCGGCGAATGAAACAAAAAATATTATTTATACCATAACCCAGACCGCGCCAACCACAGGCTTGTATAATATTACCGCCACCCTGGCCTATACGCTTGTCAATACCGGTGAAAGCATGACCAATCCGGCAAGCGGCAGCGGTTCGGTAACCGTGCAAAACGCCTCGAATCTGGAGATTACCGGTGTTACTCTTTCGCAGCCCAGCGTTAATCACAGCAGCACAACGCCCTGGACGATCACTGTAGGCGTGCGTAATACCGGCGGCGCCAATGTAGATCTGGATATGAACCAGGCCAATACCTGGGTGCGAGCCTTTAACGGCGCTAACCCGATTTCCGGTTTTACAATTATTTCCCCCATTGGTTTGCAAGACGCCGGCACTACCACCCTGGTTGGCGGCGAGAGCGACGCCCTGGTATTCCAGGTAACGCAAACGACCGGCACGACCGGCACATTCAGTGTGCTGGCGCGGGTCAGCGGCACTGAGCCCAACCGCGCCCTGGCAGTATTTGACCAGACGGCAGCCGGTGACGGCGTTTCCGCAACGCTGCAGGTGCAGAATCCTTCGGTTATCTCTTATGTACAAAATAGTGTGCAGCCAACCACTGTATTCCCCGGCAAAGCCGCGGAATTTGTGGTTACCGTTACCAATAACGGCGGCGCCACGCTGAACCTGAATACCACGCAAACCACAATCAGCTTTAATGACGCCTCCGAGGGCGGAACCAATATCTTTTCCGCAGCGCTCGATGCCGTTTATACCACCAGCATAGCGCCAGGAACGACCGAATTGCACTTTTTAAGCAAAAATGTCCCTAGCGCTTTCAATACCGGCAACTATACACCGCAGGTTACTTTAACCGGCATTGAAAACGGTGAAAACAAGGTGCAGCAGCTTAATCTCAGCCCGAACGTCGTTCGGGTTGGTGTGCCGGGTGATTTGGCAATTGCCGGTATTACTCCATTGACACAAACGGTTACTATCGGCCAAACCAGATCCTGGTATGTGGATATTAATGTAACCAATAATGATGTCAGCGCCATGCGGTTAAGCAGTGTGGCTTTGACTTTTAATTATAATACCCAAACCGAAACCGATAAATTTACCATTACTTATCCAACGACATTTACCGCCAGCGGCAATAACACCCTGGCCAGCCGCGCCAGCGATCAGTTGCGGGTTATCATTACCCGTGTTGACGGCGATACCCCAAGCGGCGCCATGTTGATCTCGGCAGAAGTTCATACTGTGGATGTGAATGATCCGCAGCGTACATTTAGCGACCAGTCCTTTAACGCCGCCCAGGTTATCTGTCAAAGCAGCGCTAACGTACAGATAACCAATATCTACGCCAGTCAAACCACCGTTACCAAAGGTCAAACCAAACCCTGGTATGTTGTTGTGCAAATGAAAAATAATGGCGAAAGCCGGGTAAGACTACGGACCGGCAGCTCGCTTTCTTTCAGCCGCGATAATTCTTATTTTACAGTTGCCAGCCCCACAACTTTTATGGCCAGCAGCACAGCGGAACTGGCCGGCGGCGCCACCGACAGTGTTCGCTTTACAATTTCACAGGTAAACAGCAATATTGCAATTGGCCCTTTTACCATGGTAAGCACAATATTGTTTGAAGAAATAAACACCCTGACCCAGCTTTCCAGACAGAGCAATTATATCAGCGCCCGGGTTCAGGATAACGCTGCGCTGCGCCTGGATGTTCTTTCAACTGCACTCAAGTCCGGTTCTATGGTTAATGTTAACCAGGAATTTTATATCAAAGCGCAAGTGACCAATCCGCGCACCAGCGTTGGCGATATGGTAAAACAAGCGACAATTAATTTCAGTTCTACTGCCGGATTTACCTTCCCGAACGGGTCTACGCTGGTGATGAATAACATCGACGCCGGACAAACCAAAGTATCGGAAACCGGCATCCTGGTACGGGCGACCAATCTTGCCAATGTGCAGGAGGTAATTACCGCCAATATCAGTTCCGCCATTGCCCGCAATACCGGCGCTTCGGCAGATATTCTTTCTCCGGTGGATAATGATATTCCATTCACTACGCAAAATTCCGGTAACTTTGTGTTGCAGAGCGTTATTGCCCAGGATGATACCATTGTTTCAGGCACGCTGGCGCCGTGGACGATCAAAGTTGCTCTTGCCAATACCGGCCAGGGCACAATGCTTATAAAGCGCCCCAAAGATACCGATGTTACCATTAACCGCGAAGGCTATATCATCAAAGCGCCAACAGTTTGGACAGATTCGTTACTGGTTGGCGGCGAACTTGATACGCTGGTGTATACGGTAACGAATACGCCATCTGCCAGTGGAGTTTTCACAATCACCGCAACGATTCAGGCATCTGATTATAATGATAGCACAATAGAACCGGTTTCGAAAATTGGCCAGGCCCAGGTATTCTTTACGCAAACCTCGGCGGTTGGCATCACCATGACCTATATGGATCCGGTTTCCCCGTATGTTGATGAGGAAGGCGTCGGCCATGTTAATGTCAATCAGCAATTTAATGTGCGCGTCAGAATCGAAAACAAAGCCGCCCAGGCGCTCGATTCGGTGCGGGTGAGAATTACCGGAACCAGCGCGGTTGCAAATAGTGAAATTGTCATCAAAAATATCGGGCTGGGTGAAGACAAGGAAGGACTGTTTAACATAACCGCCGGTAATACCGAAAACCTGCTCGGCGAAACCTTAACGGCGCAAATTGTATATGCTTTTGGACAAGACGGAACAGAGTCGAAAATTTCTCCGCCGCAGGACAATACCGTTGTTATCAAAGTGTACAATCCCGCCCGGCTGCAGATCATAAGCGCCAGTAATTTGGGCGCCAATCCGGATAAACGGGTTAGCCAGGGTCAGAATTTCCCGGTAGAAGTCAAGGTTCACAATTCGGGTTCAGAAGCTGTCAAAGAATGCCAGCTCACGTTGGTTTCCTCCAGTGCGCAACTGGCAACCATTTTGGAATCTCCGGTAACGATACCACAAATTATAGCCGGCGGTGATACCGGCATAGCCTTGTTTGATGTTAAAGCCGGCAACAGTCCCGCCACAGGTCAGGTAAATTTGTATGCGGCGCTGCACGACGCCAAAGGAGTCAACAGCAATCAAACCCCGCAATTCCTGGCGGCCGGTGATAATGATACAACCTTTGCTATTCTGGAACGGGGTGCGCAACTGGAAATTACCGGTGTGGACGCTGATGTGGAAAATAATGAAATCGTCGCCAACTATAGCCAAAACCCCTGGAATTTGAATATTGAAATAACAAACAATGGCGACGCCAGCGTTGAAATCGTCAACCCGTCGGCGCAGGATATCAGCGTAAAGGTTGATGGCGTGCCGGATAATACTTATGATATACGTCCCCCGGTCAAGTTGAAACACTCTGGAGATTTGATTTTACGCGCCGGCCAGACCGATACCCTGGCATACAGCATTGCAGAAAATGGAGAAATCGCCGGTAACGCAGTTATTACCGTGAATGTGCATGGCCGCGATACCAATATCGGCGTTGCCAGTGAAATTACAGTTACCGATTCGACCGAGGTTTATGTAATATCGGAAGCGGTGGTGCAGATCGTGGAAACCACAATCAATAGCAACGCTCATGATACGGAAGGCAAAGGGCTGGTCAACCGCGGCCAGGCATTCGACGTTGAGGTTCTGGTAAGAACCGGGCAGCTGCTTGGGGTGGATTCGGTGTACGTGGAATTAACCTCAAACGGCGGCAGTATGACCGGCGCTCGTCAGGTATTGATTGAAAGTATAAACCGGGACTCGGAACTCAAAGCAGTCTTTAATATGACCGCCGATACCAACTGGCCGGAAAGCCTGGGAGAAAAAGAAGAATTGTTTTCTGCGCGGGTAGTTTCCGCCTTGTCGCAAAACAGCCAGTTACCGGCGCGCATTCGTCCTCCGGATAAAGAAGCAAATGCCCGGGCTTTTTTAAGGATTCAGAAACCGGCCAGTATAAGCCTCGATTTACAATTTGAAAACCAGTTGGACAGCGTGGTAACCCTGAACCAGGAATTTAATGTTGTTGCTGTTATTGCCAATAGTGGTAAAGCCCAAACCGAAACCGGATTGGTCGAGTTAACGCCTCCGGATGGCTTTCAGGTTAAAGTACCTGGCGGTTTATTTACTACCCAGCCGATCCAGCAGCAATTTTATCTTGGCGATAACGAGTCGGCAAAGAATGTATCTTTTACTTTAAAAGCGCCGTCAGTTAATTCAGCCCGCAAGAAAATTCGCGCCGAAATAGCGCAAATTCCGCTGGACAAAAATGCGCAAACGGTTGCCGCAGTAACACAACGGGCCGATTCGATCTATGCGCGTACATCCAGCTCTTCGTTAACAATTTACAGCTTTGATATTCAGAAACCGCAGGGCGCCAAAGATTATACCTTGTCTACCGATCAGGCGCTAACCCTGCAGGCGATTATTGTTTCTACGCCCAATTTGCAAAACCGCAGGGCAACTTTACGCTTCCCGGATAACCTGCCCGGCGATGTAATGTATACCCTGAATAACAGCCCTGTTGAGGTTCAAATAACCAACAGTCCAGATACCATTACCTGGCAAATCAATGCTCCTTCGAAAAAGTTTGCCGGTCTGCATAAATTTCATCTTGACGCTCAAGCGGTAGAAGCCGGCAAAAACATAACCTCGCAAGACAGCCTGGAGATTTCACAGGTTGTGGAACGGGCAAATATCGGAATAGAGTTTTTTGAAGCCGTTAACGAAGCCGGATCAATCAAATATGAACGTGACGCCTATTTTTCCAAAGATCAGTCAAATATTACCTTGCGCGCCCGCATTAAAAACCAGGGTGAAGCCCGGATAACCGGAACCGGCAAAGTACGACTCGATCTTGATGAAAGCGGCCTCACCCTCACATCACAATACACCGGTATGCTGGAACAATCATTCAACCAGGAAACCCAGGATATTGTGTGGGTCGTCAATGCCGGATCGCTGAGCCAGGACGGTAAAGAAATAACTGTTACAATTACCCAAACCCCGGTTGATGAAAACACCAACGAAGCGGCAAAAACGGTTGAGGATGCCGGTAAAGGCAGCATGAGGGTTTATATTACCGACCAGGGTAAAGTAAGAGTATTGAATGATAGAGCAGAAATTACCTACCCTGCCGGCGCAATTGATAATATTCTTTCAACCGAACAACAGTTCACTGTTAAAGCGGTAATCAATTCCGACAATGTCGATCCCAACCGCATTACCGCCTGGCTGGAAGCGCCGGATTATTTCCTGGTGACGCAAAGAATTCAAAGCGTGCCGCTGGGCTTTAACCAGGAAGTAACCTGGAATGTTACGGCCCCGGCGGAACCATCGCTGTATGCCGATACTCTCAGGGTACGTGTAACAGGTTACGACAGTAATTCCGGTGTAGTATCAGACCATCAATCCAATATATTGCTTGTAACTACCAAGCAAAGAACATCTTATGTAATCGAGCCCAAAATCACCTATCCGGACAGCTTTCAGGAAAGCGTTTCCACAAGCCAGGTTTTTTCACTTACCGGCACAATTTTGCACAAGGGCGCACCGTATTTAAAGTCCGATAGTTTTATTGTTACAATTACATCGCCCAAGGAATTTACCCGGCTTGACGATAAACAACAAGTTTACCGGTGGGATCAGTTTTCAGCAGGTCAGCATCCTACCTGGCGGTTCACAGCGCCCTCAACAAAACCGGCCGGAATAGAATTTTCAAACTTTACCGTCAGTTTACTGGAAGCGCCGCGCGATGAGAATTCATATCAGAAAGGCCAGGTACGCGAGGATTCGGTTACCCACAAAATCTCTGTAGTCGACCGGGCGTTGGCCAAATTTGATGCTTATCTGCTGGGGCAGTTTGCCGCCGATACCGGCAGCGTCCGTTTGGGTAGTGAATTTAATATTGTTTTAAAACTGACCAATCTCGGTTTTGCCCAATTTATTGATGATTATCAGATAAAAATTCATCTGCCGGCGAATTATACTTCAGCCGACACTGTAAAACGCGGCATAATAACCGATGGCCTGACTGATTCGCTGGTGTGGAAAATTAAAGCGCCCAAGACCTATAATTCAAGCCTGGATATTATCAGTTTTACACTTGTCGATCCGCCCAATGATCAGTATGCCCATGCAGATGCAGCCGTCTATAACCAGCAAACGGCGCTTAAAGTGAAACTGGAAACCGGAAAACTCATTGTAGAAAATTATCCGCTGCGGAACAATACAGTTGTTTTAAAAGGCGGAACCAATGTGCCAATTATGGGTCTGCTTTTCCGCAATAAAGATGTTTCCAGCATTGCCAACAGCCATGTTACCAGTTTGTATTTAACCTTCAAGGACCGGGACGGCGAAAAAATCGATCCGGCAACAGTGATCAGCCGGATTGCGGCAGTAAAGCATTCAAATCCTGCTACTATTTATGCGTCGCGCGGTGCGGAAAATTTTGCCGCCAGCGATAAACCCGGGCAAGTTATGTTAAATTTTAAAGAAACCGGCTCGCAGATCATTACCATTCAAAATGCAGAGCAAGATACCGTTGATATTGTGGTGGATATACTTGATATGGAAACCACCGATTTTAAAATTACACTTTCCGACAGTCTGCCGGTGATAGCTGTTGACGATAATAACCAGTTGCTTGATCTGGCAAACGCTAACGGCGATGCTATCAGCTATGTGGATATTGAATCGAACCTGGCGGTGATTGTTGATCAAGAAGAAAAGAAAGCCTTTTACAACTATCCCAACCCGTTTGGCCGCATCGACAAACCGGTTACCCGTTTTATTTACTATCTGGAAAAAGAGTCTGATTTTAAACTGCAAATATTTACCCTTACCGGCGATTTGGTAAGGCAGTGGGACTATACCAAAACCGACCCGGAAGGAACCGCCGGTTTGCACCAGGGAGAAATATCCTGGGATGGACGCAACGGCAAAGGTCAGCTGGTAATGAATGGCGTGTATCTTGCGTATTTGTCCATAGATGGCGGCAAAACGGCTGCCACAAAAATCGCGGTTGTTAAATAAAAGAATAGAGAAATTTGGATATTAAAATAGAGAGTAAGGCTGTGAATAAACTAATTCAAATATCGGTGATAATACTTTTCATGTTCACGCTGCTTTGTCTGGCAAGCAATGGAATTGCCCAAAATGAAAACAAAGATGGGTATGGCGGAGTGACGGATGTTTTCGATTTTCCGGTCGGGGCGCGGGCAATGGCGCTGGGTGGCGCTTATGTTTCGGTAGTTGATGATCCGTATGCTCTATACTGGAATCCTGCGGCGTTGGAAAATGTCGAAAGAATTGGCTTTGGAATTTATCATACCAACCTGTCATTATTGACAAGTTATGATTATTTTTCATTCCTGTATCCCAGCCTCACTTTTGGCACTTTTTCTGCCGGTATTTTACGGTATGGAACCAGTGATATCAAACAAACAGAAGATGACGGCTCTATTGTTGGCGAAACAAATTTTAGTAAAACGTTATTTATGTTTGGCTATGGCTTTCGGCCACGCGAATGGTTTTATATGGGCGCCAATTTCAAAGTTGAACGAACCAGTCTGCCCAATTACGATGCCGCCGGCAATCTCACCGAGTCTGCTCTTGGCGCAGACCTGGGATTTTTAATTAAACCTCAACGCCAAAGCGGCTTTTTTCATGGTCTGGCGGTCGGTTTTACAATGCAAAATTTTTTACAGCGTTCTCAACGGGTTATAGCAATTCAGGACAAAACCCCGCGTAATTATTTGTTTGGATTTTCCAAAGCATTTGGCAGCGATTTGACAAACAATCATTTTCTATTTGCTTATCAAATGGATATAAACCAGGAAAACGAAACAGTTCCCAATTTTTATCATTTTGGTTTAGAGTACGATTTTAAACGGATTTTATTTTTAAGAACGGGGTATGATTATCGCGGTGAACAGGGAGAAGGGGATAATGGGAAAATGACCTTCGGCATGGGGCTTGGTATGTTTGGAGTGCAGCTTGATTATTCCTACTGGACCCCGCGCTACAAAGCCCTGGGCAGCAGCCACCGCATTTCCCTGGTTTATAATATTGGTAAAACCCGCAAGGAAAGAATCGATCAACAACAGGCAGCCGAACTGGAACGCATCAATGAACAGGTAAGGCAACAGCAGCAATATGAACGGCGGGAAACCATCATTAAAGGCCAGGACCAGGCGCAAATGTTTTATGAAAATGGCGATTACCCCCGCGCCTACACGGCAATTAACCGTGTATTAGCCCTGGACGAGACCGGCAAAGATTCGGAATTTACCAAAGCCCGAAGTTTGTTAAATGATATAAATAACGCCATTGAAAAACAACGCGAAGCTGAATTGGACAAAAAGATCAGCCGCACCCAGGAAGAAGCGGAATTAAAACGCCGGGAACAACTGATCAGAGAGCATTATGATAAAGCAATGGCCTTCTTTGAAACAGAAGATTATACCGACGCCTTGCGCGAATGCGACCAGGCTTTACAAATTGATCCCAACAGCGCATTAATCAGCGACTTGAGAAAAACAGTTGATGAAGACCTGCGCAAAAAGATCAGTACCCTGGTAATGCGCGCCAGGTCCTTGGAAAATAGCGGCAGGCAGTATGAATCCATTCAGTATTATAACCAGGCACGCCAGCTAGCCAATGGTAACCCGCAAACGGAAGGATTAATTAACAGTCAGTTAAATAAACTGGAAAGAAACCTCAACCGTGACGAAACCATCCGCAGAGCCGTTATTTATGAAAACGATCAAAATTGGGGCAAAGCTGCCGAGTTGTATAAAGAGGCGCTTAAATTTGATCCTAATAATGAATCGTTAAAGCAAAAGTATAATGATATGTTCGCCCGCGCCAACGCTACTTCCGGTATGTTGACCGGCAGGGCAAAAGAATTGTATTCTCTTGGTTACAGGGCATTTAACAGCGGTGATTACGACGAAGCATTAAAATATTACGAACAGGCACGAGAGTTGCAACCCTTGAACAAAACCCTGCTCCGCGCGATTGATGTGGCCAAAGAACGCAAACAAGCCAGACAATCTGCCGGATCGGATAAATAAAAAAGGAAAAGCTTTGTTTAAGAGCGCTATAAAAGAACAGTTGCAAGTTCCAGCCGATGTTGACCATCTTGGTCATCTGCGGGACTTTGTCACCCGGATAGGCAAAAAGCATGGATTTTCGGAACGCAGTATCAATGCCTTTAAATTATCTATTGATGAAGCGGCAACGAACATCATTAAACACGCCTACCGGGATTGGGATGGCGATATAATTATACGCGCCCTGGTTCGTAAAAGCAGTCTTACCTTTATATTAATTGACAAGGGGAAATATTTTGATCCCCGCCAGGTCAAAGACCCTGATTTAAAAAAATATGTCGATATTGGCAAAAAAGGCGGCCTGGGTATCTTTATGATGCGCCGCCTTCTGGATCGCATCGATTATCGGAAAACCGAAGTCGGTAATGAATTGTGGATGACAAAAAACCGGGAAGAGAAAAAAAGAGGGAAAATGTCTGTAGCCACAATTCCTATCGGCATGAAGGCCCGATACTGGCTTATTAGCATGGCTGTCTTTACCGTACTGATGGTTATGACCTATATGTATTTTTTTTTAAAGCAGGATGATCTTGTTCTGGGGCGTTATATAGAAAATGGCAAAAAAGCCTGCTCTATGCTCGCCAATGATATCGCAAAAAACCTGATAGATTCAAATGATATTAATAATGAAGTTCTGGAGGAATTAATTAAAAGTGGCAGCCAGGATTTGGTTGTTTTAAATAAAGCCAATATCTCTGTCAATACGCTACTAAAGTCTGAACATAGCGATATTTTATTAAATGCTCTTGTTGTAGATAATATACAAAATATTTTGGCAATTGCGTACGAAGATTCTTTTTATAAACTATTGGGCGTTTATGATATACCGGGTAAAAAAAGAAAAGTTCAGGAGCATGTTTATCAATATCATTTAAAATCAGGCGTTAATGTAATTGATGTTGAATGGCCGGTGCTGGATGATAGTAACAGGACTCTTTGTACCAGCCATTTTTTAATGGATTATCGCAAAATCAGTAAAGATACAACCGCCGCCCGTAGTAACTATTTGCGCTTAATGTTATTGATCTGGACTCTTGTAGCCGCCAGCTTGTTTTTATTAATATATTTGCTCATGAATCCTTTCCGGCGACTACAAGAATGGGTTAAGGATTTAGGTCAGCCGGGTATAGCCGATGAGTTGGATATAGATACTTCTACAGAAGTTGGTGAGATAGCCAAGGCATTTAGCGATATAACCATGAAATTGCGCGACTCGCAGGCGAACCAGGTGGAGCAGGAACGGCTGCAAAAAGAAATGCAAGTTGCCCAGGAAATACAACAGACCCTGCTGCCGGCCAATGTTCCTGAAGTGGAAGGCTATGAAATAGCGTCCTATTATGCTGCAGCCAAAGAGGTTGGCGGAGATTATTTTGATTTTGTTGAAGTCGACAGCGATACGCTGGGCATTGTCGTCGCCGATGTTTCCGGCAAAGGCGTGCCGGGATCGCTGGTTATGACCATGATCCGCACGGCCCTGCGCACTGAAGCCCGGGGAATTAAAGATGCGGCTGAAGTGCTGACCCGCGTTAACGATTTTGTAGTAAACGATATGAAAAAGGGAATGTTTGTTACCCTTTTTTATGTAATTATAGATTCCAAAAAGCGGCGCATTAATTTTGCCAGCGCCGGACACAATCCAATGATTTTGTACCGCCCCAGCCAGCAAAAAACCTATTATTTAAATCCCCGCGGGTTTCCTATTGGCATCTCTTTACCGGAAAAGGATTTGTTTAAAAAATCACTGCAATCAGATACTCTGGCGCTAGCCGAAGACGATATATTGCTTGTCTATACCGATGGCATTACCGAAGCTATGAATTCCCGCCGGGAATTGTTTGGCGAAGAAAGGTTTTTAAATGTCATTCGCGAATACGGAACCCTGAGCGCAGAAGAGTTTAATGAAAATTTACAAAAGGAAATTATTTCTTTTACCGAGGGAAGCCCCCAAAATGATGATATTACCCTGGTTGCGATCAAGGAGCAAACTTCGGTAGAAAAAATTGAATTGAAACGGGCAAAAAAAGTTTTTGCACTTATTCAGCAGGGTATGTCATTAAAAGAAGCATGCAAGAAGGAAAGAATTTCTACTTATTCTTATTATCACAAGTATAAAGACAAATTTGAAAAAGAGGGTGTAGACAATTATGTTATTACGCCATTAGCGGAAGAATTTGAATTTAAACATCTCAGTATTGAAGAAAAGGCCAAAATATTTGATGTCATCCGGCGTTTTCCGGATTACGGCGCCAAACGAATTAGTGAAGAATTAAACACGGAACATTATAGTTTTACCGTAATTTCCCCGGCTCGTATTTATGATGAACTGGTCAATTCTCGCCTGAATACCAAAAAGCTCCGCGAAGCGTTTATATTACGGGGAACCAGAAAGAAACGCCTGAAAACACCGGGAACACCATTATTGACTATCGACGGACAGGTAATTGTCAATAAAGAGCAATATACAGAAAGTGATACCGAAAAACAGCAAGAAAAAGAAGCGGAACCGGTTACGGCTAGCGCCCAGACACCTAAAGAAAAGCCGGAAAAAAAGCCTGCCGCGTTGAAAAGCAAAAAGCAAAATAAAGATCTGCCAAAAGACAGTCAAGCCTTTGAAGAGCAAGAGGTTGAACCAAAAGAATCTGTTCCGGCAAAAGCAGGTTCTCTGGAAACGTTTGAGAAAGAAGAACCGGTTGTCGATTCGTCAGACCTGGTGAAAAAACAACAGCAACAGCCGGTTAAAAAACAGGTAACGAAAAAAGAGCAGTTGCCACAAAACAAACAAGAGCCCGACATTTATGATCTTGAAACTGTAATAAAAGTTGATCAGTTTACAGAGCTTTTATTTAGCGATAATGCTGAAGCTCCATTCGAAGCGGAACAGTCTGCTCGTGTTGAAAAAGAAAAAAGCAGCGTTGAATCGGCCAGACCGGCAGAGGAAAAACTTGGCGCTGAGATTGATTTTCCGGAACTACTTCAGGAAAACATAGAGCAGGTTAAACAAACGCAAATGATGGAGCCCATTCCTGCTAATCAACAGGAGCCCCCGCAAGACCTTCAGGAACCTGTTGAAGCAGAACAAATACCTTCTGAAAAAGAAGACGAATTTGAATATTTAGAGATCGATTTTTCGGATAAAGAACCTCTTAACCTGGAACAAAATTCTCACCGCCCGGAAGCAGAAATTGTTCAGGAAAAGCCTCAATCACCTGCTTCAGAGACAGGTAGTGAACAAGACACCGAGCTGTTTGCATTTGATGAATTTACTTTTGCCGGGGCTGATGAAAAAATACAGCTTTCTGATGAACCCCGGGTTCAGGCAGATATTAACAATAATGATTTTGAAACAGATTATTCTGTTTTTGCAGAAATAGAGCAAGACCACGAAATTGAACCCGCAGCGCCGGCAAGTAACCAGGAAGACACAATTGATGATCTGGATCTGGTTGGCGGCAAAACTCAATATCGCCTCATTGATGAGGAAGAAATTGAACTCGCTGATCTTATGAACACCAGTGGAGATATGATCAAAATCAGTGAAAACGACAACAAAACAGATTTTGATGATGCCGACATTGAAGACATTAATGTAATTTCCGAAACCGGTTTGTATGAATCTTCTGCCGACACCCCTGAACCTTTTGATGAGTTTGTCAGCCTGGATCAGGTTGGCAAGGAACCCGTCAGGGGTAATAGCGGCTCTAAAACAGAAGAAAAAGCGTTTGACCTTGTAAATGAAGAATTTGATTTTAATATCCCCTTTGAGGATATATGGGAAATTAAAGAGGTTGAAACAACACAAAGCATAACCGATACCCTGGAATTTATTGACCAAAACAAAATGTCTTTTGAAGAGCTGATCGACCTGGTCGGCGGGCAACCGAAGCAAACCAGCGCACAAGCAGCAGAATCCAGGGAATCGCTTAATCAACATCAAAAACCGGATATTAATAAAGAAAAAGAGAACCTGCTGCGAGACAAGTTAATTACACGTGCAATAAAGCTTTACACTAAAGAAAACTATGTTGAAGCAATTAAAATATTTAATAATTTGCTAACCGCATATCCACAAGATATTACCCTGCATGGTTACCTGGGAAATGCTTATTTTCGGAATAAAAATTATTCCCAGGCAATTGCAGAATACGAACAAGTATTAAAGCTGGAACCTCACAACACACAGGCATGTGAAAATCTAGGTGTAGTTTACGCAAATCAAGGCAATTTAAGTAAAGCTATAGAGCAGTGGGAAAAGTTATTAGCATTAGCTCCGGAACGCCAGGATATAAATAAAAGTATTAAAAGAGCTAAAAAATTTCTTGTTAATAACTAGAACGGAACCGGAACAACAATTTTGCCCATTCGCAAGCGCTTGATCTTTAGTGAAAAAACAAACCTGAAAAAGAGTTAATTTATTATTGACATTTTTAAGATTAACTGCTATATTTTGCAATAAAAAATGGGTTTAAAGTTGTTGTATAAATAAAAATTATTTACATTAATAATTAGTATATTGTTAAAATAATATATGTTTTTTGCTGTTGGCATATATTATAAAAACATAATAATACGGAGAAAGTATTAAAAATGGAAGGTATTCACTTGTCAGTAGAAAAAGCAGGTTCCCAGGAAAGTATTTCGATCATCAAGGTTGGCGGATATATTGATACCACTACCTCATCCGAACTGGAGCAAGCTTTAAATAATTTGATCAAGGCAGGGTCCTTTTTACTGATAATTGATCTGGGAAATGTGGATTATGTCAGTAGTGCAGGATGGGGTATTTTTATCAGTGAAATAAAAGGAATTCGTGAAAAAGGCGGCGATCTGAAACTGGTCAACATGGTACCTGAAGTATATGAAGTTTTTGAATTACTGGAATTTCACCATATTTTAAAAGCATTTGATACCGTTGAACAGGCAATAGCCGATTTTGAAAGGCCTGGCTCCGGGAAACACCTTGAACCCAAAAAAGAAGCCCGGCCACAAAAACCAAAAGAATCTCCCAGGGTTGAGCCCGTTGTTAAAAAAGAACCCCAAAAGACAGTTCATGCTGCAAACTTGTCAATCGATGAGAAAATTAAAAAAATAATCGCAGCAGAGCCGGACATATCTTCTATTCAACTTGTCAAGTTACTAAACACCCCTGAATACGGGTATGTAAAAATCGGGTGGTTTGGCCTGCGCCGCTCACTAAAACGGCTGGACCTTGATAATAAAAAGAAGCGTAAATGGCATTCCATTACCTATAATGGTTAAATCACAAAATCGGGGTAGTGTAATAATTAAGAATAATTAACAGACAAGAATTCCCGCCTGTTAGCGAATAAAGACTGGTATATATGTTCATAGATTATGCAAAAATTTATGTCAAAGCCGGAGATGGTGGAGACGGTTGTGTCGCTTTCCGGCGTGAAAAGTATGTTCCCAAAGGCGGGCCTAGCGGCGGTGACGGCGGCAATGGCGGCAACGTAGTTATTTATGCCAGTAAACATATTCATACTTTACTTGATTTCCGTTATCATCATGAATACAAAGCCGAACGCGGTCAAAATGGTCAGGGTTCGAACATGACCGGTAAAACCGGCAAGGATAGCATCGTCAAGGTTCCGGTTGGCACATTGATTCTTGATGGTGATACTGGAGAACCCCTGGCCGATATGATTGCCGACCAGCAATCCGTTGTTATTGCTTCAGGCGGCAAGGGTGGTCGTGGAAATACCCATTTTAAAAGCGCAACCAATCAAACCCCAAGAATGTGCGAGGAAGGGGTTAAAGGCGAAGAAAGAAATCTTGTTCTTGAATTAAAACTGATAGCTGACGTTGGACTGGTTGGTATGCCCAATGCCGGTAAATCTACCCTGCTTTCACGAATATCTGCAGCGCATCCCAAAATTGCAGATTACCCTTTTACAACACTCAAGCCACAACTAGGAATCGTTAAAGTAAGGGAAGGACAAAATTTTGTCGCCGCAGATATTCCAGGACTGATTGAAGGTGCGCACCTGGGCAAGGGCCTGGGTACCCAGTTTTTAAGACATATTGAACGTACCAAGGTATTGCTTGTTATGCTGGATGCTACTTCTGAAAACCTGAAAAGTGATTATCAGACCCTTGTCAATGAACTGGCGTCGTATGGTAATGAACTGGAATTAAAGCCACGTGTTTTAATTTATACCAAGAGCGATTTGTTGACCGAAAAGTTTAAAGGGTTGAGCAAACAAAAGATCAAAAATACCAGGACATTATTAATTTCATCAATTACCGGACAGAACCTGGACGAATTGAAGCAGATACTCTGGGACGAATTACAAAAGAATTTATAACAGAAGGTTAACGACCTTTGCAGCACTTTAACCGCGCCACTCTTTTACAGTTGTGTACTGCTCCAGGCATTGGTTCAAAAAAAGTACGCACTTTGATTGCCCGTTTTAAAACACCGGAAGCTGTTTTGGCAGCATCTTTTCGTGAATTGATGGAAATTGAGGGCATCAGCAAAGCGCTGGCTGCCGCTATAAAAAATCATCGCAACGATATTTATGTTCAGCAACAGCTTGATCTTTTGGAAAAAAGACAGGCGGTAATTGTTTCGTATTGGGATAAAGAATATCCGCCGTTGCTGAAAAAGATTGATGATCCGCCGCTAATTCTTTTTGTCCGGGGAGAATTATTCAAAGAAAACGAAAAATGTATTGCACTGGTAGGCACACGCAACCCCAGCGCTTATGGAAAACTGGTGACAGAGCAATTCAGCAGGGAACTGACACAACATCGCATAACACTGGTTAGTGGATTGGCGCGGGGTATAGATACGATAGCACATCAAACAGTTGTCGCTATGGGAGGCAGAACCCTGGCTGTGTTGGGGTCGGGCGTGGATACGATCTATCCTGCTGAAAATGAGCAGCTTGCGGAAAAAATAGTCCCGCGGGGAGCTGTAGTTTCTGAATTTTCAATGGGCGCCAAACCGGAAGCGGTATATTTTCCGCGTCGCAACCGGATCATCTCCGGGCTTTGCACTGCAACACTGGTTATTGAGGCCGGGCTAAAAAGCGGCGCTCTTATCACAGCCGATAAAGCCCTGGAGCAAGGACGCGATGTGTATGCAATTCCTGGTAATATCAACAACCCCAAGAGTTCAGGATGTAATCTCCTTATTCAGCAGGGGGCAAAACTTGTTAGTTGTGTTCAAGATGTTTTGGAAGAGTTTAATCTTGATTCACAACCCCGGCAAACGGAATTACCGGTTGTAGATCTATCAAGACACGAGGAACAAATTTATAATCTTTTGACCAACGAGCCGATGCATATCGACCTGATTTCAGCAAAAGGCGGATTACCTGTATCTCAGGCATTGAGTGTATTATTATCACTCGAGTTAAAAAATTTGGTCAAACAAATAGTCGGAAAAAATTTTATCAGAGCGTTATAGCAGAGAAAGCAAAAAGTAATAACAAGCAAAAAATTGATTGACTTGCAAGCAAAAATTTTGTAAATTTTATATCTTTGGGAGGGCTAGTCCTAATTGGTAAGGCAGCGGTCTTGAAAACCGCCGCGCTCACGCGCATGGGAGTTCGAGTCTCCCGCCCTCCGCCAGCATAGAGCAAGACTAACCCGGAGAGATGCCAGAGTGGCTGAATGGGGCGGCCTGCTAAGCCGTTGTAGGAGGTTACTTCTACCCAGGGTTCGAATCCCTGTCTCTCCGCTCAACTTTTAGTAGATGAAAAGAATGAGACTGGAATTAAAAAGATTTGAAATTTGGTCGGTAGTCAAAATCGTTTTTTTGATTTCTTTACTCATTGGTTTCATTTTCAGCTTGCTTTATGCCGGTTTTTTTATGGTTATGGGTTCATTCATCAGCGCAATCGGCGGCGAAGATTTGACCCCCATGATGCCTGCCAGCGGTTTGGTGTTTGTTTTGATTCTGGTGTTTGGCACTGTGGCAATTGCTGTTATCTACACGATCGGGGCGGTTGTTTTTACCTCTATTTATAATCTTTTCTCCCGGTTTACCGGCGGGTTTGTAGTAGATGTTGACAAAATTAAACCGGATGAAACAATAAAGCCTTCATCTTATATTGTTGAGAAGGAAGTATAGTTATTGTGATGGTAAGAACCAGATTTGCACCCAGTCCCACAGGTTTTGTTCACATTGGCGGACTCCGCACCGCGCTATATAATTACCTGTTTGCAAAAAAGCATTCCGGCACATTTATCCTTCGTATTGAAGATACCGACCGCACCCGTTTTGTTGAGGGAGCAACCGAAAATCTGCTCAATGTTTTGGAATGGGCGGAATTGCACCCGGACGAAGGCCCGGTTAATGGCGGACAGTATGCACCCTATTACCAGTCACAACGCACTGAAATTTATATTCAATATGCGCAACAATTGCTAAACAAGGGCGTAGCATATTATGCCTTTGACACACCTGAAGAAATTGAAGCCCTGCGCAAAAAAGCGCTTGATGCTGGCGAACAGCCGCCCAAGTACGATTATCAAACCCGCAGCCAAATGCGCAACAGCTTGACCATGAGCGCTGCTCAGGTTAAAGAAGCGCTTGACGCAGGCGCCCCCCATGTTATCCGCTTAAAAATTCCTGAAAACCGGGTTTTTAAAGTAGAGGATAAAATTCGCGGCCTCGTTTCCTTTCATAGCTCGCAGGTTGACGACCAGGTTCTGCTCAAATCGGATGGCTACCCCACGTATCATCTGGCCAATGTGGTAGACGACCATTTAATGGCAATAACCCATGTGATACGCGGCGAGGAATGGCTGAGCAGCGTTCCCAAACATTTATATTTGTATGAATGCTTTGGCTGGCAGCCTCCCCAAATGGCGCATCTACCATTAATCTTTAACCCCGACGGCTCAAAAATGAGTAAACGGGATATTACTTCTCTCAGCGCTTTACCTGCCGGCAAAGTTGACCCGGATGTGGCTTCGTATATCAAAAACGGTTATGAAAAACAAGCGATTATCAATTACATCGCACTTTTAGGCTGGAACCCCGGTGAAGGTGACGAGCGACAGGTATTTTCCCTTGACGAATTGATTAATGATTTTTCCCTGGAAAGAGTAAACAAATCTGCGGCAATTTTTGATTTAAAAAAGTTGGACTGGCTGAACGCCCAGCATATTATGCAAAGGGATATTGACGAGTTAACCGGACAAATTCTGCAGGATTTGCAGGCGCAGGGAATAGAGCCCCCGTCCCCGGAATACTTGAAAAAAATAGTGGAACTGATGCAGGCGCGGTTACCTTTTCGTACGCAGTTTTATGATCTGGCGGTATATTTTTTTAAAGACCCGGAACAATATGATTTGCAAGTAATAAAAAAGAGATGGAAAGAGGATTCAGTAAAATTAATTCTTGAATTTGTCACAGAAATTTCTAAATTATATATGTTTGAAAAAGAAGCGATAGAAAATACCCTCCATATTATCGCTGAAAGAGAACAGGTTGGTTTGGGACGCATAATCCATCCAATCCGATTGGCAGTATCGGGTACGGGTGCAGGTCCCGGGCTATATGAAATGCTTGAAGTAATAGGCAAAGAAACGGTGATCCGGCGGCTTCAAACCGCGGTGAAAAAGATACCGGCTTTATTATAATACGAGACACTGGGGTGTCGTCCAGCGGCAGGACACATGACTCTGGATCATGGAACCGGGGTTCAAATCCCTGCACCCCAGCTTATTTTATAGTTAATAAAGTTATGTTTATTATTTTTAAAATCTCTCCTTATATTATTTACAATATTACAAATATAAAAAGTATATTAATAATTTGTATTTTATATTCATTTATATTCAACTCATGTTTAGGAAAATATAATGGACGATCAAAAAAAAATCAAATTTAAATATATTTTTCAAAAAGATTATAATCCAATTTATATTAATGGATTATTTGGTGGAATAACACCACGTGGCGAAATAGTTATTAATTTTTTTCTTGAAAGACATGGGCTTCCAATATCGCAAACTCACGAAATTAATGAAATTGGATTAATTGAAAAAGAAATTGGTCGTGAACCTGAAGACCATCGAGAAAGTATGGTACGATTTGTGGAACAGGGTATAATACTCAACTTACAAAATGCTAAAGCGTTAAATCAGTGGCTGGAAGAATATATATCAAAACTGGAAAACGCCCTTAAAGAAGAAATTGAAGAAAAAAAATGAATTCTTTCAATGAATTTTCAAGTGAATTACTTGATACAATAAGAAAAATTACTTTTTTAAATGAAAAAGTTACTTGTGAAACACCTCAAAGAATACCTGTAACAGAAAATTATTTATCAAATTCAACGGGACCATTTTTGAATTATGTTGTTCCATACGAAACGTCTAATTTTTTGACAATTAGAGATTTTTCTTCTTCAAGTACTTTACATTTAAATAAAACTCATTTTATTCAGATAAAAAAGTTAGTAACAAAAAAATTAAAAACACCTTTTATCATTACGATAGAACCTGATGATGAAGGATATATTGCACAAATCAAAGAATTTCCTTTATTTGGTTATGGTGATGAAAAACAGGAAGCAATAGATAATTTAAAATATGAAATTGAATCTTTGTATTTTGATCTCTTGAACGATAATAATTTCTCACAGGAATGGTTAGATTATAAAAAAATTCTTATGGGGAAAATAATCAATTAATATATGAAGAATTCAAATTATCATACTCTAGATATTAAACATTGTTGCGAAAAAAAATTAAAAATTGAATTTAGAAGCGGTAAAGAATTCAATGGTTGGTTTATTTATAATCAATTAAAAGTAGTAAGGATAACGATACCAAAGGGGAAAAAACCAATTCCACCCAAAACATATAAATCCATGGCTTGTCAATTAAAATTAACAATCGAACAGTTTGATGAATTGTTAATATGCACAATGAATTATGAAAATTATACTAACATTATAGCGAACATATTGGATTGTAACCGATAAACAATAAAGGATATTTAAACCTCAGTAAAAACTCTGAATCATGGAACCGGGGTTCAAATCCCTGCACCACAGCTTTGTTAATACG
>CAYNSO010000061.1:0-22944 GCA_964399735.1 uncultured Cytophagia bacterium
CCCATTTTGTTAATTAATGTGCTACGCACCTCATCCCCCGACGATTTTACAAACTTGCCGGATAGCAGGGATAAACCTGGTGTTTTGAAAGTTACAAATGCCAGGTGCGTAGCACATTGTAATTACCAAATTCCGGTTGGGGCGAAGCATTCATTGCCGATTTTATGCAATTTTTTTCATTCTGTGTGTAAGAATGCTTCGCCCCTACGAAAAAATGAAAATATGTTGATCGCGCCGGGATTCCTATCCCGGTGCGGGGAATAAACCAGGGTTTCTAACCCTGTTATTAATTAAAATTACGCCAGCCTGTCAATTCACACCCGGTAATGGGTTAGAAACCCATTGCCATCCTGCGCACCGGGTAATGAAACCCGGTGCGATCTGGTGTTATATTTAATGGGGACTTACTGCCGAATTTTATTACTTTGATGGTTGATGGCATGGGAAAACCCATCCTGCAAAAACTGACCGGCTCCCCCCAAAACAAAACAGGCTCCGTAAAAGGAGCCTGCCATGTAAGTAGCGGCGCAGGGATTTGAACCCCGGACACTCGGATTATGATTCCGATGCTCTGACCAACTGAGCTACGCCGCCATGATCATTTTATGCAAAGCCTGATAATTTATAAAATTTTTCCATGAATGGCAAGAAAAAAATCACACTGCTATCAGGAAATTTCATTAAATCGAATAACCATTTTTTATCAAGTACTTACGTAACGGCTCAAGGCTGATTTCAGACCAGCTTTCCACGGACTTGTCCGATGACGCAACTATTTCAGCCAGCTCCTTATATGGCTTGAATCCCCCCCAACTGATTTCCGCGTCTTTAGGTTTGACTTTCGATATGGTTCTTACCAGAAATAACAACCCGAAATGCACCTGCCCCACCGGGGTTTCATCGTCATTGATATAGCCGAGGATTTCCGGGGTTTCATATTGCTCCATGTGCACTTCTTCCTCGATCTCCCGCTCCATGCTGGTCAGAATCGGGTCATCACCCTCGGAATCGATCTTGTCGATATGCCCGCCGATGCCCCACGACCATTTGCCACGCAACCGCGACTCATGGTAATCTTCCTGCGCGGCCCGCTGGTACGCAAAAATGTGCCCGGTCTCGGAATGCATGATCAGACAATAAGCAATGGGCTGTTTAAATTCCGGTCGTTCTTCGGCAATGCCCCGTTTTATATAATGGTAATTTTCCACAATGATCTTTTTATAATCAATTTCCCCGTCCGGGGCAAAGCCCTGAAAATAACCGTCCGCAAACAGGGTTGACCGGTCAATTACCATAATCTCTTTTTCAAACTTGTTCAAAGCTTCTCCAATAAAATATTCTTATTACTTGCCGGTCAATTGCTTCTTCAGATCTTCATAACCGGGCTTGCCGAGCAGGGCAAACATATTTTGCTTGTAGGCTTCCACACCCGGCTGGTTAAAGGGATTGATGCCCAGCAGCAGTCCGCTGACCGCTACGGCGTATTCGAACATGAAAAATAACTGTCCCAAATAATACTCGTTCTTTTTCGGCAGGGTAATCGTCATATTGGGCACATCGCCGGCATAATGCGCCAGAGCCGTGCCGCGGTAGGCCTGGTGATTGACCTTGGCCAGATCCATACCGGTTAAATAATTCATACCGTCCTTATTGCCGGCCAGTTCGGGTATCGTGACTTTACGTTTCATTTTTTTAATGGTTACAAACGTTTCAAACAGGCTGCGCTCGCCTTCCTGAATATACTGTCCCATAGAGTGCAAATCCGTGGTAAAGATCGTACTGGCCGGGAATATGCCTTTGCCTTCCTTGCCTTCACTCTCGCCGTACAACTGTTTCCACCACTCGCCCACATACTGCACACCGGGATCGAAAGCGGAGAGAATTTCTATCTTTTTATTCTTTTGGTACAGCAAATAACGGGCGGCGGCATAAGTCAGCGCCGGATTCTCCAGCACATTATCATTATCGCGGCAGAGTTGAGCAATGGATTTGGCGCCTTCCAGCAGGGCATGCGTATCGAATCCCGCTGCGGCGATGGGCAGCAAGCCTACCGGGGTGAGTACGGAAAAGCGCCCGCCGACATTATCGGGAATGACAAACATGCGATATTTTTCCGCCACTGCCAGATCATGCAACGCGCCTTTTTTAGCATCAGTTGTGGCAATAATACGCTCAGCCAGGGTTTTAGCATCCACTTTGTTCTTCAGGTAATCCAGAACAATGCGAAATACTACGCCCGGTTCGGTGGTTGTGCCCGATTTGGAGATGACATTGATATATACTTTTTTGTTTTTAATCATCCGCAACAGGTCATAAACATAATCGGTACTTAACTGGTGACCCAGGTAAATAATTTTATTTTTGCGATTCAATTTATCGAACGGTGAGGACAGGAAATCAATAGCTGCACGCGCGCCGAGATAGCTGCCGCCAATACCGATACAAACCAGGTGATCGGCATTGGCGCTGATTTCATGCGCCACTTTATCCAGGCTTTGTAATTCGGCGCTATCGCCGGCAAAAGGTAAATCCAGCCAGCCGAGAAAATCGTTACCGGCGCAGGTTTTATTGCGAATTGATTTAATGACCCGGTCGACATCCGGCTGCAAGGCAAGCAGCGCTTTTTTATCAATATATTTTTTTAGCAAGCCAATATCGATGCGAATATTTTCCGTTTGCTTCATGTGTATTTCTCCTGATAACAAAGATAGAATAACTATTCCAAACCGGCAATGCTTTTTTTGCCGATCCGTTTAAAACAATGAATTGCTTCAATTAACAACAAAATGGAAATGACAATTAAAAACAGGCCAACAACCACAAGCGTATAGTGCCCGGTTTGAAAATTCTGATAAACCAGGGTTACCAGGGCTGCCAGGGTAACCGCATACATAAAATACATCGGGTATCTAACAAACCAGTTTGACTTTCCAAGGTGCGACAACCAGGCAGTTACCGCCAACAATGCCAGGGCGGCCAGTAACTGATTGGCGGAACCAAAGACCGGCCACAGAGCGCTTGACGACCCGGAAAAGATCAATATTGCACCAAAAATTACTGAAATAACAGTACCAATATACCGGTTCCTGGCTAACATATTCTTTTTATCGCCCCGTATATCAAAAAATTCCTGAAAAGTAAATCTTGCCAGGCGGGTGCAGGTATCCAGACTGGTCAGGGCAAAAGCAGAAACGGCCAGGCCGGAAAAAGTAATACCGGCGTGTTCGTTAATGTTCAAAACAGGAATTTTAGAGATAAACCTGCCAACCCCTTCAGAGAACATGGCAATATAATCTTTACTATCCATCAAAGCTTGATAGCGGCCTTGAAGCATGGTAGCAGCGGCGAGCAATGCCAGTATCGCCAGAATCGATTCGATTAACATGCCGCCATAACCGATAACCCGTGCGTCGCTTTCATTATTTAACTGTTTGGACGTGGTGCCGCTGGCAACCAAAGAATGAAAACCGGATATAGCGCCGCAGGCCACAGTAACAAACAGCACCGGGAACAGGTAGCCGATATTGGTGTGAAATTGGGTAACCTGGGGTAAAACAATATGTGCATTAGCAAAAAAGAGTCCAATTAATCCGCCCAAAATAAGCGCATATAACAAAAAAGAGTTTAAATAATCACGAGGCTGCAATAAAATCCACACCGGCACAACGGAGGCAATCATTACATATACCAGGATAACATAAATCCAAAAATTATAAGCATTATTTTCAGCAGCTTTGACCTGGGCAGCCAGGGTTGGCTTATTATTGACTACAAATGCCTGGTGTACCACTGCGGGTGCGGTGGTATCCTGCAAAATATTATCGCTCTTTAATTGTGCAATTGCCGCCCTGGCTTCCGGCTGCAAAAAGCGTTCGTAAATAACCAGCGGATTGCTTGCCCCCAGGTGAATACATAAAAATAACAACACCACGCCGATAACAGAAGCGAACAATAATGGCAGCCGGGTTCGGTAAATACCCAGGCCGAATACTATTGCCAGCAAAATGAATAAAATTGAGGATGTAGCAACCGAAGGCACTGTAACAAAAGTTGTGGCAACAATTTTCGTAAACACGGCAATGACCAGGATCATCGTTAAATAAGCAAAGATCATAAATAATACTTTGCCGCGAATGCCGATATATGCTTCAATGATCTTGCCGATGGATTGCCCCTTGTGGCGCGCTGAAGCGATAATGGAAGCAAAATCATGCACGCCGCCCATAAAGATACCGCCTAAAACAATCCACAAAAACACCGGCAGCCAGCCAAATGCCGAAGCAATTATCGGCCCCAGAACAGGACCGGCGCCGGCTATTGATGCAAAATGGTGGCCAAGCAACACCGGCGTTCGTGCAGGAACGTAATCAATATTATCTCGTTGCTCATGAGCCGGGGTTTTACGATTCGGGTCGATTCCCAATTTTTTTGCAAGAAACGCTCCATAGCTAATGTAAGCAAAGATGAATAAAACAAAACCAATAATAACAAGGACAAGGGCATTCATAACGGCTTCCTTTTTGTCTTTTCCTTTACATTAGGACACTGACGATAATTTCCTGTTGTCCAAATAGTAATTTAATACTTGAAATTAATTATCCAATGAAAAAATATTTAAAAATAAAAACTTTCAAGATCGTAATCCTTCATAAGGAAAATGCTTTAATTACACCTGATTGCTGTATGAGTATAGAAACGGCATAAATAAACAAAGAGTATCATTCATTGAATCAATGAATATTCCCCCGAATTTTTAAAATTTTCATAGACAGATATTTCCCCCTGTAATGATAAAAAAGTGTATTTAATAAAGTCAAAACCAGCCGTTTATCAGGACTGGAATGCGTTTTGTACAATCTCTTTGATATACTTTAAGCTTTCATCCAGCTTTGCTATATGAGTTCCGATATTAAAAGAGGAATTGGGTGAAAATTCGTTTTTCAGCAATTCCCAGCTATAACTCATTTCAAAATTATATTTCACATCTTTGCTAATGCCAAAGCCAAGCTCATTATTCTGGCAATATATGCTGGCCAAATTCACGATTGCCACAAGATGTCGTTCAAAGACTGCGGTTTCAGGCTTGTGATGACGGGAAACAACATGAGCGATTTCGCCGAAATAATTCCATTGTTCCAAAAGCCAGGGGCCAAAATCGGTATGGCTCAAGCCCAGTTCTTCATTTTCAGCCTCTTCAAACGTGCAATTGGTTTGTTCCACGCGCTTGATTATTTTTTCAAACTCTTCGGGGAAATTATGAATCAGAATCACCTCGCCAATATCATGCAGCAAACCGGCCAGGTAAGCGCGTTCATGATCTTTATACTTTAAACTTTTTGCCAGTAATTTACTGACTACTGCAGTGGCAAAAGAATATTCCCAGAACGACCTGAATATTCGGGCATTTTTGGGGCTGCTGTATGTATTTAGCAAAGTCGTTGTCAACACCACATTATTGATTTCTTTGGCGCCAAGGAAAACCAGCGCTTCACGCAGCGATTCGACTCTTCGGCCCAGGCCGAAATAGACCGAGTTGACAATACGCACCATTTTAGCTGTTAAAACCTGATCCATCAGAATCAAATCAATCAATTCATCAATACCGAATTCCGGGTCTTTGGTTCTTTCCATAATTTTTATTGCCAAAGGCGGCAGCACAGGCAGTTTGTCAATTTTGCTCAGCAGAGCAATCAATTCCGGGTTCCTGGAATTTTGTATTTTCTGCGTTTCTTCGGTTTTTACAATATTTGCAATCACGTCTCGTTACCTTTAATATGAATTAATCAGTCATACCATGCTATTTTACGTAATGCCAGCAGCATGGGGAAAGATGGTGGTTTGGTATCTTTTAAACGTGGATCCCATTTATAATTTTTTAAATAGCCTTTATGCGGAGTACCGAGCTGCCCTACTGCGCCGCGGGCATACTGGATTATACCCCCGTATACATGCAAGTATCCATAAGTATTGGTAGAATAGTTTTCCACATAAAAATTTCTGGAATAAGTATAGGTGGTTGGATTCATGGTCATCATTGTTGCCTGTATGGTACGATCTGTAAGGTAGGTGTTGTTTGCAACGACAACATCCCTGGTTGCCACCAGTCCAACAATGTCTGTAGAATTGGGATTGGCTGCAGGATTATCGTTACATACCAGGTTACCGGTTATTTTGATAACACCTTCAGAAGCGACAGTGACCTTGCCGCTTACCGTACCTTCAACGTGTACAACCGTGCTGGTCGGGCTGGCGCTATATTTTGCATAAATTACGCCGTTTCGGCCCGACAAATTATAGGTACTATACTCGGCGGCAGTTGGGGTTGTGTATGTACTTTTGCTGCAAACCAGGGCGGTTGAATCGTTCTGGAATTTGATCCAGGTATAACGGTTGCTAAACGTAATACCATCCGCAGTTGCGGCATTGACCACATCCATAGGGATGGAATTGGGCATTTTTAACTCCGGCACCAGCCATTCTGTACCACTATGAAATTCCGGGCTGGAAGAGCTGTAATACTTTTCATAGGGCTGTGTTGAAGAATAAACCTTGTGACTGGTTACTTTGCCTTTAAACACTGCCTGATTACCCGGAGTACCACTCATGTGGAAATAATCATTGGTATGGGTAGGGCCGGTCAGGGTATCTCCTCCCGCAAACCAGATTGAGCCTTCAGTATTGGTAAAATAGGCAAACCGGGAAAATGATGGCCGGGTCAATAACACAGCAATTGTATCTTTACGACCAAGATATTCAGCTATTGATGTAACCCGTATCATAGTTGGGCCCAAACGCGCATCTTCGGTTCGGCGTTCAAAAAAATAAGAAAACTTGCCGTTAGACCAGGGTCGATTCGTTACCCCGGTAGTAGATTCAACATTGAGCATCAGAGCGTTTAACGCGGCGTTGGCGCCACTGTTGGCAATGTTACGTAACACATACTGGTTATATTTATCGACATAGTTATCCATACCCTGCCGGATAGATCCCTGCGTTTGTAGCCGTATAAACAATACGCTGATGAACAGGCCCAATACTATAATAATTGAATATTTACCCATAATAATACTCTCAGATCATTGAATTTAAATACCCAATAAATTTTTAGGGGTAACCCGCATTGAATATATAAACCGGGAATATTCATCCTTGAAAGATTCCTTGCTTTCTATTCCCAAATTAACCCGGATTGTTTTAATTTTTTTCAGAGAATCTGCATGCACCGGAGCTGCCAAAAGATTTCCCTGTTTGTTGTAATATTGAAAGTTCACTCTGGTCAGACCAAGACTGTAACCATTATGAGAAGCGCCGTTAACCTTGCGGATGAACTTTTTATCACGCGGGTTTGGAGTGTTTTCGTCCAGAACATTAAAAAGATATTCAACCCGGATTGAATCACCATCATTAAAGCCTTGTACCGCGCGGGAATTCTTGTTATAATCAAAAACAATCCGTGCGGTATCGGCGACTTTGATCGCTCGTTCCGGATAAGCCAGGCAATGGCCTATTTTGCGCAGTTCCCAATTCATAACATCGGCAGTTAATTTAAGAAATTGCTGGGCATGAAGATCCTGCTCGATAAAAATTGAACTGGCCTTTACATTCGAGTCAACCTGGACGACTATTAATATAATCATTCCGGCAATGACAAAAGATATTATTACATCCATCATACTATTCATATCATACACCTGTCTAAAAACTAGTCCGAGAAAAAATAATGATAGGCAAACAATTTTCGCAAAATTATAGTCCCTTCCACAGGGCCTGAAAATGCATCGGAATAAATGGTTACAGTCATTTCTTTATAATAAGTATTACTGCTAGTCGGGGCATAAGAGTTATCGGGATCGACATAATAAACAGAAATACTGATTGTAAAAAGAATCGAATTGGTTAAACTGTCATCAATAGAAAAACCATCATAATCATCAATGTCATCAAAAGTTCCATAGGATTCACCGGTATCGGGGCCCAGGTTAGGTGATGATGTAAAGGAAGCAATTGCCGAAGCGTCTTTTTTTTCATCAAACCTCAGCACTTCCGCCTGTTCAATAAAACGTTGAGCCGAACCGATTGCCTCCAGGTATTGTTCACTCTGGAACATAACGGCACGATCCTGCACCATGTGTGAATTCAATGTCAAAGTGAACATGGATAACAGAATCAGCGCGCCAATCGTTAATAAAACTTCAGATGATGCCATACGCTACTTCACATTATAAGGGTTCTTCGGTTGATAAATATATAAATATTGTATGTGTTGCACTGCCATTCGGACTTTCAAGGTTAAAGGTTATTTCCGCAGTTCCCGGCTTGTCATCAATTGGGTCGAGGTTATTCAATAAATAGGTTGAATAATAGGTGCTGCCAAGACCATACTTTTCCGGGCTGGGCATAAAGGTTGTTTGCGCTAACCGACCTTTGGAACTTGTTGCGGTCAAAGTTGACCCTTGCGAAACCGGGTTGCCGTTAATGTCATAAACGCGTATAACAATTCCAGCGGCTTCTCCCAGCCTTAAACTATCTCTGTTGGTTGTTACCTCAAATTTATACAAGGGGCCACTGAATATAACGCCACCATAAGCAAATACAATCACTGTTGAATCAGAACTGTCAAACTGGTGCAAATTCTGGTCGCAGCCATGAGTTCTGGCAAATACATAAGTCATCCCGTCATTTTCACCCATATTGCCGAGACTGTTCGTTACTTCGGAACCCTCGTAATCGGGTACGTGAATGTCGAGCATCAAATTGGGGTCATTGGGATTCGGGATGCGGTGAGGCGCCAAAACGAATGGATCGGATGGATTAAGGTATGGTTTGGGATTCGCCGACATTAGCAACGCATGCCCAACTCCATTGGCGTCGGTGACTATATCCGTTGTAATAATACCGGCTGTTGAAGTAAGATACACAGCGGTTCCCGCTTCTACCGGGTTATTATAACGATCGCCAACATATACTGTCACTTCATAATTACGTACATTATGCCATCCGTCCTGGTTCACATAATCAAAGGCAATTGTCATGTGGCTTTCTACATGATTCTTGTCATTTGGATCTATCCACATATAAGGCGGACCCGAACGAATAACTACATTGGTTATCCGCGCCATAATATCATACTCGCCAATTGCTTCCGCCTGAATACGCACGGTTCCTGAACGGGTGCCGGATTTTAAAGTAACTTTGGCTTCTCCATTCACAGTCTTAATCGGCACAGACTCGGTGGTTGAACCACTGCGGGCCGGGAATATTGCTTCGCCACCACCAGGGCCGCTTAATATGGTAAACTTGACTGAAACATCATTAGATACCGGTGTGCCCGTTTGCGATAACACCCGCGCCGTTAGTGTGGTTTGTTCAAGATTACCGGTTTCCTTTACCCAAATATAATTAGGCTCGGCTAAAAGTAAAATGGTGGTCGGCTTTTCGGATGCAAAAATCACCGGAACCGATTTCATCAATCTGCCATAAAAAACATTAACCATGGCTGTTCCTGCCTGATTTTCAGAAACCAATTGAATTTTTGCAGCGCCTAAAAGATCTGTCGTAGCCTCATTGGGTATATTTCCTAAACTTGAATTAAAGTTGATAACCGCATGAGGAATGACTTCACGAGAACCGGACAGTTTCAACTGCACGATAATTTGTGATGTAGAAATACCGTCAGCCTGAATAGAATCGGGATTGGCTGAAACGACCATAGATACGCCAAGCAATTGTACAGGTAATGTGGCAATCATACTGCCGAACCTTGCCGTCACAACATCTGTTGCATCCAGAGTATCCACATCGGCTATAAAAGTGACCTCAGTTTCGCCGTTTGCATCGGTAACGCCAACGCTGTCTACTTTACCATAATTGGCGCTGAAACGGATTTTGGTATCTTTGACCGGATTTTGTTGTTCATCCAGCAACATGGCTTTGAGAGTGATATTGGCGATTCCGTTTCGTATAACAGTCTGATCTCCGGTAAGAGTAAACAAGGTTTGCCCGGCTGATTCAATAAAGTTAATGCGGGAAGTATCCGCGATATCATAAAAACTGGCGATCACTCTAACATTATAATTTTCATTTTCCGAGCTGACCAGTTCTGCCAATGCGTCTCCCATACTATTGGTCACTGCCGTGGCGGTAATTGAACCGTCATTGGTTGTAAATCGAATATGCGCGCCCGGTACAGGATTATTATTGTGTGTCGTCAACCGTCCGGTGAGAACTAGCTTGCTTTTCCCATCAGCAGAGACCTGCGCTTGATCCGGGAACAAGATCAATTTTGGAGAAATGTAATTCAAATCAATTGCTTTACTGGGAAACCCGCCGTAATCGACAAATATGGTATCCACCCCCGGCCGGGTCATGGAAACAATATCCACACCTGCTACACCTTTATTATCAGTAGTTAATTGCCCGGGAATATTGTTGTGAATTGACCGTAAATATATCCTGGCATCGGGAACCGCTTTTTTACTGGCGGTTTCTTTTACAACAACTTGCAGGTTGACACTGTTGAGCCCATCTGCCGATACCTCATTGGCATCTACAGCAGCAGTAAAGGTTAACCCGATAAATAAAAGCTCTACAGTACCGGAAATTGACTGGACCGCGGCTTTTTTTAAATTCTTGTTTTCAGCCGCGCCTGCTAGTTTAACAACCAGATGATTATTGGTTGGAATCTTTTTATTCAGTGAACTGCTATCTTGCAACGTAGCTGTAACAACAACATTCAAATCCGTTTCACTTGCAACACTGGTTAATATACCAAAAGCCTCGCCAAGTTGATTACTTGTAGCATAACTATTGATTTCACCATGTGTTGATAAAAAATTAACCTTAACGCCGGCTATGGGATAACCGCTGGTATCATAAACTGTCGCCACAATTGTCGTTGTTGAAATTCCATCAGCTAAAAGAGAAGGAATTTGATCGGCAATCTCAATTTTTTCAAGACGGTTAGGCCCCAATACCTTTTCTTCATCCTTGCCACAGTAGACAAGCAGAAAAATTGATAAAAAAAAGAGCCCAACAAGTGATTTAGAATATATTTTCATGATAATTACCTTCTTTATACTCTTTTATACCTGTGAATTAAATTTAACAACAATTAAATCGCCGGGCCTGATATTCCCCCTTATTCTGCGGGCGATGGTGCGGTCGTACTTGGTATCCTGAATTAATGCCTGACCAACTGTTACCGCTTTTTTATCATTATTCACACGTACAATGGAAAAACGCTTCCCGAATATTATTTCTTGATCAAACTCATTATCCCATTTTATGATCAAAATATTATCATCAACATTTATAATTGTACCAACAAAATAATTACTTTTCACTGCAGCATCTTCACTGGAATAAGTCGCTTTGGGAGCCGCCATAGCCTCGGTGCGTAACTGTTTGCTGGTGCTAACCGGCGTTGTTTGTGGCGGTGGTGAAGAATATACCTGCCGCTGAATAGAATTGGTTTTGGGCTCCGGCTTTTTACCGACAGAAGAATTGATCTGGCGTTTGGGCACGACCGGCTCGATATTGCCGCGCTTGAATTGCTCAAGTTTTAATTCCGCTTTCGGGTCCCAAAGGTTCTGATTAACCGGCATTTGATTCCTTTCAAAAACATCAGGCAATATGCTGGCTTTGATGATTATGATCAACTCTTTTTGCGCTGTTTCTGTGCGGTTGTAGCCAAACAGGTAGCACAACCCAAAAAACCACGGCGGTAAATCTTTGAGAATGGGAAGACCCTTACGCAGCATACTATTTTCAGTATTATACAAACCGGCAATCAGGGTTTCTTCCCCGTCAAATAATTGAATATATGAATTTGCTTCGGATTTATTAATAATCGTGCTAACCACATCCGGTTTGGCATTGCTTCGCTCGACATGCGCCTTGAGCAGAATAGCATCTCCTTTATCACTGTCTGTAATAATAAAAGGAGTTACCTGTAATATGGTGCCGGTGCTAAAGAACCGGTCAATCAGGTTACCGGCAAAATCTTTGGTTTTAATAGAAAAATCCTGGCCAACCTGAATTTTGCCTTCATTGCCTTCGGTAACAACGACCTGCGGCTGAGCTAATACTTTGCCAATATTCTTTGAATCGAACACATTCAATAACGCCCGAATGTCAACATCATAACCGGATGGGCCCTTGACAGAAAGACTGAGAAAACTTTCGTTAACAGAAAGAGCGCCTACCTGGTCGGCATTGAGGCTGACTTTGCCATTATAAAAAGTGGTCCAGTCTATACCTATTTCCGATATTAATTTACGGTCACCCTCGAAGAAAATCGTCTCAATCTTGATTTCTCTGCTGCCGGGACGGTGCCGGATATCGCTGGGTAAGCCACCCGACTCACTGGATGTCGGGTTTGCTGATGACTGGAAGACGATCTGGTAATAATGTTCCTTTTTTTCATACCAAAGCCCGCGACTGCCAAGAACAATTTGCAGCGCTTTTTCCCAATGCATGGCATTAATATCTATGCCAATTGGGCCCTTTTGTTTTGTCGGATCAAAAATTGGTTTGTGAACAAACTGGATTGAATATTCACTGAGAATATTCATAGCATCGCCAAATTCCAGTTGCCCGTTCAAAGAGCACAATTCGTCCGGGGATGTGTACTCGCGGGGGAATTCTCGGGGTAAATCATTCTGGGATACTCCGGGGAGAGTAAGAAAAATGATCCATAAACCAATTAATTGTAATTTCAACTTTTTCATAGGGTTCACTTACTTTTTAGTTAAAGATAATACCAGGGGGTTTCCCACTCCCGCGGATGGAATATTAAAACCTACGGTACCGGCTTTAACATCAATTCTTCCTACCGTTCCTCCCAACACCCGATCCCCGATTCTTAATTTTCGGATTTTTCCACTTTTATCCCTTATCACCACACTGTTTGGCGTCACTGCTAAAACCTCGGTAACCGGACTAATTTCCGGCAACCCTTCGGGATTAGCCTGTACCCTTTCATTGCTGAAAGGATTGGTGGTTGCTCCGCCACTAGCAGCCATATTTTTTTGATAATCTGCTTCCGCTCTTTTTTGTTTATTTAATATAGACTGGTCAAAAGCATCGGCCAGAGAATTTTGTACAATATCAGCAATAGCGGCCGGGGTTCCCGTTTCACGGATAACCGGCTCAATATCAAGGCCTTTTTCTTTTTGAAAGCCCCACACATTTATTGCAAATGCCAGTTCGCCTCTTTTCTCATCATCTGCACTTTTTTGCTCAATACCAATACGATCAAGATTAATAGAACGAATATCATAAAAAATTGGGCCGTTTTCCAGGAACCAAACCAGTTCATAGAAATCCTTAAAAGCGCCTTCGCCGCTGACGGTATAGGTACTGCGTTGAAAATCTTTGAATTGCTTTTTATCAATGACTTCCTGATTCAGTTCCAGCATTGAACTGGTACGCCCAAGTTCGCGTAACATATAATCAAAAGTCTCGCCTGGCGATTCATTGCTAGCCAGAGCGCCCAGCTTGCCAAGGCTAAGATCTTTCAAGTGATTGTAACTCTCTATCAATTCATGCCGGGTTATCTGCATACTTTTCAGATCGTTTACCCGGTCGGTTTTTTGTTTTATCTCGGCCTGCAGCGCGGCTTTCTTTTTATTCTGCACACCGTAGATATAGTATAATCCTAAAGCCATGATAAGCAGCCAAAAGATACCGATAAACAATGTATTTCTGATTGTGTAAGGCATATTATTTACTATCTTTTTTTTCAGGTTCAGTAACTTTTACCTGACAATTTATTTGTACATTGATAAAGTCAGGGTTTTCTTCAGCCGTATAAATTGATGATATAAAACTGGAATTGATATATCTCTCCAATTTTGCCACCTGTGCCCGGTCCTTCATTTTTAAATCCACTACCATGTGATCCGATTGCGGGGTTACAATTTTGGTTATACTGAAAGGACCAATTTCCTGATATGCGTTGGAAAAAGCTTCAATTGTTGATGTCCAGCGAATGGTTTCCTTGGTCATGGAATCGATCAATGCAGTACTCTTTTTCAACTCTCTAATTTCATTTCTCAGGCTGTCGACCTGATGCGCTACTAATGTTAAATCCTTTAACTCGCCATCTAGAAACGCTGACGTTGCCACTGCTTTTTTTATATAACTATTATTGCCGATGCTTTTGGTAGTTATAAAAAAAGCGCTGAGAAATAAAAACACCAGTAACAACAAACCATGCCAGCTCACCTTATAGATCGAGGTTTTATCCTTGATGCGCGCCGGCAGGAAATTTTGATTATAAGGAGTAGTTTTTTTATCATCCAGAATTTTTAATGCCAGGGCAATCGCAATACCATAGGATTCCATTTGCGATTCATACTGTTCCATATTCGGGCCATTAGCAGCGCGCCCTGCATCAAAACGAATAACATTTAATTCCGGTAAGCGTTTTTTAAAATATACATCGGAATCAAGGCGGGCATTTTCGCCAACCAGTATGATATTATTTAATGAAGAAATATTTCCGGAATCCAGTTCAAATAAAATTTTGGAAAAAGCGGTATCGCAAACAGTTTCCGAATCAGCGCCTTCATGTATTGTAGGCAACACAGAGATAATTTCATTGCCCGCCATAAAAAATATTTTGGTAAACCCTTCAGCAAATACCATAACCGCAGTATGGCTGTCTTTGTCGAATTCATAATTTTTACATATTTCATGCGCCAACACAAATTCAACAGTATCAATCAAGGTAAGACGAACCGGCGAGGTGCGGGTCAAGGTGCATGCTTCACTAAACAGGGCGGCTAACACCAGGGGGTCATCGTGCACTACGGATAACAGCGAGCCATTTTCCTGTTTTAAATATTTAACATTTTCAAATTTTGTGTCGCTGTCACTGCTTTCATAGAAATCATTCCAGATAGCCTGCTTGATTTTCTTTTTATTGGTTTCGGTATTGTCGACAATTTTTTTATACAGCGTAAACGAATTGGAAAGATTAAAACCAACCCGGGTCCCTTTGGGAATCATCCGGTTGATAATATCAATAACTATATCGATATTGGATTTGCCGTTGCCAACGGTTTCGCTATCGCCTTCAAGACCACGGGTATTTTCAACATCAATACCAAAAATCTGGCCGTCAATCGCCTGGGTTTTGTTGTTCTTTTCCGTTTCCAGGTTTTTATCGCGTTCTTCCAGTTGTTCATAAAGTTGAAATGTTTCCAGCGCTTCAACTTGTATTTCCCTGCCTTCGGTAGCAAGCAAGGCCGCTTTTAACTGGTAATCATCGATGAATATTCCAAGCGCTCTTTTTTTCATAATATTTTTCTATTTTAATAATTCCTGAATTCGCTTTTTATTATTGGCATAATTTATGGCTGTTTGTTCAGCGATAACTCCCGCCCTGCTCAACCGAATCAAATCCTGCTCAAGGGTTATCATGCCAAGTTTGCCGCCTTCGGCAATCATCTGGTAAATTTCGGAAATGTTTTTATTGCGAATAGCCGCTCTTACCGAACTGGTTACCAATAATACCTCTTTTACCAGGGTCAATTTCATATCGAGACCGGGCACCAGTTTTTGCGAAATGACAACGCGCAGCTGGTCTGCAAGCCGCACGCGCACGCGTTCCTGTTCATTGGTGGGGCATTCGGCTACAATTCTGTCTATGGTTTCCACTGCCGAACCGGTATGCAAGGTAGAAAATACTTTATGACCGGTATCGGAAATTTCCAAACAGGTCATAATCGTCTCCGGGTCGCGCATTTCACCGACAACAATAATGTCAGGATCCTGACGAAGGGATTGCACCGCGCCGTCTTTGAAAGATAACACATCACGCCCGACCTCGCGATGCCTTATAATACACTTTTTTGATTGATGAATAAATTCTATCGGGTCGCCAATGACTACGATATGAGCATTTGCAGTTTGATTATTGGCATCAATTATACTATCCATAGTGGTACTTTTACCGGAACCGGTAATACCGGTCAACAACACAATGCCCTGCTTTTCGTGAGCAAGAGATAAAGACCGGGAGATATTGGGATGAAAACCAAGTTTGGCATAAGGATAAACCGAGGAAGAAATAGCGCGCATGTTCAAAGCCAGGTGACCAAGATCAATATACATACTGGCGCGCCAGCGAAGTGTATTTTCCTGATCCTGCATGGTGAACGAAAAATCCATAACCCGTTTTTCTAATAACAATTCACGCTGCTTGGCAGCAAGTAATGCCATACACATAATATCGGCATGTTCAATAGGCCAGAAACCCAATTCATGGCGCGGCGTCTTTTTGCCCTGCACCCGGAACCAGATATAATTTTGTGAAGAATAACCGCCAAACTCTATATCAGATGCCGATAATTTACGCATAACCATCAGAAATTCTTTATACTTGCTTTGGATAATATGAATCTCTTGCGGCGTTAATTTCTCAACGGTTTCGCCAATATAACGCAACCGTTCAATACCGTCGGCATGCGGAGGAATCTGGGCCAGTATTTTTTCTAATAATGCATTCATATTTTAGTCGTTTGATAATCCGAAAGCCATCTTTCCTGCATCTCGCGAGATTTTTGATAGTCAATAATTTCCAGTGGATCAATGGCATTATGTTCTTCGTTTCGATAGCGATTTTCTATTTTCATCATAATTGAACGAATTCGGGCAATATTATTTTGAATACTCTCGACCCTTTCAACGTAGGTGCGGCCTTCTTCCTTAACCAAAAGATCTGCATTAACCGAAAGGATTGTAAGTGGATTATTTAACTCATGTTGCAGGGTACGTAGTATTGTATCGACAAAAATTTGTTTTTCCTTAAATATTTTCTTATTACACGATTCGACCAGGGCATTATTTTTTTTATACATAGACGCATTCAGATGTATCAACTCGTTGTTTTGTGAACGTAATGTTGTGGCCAGAAACGATGATATGAAATAAGCAAGAAAGAACAGGCAGGCATACGATATCAGGGTGATGGTGTTTTTCTCAGCAAAAGAGATAATGGTTCGTAACAATTCCATATTGAAACGAATGATTTGATATTCTGCAAGATACAGAATTACAAATAAACTGATCAAGCTGAGAAGACTGGCCCACAGACCGGCGCCGCGCCCGACGGTAATGCTGGAGGTCAAGATGGGAATAAGGTATAACCAGATTAGCGGGCTTTCCGGGCCGTCGGTAATATAGATAACCATAGAAAAAATGGAAATATCCAGAAAATTATGAAACAGAATATACCTGTTGTTCAGTTTAAAATTGTCCAGCCAAAAACTATAAGCCATGTTCAGAATCATGATCCCGATCAAGGTGTAAATAAAAGTATATTGCGGGAATTCCTGTTTCTTGATGGCCATTTGGATAATTCCGACCGACAAAAAACTGATCGTTGAAAACCAGCGCACATAATTCCACCACTTGAGCGCAATTGTCAGGTTTTTATTATCCAGGTTAACAAGTCCGGGAGTATTTATATTGGTATTCAAGGTTTAATCCTAAATAAATAGCAAAATTCCATTTAATACAAAACACCATCAACCGGGGTCTTTAACTGGCGAACTTCCTCGTTCATGCGGGCCACCCTTTCACAGGTAACCATGAACTTTTTCGACATGCCAAGAATTGTGTTCGCAGCATAACGTAAAGCCAGTGACTTGTTGGTTTGTAGATACTGTGAAAAATCTTTTTTATTAATAATAATGACCTCAAATTCAGCATCCGACTTTAACAACAGCATAAAATTTGTTTGCCCGGATAAAAACACCGACGACTCGCCAATCGAATCCCCGGATTTCATAAAACCGATCACACTGTTTCTATACCAGCAAGACAGGGCGCCCTTTTTAATAATAACCAGTTCCCGTGTGGCGTCCATAATAAAATTATCGCCGGCAGCAATGGTCTTTCTTTTGCCCATAGCCAAAATCTCTTTAATATTTTGATCCGGCATGTTCAGGAATATGCCCGGAATAAAATTAAAAATTGTGTCGGACTCGTAAGCGTCAGTAATCGGCAATTCGGGAACCCTGGCTTTGGGCGCTGAAGGCATGGGCTGTGAATCTTTGTTAAAAAACTTGTTAATATTATCCACCAAATTTTTAGCCAGACCGGGTTTGGTAACAAATTCATTGGCGCCGGCTTTTAAAGCTTTTTGCGAAAAATTCTGTCCGCTAAAACCGGTAAACGCAATAATATAGGTGCTGATAGACTGAATACGCAGCTTGTTAATAATATCCAGGCCGTTCATTTTACCCGGCAGAACGAGGTCAACCAAAGCAAGATCAAAATTTTTGTTTTTTGCTTTGATCAAGGCGTCATCCCCATCGGCAGCGGTAACCACTTCATAGCCTTCCAGACGCAACAGCTCGGCCGAAGTCTCCCGCAATTCCTTCTCATCATCCACAATCAATATTTTATACATCACAAACCTCGTTTTTAAAAATCATTTATTCCATAGTTGCCGCAACAACTTCTTCCATACAGGCACGACCGTCGAGCACTCTTTTTCTTGCCGCCGCCCGCAAAGAAACCATACCATATTTTATAGCACATTCACGAATGGCATCATCGTCAAGATCGTCAGAAGATTGTAAAATATGTTTACGTATATCTGGCGTAAAAGGTAAAACTTCATGGATTGCAACACGGCCGGCGTACCCTTTTTTACAGCTGTCACAACCGACCGGTTTATAGAATGTATTGTTTTCAATTTCCTGTTCTGTAAAGCCAATCGACTTGGCAAATTCTTTATCGACATTTTGAATTGGTTGTTTGCACTTGTTACACAAAGTTCGCATCAACCGTTGGGCAACGACCAGATTGATAGCATAGGCTAACAAAAATGGCTCAATACCCATTTTGTACAAACGGGAAATAACGCTCACCGCATCGTTGGTATGCAGGGTAGAAAAGGTAAGGTGACCGGTATTGGCCAGTTTAATGGCAATTTCTGCGGTTTTACTGTCACGAATTTCACCCACCATAACAATATCGGGGTCGTGCCGTAAAATAGCGCGAATTGCCTGGTCAAAGTTCATTTTAGCGCCAATCTTTAACTGCCGGGCGCCCCTGATATTATATTCCACCGGGTCTTCTACGGTTAAAACATTCACTTCCGGCGTTATAACCTGGTGCAGAGCTGCAACCAGGGTAGTACTTTTACCACTACCGGTTGGGCCGGTGAGAATGACCATTCCCTGCGGTTTTTTGATGGCTTTTAAAAATTCCTCTTTGGCAAAGCCGTCAAAACCCAGCTTATCCAGATCGGTTATCACTTTACGATCATCCAGAATACGGATAACCACACTTTCATATTTCCGGGTAAAGGCGCTGGAAACAATCGGCACAATGGAAACACGGAAGCGGATCAGATAATGATCAATATCGCGCTGGATAAACCCATCCTGGGCAATATCCCATTCAAAACGGTCGACATTGCGGGTTCTATCCTTCACCACTGCTAAAAAGGCTTCGGGTTTAACGCCTTCCTGTTTGTGCCACAAAGCCAGCCGGCCATCAACACGGAAATGGATCTCTGTAACATTCCCCTCTTTGGGAATAATATGAATATCGCTGGCGCCTTTATGTACCGCTTCGATCAAACAGCCTTCAAACAGGTTAACCAGCAAACTTTTATTGATAGCCGCAGTCAGTTCATCTTCATCGAGGGCTTTTTCTTCATCTTCATTATCGGTAATGGATATTTCCTGGTTGGCTTCTTTCAGATTTTCCAGGAACTGGTTTTCATTGGGTAATGCTTTATGTAATATCTCTTCAACATCTTCGAGCTTGCCATAAGCAAGTTCAAATCTTTTAAAGCCGGCCTGGCGAATTACGCGGTCAATTTCACGATCAGTTGGGTCCGGAGTGATAAAGATGGTAATTTCATTATTTTTTTCACTATAGCCAAACGGCAGGATCTTTTTATTAACAAAAGCATCCTGGCTTGATTGCGGCAGCGATTCATACATATCGCGAATAAATTTAAGCCAGCCTTCAGAAACGGAAGTACCATCAATCTTTATTTCCCGGAAAGCATAAACCCGGCAGAACGCCTGGTATACTTTGTGACGGTCATAGCCCAGTTCCTGAATTAACACATTTTCCAGGCTCAGCTTCTTATCAGATTTGGAAATTATTTCATAGGCTTTGCTCAGATCCTGTTTGGAGAACAGGCCTTCATTTGTGAGCATCTCCACAACTGTGTTTGGTATATGCGTATTAGCTATCATAGTTCAAATTCCTCACGTTCCTCACATTCCCATTCCCGGCATTTTCGGGGAAAATACAGCGGTTTCCGACGAAACGACAGTTAATAAAGTCATCACCAGCATAATGATCAGGGCAACAAACACCTGAATCCAGTCAACGATTGCCTGTAATTTATATTTGGACTCTTTTTCATAATAACGCGCAATCTGCAGGCTGACCTTTTTCAAGGTTCCAGATTCCGCACCGGTATTAAACCGGGTTAAAGCATTGTCGGTAAAAATATTGGCTTGTTTTAAAGATTCGACAAAACCCTTTCCTTCCCGCACCATCATGGGAATTGTCACTTCTTTTATTTGTTTTTCCATATATTTATTGTTGCAGGCTTCGGCGGCTGTTCGAATTACTTCAATGTTTTCACCCGAGCCGCTGTACATGGAATTGAATACGCGGCAAAAAATTTCAATAGCAGTTTTATGTAATATAGGCCCAATAATGGGAACCTTGATTGATAGCTTGCCTACAATGATCTGCCCCTTTTTGGTCATTGCCAATCTCATCAAAATGATCGGGGGCACAATCAATACAATTAAAATTAATAAAATATTATTGGTTAAAAAATGACTGAGGTCCAAACTGGCCTGGGTCATGGGGGGTAATTCGGCGCCAAAGCTGGCAAACATTTCCGCGGTTTCGGGGAAAATGTAACCAATATAAAATATTACAGCGCCCAACAGTACAAACATGGTTATGGTTGGCATTAACAACGCACTGCGAATGCTCTTTTTAAATTCATGCGTTCTTTCCAGAAAAATGGCGGTGTTTTCATACACTTCAGCCATATTACCACTCTTTGAGGCTACGCCCAGCATTTTTGCCGGGAACCTGCCGATATAATCGGCCTGACGGTTGAATACCTCCTCGCCATCCTTGCCATCTTTTAGATCGTTAAGGATCTCTTTGATAACTTTTTTCATGGCCTTGTTGGAGATATCGGATTCCAGTAATGATAAAATTTCATCAAACGGAAGTTTCTCGCGCAGCAGATCTGCGGATAAACGGATAAAGGTTATTACATCAGCCTGGGGTGGTTTTAAACGGATATCGATAAGACTTTTTTCAACATGGACTTCGTCAAAACCCATGCGGCGCAGTGCAAGATCAACTTCTTCCTTTGAATAGGCTTCTTGCTCCCCGCGAATTTGCGGGCCGGCTTGCTTGCGCACCCGGTATAAAAAAACTTGCTTTTTCTGTATGGAAGAAAGAGTAAATCCCTTTTGACGGGCAATTAAACCAATGCGCGCTTTTGCGTCATTTTTATTCCTTGCCTCTATGTTGCCGGTAATGCGTTTTTGTTGCGACGTTAAACCGGTATATCTAAATTCTGCCATCTTTCTTCCCTGACATTTCTCTTTATTACTCTTTTTTTAACAAAACGGGCCCACATTAGTGTTGGGCCCGTAATTCGTTCTTTTACTCTTTTTCAATTCAAAATGAATTCCTTTATAGTACAGGAATGTTTACACCTGTATTATAATTGCTTGAATCATTTTGGTAAACTTTTCATCAAGCCCGATTTGAGTATTAAAAACTACTACATAAAGCTTGTGCTGCATTCAGATCAATTTCCAGATCAACCGGCAGCGGCAACCTTGGTTATTGCAGTATTGGTAATACTGTTCGGCCCAATGGACATTTGTACCTGGCAAACCTGGCCATCTTTATCCTTATAAGAGCCTACACCCTGTAATACTACAGCATCACCTGCGCCGGCAGTTGCAATTGTATAGGTACCATTTTCATTGGTGTATTCGGATGTTCCGGTTGAAACAGGTGACATGTGTTCCATGCCCAGGCCGGTAAAATCATTACCGCCACCGCCCATACCGGTCGGCTTTACATAAAATTGCTGCGCGCGGGCTGCCATATTCATAAGATCATTGATCACTGCTTCCTGATTCGATGCGGCTGCCGAGGTGCCAAAGGTTTGAATACCGACGACGACTGCGATACCAACAATAATAACGCTTAAAACGATGAGTAAAAGTTGTTGTTGACCCATGATGAACTCCTTTGTAATTAATTAATTTGTTAATTAGGTACGATTTGAGATTTCGTCTTTATTATTTTACATACACAGGTTGTTGTTCAAACATTATGCCAAAAATTGAATTACAATTTAGAATTTATGTTTTTTGCAAGTATTTGTTTTATTTGATTTTATAAAAAATGAATTTCAGGGGAATTTTCATTTCAATTTTGAAATAGATTATTTATTACCCAAGTGGGACAAAACAAGTATCTATACCCGGTAAATTGTGCACTGGAGGCAACACTTACCTTGCTTGGCAAGAAAAAATTCAGATGAATTTAAAATTGAAATAAAATGTTGTTTAAAAGTGAACTTTTTGAGTATTTGAGGCAACAAAAAGTCGTTTTATGATCCCTTTTAAAACTCGAAGCACAAACGGAAACGACAAACTTTTACAATATTGTGACAATTATGAAACAAATTTTTTAAAATGAGACCTGAAATACCCACTTTTAAGGATAAACGCCCTGCACAGCGGGCTTAAAACTGATCGGCTGCCGGAAAATCAATCCATTATAAAAAAAAATGGCTCAAAATTATTTCTATGTGTATTTCTTACACTATTTTAATAACAAGAATTCAGTCATATCGGTTTAAGACCTGGTTAAAGCAACTTTACGTTGATTCAGATTAATTGCCTTAAC
>CAYNSO010000062.1:0-18988 GCA_964399735.1 uncultured Cytophagia bacterium
GTTAATCTGCGTCATCTGCGGATAGTTTATTTGTAGTTTTGATTGAATTAGTACCATAATCCAAGACCAGAGTAACATTGATTTACCATTTGCGTGGATTCGCGTTCATTAGCAGTTCAATAAATATAATCGCGAATACACGCCAATCGACGCTAATAGTTTATGTTTTACTGCATGTTCCAGGACAAGGGGTAAAAGCCCCTTGTTCAAATCCTTTTTGTTTCGCTCCTGACGGAGCAGTTTTGGGGTTATGAGGTTTGCTTGAAGCATTCCACCCCTAACGGGGGTTTTACTATTATTACCCGTACAGAGTTGAGCCCCCGGATATCAGCAATGCAGTTTCATCTGTGTTAATCTGCGTCATCTGCGGATAGTTTATTTGTAGTTTTGATTGAATTAGTACCATAATCCAAGACCAGAGTAACATTGATTTACCATTTGCGTGGATTCGCGTTCATTAGCAGTTCAATAAATATAATCGCGAATACACACCAACGAACGCTAATAGTTTTTGTTTTACTGCATGTTCCAGGACAAGGGGCAAAAGCCCCTTGTTCTTTACTATTGTAAAATAATACGAACCCTTGTCCACTTGTAATTCAAACTCACCCTACCGCTTCCCTGATCACCTCAACCAGCCAGTTATTGATGCTTTTACCGTTTTTACTGGCCTGCAGGTACAGTTTATGATGCAATTCCTTTGGCAGCCGCAGGACAAATTTGCCGGAAAATGGCTTGTCCGGTTGTTCGCCGCGTTGCCGGCAAAAGTCCAGGTAATCCTCTATGGACTCACGAAACGCCTTTTCAATTTCAGCCACGCTGGTTCCCTGAAAAGTGACAACATCATGCGTATCGATTACCTCGCCATGAAAAATTTTAGCCTCGTCATCATATTCAACGCGACCGCTATATCCTTTATAGTTCATCATCGTATATATTTGCCTCCATCAAAAAACGTCGCATGGATTTGAGCGCTCCCTTGTCCGTCACCTTTTGCGGGTGCGGACGATGGAAAACAGCCCTGACGCCGTGTAAATAAATCCTCACCCTGGAACCGGAACCTTCTGTTATTTCTCCTCCCAGCGCCCGTATCAGGGATTCAATATCTTCCCAGTTGACATCTGCGCGAACCGGTTCCTGGAAAATACAAGTCAATATGGTTTGGGGTTTTTTATTGAGCTTTACCATAGTATCATTATATAGTATTATTTGAAAAAATGCAAGTGTTTTTTGCAGGTTCGGGGCTGTATCAAAAGCCTACAAGTAATAGAAAAGGTTACAAATTTGAGTAAAACCCATTCATGTCATTCCGAGGAGCGAAGCGACGAGGAATCTTTCGTATTTAACATATTGTAAAAACGAGATTTCTCGCTTCGCTCGAAATGACAAGTATGTTTTGAGCGGTTTGTATTTTAAATGACCATTATTAAATTGGGGCTTTTGATAAAGCCCCTTGTACTACTTTAGCTCGAGCAGAGTTGAAAACCCGGAAAATCAGCAATGCAGTTTCATCTGTGTTAATCTGCGTAATCTGCGGATAGTTTATTTGTAGTTTTGATTGAATTAGTACCATAATCCAAGACCAGAGTAACATTGATTTACCATTCACGTGGATTCACGTTTATTAGCGGTTTAAGTGATGTAACCGCGAATACACACCAACGAACGCTAATAGTTTATGTTTTACTGCATGTTCCAGGACAAGGGGTAAAAGCCCCTTGTTCAATGATTGTATAACACCCGGGTAATTGAAACAGAATTTCAAGGGCAACTTGCCATCCAAATCAAAGTATGAATAGGTGAGGCAACACCATATACAAACAACTAGTTACAACTCCCACAGCAATTCCTTGAAATCCTTAAACGAAGCGGAAATGCCCGCAGCCTGTTTTTTCATACTTTTCAGTTGTTCCAGCGCGTCCGGCAGTTGATAGTCCATTTGCAGGGCGTTATTAACGGTGTCGATGAACTTGCCGGGGTGTGCGGTGGACAGGCTGATGACCGGAAACGCGCTGTCCTGCGTCACTGCCGCGCGATAGCGCCGCACCGCTTCCAATCCCACCGCTGTGTGCGGATCGATAACATAATGATTCTCTTTATACACGCGCTGCATGGCGGCTACTGTGGAAGGGTCATCTACGGAGGTCGTCCATAAACGCTGTTTGATCTGCCCGGCGTCGTTATGGAACAAATCGCATATTCGTTCCCAGTTGCTGGGGTTGCCGACATCCATAGCATTCGATAAAGTGAGCACTGAAGGACGCGGTGTATAAACGCCTCTGTCGAAATAATCGGGAATGACGTGATTGCTATTGACCGCGGCAATGAATTTCTGTACCGGCAGGCCCATTTGTGCGGCAAACAATCCTGCCGTCAAATTGCCGAAATTGCCGCTTGGCACACAAACAACAACCTTTTGTTGATCATGCGCAAATACCTGCATCACACTCCAAAAATAATAAAAAGACTGCGGTATCAAACGACCAATATTGATCGAATTGGCGGAGGTCAGTTTCTGTTTGTTCCGCAAATCCGTATCGGCAAAAGCTTGTTTCACCAGCGCCTGGCAATCGTCAAACGTACCTGCTACTTCCAACGCCATAATATTATCACCCAGGGTGGTGAACTGCTTTTCCTGCAACGGACTGATTTTGCCGGAGGGATACAGCAGCACAATGCGGATGCCCTCCACCTTGTGGTAGGCGTGCGCCACCGCGCTGCCGGTATCACCGGAAGTGGCCACCAGGATGGTAATTTCCCGGCTTTCATCCTCAATAAAATAACGCATAGCCTGAGCCATGAATTGCGCGCCGAAATCTTTGAACGATAAGGTTGGCCCGTGAAACAGTTCCATAACAGACGTATGTTCATCCAGGCGCTGTAAAGTCGGGGTAAAAGAATACGCCCGGTTAATAATCTGCTCCAGTCCTGCGGCGGGAATCTCATCCGCCAGGTACTTGCCGGCAATGGCCAGGGCAAGCTCCGAAAATGACAGGCGCGATAATTCCTGTAATTCCGCTAATGGAATAAGCGGGAAAGCAGTGGGCATATACAAACCCCGGTCAGCCGCCTGTCCCTGAAATAACGCTTCGCGAAAACTTGCAAAATGGTTATGATCTTTGGTGCTAAATAACTTCATATACTTTATTTATCCTATGCTTGCAACTTAATTTTATGTCAAATGAAATGATAATGCAATAATATCAGCAAACACACCGCCGGCGGTAACTTCTCGTCCTGCCCCCGGTCCCTGGATGATGAGGGGATTATCCGAATAGCGCTCAGTGGTGATTTGGATAATATTGTCGGTAGCGCCGGACATGGCCAGGGCGGCGTATTGGGGCACTTTTTCTACGGCCACGCGGCAGCCCTTGTCATCCAGCCGGGCAACATAACGCAGCACCTGGCCCTGTTTCTCCGCCTTGAGCCGATTATTTTCAAAATTCTCATCCAATGACGGCAGCTTTTGCCAAAACTCTTCCAGAGGAATGCGTTCCATTTCTGCCGGAATGAGCGACTGCACCTTAATATCGGCCAATTCCATACGCAGACCAATCTCGCGGGCAAGGATCAGCAATTTCCTGCCTACATCCATACCGGACAAATCGTCGCGGGGATCCGGTTCTGTAAAGCCTTTTTGATGTGCTTCCTTAACCACAGCGCTGAACGGCCGGTCATGGTTTATTGTATTGAAAAGATAACTCATCGTGCCGGAAAGGATGCCTTCTATTTTGCGAACATTATCACCGCTGTTTTTCAGGTTAATAATCGTGCCGATAAGGGGCAAACCCGCGCCAACAGTGGTTTCGTAAAGATAATGCAAGCGGTGATCGCGAATCAGGTTTTTGACGCGGTCGTAATAATCCTGACCCATGGTGTTGGCTTTTTTATTGGGCGTAACCACGTGAATGCCGGCAGAAATGATCTTTTCATAATACCCGGCGATTTCATCGCTGGCGGTAACATCCACCAGAATTGTATTGGCAAGTTCAAATTGCCTGATCTTGTTGATCAATTCGGAAATTTTAAACACTTCGGTAGAAGCAGCCAACATTTCGCGCCAGCGAGACAGGTCGAGTCCCTTTTCCGCAAAGATCATTTTCTTGCTGTTGGCAATGCCACATATATTGATAATCAGGTTATTCTGCTCGGCCAGTTCTTTTTGTTTATTCTGAATCTGCTGCAACAGGGTAGCGCCAATACCGCCAATGCCGACAATAAACAAGTTGGCAACCCGGTTGGAAAGATAAAAAGCGCTGTGCATAACATTAACGGCTTTATCGGCCTGGCTGCTGTTAACCACTAACGACACATTACGCTCACCGGAGCCCTGGGCGATAGCCTTGATGTTGATGGAATTTTGTCCCAATGCGCCAAACAATTTGCCGGAGATGCCAGGCTTACCGGCCATATTCTCACCAACTGCGGCAATAATGGCAAGATTGTTGGTCGTTTCTACCTGATCGATAATACCGGCCAAAATTTCAGTTGAAAATTCCGTTTCAATTGTTTCTTTGGCGCTTTCCGCTTCACTGGATAAAACCGCCAGACTGATACTGTGTTCCGAAGACGCCTGGGTGATCATAATAACATTAATACTTTTTGCTGCCAAAGCGCTGAACAGCCGACCGGCGATTCCCGGCACCCCAACCATACCGCTGCCCTGAATATTAAGCATGGAAATACCATGAAATGAAGCAATCCCCTTGACCGGATGCTCAAAATCACCCTTTTCCGGTGAAATAATTGTACCGGGACTGGCAGGCGAAAAACTATTCTTGATCAGAATAGTTATATTCTTTTTTATGGCCGGAACCAGCGTTTGCGGATGAATAACCTTGGCGCCAAAGTATGACAATTCCATCGCCTCTTCATAACTGACGCGTGGCAGCACAAAGGCGTTATTGACCATGCGCGGGTCGGCGCTCATAAAACCATCGACGTCGGTCCAGATCTCAATTTTATCTACATCCAGGGCGGCGCCAAAAATTGCGGCGGAAAAATCTGACCCGCCTCGGCCCAGGGTGGTGGTAATATTATCCTGGGTAGCGGCAATAAATCCGGTGACCACATAAATTTTATTTTCACAGATGCGCTTTTTGATGCGTTTATAGGTTTCCTCAAAATTAACGCGGGCGCCGCCGTGCTTGCGATCTGTAAGCACCAACTCACGGGAATCAACAAATTCGGCCTGAAAACCGCGTTGCACAAGCAAAACCGACAAGAGTCGCGCGCACAGTCGTTCGCCAAAACTCACCACCAGATCCAGGGTGCGCGGTGAGCATTCTCGCACCAGGCTGACGCCTTTGATTATGTCCTCCAACTCGGCAAATGTCGTTATCATTTCACTGTTTATTTTTGCATCTTTTAACGCCGAGTTAAACACCTCATCGTGCCGCTGCCGTATACCCGCAATAATTTCCAGCGCTTTAGCGCCCCGGGCTTCCGCCGTTCTTGCTGCCAGAATCAACTGGTCGGTAATTCCACCTACTGCAGAAAGCACCAGGATTAACGGTTGCCTGCCGGAATAATCCTGGGTTACAATATCGGCCACATTATTCACCCGCTCGGCAGTAGCCAGCGACGAGCCGCCAAATTTTAATACTCTCAACATATTATTCCTTTATCTTGAAAATTCCTCTTTCATGAAACAAAAACTACCAAATACTGATCTATATATAAAGATGATCAACAACAACTATTTGGTATAGCAGAATAGTCCGGGTCAAAAAAGAACTTACTTTCCAGCTAACAGGCGCTACCGGTTTGCCCTATCACATTGCTGCAAAACCTGGCGAGAATCAGGATATAAAAAAAGGCACACCGATCTAGGCTGTGCCTGTATCATTTCCTGTCATTTGGATTTTCTATCCTTTGGTAATAATATTGTATTTCTGAAACCTGGAAACCGGGATATTATTACAATTTGACTCGAATGCAAAACGGGTATATGCTATACGGATACAGGTAATAGAACAAGTGAAATTAATCTAATTCACTAAAAATGTCAAGAAGAATTTCATATTTTCGTATTAATTCCTGTAAAAATAAAAAACCCGGCAGTAACCGGGTTTAATCTTTTTTTATTTGTGCATTGCTGATTCCCGAATTACCTTGGCGGCTATGACATTCCGCTGTATCTGGTTAGTGCCTTCATAAATCTGGGTAATTTTGGCGTCGCGCATATATTTTTCAACCGGGTAATCTTTCATATAACCGTAACCGCCAAAAATTTGCACTGCGTCGGTAGTCACTTTCATGGCCGTATCGCCGGCAAACACCTTGCAGATAGCGGATTCTTTTCCATAATCTGTACTACCAGAGTCGATCATTTTAGCGGTGGAATAAATCAATGCCCGGGCGGCTTCAATTTGCGTGGACATATCGGCCAGCATGTGTTGAATAATCTGAAAAGAAGAAATGCTCTGGCCGAACTGCTTTCTTTCCCGTGCATACCGGACGGCATGATCAAAAGCGCCCTGGGCAATGCCAAGCGCCTGGGAAGCAACGCCGGGGCGGGATTTATCCAGGGTTTTCATGGCAACTATAAAACCATGCCCCTCTTTGCCCAGTATATTTTCTTTTGGTACTTTACAATCCTGGAATATCACTTCAGAGGTGGCGGAAGCGCGGATGCCCATTTTATCTTCTTTTTTGCCAAAGGTCAAGCCTTCTGTGCCTTCTTCAACGATAAATGCCGATGCGCCGCGGCTGCCTTTTTTGGGATCGGTTGATGCAATAACCGTATAATATTTGGCTACTCCACCGTTGGTGATAAAATGTTTGGTGCCGTTAAGAATGTAATAATCACCCTCCAACCTTGCAGTCGTTTGAATGGCGCCGGCGTCCGAACCCGCTTCAGGTTCAGTTAAACAAAAAGCCGCCAACGCTTCGCCGCTGGCCAATGCCGGCAGGTATTTCTTTCTTTGTTCATCATTTCCCGAAATCAGAATCGGAAAAGTCCCCAAGGCAGTACCGGCCAATGCCAAAGCAATGCCGCCGCAGGCGCGGGACATTTCTTCCGTAACCAGGCACATTTCCATAATACCGCCGCCAAGGCCCTCATATTCTTCCGGTATCCACAGGCGGAAGAAATCCATTCTGGCCATTTCTTTGACTATAGGCCAGGGGAATTCTCCCTTGACATCATATTCCGCTGCTACGGGCGCAATTTTACCCTGAGCAAACTCGTATGCCAACTGGCGAAACGCTTCTTGTTCTTCAGTTAAAAAATAGTTCATAGTTCACCTGTATTTTCAAATTACATTTAATTGCAATAACGATTCCCTGGCCGCTTTTTGCTCTGCATCTTTTTTTGAATGCCCGTGCCCGGAACCCAGTTTTTTCCCATCTATAACTACGGCGACAGTAAATTCTTTGAGATGATCCGGACCGTTTTCCTCTTCAATAATATATTTGGGCCCGTGTAAACTACAACTCTGGCAATGTTCCTGTAAAATACTTTTGTAATTTTTTAATTGACCTTTTTTAAGAATATCATCCAGCTTTACGGCAATGTGGTTTTGGACAAAATATCGTGCCTTATCCAGACCGCCATCAATATAAATTGCGCCAATAATCGCTTCAACACCGTCCGATAAAATTGAATCCCGTTTGCGGCCGCCGGATCGCTCTTCGGAATCATTGAGCAACAAAAACTTGCCCAATCCAAAATCTTTGGCAACTTGTGAAAGCACTGTGCGGTTGACCAGCAGCGATTTATAGGTGGTCAATATCCCTTCCTCTTCTTCAGGAAAACGGTTAAAGAGGAACTCGGTTATTACCAGACCCAAAACAGAATCGCCCAACAATTCCAACCTTTCATTAGATTCAATTCTTTTTTCACCAGTACAAGTCAGGTAAGAACGATGTTTTAACGCCTGAAATAGCAGATTCCAGTTATTAAACTGATAATTGAGACGTTTTGATAATTCAAATAAACGATCTTGAGGATTTGATTCAATTTTTTGGAAACGAAAAAAATTGAAAAATTGCCTGAGCAATTTCATAAGCATTATGCGTTAAATTTTTTAAAAGCCAGGGTTACATTATGACCGCCAAATCCAAATGAATTGGAAAGGGCATAATTAACTATTCTCTTTTTAGATACATTCGGTACATAATTTAAATCACAATCCGGATCCGGTGTTTCATAATTGGTTGTCGGATGGATGGTATCATTATTAATACATAAAAGGGTGGCAATAGCTTCAACAGCGCCGGAAGCGCCCAATAAATGACCCACCATGGATTTGGTCGAGCTGATATCCAGCTTCCAGGCATGTTCGCCAAATACGCTTTTTATGGCTTCTGTTTCAGTTTTATCATTAAACTGTGTTGAAGTGCCGTGCGCATTGATATATTCTACTTGTTCAGGTTTTATGCCGGCATCCTGCATTGCGAGTTTCATAGCCCTGGCGGCGCCTTCTCCGCCCGGTACAGGCTGGGTAATATGAAATGCGTCAGCTGTAAAGCCAACACCGACAATTTCTCCATAAATTTTTGCTTTTCTGGCTCTGGCATGTTCCAGTTCTTCCAAAAGCAGAATACCACCGCCTTCGCCCATAATAAATCCGTCCCGGTTTAATTCAAAGGGTCGGCTGGCCTTTTCCGGTTCGTCATTTCTTACCGAGATTGCCTTTAAAGCATTAAATCCGGCAATGCCCATACGATTAACCGGCGCTTCACTGCCGCCGGCTAACATGGCATTGGCTTTTCCATAACGGATATGGTTATAAGCTTCGCCGATTGCATGAGAGGAAGAAGCACAGGCTGATGTGGTTGCATAATTAACCCCTTTTAGTCCAAAACGGATTGATATATATCCGGGGGCAATATCGGAAATCAACATGGGGATAAAGAACGGGCTAACCCACTTGGGGCCACGTTCAATCATGGTACGGCACTCTTCTTCATAAGTAATCATACCGCCAATACCGGATGAAGCAATTACTCCAAATGTTTCCCTGTCCGTAGCTTCGAGATTAATTGCAGAATCTTCAATCGCTTTGATGGCCGCAACCAGTGCAAATTGGGTAAAGCGATCCATGCGGCGGACTTCTTTTTTATCAATATAGTTCTCCGGATGAAAATCTTTCACCTCGGCAGCAATTTTTGTTTTATAATCGCTTGTGTCAAAAAGAGTAATATGGGAAACACCATTCCTGCCATTTAACAGATTATTCCAATATGTTTCAAGGGTATCTCCCAGCGGGCTCACTAATCCCATTCCGGTTACTACTACTCTCTTTAAATCCATGAATACCTCAAAATTAATAATACCAGTTCAAAAGATAACAGGAATCGGATAATACAAAAAACCATACGATTTATAAACATCAAAAAATGGCGGGAACGATTCCCGCCATTTAAATATGTATATTATTCTGCGTTTCCGAGTTTTTCCTTTAAATATTTAAGAGCTTCACCAACCGAGGTCAACTTTTCAGCTTCTTCGTCGGGAATTTCCAAACCAAATTCCTCTTCAAAAGCCATAACCAGTTCAACGGTATCCAGTGAATCAGCGCCCAAATCGTCAATAAATGACGCTTCCGGGGTTACTTCGCTGGCGTCTACACCCAGTTGTTCGACAATTATCTCTTTTACCTTATCTTCTACAGCCATGGTTTTTTACCTCCTGAATGAATTGTTAATATGTTTGTTTTTCTTTTTCTTGATTATTCTACATCAACATCCCGCCATCCACCTGTATTACCTGCCCGGTAATATAGTCGGAGAGCGAACAGGCAAGGAACAAAGCTACCTGTGCCACATCTTCCGGTGTTCCGGGACGTTTTAAAGGAATTACATTTAAAAAAGCCTCTTTAGCCGAGTCCGGTAATTTTTTGGTCATTTCGGTTTCAATGTACCCCGGAGCAATAGCGTTAACCTGAATATTGCGGCTACCAAACTCTTTTGCCACAGATTTTGTCAGGCCGATCACCCCGGCTTTGGAAGCAGAATAATTTGCCTGTCCCAAATTTCCCATCACTCCTACTACTGAAGCCATATTGATAATTTTACCGTATTTTTGTTTAAAAAAAATTCGGTTAGCTGCTTTAATACAATTAAATGTGCCTTTCAAGTTTACTGATATTACTGCATCCCATTCCGCTTCACCCATCCGCATAATAATATTATCGCGGGTTATTCCGGCGTTATTGATCAAAATATCTATCTTGCCGAATTTTTCTGTTGCTGCTTGCATTAATTTTTCGGCATCTTCCAAACTGGCGACATTGGTTTTTACCGCAAGAGTATCTATGCCCAATTCCTGTAATCTTGTGGCAGTTTGCTGTGCACCTTCCAAATCAATATCAGATACTACAATATTACATCCCTCGGACGCCAGTTTTCTACATATTGCTTCACCGATACCTCTTGCTCCACCAGTTACAACTGCTGCTTTATTTTCCAGTAATTTCACTCTGTTCCTCAATATTTATTAATTGCTGTACTGTTCCTATTGTCGTTATTGGTATTTCCCGGCTCGTTTTACGCAGCAAACCGGTTAATACACTACCGGGGCCGGCTTCAAAAAAATGAGTAACTCCGTCTTTTATCATTCCCTGAATGGTCTGTGTCCACATAACCGGGCTTGATAATTGCTTTGCCAGCAAATTTTTGATCTCGTCAGCGCTGTTGACCAGGCCGGCGGTGACGTTGGAAAAAACCTCTTTTTTCGGATTTTTAAAATCCGTGTTTTCCAATTCACGGGTAAAATCCGCCAATGCGGGTTCCATCAATTTAGAGTGAAAAGCGCCGGTTACTTTTAATTCGATTGCTCTTTTCGCTCCTTTTTCAGTAGCCAAAGTCATTGCTTTCTGAACCGCGTTCACTGCACCGGAAATGACCACCTGTTCCGGCGAATTATAATTAGCAATGTTAACAATGCCAACTTGAGCTGCTTCATGGCATATACCTTCGATAACCGAAAATTCCAGGCCGATAATAGCAGCCATAGAGCCTTTCTGGTAATCCGCAGCCTGCTGCATAAGCCGACCACGTTTTTTTACCAGGTCAAGACCTTGCTCAAAACTCAAACATCCGGCGGCGGTGAGAGCGGTAAACTCGCCCAGGCTGTGCCCCGCCGTTACATCGGGAACTATATTTCTATTACGCAATAAATCAAATACTAAATAACTATGTATAAAAATTGCCGGCTGGGTGTTTACAGTTTGATTCAATTCTTCCTGCGGACCTGAAAAACAAAGCCCGGCAATATCAAATCCTAGTATATCATTTGCCCGATCATACAGTTCCCGCACTTGCGGATACTGCTCATAAAAATCTTTGCCCATCCCGACATACTGGGAACCCTGTCCGGGAAATAAAAATGCTCGTTTACCCACTAACTGCCCACCTGTTGACGTAATTTTTCTCTTTGCAAACGCAGTTCGCGGATATGGGCAAGAGCCTGAAAATAGAGATTTTTATTCTTTAATTCAATTGCTTTGTTGAAAAGCATTTCGGCTTTGTCGTAATCTCCGGTTACCATGCAGGCAATGCCCAGGTTATACCAGGCGCCGGAATTTTTAGGTTGTTCCTTAATCGCCCGATTAAAAGCAGCAATTGCCTCATCCCATAAACCGTTTTTGGCATATTGCACACCAATTTTAGTAGACCCGGAGCCGGATTCCAATGGATGCTTTTCCATAACCACATAAGGAGCAATCTCTTTGGCAAATTCTTTAACAATATCTGCCATTAAATCATTGATAATAGCATCACGTGATTTTAACGTTCCCTTGCCTTCCACAACTTTGCCGCTATCGTACGATTTGCTTTTTGCTTTGGAAGCAATCAATTGGCCGGTTTCAATATTTACAACACGAAAAGTAACGGCAACCGTGCCCCTGCGGATCATATAGTGCTGATCAATATAGGCAGTTTTCATTATTTCTTCACGCACCTTTTTCTTGTTGCGGGTAACGGTGCGATATTTACCGGTGCCAACCTTCTTTTCAACTTTTTGCACGCCTTTTTCATCAGGATCAACACTGCACGAGACAACTTCTCCAAATACCAGGGCGTCAACTCCAAGCATCTGCCCCACCTGGCGCGCAGTGTTTTCGTCAACCACGCCTGCCTGGGCTAATTCATGCTCGTCCAGAAGCACATCTATTTTACTGCGTTCAAAAATCTGAAAAAAATTGCTATGCATTAATTCTGTTGTTAACAAGCTGGCTGCAAGATCACCGGAACTATTTACGCCCTGGAAATCGACAATAGCAATTTTTTTCAGCCCTTTAACATCAATCTCGGCAGGTTTGTGCACCGGCATTTGTACCATGGTCGGTCCGCATGCTAATAATAATGATGCTAAAAAAACCAAACCTGAATAGAAAAAGCTGCGAAAGTTCATCATAGGTTATCCTGTCTGTTTTACCATATTTATAATTTTATGGCTGCGGAGCCCCATGTAAAGCCGGCTCCAAATGCAACCAACACCACGATATTTCCCTGCTGCACTCGCCCGTTGCTAATCGCTTCATCAAGAGCCAGAGGAATTGACGCAGCGGAGGTGTTGCCATAATTATTGACATTGACAAAAACCTTTTCCGTTTCAAGATTGATGCGTTTGGCCGTTGCATCGATAATCCGTAAATTGGCTTGATGCGGAATTAACAGATCAATATCTTTATTTGTTAAACCGGTATCTTGAAGTATTTTCACTGCGGCGTCGCCCATTGCAGTGACGGCAAACTTGAAAACTTCCTTTCCCGCCATTTTGATAAAAGGCAAACGTTGGTCGATACTTTCATGGGTCGGCGGATACTTGGTGCCATAACCGGGAATATGCAACAGATAATGCAAACTGCCGTTACTTTTGGTAAATGTACCCAAAACGCCGCGCTCATTTTCAGCCGGTTTAATAATTGCCGCACCGGCGCCATCACCAAATAGCACGCAGGTAGTGCGGTCTGTATAATCAGTAATTTTCGACAGTGTTTCTACACCGATGATCAAAATAGTTTTGGCTTTGTTTGCCTGGATCAGGCAATCAGCTAATTCCATGGCATAAATGAAACCTGTACAGGCAGCAGAAATATCCATTGCTGTGGCATTAAAAGCCGCCAGTTTTTCCTGTATAAAACAGGCTGTAGAAGGAAAACCAACATCCGGTGTAATTGTGGCAACGATTATATAATCGAGTTCTTCCGGGGTAACTCCGGCTCTGATCATGGCTTTTTTAGCCGCTTCAGCGCCTAAATCGGAGGAAAATTGATTATCAGCAGCAATGTGCCGTTTTTCAATTCCGGAACGGGAGCGAATCCATTCATCCGTGGTATCTACTATTTTTTCCAAATCGGAATTTGTCAATATTTTATCCGGTATTGCAGAACCTGTGCTCACAATCATTGATTTTGGTTTTATCAAAATATACTCCAATCTACTCTAAAAGACCATTTCGGCAAAAAAGTTCAGGCTCACTCATTATCAAACCCTTGCAACGAGGTCTTGATGTGGTCAATTACATTTTCATCAACCATCTTGTAAGCGGCTAAAATGGCGTTTTTGATCGCTTTGGGGGTTGATTTGCCATGGGCAATAATACAACACCCGTCAACACCCAATAATGGCGCGCCACCGTATTCCTGATAATCGAATACTTTTTTAATATTATCAAAAGTTGCTTTCATCAATACATAGCCAATTTGAGAAAAAAAGTACTTGCGAATAAAACGGCGTAAATTAAACTTTAACAAACCATGCAGGCTTTCGGCGAATTTCAAAACAATGTTACCGACAAATCCGTCACAAGCCACAACATGCGCTTTTCCCTTTAAAATGTCGCCGCCTTCAATATTTCCTATAAAGTTAACAGGCGCTTTTTCAAATAATTCATGGGCTTCAAGAACCATTTCATTGCCTTTGGTTTCCTCATGGCCTATACTTAGCAAACCAACAGTAGCATTTGGAACAGCAAAAACGTGGGAATAATATACTTGTCCCATTATGGCAAACTGCACCAGGTCCATGGGCCGGCAGTCGACATTGGCGCCGGCGTCAATCAACAGGGTGCTGCCATTTTCAGTTGGCAGAATGGAACCGATAGCTGGCCGGCGAATGCCTTTGATTCGCCTCAAGCCAAATAATGCCGTTGCCATAACTGCACCGGTATTACCGGCGCTGACGACGGCATCCACTTTTCCTTCCTTTAGCAATCCAATTGCAACGGCAATGGATGAATCTTTCATTTTTAACGCATTTGAAGGATGTTCATTCATAGCAACGGCTTGTGAGGAATGAACAACCGAAATCGGTAAATTTTGGGTATGAAAATGTTTGGCAATTTCTTTTTCAATTGCTTCCTTGTCACCTACCAGAACCACTTCATACTTGTCTTTGGCCAAACGAGCCGCTTCGATACCACCATGTACAACATCAACAGGGGCATTATCCCCACCCATTGCATCCAATGCAATTTTAATCAATTTATGCTCCGCTATTATCGTTATTTGCAAGCATTGCTAATTTATTACCTGTACATATATAAATCGGCGGGGATATAAAAATCAGGATTCTCGTGGCAGAAATACTGAACGTCCTTTGTAATAACCGCAATTTGGACATGCCCGATGAGATAGTTTTGGTTGATGACAATTGGCACACTCGGTAACTGTTGGTGTGGTTGTATTCCAGTTGGCAAAGCGTTTTTTGCCTCGTGCTTTTGAATGTCTACGTTTGGGTAATGGCATTTTTATCCTCTGATTTTTTAATTAAATTTGATTTTATTCAGTGCATCCCAGCGGGGATCGATTTTTTCATTTTTACACTGGCATACTTCCAGGTTCAAATTAATTCCACAGCTGGGGCACAATCCTTTACATTTTTTTTGACACAGTTTCTTTTGCGGAAGCGCTATTATTAATGACTGCCGGATTGATTCAGTAATATCCACCTCTTTACTGGCAGCGGTTATCAAATAGACGTCATCCTGATCATTTTTTACCAAACCAGGGTCTGTGGTGCATAAAATATCTATCTTGTCCTGCAGGGGCCATTCATAACCCTCAAGGCAGCGGTCACACACCAGGCTGGCAATTGTCGAGATTTCTGCCCTGATATAAATTTCAGAGCCAATTTTGTTTATATTGAAAATTAATCCAACGGGAGAGCGAAATTCCTCATACTCGGATAAATTTACTTCCGCCGGTGAAACACTTGCCGTTTCAACGAGCGACCCTTCAGAATAATTTGCAATATTTAACTTGACCATTTTCAATCTCCAAAACGATTAAAAATTTAGCAAATAATCGTCTAATAGTCAAGCCAAAAAATCGCATTTTATGAATTTCATTCATTTTTTTTCAGCAGCCGGGTATAAGAGGCATAGTTCCGATTCGCTGAAAAAGAAACTTATTTCACGTTCAGCATTTTCAAGAGAATCTGAGCCATGGACAATATTTTGCCGTATTGTTGATGCAAACTCGTGGCGTATCGTCCCGGGCGCAGCCTGCGAGGGATCAGTATTTCCCATCAAAGTGCGATAATCGGCAACGGCGTTTTCTTTTTCCAAAACAGCAACCATACAAGGGCCTTCTGTCATAAACTCTATCAATCCGAAATAAAAAGGTTTACCATAGTGTACTTTATAAAAAGCCTCCGCCTGTGCGGTAGTTAAATGTATTATTTTTGCCGCAATGATGGAAAAACCGGCCTGTTCAATTCGGCTTAATATGGTTCCCATTAACTTTTTCTTTAAACAATCCGGTTTTAATATTGCCAGTGTTCTCGCCATTTTTGCTCCCTCTTGTGTATAATAATTTGCCTGCTAATTACAATTATTTGTTTCCGGGCAGTTTCCTCGCTTCGTCCAGTCCAATTTGAAAGGCCTTTAAATTCAGTTCTTCAGTGCCGCGGGGTACGCGTGCGCCTATGGCCATTTTCAAGGCATTTTCAGATACAATATTGGAAATTCCAGCGATAATTCCAAGCGCAACAATATTTGCCACAAGCGCCCGGCCGGCTTTTTCCCTGGCCAGTTGGGTTACAGGAATTTCAAACAGACGAAATTTGCCGGGTTGGGCTTGCTTGACAACTCCGCCATCAACAATGACAATTCCTCCCGATTTAACATCATTACTATAACGGTCAAACGATTCCTGGGTGAGCGCCAATAATAAATCAATATTCACTGCCTTGGGGTAATCAATATCTTCATCGGAAATGATTACTTCGGAACGGCTGGCGCCGCCGCGGGCTTCCGGTCCATACGATTGACTTTGGGTGGCATTTAAATTATCATAGATCGCTGCTGCTTCGGCCAGTATTTTCCCTGCCAGCACCAGACCCTGCCCGCCTTCACCGCTCAGACGCACCTCGTATCGAAAACTCATTTTAGTAAAACTCCTTTTATTTTTTTAATTGATCGATCACTTTTTGATATTCTGCACGACATTCCGGTTTATCAATATCAACAAAGATTCCGGTGATAATACTGTCGTTCAACTCGGCCGGTTCCATGATCTCGGCAGCTTTAATAGTAACGCTATGCTCTTTTTGCCATTTTAACATATCCACTCCGGCGCCGGCTTTGTTGCGGCGGCCAAAAGTGGTGGGGCACGGCGTCATCACTTCCACAACAGAAAAACCCTTTTTCTGCAAGGCTTTGTTGATATAATTTTCCACCTGTACCGGGTTGGCAACTGTAGAACGGGCAACAAAAGACGCCCCGGCGGCAATTGCCAGACCGCTGATATTAAAAATATTTTCAAAACTGCCGAACGGTGCAGTGCTAGCCTTTTTGCCGCGCGGCGTAGTGGGCGATACCTGTCCGCCGGTCATTCCATAAATTTGATTATTGAATAAAATCACAGTTAAATCAATATTCCGGCGCGCAGCATGAATATAATGATTGCCGCCTATTGATGTCGCATCGCCGTCTCCGGTTACTACAATTACCTTTAAATCCGGGCGCGCCATTTTTATACCGGTTGCATAGGTAATTGCCCGCCCATGGGTTGTGTGCAGCGTATTAAAATCCACATAACCGGTCAACCGGCTTGAACAGCCAATACCCGAAACCATAACGACATTGTCTTTGGTAAAGCCGTTTTTATGGATTGCCCGCAACAGAGATTTTAACACAATACCGTCCCCGCAACCGGCACACCAGATAAGGGGCATTTTTGAGGTGCGTAAATAATGATCATAATCAAACATGCAGGGTTTCCTTTACAAATTGATGCAATTCATTGGGATTGATTGGCTCGCCATTAATTTTATTAAATTTAAATACCGGGGCTTTACCGCGCACTGCCCACTCTACCTCGTGAGCTATCTGCCCCAGGTTTAGTTCCGGCACAAACCAGGCTTTAATACGTTTGGAATAATGTGCAATCGGCTTTTCTGCAAAGGGCCACAGCGTTTTTAACCGCAGCATGCCGGCTTTAATGCCGCTATCGCGCAGCAATTTAATGGTATGCCGCGCGGAACGGGCGGCGGAGCCATAAGCAATAAAAGCGATCTCGGCATCTTCCAGCAGGTATTCTTCTACCTCAATAATATCGTCGCGGTTTTGCGTTATCTTTCTGTCCAGACGCAGCAATAGTTCCTGAATTTTATCGGGGTTGTTGGTGGGGAACCCGGTTTCATCATGAGCCAGTCCGGTGACATGATAACGCAACCCGGCGCCAAAATCTGCCATGGGCGGCACACCGGAAGGCGTTATCTTGTAGGGCAGATAATTTTCCGTACTTGTCGGGCGCGGCCGGGTATGAATTGTGTATTCTTGCGGCGATGGAATTGTCAGTTTTTCGTTAACATGCCCAATGATCTCATCCAGCAATAAAATTACCGGGGTGCGGTAAAGCTCGGATAAATTAAAAGCGCGGATGGTCATATCATACGATTCCCGTACGCTGTTGGGGGTGAGAGCAATGATCTGATGGTCGCCATGTGTGCCCCAGCGCGCCTGCATCACATCTCCCTGCGACGGCAAGGTGGGCAAACCGGTACTGGGGCCGCCGCGCATAACATTAACAATTACGCAGGGAATTTCTGCCATCAGCGCATAACCAATGTTCTCCTGCATCAGCGAAAAACCGGGCCCGCTGGTGGCTGTCATGGCTTTTGCGCCGGTTAATGAAGCGCCGATTATTGCCCCGATTGAGGCAATTTCATCTTCCATTTGAATGAAAACACCGCCATACTCCGGCAGCCGGCTGGAGAGATATTCAGCGATTTCTGAAGAAGGCGTAATCGGATAACCGGCAAAAAATCGCATTCCTGCCGCCAGGGCGGCCATAGCGCATGCTTCATTGCCGGAAATGATCTCTATATTGTTTGATGAATTTTTCATATTTTGTCTAATTTTCCTTTGTGGCTTCGTCCAGTACCAGCACTTCAATCGCAAAATCCGGGCAATACAGTTCGCACAGACCACAGGCTGTGCAACTTGCCAAATTTGCTACCCAGGCTTTGCCGTCCTTCATAACCAATACTTCTTTTGGGCAAAACTGCACACAAATTTCACATCCCTTGCACCATTCCTCACGGATTTTGATTTCCTTTTTCGCCTCTTTTTTTGACATAGAATTAATCCTGGTTATAAGAATTATTTATCAGGGGACGATACGGGTGCCGGTAGCGCCGGATATTGCCGCGGTTAAACTTTCCACCGCGCAAATAACCACCTGCTCGCCGCCCTTTTCCAAAAAATCAATTGCCGCTTCAATTTTAGGGCCCATACTACCTTGCGGGAACTGCCCTTCATGCAAATATTTCCGGGCCTGTTCGAGCGTTAAAACATCCAGGAACTGCTGTTGAGGGGCGCCGAAATTTAACGCCACTTTTTCTACAGCCGTAAGGATGAACAACATCCGCGCGCCTATTTGCTGCGCCAGTACACTGGATGCCAGATCCTTATCCACCACGCCATCCACGCCTTCGTAACGACCATCACTTTCGATATATACCGGAATTCCACCGCCGCCGGCAGCCAGCACCAAAACGCCGTCGTCGACCAGTCGGCCTATTATAT
>CAYNSO010000062.1:19088-22281 GCA_964399735.1 uncultured Cytophagia bacterium
CCGCCGCCGGCAGCCAGCACCAAAACGCCGTCGTCGACCAGTCGGCCTATTATATCGGCATTGATAAAACGGCGTGGCCGCGGCGAAGGCACAACCCGCCGGTATCCCCGGTTGGCGTCCTTTTTAATTATGTAACCGCGGGTTTTTTCCAGCCGGGCGATATCTTCCTGCTGGTAAAACGGGCCGACAAATTTGGTGGGGTTGAGAATGGAAGGATCGTTTTTATCAACAATTACCTGGCTCAGAATTGTAACCACCGGCCGGTCAATTTTTCTGGCCAAGAGTTTATTCTGCATGGTCTGCTCGATCATATAACCCATTCCCCCTTCCAGATCTGCCACAATAACTCCCAGGGGTACCGGCGGCACCAGGCGCCGCGTTTCTTCCACGCGAATCAGCGCATTGCCTACCTGCGGGCCATTACCATGGGTAATGACCATTTTGCAGCCCTGCGCCGCTAAATCCACTACCCCCGCAAGCGCCCGGCGGGTATTGGCAAACTGCTGATAGATATCGCCTTCTTCAAATTCACGGGTTATGGCATTGCCCCCCAGCGCCACAACTACCTTTTTTCCTCTTACCGACATGATCATAACATGTTAATCTGGTTGAATTACAAATCCATATCAAATGTTTTTCAAAGCGTCTTGCAAGGTAATTTTACCGATTTCCTGTAATTCATAAAAAACCCGCACTGACGGTTTTTTAATATTTATTATACGTCTCAGGTCAATGGGCGTTCCGATAATAACCGCATCGCATTCTGTGGCATTAATGGTCGCTTCCAGGTCTTTGAGTTGTTCCTTGCCATATCCCATGGCCGGTAATACCTGACCAATTTCCGGGTATTTTTCAAATGTATCGACCAGCTTTCCCTTCAAGAAAGGACGAGGATCGACGATTTCCACAGCGCCCCAGCGTTCGGCAGCCACAACGCCGGCGCCAAAAGTCATTTCTCCATGCGTCAGGGTCGGGCCGTCTTCAACCACCAGCGCTTTTTTGCCGCGGATAATTTCCGGATTTTCAACAGACACCGGCGAAGCCGCATCAATAATGATTGCGGATGGATTAACCAGCCGTATATTGCTGCGCACCTCTTCGATGGCTTCAAAATCAGCTTCTACTTCTTTATTAATAATAACATAATCCGCCATGCGCAGGTTGGTCTCGCCGGGGTAATAGCTGACCTCGTGGCCCGGACGCAGTGGGTCGGCTACGACAATGTGTACATCGGGTTTGTAGAACGGCACATCGTTATTGCCGCCATCCCATAAAATTACATCAGCCTCTTTTTCCGCATCAGCCAGAATCGCACCATAATCGACGCCGGCATAAACAATTGAGCCCTGAACAATATGCGGTTCATACTCTTCCATCTCTTCAACCGTGCAATGATGCTTTTCAAGATCGGCAAGCGTGGCAAAACGCTGTACCCGCTGCGCTACCAGGTCGCCATAGGGCATGGGGTGGCGAATGACCACAATTTTTTTACCCCGTTGTTGTAAAATTTCGGCAACCCGACGGGTAGTTTGACTTTTGCCACAGCCGGTTCGCACCGCACAAACCGCAACCACAGGTTTTTTCGATTGCAGCATTGTAAATTTTGGCCCTAACAAAGTAAAAGTCGCTCCCAGGGAATTGACCAGCGAGGCTTTGTTCATTACCACAATATGCGGTACATCGCTATAAGAAAAAAACACTTCTTCAATTTCATGTTTACGAATCAATTCCGGTAAATTTTCCTCAGCGACAATTGGTATTCCTTTGGGATACATTGAACCGGCCAATTCGGCGGGATATTTTCTTTCGTCGATGTCCGGTATTTGCGTAGCGGTAAAAGCAGCTACTTCATAATCCTGATTATTTTTAAAATAGCAATTAAAATTATGAAAATCTCTGCCCGCGGCTCCCATGATGATTGCTTTACGTTTGCTCATAAAATACTCCCGGTTTTAATCCATATATATATGTTATATATTAAACATAAAGAAAATTATAATATTTCAATCTCTGGTTTTTTTCCAGTCCTTTGGTTATACAATAAAAAAGGCAGGTTTATTATGCTCCTGCCTTGTATCAATTGGTGTTAAATGTATTCATATATTGTAATAAAGTTTCAATCACATCCTGAGGTCTGGTAAGTGAAAATATTTTTATTCTCAGTTCACCCGCTTTGGGAAGCCCTTTAAGATACAGGGCGATATGTTTTCGCATGATCAACACCGCCCGCTCCGGTCCATATAATTCCTGAGCAAGCTGCAAATGCCGGGCGCAGGTTTCGATTCGTTCTTTGAGACCGGGGAGCGCAATATCGGTATTATTATTGAGCAGTTGTGCCACCTGGTAAAAGATCCATGGATTGCCGCGCGCCGCCCTGCCGATCATAATACCGTCGCAGCCGGTGGTTTCGTACATTCGCATCGCGTCGGCGGCGGTTTTAATATCGCCATTACCAATAACAGGAACGGTGACAGCCTGCTTGACTCGTGTAATCAACTCCCAATCCGCCTGGCCTTTGAACTGCATTTTTTGCGTGCGTGGATGGACGCAGATCATGGCAATGCCGTTATCCTGAAGCGCTTTGGCAGTTTCTATGGCGACAATTTCATCCCAGCCGCTGCGTATTTTGGCGGTAATGGGTAAATGCGTGGCGCGGGTTACCGCCTTGGCAATTTCGGCAATGCCGGCCAGGTCTTTCATTAAACTGGAACCGGCGCCGCGCTTGACGACTTTGCGCGCCGGACAGCCGAAATTTATATCTATAAAAGTGGGATTGCTGCGGCTGACGATTTCTGCCGCTTTGGCCAAAACATCCGCTTCAGCGCCAAATATCTGTACACCCAGAGGTTTTTCCTGTTCAGAAAATTTAATATAATCCAGCGTTTTATGCTGATCCCGGATTATGCCGTCGGCGCTTGCCATTTCTGTATATAAAATATCGGCGCCCTTTTCCTTGCATAACCGGCGAAAAGCAATGTCTGTCCACCCGGCTAACGGCGCTAACGCCGATGGCTTCTGTATGTCAATTCCTGCAAAAAGCACCTGCTAATTTATTGCTTTAAACTTTGCAAAGCAAGCACTAAATTGCCAGACGACCACATTTTGGCGACAAAAATTTTGAATAAAATACTTAATATTTTAGTCTCACGTTAAAATAACTAGAAAAAATTTGATTCTAAATGTTTTCTGTGGG
>CAYNSO010000063.1:0-22185 GCA_964399735.1 uncultured Cytophagia bacterium
TTAAAATAATAACAGGAAGCGATTATGGAAAAAACAAATTTTGATACAGGTATGAATGTCTGGCGTACACCGGAAAAGCTGGCCCTGATTACAAGCGTGGATAGCTTTGGAAAACCCCAAATCATCACTGTTGGATGGATTATGAGGGTATCTTTCGAACCCCCCGTTTTTGCTATTGCCATCAACAGCACGCGGACTATGCATAATTGCATTAAAGAATCAAACGAGTTCAATATTGCCATTCCCGGTGCGGCATTGGCAGCAGCGACGTTCGGCTGCGGAGAAAGTAACGCAAATGGGGAAGACCGCTTTGTAAAATTTGGACTTGAGACCGACAAGGGCGAGTATATTAAAAGTCCCATTATTACCAATGCAATTGCCAATTTTGAATGTTTGGTTACAGATTCTGTTTCGGCGGGCGATCATACGATTTTTTTGGGCAAGGTTATGGAAACCTGGGTGAGTGATAAACCCGGGCAAAATTTGCTAATTGCCGGCGACCAGGCAGGTTACGAGGTATTGCTGGAAAAGGGGCCCTACAAGCTGGGGATAGTGAGGGAATGAAAAAGCTTTGGAGAATCTTTCAATTCTCTTTGTAGATGGGGCAAAAACAGGGCTGTTTATTTAATCGTTGCAAGTATTTATTTGTATGTTTTATTTACTTTTTTTTCATATCTTAATCACAATAAAAATGATATAAAGCAGGAAAACAAAGCCCGGCTATTAACCAGGCATGATTTTACCCGCCTGCCCGCTTTACCGGCTTTCCGGATTAATATTTTTAATGAGTGGTTTTTAGAACATGAAAAAAGGTGTCATATACGCTTTTTGTGCATATTTGTTATGGGGTTTGTTGCCAATTTACTGGAAGTTGATCCAGGAGGTGTCTTCTTATGAAATAGTCTTTCACCGGATGATCTGGTCGTTTGTTTTTTGCGTATTGCTGGTCAGTGTAAAGCATAACTGGCAATGGCTGAATAAATTACGCAACCTCCGTACCCTGGTTACTTTTTGTGTTACTGCGACCCTTATTGGTATAAACTGGCTAACCTATATTTGGGCAGTCAATTCAGGGTTTATTGTTGAAACCAGTCTCGGCTATTTTATAAACCCGCTGGTTAATGTGTTGTTCGGGGTTTTGTTTTTAAAAGAGCGGCTGCGTATTGGTCAACTGACTGCCATATTGCTTGCTGCGGCCGGGGTATTGTATTTAACTTTTCACTATGGCCGCTTTCCGTGGATCGCCCTGATTTTAGCTTTAACTTTTGCAATATACGGCCTGCTGCGCAAAACCGCGGCGCTGGGTTCGCTGGAAGGCCTGGCGGCTGAATCGGGGATTTATTTTATTCCGGCTTTGGCGCTATTGATTTTTATGCAGGTACAGGGCAGCGGCGCATTCGGGCATTGCGGAGTAATACAATCGTTATTGCTAATGCTCACCGGCCTGATCACTGCTCTGCCGTTGTTGCTGTTTGCCGCCGGCGCCCGCAAAATTACCATGACCTCGCTGGGTATATTGCAATACATTGCCCCGACTCTACAATTTCTCATTGGCGTGTTTATCTATCATGAAAGTTTTCCTGCCAGCCGGTTCAGGGGTTTTTTGATCATCTGGATCGCCCTGGTTATTTATACACTGGAATCACTATGGTCCCGCCGTAAATTACAGGTTAACCCGGATTTGTAACAAATTCAAGTTTCTTCTAATACAAAAGTGGACCTGGAAAGAACCGTATTGAAAAACTCGTTCAGGTTATTGCTGAACCATTTTACAGTATTTCATTCCAGGGATTATCATATTTGAATATTCCTTTGTTAAACATTGTAATTTATCGTTTATGTACGGTCGGGCCTAAACAAATTTGCTTGACATTAAAGTTTTTTTTTGTATTTTCATATTTAGTAAAACGGTTAAATTTTATTACAGTGTTTAACTCCTGTCGGTCGCAAATATCAGGTAGTTATTTACCATATATTTAAAGGTTCTATATGCTTTTCTGTGAGTAATTTTACTTAATGACCATTTTTTTAAGTATAAAAGGCAAAAGAGAACTCTTTGTCTCAAGTTCTTTTAAATATAAATAACCTGGAAAGGTTTTATTCTTTTTCCCCTCTGCGTCTTCCGAGAACTCTGCGGTTTCATTCTTTTATTTTACCGCAGAGGTCGCCGAGAGCGCAGAGAAAAGCATTTAAATAAATGTTATTATGAAGTTTATTGATAGCAGTATATTCTTTATAAAGTTTAGTTTAAAAAATTAATTATATGGATGGCAGGCAATATTTTTCTTCAAACATAAATTTATTGTTTTCATTGTTATTCAACGAAAAGTTGCATTAACCAGGTCTTTATAACGATATAACTGTATCCTTGTTCTTAAAATAGTGGGAGTATTAACCACTACAAATAATATAGAGTCTATTTAAAGCCATCCTTTACTTGCAGTGTTTATTGATTTGCGAATGAGGGAATTTTAATAATAAAAGCAGGGAAATTAAAACTAATAATAAATCATTTAATCCACACATTTAAAAAGGAGTAAAGTACATGAAAAAAATGACAGCCGTTGTTGCACTGATGTCGGTATTTACCCTGGCGATCTGTTTCAATGTTATCGGGGCTATTGCACCGGAATTAATGAACAAGTTTGCAATAACCGAAGGTGGCATTGGTTCTATGTTTTTTGCCTTGTTTTTAACAGCCTGTATCGTGCAATTGTTTATTGGCCCAATGATTGATAAATTTGGCTACAAGTTGTTTGCCATTATCGGTTTTATTGTCACCAGCGCCAGTATGTTTTTTCTGGCTTATGCCCCCAGTTTTTCAATGGCTTTATTGGCATCAGTGTTTCTTGGCATAGGCGCTATTTGCCTGAATACAGTAGGCAATACCCTGATCCCTGTCGTTTTATTTGAGGGCAAAGAACCAGCCCGAGCCGGAAATTTCGGCAACGGTTTTTTTGGCCTCGGCCTGGTGGTTACCCCTTGGCTTGTTGCACTTGGGCATAATATTGGCCTAGCTAATACCATGCCAATTACAATAATTGGTGTTCTGATAATTGTATTCCTGGTGTTTGCTTTGTTAACATCTTATCCAAAAGTATCTACCGGTTTCAAACTTTCCGAGGCTTTCAAGTTATTAGGACAGGGTGCAGTAATTATGGCAGCCTTGGCTTTATTCTGTTATATTGCCCTGGAAAGTACAATGAATGGCTGGATAAAACTTTATTTAACTCAAATTTGGGGTGGAACAGATAGCGCCGCTGCCAATGCTGGTCTGGTTTTTGGATTTTTCGGCTTTGCCATGATGGTTGGTCGGTTTTTCTTTTCGGCAATTAAAAATCTAACTGCTATAGGTACAAAAGTTATTACCGGTGCAGCTATCGTCTCCCTGATTACGATTGTATTGATGATTATCACTAAAAGCCCCGTTATTGCTGTAATCGCTGTTATTGTCACTGGTTTTACTTTTGCGCCAATATTTCCAACCATTGTTGGTGTTACGTTTGCTAAATTTGAACCCAAATTCTATGGCAGCATTTTCGGTATCATTTTCGCAGTTGGCCTTTTGGGCGGCACCTTTGTTCCCAAATTTATCGGCAATTTAGCTGTTGGGAAAACAGTGCAGCAAAGTTTACCGATTGCCGCTGTTATGGCTGGAATATTAATTGTCATTGCTATTATCATGGGTGTGACTGGTAAAAAAGCAAAATAAGGTTATAACCAGGCGGCGCGGCAGCGCAGCTTTTTTTATATACGGGTTTACCTCTGCAACGCATCGCAGCCGGAAAGCACATCACCGGTAAGTATTTGTTTTGCCGCAGACAAGATGAATGACAGATTGGCTATCCTAAACGGAGGAGCTTTTTTATGGGTAAAAAGATTCAATTGGTCATTATGATGTTTTTACAATACGCCATCTGGGGCGCCTGGTACCCGGTTTTGTCCGATTATATGCTCAATACCCTGGGTTTTAACGGCATTCAGGTTGGCGTTATCTATAGCTTGCTGCCACTGGCGACAATTATTTCGCCGTTTATTGGCGGGCAGATTGCTGATCGTTATTTTGCCACCCAAAAAGTTATCGGCTTTTTACAACTTTTAGGCGGAGTATTCCTTATTGGCTTGTCGTTCGTTAGCGACTACAAGCTGATGATACTGATGATGTTTTTGTATACTTTAATGTATGCGCCCACTATGGCGCTTACCAATTCCATTACATTTCATCATCTTACCGATTCGGAACGCGAGTTCGGCTGGATACGTGTCGGCGGGTCAATCGGCTGGATTGTGATTGGTTTGCTGCTTTCAGGGTGGCGTGTTCTGGCAGACAAAGGAGTCATTCCGGGACTGGCCGGCGACGCCTTGATGCTGGCGGGTATCGCTTCAATTTTGCTGGGCTTTTATGCATTCACTTTGCCGAACACTCCGCCAAACAAACAAGCTAAAAATCCCCTGGCGTTTGTGGAAGCCTTTAAAATGCTGAAAAATCCCAATTTTGCTATTTTCATTATTATTTGTTTTGTGGTTTCTACTGAACTCATGTTCTATTATCAGTTGACAGGCCCGTTTTTAACATCACCCAAAATTGGCGTCAGTTCATCCGGTTTATCCGGCGTTATGACCATAGCGCAGGCCGCGGAAATATTTGTGCTGGCATTGCTGCTGCCGTATTTTTTGCCCAAATACGGAATGCGCAAAACCCTCACCCTGGGCATTCTGGCATGGCCGATACGGTATATTATTTTCTCCATCGGCTCTCCGGCCTGGCTGGTTATCGCTTCGTTAACGCTGCACGGCTTTTGTTTTGTATTCTTTTTTGCCGCCGCGCAAATTTATGTCGATACCGTTGCGCCCAAAGATATCCGCGCCTCGGCGCAAAGCATGATCTCGTTTGTTACCTATGGATTGGGCTTGTATACCGGCAGCATATTCGCCGGCTGGATACAAAACCTGTTTTCTGAAATGGACGCAAACGGCGCAGTTATCAGTACCAACTGGACGCATGTATTCCTGATTCCCACTGCATTAACGGTTATTTGTGCAATTGTGTTTGTAACGACCTTTCGGGAAAAACCGGGGTTGGCAGAAAAGTAGTTTTTTACAGGATCGAACAAGGGGCAACTGCCCCTTGTTCAATACTCTTATGGGGGTTGTTATTCCTTGATGTATAATTTACATGTCTCCGCCAGAATTTCCTGGATATGTGCCGCCATTTCCTGCGGATCCTGCAATGAGCCATCCAGCAGCGAGACGCTGTAAAACAGATTATATGCCAGTTTGGTCAGTATAGGATCATTTACATCCTTTTGATATATTTTTTGCATTTGTAAAATTACAGGATGTTTTTTGTTGATCTCCATAACTTTGGCCGGTAATTTGGCATTCTGGTTGTACAGGTGCATAATTTTTTCCATCTGCCCCGACATCCCTTTCTGTGAACTAACCAACACCGCAGGGCTATCGACCAGTCGTTCCGAAAGTTTTACATCTTCAACCCGGTCGCCCAAAATATCTTTGATACGCCGGGCCAGCTTGTCCAGTTCGCGGGTATCTTCAGGCTTGGTCTCTGCTTCATCTTTTTCTTTTGTTGTGGAAGGGATTGCCGCAAGTTTGCTCATATCTGCCTGATCTGCCGAGACAAAGATCTTTTTATCATATTCCAGCATGCCACTGAGCACAAATTCATCGATGGGATCATAGCAGTACAGCACTTGAATATTTTTCGATTTAAAAATATCCATTACCGGATTTTTTTCCACAGATTCCCGGGACGTTCCGGAGAGGTAATAAATTTCTTCCTGTTTTTCAGCCATTTCTTCCACATATTTCTTTAGCGATGTCAATTCATCTGCATTGTTGCAGCGAGATGAATTAAAGCGGAACAGATCGGCTATTTTTTCCCGGTTGGTATAATCGTTGTATCCCTCTTTGAGAATCCGGCCATGTTGTTGCCAGAATTCTTTATATTTTGCCTCATCCTGGGCAAATTCCTGCAAGTGCGACAAAAATTTGCTGACCAGGGTGGTTTTTATTTTAAATAAATAGGGATTCTCCTGTAATGTCTCCCGCGATATGTTCAGGGGCAGGTCGTCGCTTTCAACAATACCGCGTACAAAACGCAGATATGCGGGCAGAATATCTTTGGCGTGGGCATCGATCAATACACGTTTAACAAACAGGTGTACGCCTTCGTCTTCGCGGCCAAAGCCGAATAGCTCCAGATTGGTTTTTGGCACATAAAGCAAGGCATGAAATTGCAAAGGCACATCGGTTGATAAATGAAAGCGGGTGAGGGGCTCATCCTGCTGGCGGGCAATAAATTTGAAAAATTCATTGTATTGTTCATCTTTGAGATTGTTTTTCGGTTCCCGCCAGATTGCGGTTACCTTGTTGATCTGCTCTCCGTCTACCATGATGGGAAAGGGCACAAAATTGGAATATTTTTCAATGGCGGACTGGATCGTAAATTTTTCTGCAAATTCTTCCGCATCCTGCCGCAGGTGTACAAGTATAGTGGTGCCCCGCTTGACCGGTTCTTTTACCGGTAGAATTTCAAACGATCCTCGGCCGTCGCTGATCCACTGCCAGGCAGGCTCGTCTTTTTTGACTGATTTGGTGGTGATTTCCACTTTTTCACCGGCCATGAATACGGAATAAAATCCCACACCAAAACGGCCAATCAAATTCAACTCACCTTCCTTGTCTTTTTCTGCCGCCAGTTGTTTAACAAATTCCGAGGTACCGGAACGGGCAATTGTACCGATATTGCTGACAAGTTCATCATGGGTCATACCGATTCCCGTATCCGTAATGGTAAAGGTTTTTTTGTCCTTGTCCAGATTAATGCGGATTTCCAGGTTTTCGTCGGCATTGGCAATCTCTTCACCCTTGATTGAGAGGAACCTCACCTTGTCCAGCGCATCGGCAGCATTTGAAATTAATTCACGTATAAATACATCACGATGAGTATAAAGCGAATGGGTTAAAATATCCAGTAACTGGGTTACTTCTGCTTTAAATTTAAAACTGCTCTGCTCTTTTGCACTCATTTTTTTCCTTTCCTGTTGAATAATGTTGCGCTGCTCAATGCAAGCGAAAAAAAATTCCGGTATAAATTATTCAGATTGCTTTATGCAAAGTAGATGCTGCTAATGGAACACAGCGCGCCGAAATCATTCTGGTCAGGCTGTGCCATGGCAACGCGTATGCAACCCCTTGTTGCAATTTTCATGCAAAAATATTTTATTGTCTATAATATATTGATAATTATAGATTTGTATAAACCTCTGTCAGACAAGTAAGGATTCTTTGGGACTAGATATCTGCCATGTCTGACAAATTGTCACAAGGTTTTTAGATGACAACGTTGCAAAATTTCCAGCAGTACTTCAATACTTATGGGTTTGCTGATATAGTCGTCCATTCCGGCTTGCAGGCATTTTTCCCGGTCGCCTTCCATGGCATTCGCGGTCATTGCGACAATGATTGGTTTTTTATCTGTCCATTTTTGCCGGATAATTGATGTAGTTTCAAAGCCGTCCATTTCGGGCATTTGTACATCCATAAAGATAACATCGAAATCACCATGTTCCAGAGTATGCAGCGCCTCAAGTCCGTTATTGACAATTTCTGCCTGATACCCTAATTTTAACATAATTTTTTCAATCAGTTTTTGATTAACCAGGTTATCTTCTGCTATAAGAATATGCAGTGGATACTGGCGGGCAAAATTACTATTAATTCCAGGTGTTGTATGCTCTTTTTTACGATTAGCTGCATCACCCTTAAAGATGTGTGCGAGAATATTATAAAGGCTGGATTGTTTGACCGGTTTATTGATATAACTGGCAAATTTAATAGCTTTGATCCGCTCACTGTCTTCGCGAAAACCGATTGATGTGAGCATAATGATTGGCAATTCTGCGGCGGTTTTGAATTTTCTGATTTCTTCTGCTAGAGTCATACCATCCATGTCCGGCATTTGCATGTCCAGAATAACCAGATCGAACGCAACATTCCTTTTTATTAAATCAATTGCTTCAACAGGCGAACTGGTATCATGCGCCAGCATGTTCCATGATTTTGCCTGTACCGACAGGATGCGCCGGTTGGTCTCATTATCATCAACAATCAATACCATTTTCCCGGATAGTTGGGGCAAAGATTCATCTATAGTTTCCTGTGTTTGTGTATTATCCGCTTCTGTTATGATGGTAAAGTAAAAAGTTGAGCCTTTGCCCGCGTCACTTTTGGCCCACATTTTACCACCCATTTTCTCACACAGACTTTTGCTGATGGACAAACCCAGACCGGTGCCGCCATATTTTCGCGTTGTCGAGGCATCCGCCTGGGTGAATGAATGAAACATGGTATCGATTTTATCTTTTGGAATACCAATTCCGGTATCCCGGACGCTGAATAGTAGCTCGTATTTTTGATTATCCAGCAGTCTGTATTTCACCGCGATAAAAATATCGCCTTCATGGGTAAATTTAACAGCATTACTCAACAGATTATTGATGACCTGACGCAGCCGATTCATATCGCCAAATATTACTTGTGGCACATCCGGTTCAATGAGATAAGCAAGATCGAGCATTTTTTTAGCGGCATTGGCAGCATGAAAATCAAGGCATTCTTCAATAATATCTCTTAATTTAAAGGGTTGGTATTCCAGGTTTAACTTGCCGGATTCGATTTTTGAATAATCCAGAATATCATTGATGACGGACATGAGTGCATCGCCACTGGTTTTAATCGTATCTACATAGTCTCGTTGTTCGCTGTTTAATTCAGTTTCCAGTAACAGACCGGTGAGGCCAATAACAGCATTCATGGGCGTCCGTATTTCATGGCTCATATTTGCCAGAAAATCACTCTTGGTTCGTGTTGCCTGTTCCGCAATTTCTTTGGCTTCCCGAAGGGCTTTTTGTGCATTTAACGAGAGTTCTTTTTCTTTGTGTTCAATTTCCTTTTCACGAATCGCTTTTTCTTTTTCCAGTTCCATGATCTTTGTTTCATGTTCAGCGATTTTTTGTTTTTTTTCTGCTTCTTCTTTTTCAATTTGAATGCGCTTTTTTTCACGGCTAATTATCATCATACGTATCAGTGCATAACAAAGAACCAGGGCTGCCAACAACAAGATTACTGCAATAATAGGCAGTGGTTTGGCAATTTTGAATTTATACATTGCCGGCGTTGCATCGGCATCCAGTTCAGGCGATTTTGCCCGTACCTGAATAATGTGATTGCCATTCTTTAGATTTTCCAGTTCCAGGTCTGTATTATGACTGTATTCACTCCAGTCATTATCATCCAGTTTCCAGGAGTACCAGAATTTATTTTCAGGAATATTGTGCCATTTTTTCAGGGCCGAAAAATTCAAGCGGAGTGAATTGGTTTTATACGTCGGGCACATTTTCATACCGGTTGGTTTTGTAAACCTTCGCTGCGCTATGGTGAAAATATTCAGGCTGTCTGCAGAACCGTTTTTCTGATATACTTTAAGGGTATCGTTATGAATATTATCATCAGTCCATAATAACCAGGTTTGATCTGCAAGAATATAAGTTTCGGGCGCTTGTGGTATTGGCGGGGTATAGATTGAAACGCCTTTGTCTTTGGTGCCAATCCATATCGAGCCATCGTGCCAGGGTTTTACACACCAAACCAGGTCACTGGAAAGGCCGTTTTGACGTGACAAGTGCATAAAATTTTGCCCGTCAAAAATATTTACGCCATTTCCTTCCAGCCCCAGCCAGATACGTCCGTCCGGGGTTTCGGCCAGATCTTTGACAAATAAACCCGCAAGCCCGTTAGCCTTGTTAAAGGTATGCCATTTGCCGTCTCTGTATAAAGACGCTCCGGCATCAAGACTACCTACCCAGATATCGCCATTTGATGCCTGCAACAGTGAACCAATTTTATTACTACACAAGCCATCTTTGGTAGTAATATGTGACCATTGCTCATCTTTAAAAACAGCAATACCATCGAGATTGGAACCAATCCAAACCGATCCGTCTGCAAATTCACGGGCAGTAAAAGTTGATGTTATTGGTAAACCGTTACCAGAGTTGAAAACAGTTTTGACCCCGTCTTTTATACGTAAAACAACATCGTCTCTGCTCAGCCAGTCAATTTTATTACCAGCCCAAAGCGAACCATCGCTGGCGTTTAAAACAAACATTTGATAATCATCCTGAATGGAAAAGGATTTTTGCTGTTGGTTAAATAAACCCAGGCCGCTTCTAACCGAGCGCCAGTTGGTACAAGCTAGCCATAAATTATTGTTATTGTCTTCATTTAAATCATTACAATAGGCGCCGGGAACCCCGTTTTCCATATTATAATAAGTCCATTTACCGTTTTCCAGCACAGAACACCCACCAGTTGTTGCGAACCAGATGCTGCCATCACTGCGGGGGAGAATATCTCTTACGCCGTTCGTAGATAAACCATCGGCGCTGGTAATGTATTTCCAATTGCCTGGATACAACAGCGTTATGCCGCTCATTGTGCCGATTAGCAGGTCATTTCTATCATTTTTTGACAAGCTAAAAGTTACATCATCGCCAAGGCCGTCTTCGGTTGTATAATTCATCCAGTAATGATCTTTATAAACGCCCAGCCCGCCAAATTCGGTTGTGATGTAAATAGTGTTTTGTTGAGAAATCTCTATATCTGTAATGTGGTTATCAGGCATTTTATTCTGCAGGGAAATATGCTGAAAAGAGTTATTGGAAAATTTAAAAATACCTTTATAGGTTCCTAAATACAGGTTGTCATTGTCATCCCAGGCGAACGGGTATTGGAAAATACTACGATAAATGATATCGTCCCGGTCCAGAGTCCAAATTTTTTCTACATGGTCTTTTATCCGGGCAACATTAGCAGGGCCAACTGCAAACCACATACTGCCGTCCGGGCCTTCGGTAATTGCCCTGACCGAGTTACCATTAAAAATACGCGTATTTTCTACCTGGTTAATTTTTTTTCCGTCAAAGTGGCATAAGCCTTGTAATGTACCAATCCAGATAGAGCCTTTTTTATCCTGAAAAAGAGAGTATATATAATTATTATCAAGTCCGTCCGCAACGGTATAATAGGTCCAGTTACCATTGTTATAAACCGCCAGTCCATTATCCTGGCTGCCAATCCAGATATTACCTTGATAATCTTGCAACATTGTGGTAATTTTATTTGAATGCAAACCATTAGCAAGAGTGATGCGCATAAAATGAAGGCCATCCCAAACTGTAATGCCGGTACCCTCGGCGCCCTCCATACCGCTGGAAATCCAGAATGTGCCGTCCGTTCGTTTTAAAATAAAGCCGACATTACCTGATTCCAAACCATCAGCAGCAAAGAATTTACCCCAGCGATGCAGGTTAAGGGGGCGCAGTTCCAGTTGTTTGTTCCGAATACGAAGATAATCTAAAGTCCCTGGAGAAAAGGTTGTTTGAGGATGAACCGGAACCCCAAAAAGCGCCAGGCAAGTAAGAAAAAATAATATAATCTTGTATTTATACATTCAGATGCTCCAAAATCACGCTGTAAGTGTTTTTAAACAGTGATTTTTTATAATAGCTGTGTTTTTCAATTCCAGGATCAGGTCGTCGATTTGTATGGGTTTGCTGATATATTCGTCCATACCTGCCTGCAAGCATTTTTCACGGTCGCCCTCCATTGCATTAGCGGTCATGGCAATAATGCGCGGGCGTTTCTTTTTTGACCATTTTTCACAAATGACCCGTGTTGCTTCAAAGCCATCCATTTCAGGCATTTGAATATCCATAAGGATCAGGTCATAGTTTTTCTTTTTCAGGTCTTCGATCGCTTCACGACCATTATTGGCAATATCTGCATTATAACCCAATTTATTTAAAATGCGCAACGCCAATTTTTGATTTATTACATTATCCTCGGCAATCAATATTTCCAATGGCATTGTGTGCGCCATTTCGGGGTCAAGAACCGGACCCTTAATCTCTTTACTATGGACAGGTGTTCCATTGAATATTTTTATAAGCGCATTCATAAGGTTTGACTGTTTGATGGGCTTGGTCATAACTGTTGAAAAATTCAATTGTTGAAGTTTTTTATTATCTTCGTCTTTTCTAACCATTGAAGTAAGCATAATCATGGGCATTTTACAGTTTCCATTATGTTTGCGAATTTTTTCTGCCAGCGTCAAACCGTCCATCTCCGGCATCATCATGTCGAGGATTATTGCATCGTACCTCTTGCCGCTTTTTACCCATTCAAGCGCCTCTATACTTGAACCGGTATTCTCTGTTATCATATTCCATGATTTCAATTGTAAATCAACTATTTTTCGGTTGGTGTCATTATCATCTACTATGAGAATGTGTTTGTAGTAGAGAATTTTGGTCAAACAACGCTCATCCATAATGTTTGTGTGAGCATCAGCTTGAATGGTGAAATGAAAAACCGAGCCTTTGCCCGGGGTACTTTCTACCCACATTGTACCACCCATCAGTTCGCACAGCCTTTTACTAATGGCCAGACCCAAACCGGTGCCGCCATATTTACGGGTGATTGAGGCGTCGACCTGGGTGAATGCTTCGAACAAGTATTTAATTCTGTCTTTGGGAATGCCAATTCCCGAATCTCTAACCGAAAAAGATATTTCGTACCCCGTCTCGGTTATTTTTTTAGCGCTTACCCATAATGCCACTTCACCTTTTTCAGTGAATTTAATGGCATTGTTTAACAAATTATTCAATACCTGGCGGATACGGGTTACATCGCCCATAAAGTCGTCCGGTGTTTCGGGATCGACACAGCAGGTTAATTCGATCCCTTTATTGGCGGCATTGGGTGATTGAATATCGACTGCTTCTTCAGAACATTCACGCAGTTTAAACGGGTGCTTTTCAATTTCCAGTTTACCCGATTCGATTTTGGAAAAATCCAGGATATCGTTGATGATCACCATCAGGCTGTCGCCGCTGGTGCGAATGGTTTCCACGTATTCACGCTGTTCTTCGGAGAGTTGCGTGTTCAACAGCAGCCCGGTCATACCAATAACCCCGTTCATAGGCGTTCGTATTTCGTGGCTCATATTGGCAAGAAATTCCGATTTGGCTTTGGTGCCTTCACGGGCGGCAAGCAGGGCTTTATCCAACTGCTCATTCTTTTTTAACAGCTTTTCTTCCGCTTTTTTAATTTTGGTAATATCACGGGATATTCCAACCAGACCGGTAATTTCTCCCTGCTGATTTTTAACCGGCACTTTGGTCGAAGAAACCCAGCGATGAAAGCCATCCGGGCGAATGTCCATTTCAATTTTACCGATGAGCGGGCGGCCGGTTTTTATTATGTTCTGTTCATCGGCAAAAGCATCTTTGGCATGACTGGCGTCGAAAAAGTCAAAATCGGTATAACCAATGGCTTTTGATGGCGAATAAATTCCCAGGGTGTGGGCAAGGGAAATATTGATTCGGGTAAACCTGCTTTCACAGTCTTTAAAATAGATCGAGTCCGGAATATTGTCCATCAAGGTCCGCAGCAGGGTTTTTTCTGTGGACAATTCTGCGCGGGTTTGGTTGATTTCATAAAGATCTTCTGCCAGTTTTAAATTGTTATAAATAAAGATAGAAATGTTTTGTGAAATAATGTTGAGAAAACTCAGAATATTGTTAAAATGTTCCGCTGAAATAACCGGCAGGCTTTTATACGCAGCCGCCAGTTCATCCGGATCAGCCTGAATAGATTTTGCATATTTCCTTATTTTCTGAATGTCTACTTTTTTAACAACTCTTTGTCCAATCAGCCAGGTGGCAATATGCTTGCCGGCAACGATTATCGGCGCTGCTGCATTTGTCAAGCCGCAAGACTGGCATTCTCTGCTTACGGTTTGGTATAGTTTCTCTGCTGCTTCACCCAGAGTTTTATCTGAATTTATGCAATCCTGGCAGCCTTTTTCGGTACTGCGGATAATATTACAAATCTTGCTGAAATTACAGCCTTTAGTCAGTGGAATTCCATTCAAATCGGTGATAATCGAGGCCACACCTGCTACCAGGGAAAAAGAATCCTGTAATTGTTGCAACATTTCCAATGGCAATAGTTCTTCAAGAGATACATTTCTATGTTGAAATTCACTAATTGTTAACCGGCAGTCCGTAGATTCTTCCTGGTGGATGTTTCCATTTCTATTTTCATTTGTCTCATTGATATGCTCGCGGGTTCTTGTAATATTATTTTTAATGATAATCAACCCGGTAATGTTGTCGGCGCTGTCTTTGCAGGGTAATATGGTAATCTGCCAGTATTTGATATTATTGTCCCCGTTGGTGTGGGTTGTGGTAGTAAAGGTAATTTTTTCCCGGTGGCCTGTTAAAAGCGCTGTCAATTTATCGCGCATTAATTCCAGATCCGGCTCGGCTTCAAAAACTGTTTTACCGATAAGAGAAGAATTGTCGATATCTGGAATGGCGTTCAAGCCAAATTCTTCCTGAATGATCAGTTCAGTATTGGTTATTGCAAATGCGGCATTCTGTTCATTAAGAATGGTTTTTAAAGCAATAGCATCCATTATTTCCTCCGGATAGGAATTATTGCAGTTTCGACCAGATTTGTTTTTTTTTACAAGTATTTAAAATATAGATATTTACAAGAAAAGCATCATAAGTAGTTAAACACAAATTGCAAATACTGTTCCATTTTTAGAAAAATGTAAACCAAACATGGTCATTTTTTTTAAAATTGCAGAAATTTCTTAAAGCTGGTAATTGCCCCGTTCAAATATCGTATCGTTTTACTTTATTTCAAAATCGCGCCAGAATGTAACATTTCATCAGCTTTTATAATAAAATAAAAGGCGTGAGCAACCTTCGAATAAGGATGGTGCCCAATAGTGCAAGATTTTTTCCGGCAGAATTTTATCGATTTTTGTAATTTTACCGGCTATGGACATGTATAATAGCAAGCCGGGCAGCCGTCCATTATTGTTGCGGCAACAGGGCACAGTTATTAACCCATGCCCTGACGAGTTGGTTAGCAGCGCTAACGCCAGATTGCTATTTGAGAAAAAACAGAGTTACGGGCAAAAAACCTGGCGGCTATCGGTTATTACCCGCACTATTATTTGCCTGCCGGCGCTAGTGATGAATTCCATTTACCAAGAGTATCATTCCAGTACAGAGGAGCGAGCCAGGCGCCTCCGGACATGGCGTTATTGTGGGTAATGTACCAGGCGCCATCGGTATCGCGCACGATTGAGCCGCCTTCTGCAAATATCCTTTTATTATCGCCGGCAATATCCCAATGATATGGATTATCCGAGGAAAACAGGTGCATGCAATGATAACGGGACAAGTTATTGTTATTAATTGGCCCGGCCAGCATGTACCAGGTGTTACCCCGCGAAAAAACCTGCGGCTGCATAATAAACGAGTGTTCCGGCCAGGGGGTAACGCCGTTTTCACGATCGATTAGTGCAATTTTCCGCCCGCTCCAGTGCAGCAAGTCTTTGGAGGTGGAATAAACAATAGCATGTTTGCCTGATATTGTGGCCGGTTCGGCGCCGGCATAGTACATAATCCATTCATCTTTAACGCGGTGAATATATGGAGTAAAGGCAAAGGGGCTGTCGGTAATCACCTGCCCATTACGGGTCCAGGCCAAACCGTCTTTTGAGGTTGCACAATAAATGGAATAGGGGCCCTGGTCGCCGCACTTTTCACCACCCCAGGGCATTTGCTTTCCCGCCGGGCAGTCTTGCCAGCCGCTCCAGGTTTTACCGGAACCGACATAATACATATAATAAGTCTTGTTGGTATAAATCACAAACGGCTGCCAGGTAAAAGTATCTTGTGTATTATCATCGGCATAGAGTACCACGCCCTTAAAATCCCATTTTTCTGCATTCAGGCTGGGGGCTTCAGCCAGAACAATATATTTTATTTCCTGTGGATTAGCGACGGCTTCGACGGGGGCCGCGGCAGCATACAGACGCCATTTTTTATTATGACCATAAACCAGAGAACTGTTGAAAATTTGCCAGTTTTTATTGACAATATTGCTATCAAAAATATGTTTGAATTCACCAACCGACACCAGTGGAGATCGTTCTCTGTCCGGAATTTTTACCCAGTTAACAACTGCCGGGGCAGGTGTGTCTGATAAATAGATATTGTCCACACGTAATAACGAGGGGCCGGAAGTAATGTCTTCTATGCCAATTTGCGCTTGTTTGCCTCTGAATTCGGCAACATCCCAGCCCCGCAGTTGCAAATCATAGAAATTATTACCAAATGCCTGACGAACGATCTCGTTGTTTATGAGCAGATAAATTCGCACCCGTGGGTAGAGTTCTCCGGCCAGATAAAAATTCATATAGTTCCTGCTTATGCGAAACGGCTTGCTGATAATACTGCCATCACGGTTGTTGCCATGCCGTCCTTCATGATTTCCGGTTGCCAGCATGTATTTGCCTTGATAGCCAACCGGTGCATAATTCCAGGTTTTTATGGTATCCTCGCTGACCGGGCCGCCGTTATAAAAAGGGTTTTGGCCTTTTAATTGCCAGTTTTGCAGGCTTCCGGATTCAAAATTTTCTATCATAATATCCTGTTTACTGCAGGAAAAAGCTGAAATAATTAGGAAAATTACAAGTATACCTCTTTTAATCATATACTCCTCATCGTATTTCACTTGTACTGTATCAATCGTTGTCTAGTTTTAATCCAAATTTACGTTGATCTGCGCTCAAGCCGTAATTTCTGCGCAGGGGAGATTATTATCCAATCTCTATTTATCAGCTGTTCTAATACTTTATGGCCAGAATTTCCGGCAATTTCCTGGTATTGCGGTTCATTTATCAGGTTGCGCAGCTCCGGTTAATCATTTTCCAGATTAATCAGCCCTGGTTTTAATAACGGTCATTGTCTATGGCAACGGCAGGGCGGCAGCCATAGCGCCCATTGTAAATTGAGTATTATTTTATTGCCATTACCGTTTAAAAAAATGTCTTATCGTTCTCAATCTCCAGATACTGTGTGAAAACCTGGTAAAAGCCAGGTTTTCAGCGCTTGAAATATTTTCGTTTTTACAGTCTCACCAGATTGGCAACCGGAAGCCATGAATGAACGCTACATATTATCTACCAGTTGCCGCAAGTTATGAGGATCGTTAAAATCGGGGCGCAGCTTTTCCAATTGTTTTATAGTTTCTTTTGCACGGGTTTTATTACCGGTTAAAATATAACCATGGCAAAGATTATATTGCACCTCAAAATCATCCGGTTTGTTTTGCGAAGCAATTTCCAGGTGTTTAACGGCTTCCTGGTAATTCCCCCGTGAAAGATTAACAAAACCGAGCCATTTTCTGGTAAAAAAGGTGTCTTCAAGCTCAAGGGCTTTTTGCAAGAGTGGAAAAGCGCTGTTATACTCCCGTGCTTTGAGCAGTTCAACAATTTTTTGCATGATTGCGGAATAGCCGATTTTGTTTATTTCATCCATTTTATTTGATAATGACTTTTGTATCTCTTGTTTTTGGGTCTCCAGACTATCGGCTGCCTGGTCCTTTTTATTTTGCAGCAAGGATTGTTGAACTTTATCATAATTGGATTTTAATTGCTCATCATTGGGGGTATCCTTGAGAGCTTTTTCCAGGAATGGTACAGATTCATGCAGCATGCCCCTGGCAATTAACAATTGTCCGGTCCATTTATTGGTAAAGGCATTACTGCCGTATTTATGCGATTCCAGCAATAGCGCCAGGGCGCGGTTAAAATCATTTTCTTTTAATAAAATTTTTACCGCTCGTTCATAAAACAACATTTCCCACGGAATGGTAAAGATTAGAGCGCGGTATTCGTTAAAAGCTTTATTCAACTGGTCATGTATTTCATAATATTCGGCAAGGTAAAGATGAGCGGATTGGAGACTGAAAGATTTGTTGACCAGTACCCGATATGCCAGAGTGTCAATAATTGTCTGCATTTCAAAAGATTCCAGCGAGCGGTTGGGAACGCCCTGGGGTTGAAATGGCCAGCCGCCTTTTAGATAATGAATACTCAGGGCGGCGTTGACGCTGTCCAGTTCGGTATAGCCCCAATTATCGGCATAGAATGATACCGGTCTGATCCTGCTGGAATCCCATTCGGCTGAAATCCATTGATTTGCTTGTAGTGTGTTGAAAAATCCATCTGCCAGTAAAAAGTTACCTTGAACGTTGGGATGCAAATGTTCTACAAACAGGTTATTGCCCCAAAGACCATCCAGGGAATGTTCGGCAAACAACGCTTGCATTGGCACAACCGGAGTTTTAAATTTTGCAGCGGTTTCATAAATAATGGTATTAAACTCTTCCGAGGCGCGAAAGCGGAGGGCGTCCAGATCTTTGGCTAACAGATAGGCGGTTTTAGCGTCCGGGTAATTTTTCTGTTTATCCAGGGCTTGGGCTATTGTAAAAGCATGTTGTGCGGTCGGGAACGAATCTATTTTAACGGATTCAAACGGCGCCTGATCGCGGATGTTGCTTACCAGGTCGCTCAGCATAACGGGAACTCCGGCAGCGGCTGCTTTTTGTAACAGGTTGGTTAAATTTTCGCGAAACTGGGTTTTGCCTTTTTCATAAATATCGCTTTTGTAAGGTATCTTTTGATCGGCGACGATGCGCGCCATTAATGTAGCGGTGGGGTCATTTGCATTTTCATAAATATTTTTTCCGGCCTTTTTACTAAAATACCCGACCAGGTTACGCACCATAATAAAGGTTTTGCAACGCGTTAATTTTAAATAGGCGCGTATAAAAGCAGGATTCTTACCCAGCGATTCCATGGAGGAAACACCCAAAGCGCCGTAATACTCATTATGGCCGGCATAAACCAGGATTGCATCCGGCTGCATTTTCAGAGTTTCATCCATAAAATCGAGCAGGGTATAACTGTTAATTGCCGCCATGGCAGTGTTGACCACTTCAATATATTTATTTGGAAAGGCGTCAGCAAGCCGGCGGTGCAGTATGCGTGAAAACATGATGTTGTTGCCATAAGGAAAGCCGGCAGTCGTTGAGCCGCCCAAAACAAAGATCCGGTAGCCATTCGCCGGTTTTTGTTTTAAAAACAGGTCTTTGGATGGGGTTGGTATGGTCTGCTGCATATAAAAATAGCGCTTTGCCACCTCGGGATTACACATCCAGTACCCGGAGATATCATCCGTTCCGGATATGAACAATTTGGTATTACCGCCATAATTAAATACTCTTAAACCGGACTCTAGCAAAACAAAAAACAGTACCGGGATGAGGATGACAATCAAAGTGAATAATTTCTTTTTACGCGGGTTCAATTCGGGTTGCACAGAGCTTTTACTGCCTTTCACGTGAGAGCTGCCTTCCTGTTTAAATTTTAAAATGGTTATGGTCTATTAATATAAAACCCCGGAATGTAATATTCCGGGGTTTTATTATACAAAAATTTCAGAAAAAGTGCAATATTAAAGCATATTATCCAAAGGATAATTACTTGATCAACATCATTTTCTGGGTCAATACCTGGGAACCATTGTTCAGTTTGTAGAAATAAACACCACTGGGCAGGTTGCCGGCGTCAAAGTTGACGGTATAGTTACCGGCAGCTTTAACTTCGTTGACCAGGTTAGCAACTTCTTTACCCAGCATGTTGAATACAGTCAGGGTAACATTGCTTCTGGAAGCAACAGAGTAGGCAATTGTCGTGGAGGGGTTGAACGGGTTCGGGTAATTTTGAGCCAGTTTATAAGTAGCAGCAACATTATTCTGGTTCGGTTTTTCAACAGCGTTTCCTAAAGCACGATACAGTACGAGCTGGGCATCTCCAAACAGGCTGGGATCCTGGTACGCATTGTTGTCGTTGCCCCACCATCTTGCCATACCGCTGCGAATCAATTCAGGATCATCCTGATCGTTCAGTTGAACTTCAAAACCGATCACTTGATCTTCGAAAGGAGTCCAATTGAGGGATTCATAAGGAATACGCCATTCAATAGTCCAACCGGTTTCGGTTTCTGTACATGCCAGGTCCTCAGTAGCTTCTGTGGTATAAACGGCGCGTAACTGTTTGTCGTTTTCATCATAAACTTCGCCATTATTGAATTCAAGTTTACTGTTGTCGCCGTCAAAATACAGTTCAAAACTGTCTTTTTCCCAGTCGCCGCCAGCTTCAGTGGAAATCCATTCGTCAAATACATTGGCGAAAAAGTAGAAAAATTCATCATCCCACATAACGCGGAAATCGAAATCCATGTCAATCCAGCCTTCAACTCTGTCATAAATGGACCAATCAGTCGGTACGCCATTTTCCTGAGTTACATAAGTATTGCTGGAAAAATCAGGAGCAATGTCCCATGCTGCATCCATTTCGCCATCGATAACCGGTGCAGATGTGGCTTTAACAATTCTTAATACTTCACCGCCGGCGCCATAATCACTCATTTGGCTAACGCCAAAAATGCTGGGCTGCTGCCAGGAGTTGCCGCTGGCGCTCCACCATTTCCATTCAGCGGTACGGGCATCTCCATCATTGTCGTTAATTTGAATCTCAAATCCAAAATCCCAACCTTCGGCGCCTTCCATTTGCAAATTTGCTAATGGAATGCAAACTTCCAATACATAACCCAAATCGGTCAGGATAACTTTCCAATCTACTCCGGTTCTGTCAAATTCCCAGGCTGTACCAGTACCAAAGCCGCCTTCAGGATAAGTGGCGCCATCCGGTTCCCACTGGGTATTAAAACGTAACTGGATGTCATCAACTCCATCAAAAGCATCTGCTTGAGAAAGATTGGCGTCAAAGAAAAATTCAACGCCATCTTGTTCGTAGGTATTGGTGGCTTCGGGCTGATTGAACTCGTCATGTACTGTCATGTAGAGATAAAGATTGGTATCATCCCATAACATTTTGCATTTGCCCCAAATGTCAAACCAGTCGTCAATCTCATAACCGGAAACTAATTTTTCCATAACAAGATTGGTGGCGCCATACCATACTACGTCCATCTCGCCATCAATAACCGGCGGTATTTCTGCTTTAGGGAAAACGTTTACTGAATCAGCATCCAGGGTTGCTGATACGGTGTTGAAAAGACCAAAAAACACAACTGCAAGAATTGTAACAACAAACCCAATTGTAGTCCTCTTCATAATAAAATCTCCTCGTTAAAAATTGCTTACCAGTTGTAACTTTACTAACAAACATTTTGAGCCGCCCCTTTTTCAGTTTTTGATATTTTCAAAAATGATCGAGGGGGTTAGTAGTAAATGTGTATCTTTTGGTGATTTTAATTTTTAAAAAAACAAACACCTCCTTTGATGTTATTGGTTCCAGTAAATTTAATGAATTATATTATAAATGCAATGCTTTTCTGCATTATTTTTTAAATGTTTAAATAATTTTTTTATTTGTTCCGAGTTCTGTTTTTCTTTGCCTTTGATATACGACGCTTGAATTTTACTTTTTGTAACCACTGTACATTTTAAAAAAAAAAACAATATGAAGCAATAAAAATTTAATATATAACTGACAATTTTTTACAATTCAATGACGAGAACATGTTTTCAGGTTATGCTTTCCAGCTTGACAAATTTAACAAACAACGTTTTTTGATCCACTGCTAACATTTATTCTGCTATTAAAAACAGAGTTGCTATTTATGAAATTTTAAATTTATTACCAGGAAAAACGTACCGAACAACATACTAAATCACTGACAAGACAGAATTTTACCGCAAACGATTACATTAATATTTTACAATATCCCGCTCCTGAATATCGGGATGAATTAGTATTAGAATTTATTCAAATTTACGTTTCGTGATTTTTGAGAAAAAATATCGCCCGTGATACAGGAACAGTAAATATGGTTGCCCATACAAGTTAACTGTTTTAGAAATAATTTCATTTTTATCAAGTGCATACTCGATATTCCTGTATATTATTTTTTCAGTTATAAGATGAATAAAAAAAATTAAAATATCAACAAAAAAATTCATTTTATCAAAATTTTTTTCATTCAGCACAAACTATTGAAAATTATGAAATTGAATATGTTTATGGAAAAAGACTTTTATTGTATTGGGGCTGATATAATAGCTGATTTGTTTTTCCGCTGAAATTTATTGGTACTATATAGTTTAGAGTGGGTATTTTTTTATTTACTTATAAAGTGGTTACAG
>CAYNSO010000064.1:0-22123 GCA_964399735.1 uncultured Cytophagia bacterium
CCTATATATGAACGTAAGGCGTTCAGCCGGACAACATGTCCGGCCTTATTGTGCGAACCAGGCATAATGCAACCCTCTTTAAACGGGTTGTTATAATTTATTTTTTATCCACAAAATACAATGGATTCTTTTGTAACTCTTCATAAGCCTTTTTCCATAACGCGGCAGCTTCAATAACCTGCACGGTTGCTTCCAGCGCCTTGCCGGTTTTTAATTCGTGTTCATTTAAAATATTTGCCACCCGGTCATAGCGTTGCTCCCAACCACGAAAATCATGAGGCAAATAAGCTTTTTCAGCGCGGTGGCCGACGCTGTCGATCAGGGTGTACCAACAACGAAAGCCGAACAGATACTCCGGCTCTACCAGCTCCTCAATTGCGTGCATGGAAGTGTTGGGTTTCAACCCGCAGCCGAGCATTAAAATCTGTCCCTGCAAATTCCGCAGTTGCCGGAACGGGGAATTGGGGCCGCAGGGGGTGGAATCATTGATATGTTTTTCCAGAATTTGCTGCGCTTTTTTACCCACGCCGCATAGCGAATGAGTGGGGTGCATACTGCGGATGGTTCCGGGACGTTTGCGAAAATATTCGGGAAGAGCGCCGATGCAAACCGGCGCTTTGGTTATGTTGAAAACCGGGGTGTCGCGGGTCACCATTTCATACGATAGCGCCGGCATCAATAACGTTCCCTCTGGCCCCAGGGCTTCAAGCAGCCCGCAAATCACCGTTTCCGCACCACCCGGAACCTTGCCTAAAGATTTTAGTGAAGAATGTACCAAAAGTACTCCGCCACGCCGCACCCCGGTTTTTAACAGATCGTCGCAAATCCGTTTGCTTACTTCAGCTTTATTATCAAACATACACACCTCACCTTTCACTCAATTCAGTAAAGCATTGCCAGCAAAGCAATGGAGCAATAACGCCCGCGGCACATAAAAACATCCCTTCCACTTGCCCCCTTTAAGAGGCAATAACACCTCGCCGCGCCGGGTTAAACAGCCCCACCATTCGCCATACTCCGGGTCAGAAAAATGGCTCCAAGGCCAGGTATGCACTTTTTCATACCAATGCCGGAATTCTTCCCGTCCGGTGAGCGCATAGCCAATAACCAGGGCTACCAGCGTTTCCAGGTGCACCCACCATAACTTTTGATCCCATTCCAACTGCTGCGGCGGATGCCCATGCACATCCAGAAAATAGAAAACACCGCCAAATTCACGATCCGGCGAATGCTGCTTCCAAAAAGGGATTACATTCTCTAGCAGGGTATCCTGATACAGCCGGGCGTACTGCCGGTATTTTGCTGTCAATTTCATACTCCTGGTTGGATATGAAAATGCTCACAATAACGATGATAAAGATGCCCCGCCTGCAGGTAACAGGAATTGGGACTCATAAAATGTGAAAACTCAAAGGTGATGACTTTTTCAAGACCGGCTTGTTCGGCGGCTTGTAGTTTTAACAATAATTTCTCCCATTTTATTGGCAGAAATTTAATCGGCATATCGCGATCAAATGTTTCGCAGTTGCTCCAGCAGCGTACGCCATGTTTTTCCATCAACATTTTATTGACCTGCAGGTAATCGCTCAGTTCATCAAAATCCACATGCCCGTCCTGAAAAGCGACTATATCCACAGCGCCGCAAATGCCGTCCAGAATTTCACTCCACTCTTTTTCATGCTGCGCCAGGCTGACAGTGTGCTTTTTAATCAGTCCGGCGTCTGCAGAAGAAACATTTTTAATCCCGTCAATATAGGGAGAAATCAACACCGGCAATCCGTTCGAAATACCCTTGCAATGCCGGCCCATACGCGCATATACATCCGCCATTTGCCCGGTTTTGCGGTTTATTTCCTGGGACAAGTACCAGCCTTTAAATGCTGCCCGCCCGCCATACCTGGCCCACACTTCATCGATAACCCGTAAGTTGATATCCACTTCCTGCTGATATTGACCGGAACTCCAGTATTGCCCGGAATCGTAAAGGCCGAAATAAAAGGCAATTTCATACTTTTCTCCCAGGCGTAAAAACAAATCAATCAGATCCAGCGGCGGCATAAAGCAGCCTTGTTTTTCATGCAATGCTCTGGATGGATAGGTCATCCAGCGCCGATGCCCGCAGCGTATAAGAACAACTGTGTCGATACCGGTTCTTTGCATAACTGCAAAATCTCGCTCCCATTCCATCTCTCCCCAATTCTGGTGTGGAATGTCGTGGCTGATTTCATCAAGAAATGTGCCGGTAATTTTCATGGCTTTCCAATCCACTTTACTTAAAACTGGAATCCGATACTAAATTCAATAAACTTTATTCTCACTCTGATAACCCGTTACAGGGCGTCAATCAGGCAGAACATACTGTCCTGCAAAAACATGAAAAAGAACCTGTGCAAAGCTGCTGTTAAATTGTTACCAATTCAAGACTTTTTCAATACTTTCGCCTGGGAATGGCATTGTCAACAAAAACTCTTTTATTTATAATACATCTTTGATAATTGTACATTACTACAAATTCAAAATTCTTGAACAATTGCCTCTGGTAATACTAACTATTATCAGAACAAGGGGTAGCAACCCCTTGTTCCAATGTAATGCTTTTTTAATACAGCCTCACCAAGTCTCATTTAAAACATAATTTTTTAATACCAACTTCCCATCCAAACTGGATTCAGGATGGGAAAAATACAAAACATCGTTTGTTTGCCCGCCATGACACTCTATTCCGGGGCGTCAAATAAAGCTGGGCTTGTTGCCCTGTTGTAAATAAAATCCAAAACAGTGGTGGTATATATCCCACCCTGCTCGTTAATAATATATAAAAAATTTTTTACAACATGAACCAGTAATTAAACTTGACCATAAAAATATTTTGCGCTTGCAGGTCGAATAATTTATTAAAATTCTTGTTAATATTGATCACATCCTCATTCCGGTAACCGGAGCGGTCGTGGGTCCAAACAAAATAAAATGTAGAGCCCGGTTTGTATTCCCAGCGCACTACCAGGTTGGAACGGAATTCCCGAAAATTAAAATCCGGTCGCCCAAAGCTGTAATCATCAGTTCCATCCAGGTTCTCGTCAACACTCAAAAAATTGCCGCCTGAATTGAGACTGATTTCCTGCCCTTGCAGGGTATGAAAGCGATCCTTATACTCATCAGCCGTCGGGTCTGTTACCCGTTTGAGATGCGAATACTTGCCCGATGACAAATAGGGGCTGCCGTAATACTGAATCGTAAAATCCGGGGTTATACAAATATCAGCCCGCAGAGTTAAACTTGTCGTCTCCTGGTCGATCCGGCCAAGAATATAATGGGGACTCGATCCCGAAAAAGTTGTTCCAACATATTGCGCATCATCCAGGTTTTTACTGTAACTAAGATCGGTAGAAAAATTCAATTTTGATCCAACCCGCAAGGTTATGCCACCGAATGGGCTGAAACAGCTGGAAATCCCGTCATCTGTTTTAATATATGTAGTATGCAGGTTATAACTAAAGGCCTGGCGATAATCGGAGCTAAAGCCAATCGAGTATTCATTGTTGCCTTCCAGACGCATGGCCGGTCCGCCGCGCAACATAAAATTATCCTGCCGGCTAAAATTTTTTTCCATACTGCAATGTACCGACCAGTTACTTAAAAAAGTAAAACTCGTCATAATTTCTACATCCCGGCGAGTGACCATCCCGCCGAAATCCCAATCTGTTCCCTGGTTTACCCCAAGGGTATAGCTGAGGAGATACTTGTTTGGTGTGGTCATCACATAACTCAAATCTGTATGCTGAGAAATATTATCCGCGCTGCGCATATAACCGACATCATTGAAATCAAGCCCCGGTGAACGCCAGGTTATCTCTTCCGAATAATGCCAGCGACCGTTGCCGGCTTTGCCGATAGAAAAGCTGCCACCGTTTCCGGAAAGGTCGGTGCGGCTGGTATCCATATCAACATAATCGGCTCCCGGGCGTTGAAAATAATGACGCGGACTGGTTTGCAAGTCACTCATGGCCCGTTTATCACCATCGATACGGGTATAGATAGTTTTCATTTTAATAAAAAAAGTTTTATCTTGCCATTGATGCAGCAAGTCTACCCCGGCGGTATAGGCATTTTTACTGAGAAAATTCAAATGATCGTCATTAATAAAACGATTGGTGGAGGTCATAATACCGCCAACGGCAGTATTCCCGCCCCGGTAATCTTGCAGCAAACGGGCAACAAAATAATTACTAACCGGTTCCGCAGTCTTTTTCGTCGTCCTGGATAGAGACTGGATCTCTGCTTCTTCACGGGAAGTAATACTCTGAATAACCCCGACTGATAATCCATTGCGGGTTTTGCCGGATAACTTGACAGCATTTAAAATTGTCGAAACATCGGGTATTTTGGCATACTCGCCTGCTTCCAGACCGGGATAATAAGAAGGCCGGTGACCAATACGACGGGAATAAAACACCTGATCGTCGCCAATTTTAAAATCAAAAATATTCTTCCCTTCCAAAAAAAACGGTCGCTTTTCATCAAAAAAAGTTTCATAAGAGGTTAAATTTAAAGAAGATGGATCAGCTTCCACCTGGCCAAAATCCGGGTTAAAAGTAAAATCAAGGGTAAAATTACTGGAAACGCCGATTTTCCCATCCAGACCCAGGTTAAAATCGGTATCTGTACCATCAGCATAAGGATTGCCGGCAATTTCCGGATAATATTTTTGCCGGCCCATACCATAAGGCAATAACTCAATGCGGCGAATATTCTTTAAATTTTTTATACCGTGCAGTTCTCCATAATGATCCACCCAACTTGGCGCTTCATTAGAAAACACATTCCACTGATCCTCTTCATTATATCGCTGAAACCACCGCCAGATATGCAAACCCCAAACATGCTCCTCTTTTTCCGGGAAACGCAATTGACTGAGAGGAATTTTCATTTCCGCTACCCATGCAGAATCTTCAACTCCAGTTTTTCCATACCAAACCGGATCCCAGTTAAAGTGGGAATTGCTGTCATTATTAATTAAATCGATCTTTACTCCCGCAGCAGTCAGGTTAAATTCAAAAGAAGTACGTAAATCGTGATAGCTGTCAAAGCCAACGCCGACAATATCACCGCGAAACATATCCCGTCTTCCGGCCAGAATCATCATGTTTTCAGGTTCATCATAACAGCGAAAAGCAGCATAAATAAAGTGATCATCATAGAGAATTTTAAACTCGGTTTCCCTGGACGCTTTGCCAAAATTATAGGGCACAAACTGTTCAAAATTTCCAGCCCATTCCCCCTGGTTTAACCAACAGTTATCATCCAGACGCCCGTCTATTTCCGGAGGTTCCGCCTGAATTCGCTGGGTAGTATAAATACGTTTTGGACGCTCCTCGTTTATTTTTATTGAATCGGCTTGCGCCAACAATCCCTGCTGAATTATAAATACTTGTAAAAAAAATATCCATGTTCCGGCTCGTGCCCTTTTCATTAGTCATATTTCCTTTTTCTGGTGAACGCTCAGCGCCTATATAATTAGAAAAAAAATGCAAGCTATTAATGAAACATTTTATTTGCATGATAGCAAGTAAAAAAATGTAAAAAAAATATCCTTTTCAGGCTTGCCTGACTGATTTGCAATGTATCAGTGTGCGATTTTATCAATTTCCCGCTTTATCAATGGCCGGTTCACAATAATGATCCATCATGTTTTGAGCGAACTAATCCGGCAATATTTATATAAATTACAGGCAATAAAAAGAAAAATGCTTTTTATTCTTTTAATCATATCTTGAAAATTATTGTTGTAAATACTTGTTGTTGTTAATAAACTCTGAATTTTTTACAAATCCCATACTTTTTTTGTATAAATAAAAAATAGCCTCTTTGCTGCATGCACCTGCACAGGGTGCTATCTTGACGATAAACAGCCAAAGAGGCCACTATTATAAACCAGGTAACTAAAATTTACTCTATTGCGATTGCACAACACAAAATACCAGGGATCGTGCAATAGATCCCTTACATCGTATCAAGCCTGATCTTGTTTTTTTGCCTTGATCAGCCAAAATGGTGAAAACAAAAACCAAACACAAGTAGCAATATTTGTCCACATAATATAGGTTTCTTTACTTTGTGTTCCCCTGAATACAAGGATGGAATAGCCAATGATCACAACAAGACCAAGAATTGAAATCCATGGCGCTACTTTTCTTAAAATGCGTTGCATAATTGCCTCCTTATTTCAGGCTTTAACCGGTTGTTGTTTACGGGCGCTGAAATAACTCAGCGTAATATATAAAACCAGGGCAATAAAATAACCCGGCAGCCATTTAAAAAACATGTGAATTGGCAGCAAAAAGACAATAACCAGTGTGCCAATCCAGGTAATCAGGGAAGCCCAGTTAATAAATAATTTTCTTTTTTCCGCACGGTATTGTTCTATGCCAAATTTCGGTAACAGCCAGTGTTCTGCAAATACAACAGCGCCAACAGGCATCAGCAACAAACCATACAGGGCGACAAAATCGAGCAAGCGCATAAAAACAATTGGAAAACAGGCGACAACCGAAGTGACCACCCCGGCAATCAGCGTAACTCGCCAGCGCGCCCAATTCGGCGTTACCACCTGCAATGCCAACCCGGCCCGATACATAGTGGGATTCGAAGTCGTCCACCCGGCAATAACTACCGCTACCGCTCCGGCAAGACCCGCCGCAGTATATGCCATCGCGCCGGGGTTCATTTCCCGCGCTACTGCCGCAACCATAATTCCTGAACAAACCCAGGCCAGGAAATGGCCGGGGTACATACCAAACGCGCTAAAGAAACCATATTTCCAGTTTTTGGCATAACGCAGCACCGCCATATCCGAAAGACCTACATGCATAGCCAGGTTCGCAAACCAGGCGAAAAAGGTAATATGCCAAAATGTATACTTTTCCTGCCCCGGTGTAGGAATGCCGTTCCAAATTTTTGTTTGCGCTATATGCCAAAAATCACCAAAACTGCCAACATGACCAAGGCTCGGCAACATGGCAAGAGCGCCGGCAATAAAAATAGCAAACAACCATGGAGAACAAACCGAAGAAAATTTACTAACCTTGTCAAAACCAAGAATTGCAAACAAAGTTACCACTCCGCCAACTGCCAGGGTAATCACCACCCAACTGACGCTGTTGGGATAAATATCGGTCAACGCCGGGGTCGGGGTTTTAAATGCCAGCCCTATTGCTGTTGATGAAACGGATATCATAGCGCCTGCCAGAACACAATATAGAAAGGCATTGGCAATATTGTATATAAAAGTTACTCCCGGCCCGCATACTTTACGTAAATACCAGTATAAGGTTAACCGGGTTCTAACTGCAATAGGGGCGACAATGAACGCCCAGGACAATACTGCAAGCAGATTCCCCAACAACAATCCCAGAAACAGATCAAGCGCCGCTACGCCATGTATAACAAACATCGGACCAATAACAAACTCGGTCGCCGCTACATGTTCACCGGCAAATAAACCGATAAACTTGCCCGGTCCATGCAATTTATCTTGTGTTACCGGCTCACGATCAAATTCAAACAACGCATCCAGACGCCTGGTTAGTGAGGTTTTTGTTTGTGACATGCTCTGCTCTCTCGTTAGGTTATTATTCCAGATTGCTAATGTTTTTTTTATTTACATCTTGCTTGTTCAATTTTTTGTTGATACCCGCTCTTTGTATAAGCATCAAAAGGATCCACAGGCAATTTTTGTTCCAGGCGCGCCGCAGCCACAATTGGCCGCACATCGGCATTTAACAGGGCGTTGTTAAAATAACGATTGGCCAGAATTACTTCATCGGCAAACTGTAATTCGTTCAAAACCTGCGGATTGAGTAAAGATGCCCGCGCCAGGGATATTTGCAGTGAATCTATAGAGTGCATAATTGCATGAATACGATTCTCCCGAGCGCTGCATTGATCGATCATATAGGCCCAATTCTTGTCCGCATTGCTGTTGACGACGACTTTTCCACTGACCAGTTCATAAAAAATACGCGCCATTTCACCGCCAGGCTCCACAGAATGGTCGTCATCCGCCGCATAACGGGTGTTAAAATGAAATCCACATTTCATACCGCTGCTTATCAACCGGGCGACTATTTGTTCAACATTGGTTCCATGTGCATGATGACCAAGATCGACCAGCACACCAAAATTTTCTCCCAATTGCCTGGCTAGCATAAAAGCGCTGCCCCAATCCGACACAACGGTGCTATACGTGCCGGGTTCAAATAATTTATATTCAATTAACACCGTTACCTTTTTGTCAATTCGGCTTTTGATCTCTGTCATGGCGGCCATGGTCTTTTCATGAGCACGACGCAATTCGATCTGACCGGGATAACAGGAACCATCCGGTATCCATATTGTTACCAGGTTGCTGCCTGTTTCACTAGCAATGGCACTGCTCAGCGCTGTTTGTTCTATATAACGACGCATAGTTGCATCATCCATTGAGGAAAGACTGCCCCGTTGTGAACCCCGTAAAAAATAAGTAGGACTTATAGAACCAACAACCAACCCCCGCTCTTTTGCTTCTTTATTAACACTATGTGCAATCTCCATATCAGCTTCCATACCGTCACGTGAAAAATCCCACAGCATGTGCATGGCAATAGCATCCGATGCTCCCATCAATTTATGTACAATAGCAGCGTCATCCAGCTTTTCCTCAATCGTGCGAGCTCCGGCAGGCGGCATATAATCGCCAAACCGGCCGCCGCCAAAATTTCCAAAAATCCAACTTGGAATTTCAATTTTAAATTTTTTTATATTTTCAAGCGCTTTTTTTACATACCCGGTTCCGAATTCCAGCTCCAGTTGTTGTATTCCCAGGTCTATTTGCTTTTCAGTCATAGATTTCCCTATATTATGATATTATTGTTAAAAATCAATCGCATCTCTGGTTTCGATATCACGCATGTCGGTAATGATACGGCTTTTTAAACCGATTTCATGATAAATCAGTTTTGCTCGGATAATTTTGTGAACTGGCTGCTGTATTAATTCAGGTTTTTCAATAATGTCGACAATCATATCAACAGCAGTTCCACCTATTTTATATGGATACTGGTATACCGTTAAAAATGGCACTCCCAGTCTGGCAACTATGTCATTATCACCAAATTCTGTAATTTCAATATCATTCGGTATCGACAGACCGGAATTCAATATCGCCCTGCCGGCGCCATAAGCTACCAGACCGCCAACGCACATCACCGCGTCAACCGGAATCCCGGATTCCAGCGCTTTATTCATTTTATTATATGCATCAATCTCATCAATCTCACAAGCAACTACCCGCTGTGGATTAAATTCAATTTTCAAGTTCTCCAGCGCTTTACGATACCCCCGATAACGTCCCCGCGCTACTGTAAGAGTATCGGTTGGGCCTAAAAACAGTATGCTTCTTCTGCCCTTGCCAACCAAATTTTCGATTACCCGGTACGCAGAATTTTCATCATCAATTGTTACTGAATGAAAATTCAAATCATCTAACGACCGGTCATAAGAAACAAAGGGAATTCCCCGGTCGCTGATGGATTTCATAAATTCATGATTTTGCGTGCCCGGGACCGCATTTATTAATATACCTTCTACTGCCAGAGAGGTTAAAAATTCCAGATTTCTACGCTCATTGTCAAAATTTTCATCATTAACCATAATAATAGCTTCATACCCCCTCCTTCGGGCTTGTTCATAGATTCCGCGTGTAACCTCGGAAAAAAAAGAAATACGCAGGTTGGGAACAATAACTCCCAATAAATAGCTCTTTCTGCTCACCAGGCTGCGGGCCATTAGATTCGGACGGTAGCCTAATTTTTCTGCAAGTTCCTTGACTTTGGCTTGCGTTTCTTTAGAGATATCATTACTATTTCGCAACGCTTTGGAAATTGTTGCAGGGGTCATTCCCATTATCTTGGCAATATGTTTTAATGTTACTTTTTTATTTGCCGTCATTATATTCTATATTCCTGTATTTGATTGAAATTGTTTGTACGTTCAAGATTTGATTGACCTGAAAACGATAAGCATCTAATATTAAAATATTATACTGACCGATTCAATTCACTGATACAGCATTGAATTCCACCTAACCGATCTTGTTTCTTTGGAGATTTTTGCCTAAAAAACCTGAATTGAATGCACCAGGAAACAGACCAATCACCAACAACCTTCTTCTTGACCTGAAAAAAAATCAAGGAAACAAGTGATTTATACCATACTTAAACGTTTGCGAAAAACAACATAACTAAAATATCATTTTTTGTCAAGTCTTTTTTTACAAAACCTGTCTTTTCTTTAACAAAACGAGTCATTCAGTTAATATTGTTCCCCCTACTGTTTTCTCAATATTTTGAATTTTCTACTTGCTTTAACGTCTCCTATTCTTTATCTTTTTACAACCATAATTTTTCCCGGTTTTTTCATCCAGCTAAGGAGTTACTATGGAACCATCCAAAACATCCCTGCCGGAAAATGCATACAGACCTCTGAACAAGGGGGAAACGTATCAACCGGTTGTACCCGATGCCAAACCATTGCGTGAAATTTCAGCCTATTCTTTGATCTCCGGTTTGTTTTATGCCGCCCTGTTTTCTATGGCCGCAGCTTACCTGGGGCTCAAGATCGGCCAGGTGTTTGAAGCGGCTATTCCGATTGCCATTCTTGCTGTCGGCGCCTCCTCTTTTATGAAACGGAAAAACGCCCTGTCAGAGAATGTGCTCATTCAATCTATCGGCTCGGCTTCAGGCGTAATTGTCGCCGGCGCTATTTTTACTTTACCTGCTATTTATATTCTCGGACTCGATGCCAAATTTTTTCAAATTTTCTTTGCCTCTTTGTTTGGCGGCTTTCTCGGCATTCTGTTTCTTATCCCGTTCCGTAAATACTTTGTGCAGGATATGCACGGCCAGTTCCCCTTTCCCGAAGCTACAGCCACTACCGAAATTCTGGTTGCCGGTGAAGCAGGTGGCGATCAGGCCAAAATATTGCTCAAAGCTATGGCTATCGGCGGTATTTATGATTTCATCATCGGCACCTTTTCCTGGTGGAGCGAAGTGTTTTCCAGCCGCGCTATACCCTTTATGACCGGGCTGGCAGACAAGTTAAAAATTGTCTTTCGTCTTAATGTCGGCGCTGCGGTTATGGGCTTGGGATACATTATTGGTCTTCGTTATGCCGCTATCATCGCCGCCGGTTCATTTATCTCCTGGTTTGTGTTTGTGCCGGTGGTCTACTTTTTTGGCCAACATATTGATCTGATCGTCGGTAGCACGGCTACTGATTTGATTTCCAACATGAGCGCCGAACAAATATTCAGCACCTATGTTCGCCATATCGGCATTGGCGGCATTGCCTGCGCCGGGATCATCGGAATTCTCAAGTCCTCCAAAATAATCGGCGGCGCTATGAAACTGGCCTGGCAGGAAATAACCGGCGGCAAGCTGGCTTCCAAAGCCAACGACGCCCGTATGAACCGCGACATTCCGATGGGCCTCATCGGTCTTTTAATTGTCTTGACGGCAATTTGTATCTTTTTATTTTTTAATTTCGGCGTGGTGGACAAATTAAGTCATGCTGTTATTGGCCTGGTTATTGTTTTGATCATCGCCTTTTTATTTACTACCGTAGCGGCCCGCGCAATTGCGATTGTCGGTACCAACCCGGTCTCAGGCATGACACTGATGACCCTGATTTTATCGTCGGTCATCCTGGTTAAAGTCGGCTTGTCCGGAACCGCCGGGATGCTCTCCGCCCTCATTATCGGCGGCGTGGTTTGTACTGCGCTTTCCATGTCCGGCGCGTTTATAACTGATTTGAAAATCGGCTACTGGCTGGGTACTACTCCAATAACCCAGCAAAAATATAAATTCCTCGGCACTCTGGTTGCTGCGGCTTCGGTGGGCTTTGTCATTATGATGCTGAACGAAACCTATGGCTTTGTCGGCGAAGGCGCGCTGGTAGCCCCACAAGCGAACGCCATGGCGGCTGTTATAAAACCGCTCATGTCCAATCAACCCGCGCCCTGGACGCTTTATATTGTCGGCGCACTGTTCGCCCTCACCCTGGAAATGATCGGCGTGCCGCCGCTGGCATTCGCTCTCGGCATGTACATTCCGCTGGAATTAAACACCCCCATCCTGGCCGGCGGTATTGTTGCTCACCTGGTCGCCAAAAGCTCAAAAGACGCTGTCATTTCCAACAAACGCCGCGAACGCGGCACACTCATCGCCTCCGGATTCATTGCCGGCGGCGCTATTATGGGCGTCTTTTCCGCTTTTCTCAAATATGTCGGCTTTGATAAAATTTCCTGGATCGAACCCATCATCACCAAAGAATGGGCCGAAAGTCATGGCGGACAGTTGCTGGCGCTGGGCTTGTTCCTGGTAATTTGCGGTTATCTTTATTGGGATGCCAAAAAAGCAAAAGCTGATTAAACGCTAAATGCACTACCCGCTTGTTGTTTAATAAAGCAACCTACAAGAGGCCGGCTAAAAGGACTAAAACCGGCCTCTTTATTATCTTGCTCTATCGAAAAAAATGTTGGGATAATATCTCATCTTTACCATTAAAAAAATTGCCCCTTTGATTACAGTTTTTACAGTCTGTCGCCACTCCTGGGCTAACTGAACTTTTAAGGCGTTAAATGCCGCTTCATCGCCAATTTCCGTCAGCGCCACCACCGCTACAATGCGGGCTTTATATTGCTCTTTATATTGAATTATATCCATCAGCCGGTTCTGAATAAAACAAATCTCGTGTTTGACCGGTTTTTCATGTTGCCCCAATATGAAACCTGCCAGGCAGGCTGTTTCCAGCCATTCACCTGTTAACAGCCACTATATCAATGCCGGCCACACCACAACCCGGAAAAATAAAAAATCTTCTTGCTTGTTTCTGTAAAAATGCTTTACTTTTTTCAAATATTCTCTCTTTTTTAATTGAGAACACAATTGCATCAAATCGTGAATTTTTCTGCACTACAAAACCAGTTATTCTTTATCACCACAGCTTAACATGCGGAACCCCGGTTAATATGTAACAAGCGGGCGAACAGAAACGAGGGAAAAATGTACCAGGCGGAAAAATTTTGGGACAAGATGGCCAAATGGCAGGATAACGACAACAAACGCTTTAAGCAGCTTAACCTGAAAATCATCGCCAAAACCCGAGAACTCCTCAATACCGGTGATATTGTATTGGATTTTGGATGTGGAAATGGTTTTATTACATTCAATTTTGCCGATCTGGTTAAAGAGATTCATGCCCTGGATATATCAAGCAAGGTAATAAACATCGCTAAAACAAGAGCAAGTGAACGTAAAATTGAAAATGTGCTTTTCTCACAAACGGCCTTGTTTGACGATCGTTTAAATAAAGGGTACTATGATGTAGTTCTGGCTTTTAATATTCTGCATTTGCTAAACGATCCCCGGCAAGCCATATCAAGAATTTTTGAACTTTTAAAACCGGGTGGGGTAGTCGTTACTTCAACTCCATGCCTGGGAGAACACATGTCCGTTGCCATGAAACTGCAATTTTCTATTTTTTGCTTGCTGAATAAACTAGATTTATTTCCCCATGTCCAAAGATTTTCATTTACTGAATTGAATAATTTAATAACTTTTAGCGGCTTGCAAACCATTGCATCCCAAGATTTATATCAAGGAATATTTGGCTATTTTATAGCGGCAAAAAAGCCGCATCAAACAAATTAAAAGACCAGACCGATATCTCTGTTATTATCCTAGAGTAAATTATTGGTGAAAATATAAACTATTACCTGCCCTGAAAGAGAAAACATGAAGAAAATCCTGATCATTACAGCTCTGGCTGCACTTTTATCATGCGCCGGTGAATCCGGGCAAAGCAGAAAAATTATTGACCTGCAAGGCCAATGGCAGTTCGCTATGGATGCCGATAATATCGGTATTACCCAAAACTGGTATCTGACCGATCTACCGAACTTGATTACTTTGCCGGGAACCATGGATGAAAACGGTAAAGGCTTCCTGAACAAGGATACCACTACCATGCACCTGAACCGGATATACAAATATACCGGCGCGGCCTGGTATCGGAAAAAAGTGGTCATTCCGGCCAATTTTATGGACAAGCATATTCAGCTAATTCTGGAACGCACCAAGCCCTCCAGGGTATGGATCGACAGTACCTTTATCGGCAGTTCCAAATTGCTCCAGTCGCCGCAGCGGTTTGATGTGTCGGCGCAGCTCGCACCCGGCGAACACGTAATTACAATACTGATAAATAATGATCTGCAGCTCACCCCTTACGGCAACGTGCATATTTATTCCGATGACACGCAAACCAACTGGAATGGCATCCTCGGCAGCCTCTACCTGGAAGCAAGCGACAAAACATATCTATCCAACCTGCAAGTCTATCCCGATATTGATGCCAAAAAAATTGTTGTTAAAATGGAAATTGCCAATCAATTAAACCTGGACAGCATCACTGTCAATCTGCTTGTAGAGAAAACCGTAAATGGAAAAACAAAACGTTTAAAACCTCTGAATTTCAGAATGGCATGCCAACCTGAAATTAACCTGAAATATGATTTAGGGCCGGAATGCAGCTTGTGGGATGAATATGAACAGCCGCTGTACTATTTAACCACTGAAATTACCCATGGCAACATTAAAGATTCACAAACGGTTCCCTTTGGGATGCGAAAATTTGCAGTCCATGGAACACAGTTTGCCATTAATGGTCGTACCACCTTTTTGCGCGGCAAGCACGACGCTGCGGTTTTTCCACTAACCGGGTACCCGCCAATGGATGCGGAAGGCTGGGTGCGCGTCTATAAAATTGCCAAGTCCTATGGCATTAACCACTATCGCTTTCACTCGTACTGTCCACCGGAAGCCGCCTTTACCGCCGCAGACCGGGAAGGTATTTACCTGCAAGCGGAATTACCCTTTTGGGGCGGAATGGATGCGGATTCCACAGCAGCTATGCTGCTTGATGAAGGTTATGCCATGTTGAAAGCATATTCCAATCACCCATCCTTTGTCATGTTTTCGCATGGCAATGAAATCTGGAGCGGGCACGACCGGGTGGAACAAAACATCCTGGCTTTTAAAGAATACGATGATCGTCCGCTTTACACTATGGGTTCCAACAACAATAGCGGCTATGTTCCTCCACGGAATTGTTCCGATTTCTTTGTCGCTGCCCGCACGCCTTACAACCATGATTCCACCCTGACGCATACCCGGCTCACCCAGGCGTTTGTCGATTCCCGGGACGGCGGTATTCTCAACACCCAAACGCCGTCAACGCAAGTCAAATTCGATTATGCTGTAACAAACATGCACATCCCCGTAATTGGTCATGAAATCGCCCAGTACCAGATATATCCAAATTATAATGAAATTAACAAATACACCGGCGTGCTGCGCGCCTGGAATCTGGAGGTATTTCGTAACCGGCTGCAAAAAGCCGGAATGCTCAATCAGAACATGGACTTTCATAAAGCGTCCGGCGCCTGGTCGGCGCTCTGTTATAAAGCGGAAATGGAAGCAGCGATCCGCACCAAAGGTTTTGCCGGTTTTCAACTGCTCGACCTGCAGGACTTTCCCGGTCAGGGAACCGCGCTGGTCGGCATTCTGGATGCCTTTATGGATAGCAAAAATGTTATTACTCCCCAGGAATGGCGGCAATCGTGTAATGATGTGGTTCTGTTACTCGAATTCCCCAAATATTGCTGGACAAATGATAAACATTTTATTGCCCGGGCTGTTATAGCCAACTACTCAAACACACAATTGAATAAAGAACTGACCTGGGAAATGCAGGATCAAAATGGCAATATTGTTCAAAACGGCGCGCTTGCGGCTTTAGTGATTGAAACCGGCGGACTGACCCCGGTCGGTGAAATCAATATCGACCTTGCCTTCGTCAAACGAACTGCCAAACTCACCATAAACATCTCTATCCCGGACACAGATTATTCTAATTCTTACCCGGTGTGGGTGTACCCACCGGCGGCGCCGGTTGAAAAACCGCAGGATATCCTTGTTGCCGATAAACTGAACGATTCTGTGCTGCATACACTACAATCCGGCGGCAAGGTCTTGCTGTTTCCAGAGGCCAAAGACGTGCGAGGTAACAGCTTGCCCGGACTTTTTCCGCCGGATTTCTGGAATTATGGCATGTTCAAAGGCATCAGCGAACGGGTAGGAAAACCGGTATCCCCCGGTACTTTGGGTTTGTTGACCGATCCGGCGCATCCGCTGTTCAATGCTTTTCCAACGGATTTTCACAGCAACTGGCAGTGGTTCTCCATCATTCAAGCCGGTTATTGCCTGATACTCGACCATACCCCGGCAAATTACAGACCGCTTGTGCAGGTCATCGACAACCTGGAACGCAACCACAAACTGGGCCTTATTTTTGAATTTAAAGTGGGCGACGGCAAGTTACTCGTCTGTATGTCGCCTTTGGAAAAGTTATTGGACAAGCCGGAGGCCGCCCAGCTTTACCGCTCGATTTTGAATTATATGAGTTCAGCAGAGTTTGAGCCAAATTTTGAAACAGGCAAGGAAGTATTATATAAACTGTTAACAAACACACAAAAGTAAGCCGGATGGAGTTTTTCTCCATCTTGTAACAGGTACTACCCCCCCGCTTGTTCTTTTCTTCTGTCTTTTCGAACCGTGCGGGAAATCTTTTCATTGCTTACTTTTTGGTGATTGTAGATGGAACGTTACCCCATCAAATAAATTCTTAACATGCAGTTGTTAAAAAAATATTGACATTGTACTCCATTTGGTGTATATTTAATCAAAAATGGAGAGATGAGTATGAAAATTCAAACCAGCGTTAGAGTAGATGATAATCTCTATAAAGAAGCCAGGAACATTTTCACAAAATTTGGCTTGACTTTTGGCGATGCCGTCAATATCTTTTTAGCCAAAGTGGCCATGGAAAAAGCTATCCCGTTCGACCTTAGCCTGCCTTCCGGGGAATTGGCTGAGCGTATAAAAAATCTCGACAATAATGACAATACCGGAATATATAAAACAGCCAATGAATTGTTCCAGGATTTAGGGATTTAAACTTGCTGGAAATAAGGATAGAAAAATCATTTAAAAAGGATATTGAACGTGATAAAAAAAGCGGACATTATGCCGAGCATGATTTTGAAATGTTAAAATCTGTTATTTCTGCATTACAAAACGACCAGGAAATCGAACCGAAATTCAAAAGACATTTACTAACCGGGGCGCTACAAGGCTTTGAATCCGTACATATAAAAAATGACTGGCTGCTTATATTTAAAATCGACGCACATTACCTGAACCTGGTCATGTTAGGCAAACATACCCAGGTTTATAAAAAGTTTAAATAATTTTTAAATCTTTGTCACACGGGTACAGCGGGTTCTTCTAAATGCTTTCGGCTTACTAAATTCTGAATTAACAATCATGGGATATTTTTTAGTTGCAAAAATACATGATAAATCGTATTATGTAACTGAGGCGCTAAATTAGCGCTCATATTATGCACAAGGAGTTATTATCCTGGAAAAATTTGAATACATAACTGAAATTCTTCCTGACGGTCATCTGTCTGTACCGGAAGCGATTATTAAAAAACTTAATCTTGTATCTCATTCCAAATTGCGTATATCAATATTACCCATCAAGACAAAAAAGCAAAGCCTGGCTCGTTTTGCCGGCAAATGGCAAGATGAACGGGATGCTGAGGCAATTATTAAAGATGTTTATCAATCCCGTAAAAAAAATACAAGATCTGAAAGTATTGAATTATGAATGATTGTTACCTTATTGATACCGATATTTTAATATACTGGTTAAAGGGTAAATATCCTCAAATTAAGGAAAAAATTGCCGGTATAGAGGTTGACCGACTGTTTATATCTTCAATAACAGTAGCTGAACTATATTATGGGGTTTATAATTCAACCAGAGTAAATGACAACCTGAAACTAACCAACGAATTGATTTCGGAAATGAATATTTTAAATTGTGATCCTAAATCAGGCGAACAGTTTGGTAAAATAAAAGCCGATATGAAAAATAGAGGCCAAATGCTAAACGATTCCGATCTTTTTATTGCGGCAACAGCAATTTCCAACAACCTGGTACTTGTAACCAATAATGAAAAACATTTCCAAAGAATTGAGAATCTATCCATTCAAAACTGGACAAAATAATCTGTTAAATCCCTAAACTACCTTTCTTCTGTCATTTTGAGCGTAGCGGGAAATTTGTTAACACTAACAATAAATATTTCAGATAAGAAAAAGTACAAAATAATTCTTTCATGTTTCTACCAAATTTAATTACTTTACCCTGCAAGGAATACCGTTTATACTTTTTTAAGTCTTGATTATGGATGTAAAAAGTCTTAATACTGAAAAACTGGCCAAAATCTGCCGCGAGAATGATATTGCCATGCTTGGCGTGTTTGGTTCCGTTGCCAGGGGCGAAGCCACAGAGCAAAGCGACATTGACTTTTTGGTCAAATTTTCCAAACGCAAGAGTTTGATAGCTATGGTAAGGTTGGAACGTCTCTTTTCCGAAACCCTGGGCCGTAAAGTCGATTTACTCACCGAAGCGGCCATCAGTCCATATATACGGGAAAATATACTCAATGATCTTCAGGTGATTTATGGTTCGCGCTGATGCGGTGTATCTCAGGCATATATTAGATGCGATAAAGAGAATTCTTGAATACTTGCATAATGTCGATGAAGTGGAATTTCAACGTAATTATCTGCTCCAGGATGGTGTAATCCGGCAACTGGAAATCATTGGCGAAGCTGCCAAACAAATCTCCCTGAGAACCCGTAACCAATATTCCTATATTCCCTGGAAAGACATGGCCGGTATGCGTGATAAACTAATCCACGATTACTTTGGTCTGGATTTAGACCAGGTTTGGTTAACCGCACAAGCGGACATTCCCCTCCTGCAAGAACAGATTCAAAAATTACTTGCTTTGTTTAAATAGAAATTTACCGGCATTACAATAACACCTTTACCATTTCACGCGCAGCGGGAAATCTTGCTCCCGGCGCTCTCCTTTCCAGATAAAAGTGTGGTCCACCTTGAGCAAAATGCCGCTAAACAGAGTGATTTTATATCTTCGACGACTCTATATTCATAAAAAATATTGCGCTGAGGTGGCCTACACTTTATTGCACAAATCTGGATTGTACTAAAGAAAATGCAAAATAATTCTTGCATATTTCCGCAAAATTTAATTAATTTAACTGCCATTCGATATGGGTTATTTTCACGGGTACGGCGTGATTTTCTTGAATATATATGCTGTAAGACTTTGGTGCAGGTTTTGATAATGTTCAAGTTATTTTAAAAACAGGGAGTACAATGAAATCAATCACAGAGCGGGTGTTGATTATGGCAGGATTTATTGTTATTCTTTTTATGGCATGTCATAAAAATCCTGCCGAAAGTACTATCAACTATGATGGAACCGTGCTTGTTAAGGGATATGTTTACAATTTGAACAATCAGCCTTTAAACAACATTTTGGTTAATGCAGTAATCCAGGGGCATACATTGTTAGACACTACCGATAGTATTGGTATGTATAAATATCGTTTGATGCCGGATGACAACATTACAATTACTATAAACGATACATGCTCATTTTATTATGAGAATTACAACTATAATTTTTCTCCCCCGCTTGTGGAACAAAACAGTCTGTGTTATTATCCTCAAACAATAAATTTAAATGTACAAAGGGATACCACAATAACCACTACTCTGCAAAGCGTCAATTATTATCCTGTTGTAATTGGTAAAAAAGTACATTATAAAAGGACAGATCTACTGGTAAGCCCAACTGAAATGAACGGTACCACAACATATCTTGATATTATTAAGGAATGTACGGCAATAGATGAAAATACTATCACCTATAAAATAGTAGAAGATGGAATAAAAATAACGGAAAAAGTTGATACTACCTCTGTACACTTGGAATATGATTTAATTGAAACCGTTGCTCCGGATGGCAAAATAAATATAAATTTACCTTTGCCATACGCAAATCTCTATAACAGGTCAATATATCCAAACCTGAAAAATGTTTTAACAGATTTGGTTAACAATGATAAGCGAGGTGAATATGCAAGAAATTTTAATTATTATAAAGAGTTACACAATTCGGAAAAACTCCGTGCTGTTTATTTATATATAGATACACCAGTTCCTTTTGTAAATATTACATTTGTCGAAAATATCGGTATAACACATTTTTATTACAATCAGGTTACAAATACATGTTTTGTTACAGATTTACAATTAATCGAACAGGATGATTTTTTTAGCGATAACATGTTCGGGAAATAAATATTCAGAATGCTATGATCTTATTATAAAAACCGGAATCCCCGGAACGGTTCTTTCCTTGTCCTTTCAACCAGCGCATCAAGGAGAAATCTTGCTCCCGGCGCTCTCCTTTCCTCCCATCCAAACTCCGGTTTGGATGGGAAATTGCCTGTGAAACTCTGTTTCACTCACCCTACGAATTAATATGAAATTCTATCCTTTCCGAACCCCCAAACCCCGGCCCATTATTAAATCCCAACCCCGTCCTTTCAACCAGCGCATCAAGGAGAAATCTTGCCCCCGGCGCCCTCTCTTCCAAACTCCAGTTTCCCCTGGTTCCCAATTTTTTGATTTTAAACCCACTCAAACCAAATCTCTGATTTATATATTCACGTAAACCCATTCCAAAACCCGGTAAAAGGAATCAAATCTTCCCATCCATGGCGTTCCAAATCGGGATATCCGAAATGAAAGAATTTAGCTTCTATCCCAACACGGGCGAAGCATCCTGTCATAGATTATATTGATGTTTATAAAACTGCTGGAACGGATGCTTCTCACCTACCACAAAATCTTCATCTGCGCCCATCTGCGGATAACCCTATTCCCCTGGCTCCCAATCGCTTGATTGTGAACCTACTTGAAACAAAGCTCTGCTTTGGTTTTACGCAAACCCCGTCCAATATCCGGCAAAAGAAATCGAAAGGTTCAAAAGATAATTATTCCCTTGCCCCAACCAAAGCCGTTACTATAAACAGATCCACAAATTGCGGCAAAGAGCAGATTTAGGCGCTATATACTGCAGCTGCAATCAAGCTCGCAGCTGCGAATACCTCTTCCCCCCTGCTAAACCTGAAAAGCCGCCAAACTACAACGGCAATCTATACCCTGCCAGACAAAAAAATATTTGAATTCTAGCAATTTTGGTGTTATATTGCGGATAAATAAAGAATCTTATTAACACTATATTGGGTCAACTATCCTCAAACCCTGGAGCAACGCATTTCATCAGCCGGTTGCCCCTGATCCTGCGAAAGGAGAGAGATGATCTTGTTTTTCCGGGATTTATGTATTGCGCTGGTTGCCGCACATCTGCTGGGCGATTTTGTCATCCAGACCAAAAAAGAGGTAGAGAACAAACGTAATATCTGGATCCTCTTTCGTCATACAGGACTGATTGCCCTGGCAAGCTGGCTATTATGCGGCCTGTGGAGCATCTGGCTTATTCCCGTTGTCATATTTATCAGCCATACGCTGATTGATCTGATCAAATCCAGATTAAAAAATAACGGCGTCGTACCCTTTGTGCTCGATCAACTCGCCCATGTTATAATTATTGTTTTACTGGCGCGTATCATCGTCGCCGTTACAGACCCCTCAACAGGCTACTGGATTAAAATTTTCGGTCCAGTTTACCTGAAGACGCTGGCGCTGCTTTCCGGGGTTATCCTCATCACCCGTGTCGGCGGGTTCCTCATCGGCTTTTTACTTGACCCGATAGAAAAAGAACTCTGCAACTCTTTGCAGCAACACCCCGATACTCCCCCGGTATTTTCAGGTTTAAAAAACGGCGCCATGCTCATCGGCCAACTGGAACGAGCGCTGATCCTTTTGTTTTACATGACCGGCGAAGCCGGAGGGATCGGTTTTTTAATGGCCGCCAAATCCATTCTACGCGTTAGCGAGGTGCGCAGCCGTCTGGATAAAATGACTGCCGAGTATATCATCATCGGCACCCTCATGAG
>CAYNSO010000065.1:0-13924 GCA_964399735.1 uncultured Cytophagia bacterium
CAAATTCACTGGTAAAAATTATGGGTCTGGTGGCAGTACCCTGGGCCATAATTTTCCCGCCCGGAAGTATGATCAACGAACCCTGTGTATTGTATTCACCATAAATTGTGGTTCCGGCAGGTATCGTCAAGGTTGCGCCGGACGTAACCCGGACAAAACCACGCAATAAATAGGTTGAATCCGCTGATAAAGTTCGGTTTGTTGTGATATTATCTTGTAAAACTACGCTTTCCTGGGCAAAGATAATACCGTTAACCAACAAGAAAACAAACAACATCATAAATAACTTTTTCATGTAAAGCCTCCTTAAAACTTGATTTGATTTTTAGTGTCATTCATTTAATAACTGAAACTAATTTATTAATTCTCCTTTCTGCATTGCGTCGTTATTACTACATCTGGTATGAAAGTCCTAATGAAAATGTTCTACCGGTTTTTCTAAGCTCAGCTGTTTTGTCGCCTTCCAAAGTTCTCTGAATAAACTTGTAATCCTGGTTGAACACATCTTTGGCGGCAAACTTGAAATTTAAATAATTTGTAAGTTTGGTAGCAAAAGTAACATCCACCTGTTCTCTGGGTAATTCAATAATATTGCCAAGGTTTGCAAAACCGACACGGGCAATTTTTTCACCAACCCTGTTATAAATTACAGAAGCTGAAAATTTGCCTTTCATGTCCTCATAATACAAACCTACATTTGATATATAATCAGCCTGGCCTTGTAGAGGTCTTTTGTCTTCCTGGAAAACGTTTTTCCCTTTTAAATCAATTTCTGATTGAATAAAACTGATATTTCCGGCAAATGACAAATTATTAAACTTTTGCGAAATACTGCCCAACTGTTTTCTCAATTCCAACTCTACACCATAACTTATTGCTTTATCAGCATTTTGGTATGAACGGATTGGTTCAAAACCTGAAGCGGCCATCAATATCTGTTCAATGGGATCAGTAAATTGTTTAGCAAATCCGCTAATTGCAAATATCTCGCTACGTCCAGGGTATATTTCAAACCGTAAATCATAATTGACTATTGTACTTCTCTTCAGATCGGGATTCCCCTCGACCAGTTCATTGGCCTGAAAATCAAAATAACTATAAGGCGCCAGTTCACGAAATTCCGGGCGAGCTAATGTTTTCGCAAAAGCTGCACGAATATTCATATTAGATGTTAATGAATAATTAATATTTATACTTGGCAGCCAGTCATCATTATCATGTGTAATTGTTAAAGAATCATTCGTACTTGTAAATGAATGCAGGTTTTGCCGAGATTTTTCAAAACGAACGCCGGTTACCACTTTAAGTCTGGAATAGAGATCGAAATCGGTCATCAAATAACCGGCATATATCTGTTCATCAGAAGTATAACTATCCGAAGGTTTGGTAATCTCAATGATCTCAATGAATTTACCGCCGATATTCTCCGGGTTAAAAATTTCTTCAACAGAAGCGGTCATTAATGCATTCTCGGTTGTAAAATTACCACCTGGTAAATTTCGGAATCCCAGAGTTCTGGCTTGAAAATCTCGTTCCTTGCCATTGTAAAGCGCGCCAAATTTTATCCGAGGCAGAGATGGATTTTTGAATAATTTAAATGAAATATCAAAATTAGCGCCGTTGTTTATATCGTCCAGATTGCCAAAAAACCGGGTTGAAACCGATTGATCCAGTAAAAAACGGTAATTGGCGTCTGTTTGATCAAGATCTCTGGAATAGACATAGCGTCTGGCGTCTGGTTCATTCCTGGTCGAATTGCCATAATTAATATTCCAGTTCAAAGACATTCCTTTAAACATGGAGAAATAATGTTCGCCAATGAGTTGTGAAGAGTACAAAGTTCTTGATATATAACGTAAGGATGTCACTTTGCGGTAATCCGGGTAGTAATAATAAGCGCCCTCATAAATAGTTGTTTCATTATCCGCATGCTGGTTATAAAGATTTTTTAAACTGAATTTGTGATTATGACCCAATTTAAAGCTGGTATTCAACATGCTGCTCCATGATACTGTATTGGCGTAGTTATGTCCTTTGTACTGGTAGCGGGGTCCTTCAAATGTATAATTATTCTTTTCCAGTTCACTTGTTTCATCACTATTTGCATAGTTAAGCGATATTATATATCCCAGGAGATTATTCTTTATGGAATGAGAGTTCCCGTAACTTAATTTAAAATTTCCTTTCATTGGAGCATTGGTATTCATTGTTTGCCAATTATTACGAAAAGCCAGGCCGATCTGTTGTAACTGCTCCGGGGTATAATTGCCTTTACCTATTTTTTTAGAGGTTACTAACGAAGGCAGGGCTCTTGTACCATCATCCCAACCAAGCCAATCATGATCGCCGCCGCTATAAGTTGTAAAATTATTATAATTCGTCATTGTATTGTAACTGGTTGAAGCGCTGATATTGAAAATTCTTGTTGCCGGAAATTCGATTGTATTGATTTCTATCATTCCGCCGGAAAAATCAGCCGGTTTGTCCGGGGTTGAAGTCTTGGAAGTTAACAGGTTCTCAATGAGATTAGCCGGAAAAAAATCATAGGAAAAGCTTCTTTTCTCCGGATCCGTGCTGGGTAAGGAAGATCCATTAAGTAATGTATTATTATAACGGTCGCTTACTCCACGAATATAGGCAAACTTTCCTCCGGCTATTGTAACACCGGTCAATCGTTTTAATACATCTGTTCCGTCCGAGCTGTCGTTCTTTTTAATCAATTCGGCGCTTATACCATCAACAATTTTATCCGAACTCTTTTGCAGGTTTACTACTGCCAGTTCACTGGTTTTTAAAGCTTCTGCAGTAACCATAACCTCGTTCATTTCCAACGCCGCCGGAGATAATGCAATATTGACAATAGTTTCCTGACCGGGCTTAACCATAACATTATTTATTATTACCGTTTGATAAGATATATAAGTAAATCTGAGATCATATTCCCCCGGGGCAAGATTTCGTATGGTATAATTCCCATCCAAATCTGCCGAAGCGCCCAAATTGGAGCCAACTACAAGAACATTGGTTAAAATGAGCGGCTCATTATTGGTTTTGTCGATTACCTTGCCGCGAATAACTCCCTTTCCCTGGGCAAAGACCGGTGTGTTGAACAATAAAGATGAAAACAATACAAAAAATAAGATTTTTAAAATTTTATAACTATTACTCCTCAAGTAAATTAATCCTCTAGACATTTTACTCCTTCCAAAATTTTTATTCCTGCCTTTTTCCTGCCTGCTAACGGCGTCTGTCAACACAAGTAAGTATTTTTTTGACTTTAGCGTCGTTAAAACAAAACGGATATCGTTTTAATCAATCCATTTTAATCAACTAGTTTTAAGATAAAATTAAACAAATGTTAAGTAATTACTTACGCGGCAACTTTTTTCTTAACATTACATGTTAAAATGAATGTAATTAAAAAGAATAAATAAAATGGTTTGGCAAAAATTATCTATTCGCGGACAAATTTAAAAAATTTGTGTCAAAAACCGTGGAAAGGGAAAAGCCCTTTTGTCAAATGTTAAAAATTCCAACTATGCTTTTCAGTGATTAATTTACAGATCGCCTCATTGTTTTAAAAATATCAAAGACGAAAAAAAATCTAGTTAAAGTTCGTAAAAACAAAAAAAGACCTGGAACAATAATCCTCTTTTCCCCTCGGCGATCCCGGCGAACCCTGCGGTTTCATTTTTTTCATTTTACCGTAGAGGACGCAAAAAACGCAGAAAAAGATCATTCAAGCAATTGCTATTATGACGATTATTAACATTATTTTGGCTTGTAAAATTTTCTATTTAAAAATTGTTTAAAAGGGTTGTTAAACATTTTTTTCAAGTACTTTTGTTATAATAATGAAATCCAAATCAACAAAGCTGCATTAACCAAATTTTTTAAAACCTGTTTAACTTTATTCTTGTTCTTATCATAGTGTAAAGATTACTCACATCAAATAATATTGAACCAAAATTCTTTTGTCATTCCTCGAAACAAAACAATAGTCCCCTGTTTGCCAACATAAGGAAACAAGCTTTCTATACAGGTCTGAAAAAATTAACATGCAGGGTATTCAATAGCACATGATATCACAGCCATAAATAAAAAAAATCCGGCTACAATAATTATATCCGGACTTTTTTTATCGTTTAAAAGAAAATGTTGCTCTACGTCTATGTTTCAAACCGATAAACACGACAACAATCAATACGATATTTGTAAAAATATTCCTTATTTCAACAGCATCATCTTGCGGCTTTGTTCCACACCGTTAATGGTAATCCGGTAATAATATACACCGGATTCCAGTCCCTGCCCGTTAAACTTTTGCTGATATGATCCTGCTAGCTGATAGCTATCCAAAAGCATTGCTACCTGCTGCCCAAGTATGTTTACAATATCAATTCTGACATAACCTGCGTTATCCAAAGAATAGCTAATTGTAGTCACTGGATTGAATGGATTCGGATAATTTTGTGCCAGAGAAAATGCCTCTGCCTGGCCGGCGCCGGTGTTCTTGATTCCCAGCGGCACGGACTTGTCCTGCGCAAACACCCACGGAAAAAGCTGCGGCAGGTCGTAGGATTCCGCCCACATCACATGATCTTTACCCTTCCATTCTGTATATAACAATGTTGCGCCATGCGCAATAGCTGCATTCAATTCGTCATCACTTAAACCGGCGCAATCGCCATAGCGGCAATGCGTAAACACGGCAGCGCGCCCGGTGCGCTCCAGAGCAGTTATCATATCGCGCGAACCGAAAACCGGTACTGTCGAATCTTTTTCACCATGAAAAGCCCACACCGGAATATGTTTGATTCTGTGAGCAAAAGTAGAGTCCCCGCCGCCGCTCATGGGAATTGCTGCGGCAAACCGATGCGGAAATCGGCTGATCATATCCCACGTTCCATACCCGCCCATCGAAAGGCCGGTGATATACATTTTATTGGTATCAACCGGAAATTCGTTGATCAAACTATCCAACAGATCATTAACTGTTGCCATTTCATTGCTGATCGGCGTTTCCGAAATCAAGTAATATCCTTTGCTCCAATCCTGATCCGCCCAGCGGTTATCTGCCGGGCATTGCGGGGCGACAACAAAACAGGGATACTTTTCCTGGTTGGCGCTATCCGCCCACGAAGTGGCCATACGATGCACCTCGATATGAACTTGATTATCCGCGCCGCGCTCACCGGCGCCATGCAACGCCAACACCAATGGATATTTTTGGGCCGGATTGTAAAAATCGGGCTTGCATAACCGGTATGGCAGCGTCGTTTCTCCAAAGGTATGTTGCCGTTTTTCAAACTTTTCCACTTCGGTAAAATATTCCGGATCGTCAACATTGGTTACAAAAACAGAATCAAGGTAAACTGTAACATTATCTTTCCCGCCAACCAGAAAACGTAATCGATTAGAAGTTTCTTCCCGAATCGATTTGAATACAAATGGGCCAAATAACCGTGGTGTGTTATCGACTGCCAGGGTGGGACTGGCCCAGAAAACCGTCATATCGCCATTATATTTTTGATAATAAACCTGAATGTTATGCGGCGTATTAGCTCTGGCTAAAAAAGAGAGTGTATAAATACGGCCTCGTTGCAGGCCTAATGACTGATAAACCTGCACATCCTGATTCACTGCTCCACCAGTTGTTACAGTAACCGCCAGAGAATTGGGGCCCGATAATAACGTATCCGGCGATACAGCTATTGCGGCAGTTGTACCGGTTTCTTTTTGCAGCCGCCATGACCTTGTGCCATCGTCAAATTGCGAATTCTTTATTACATTTTGTGCATCCTGTGAAAAAGTGAACGCCACGCTAAAAAACACAAGACAAAAGACAATATTAACACAAACAGATCGCTTCATTACAACCTCCCGATTTCAGATTGAAAACCCGCTAACAATTAACAACGCCAACCATGTACAGTTACTTTTTCAACCGCCCTTTGCAAAAAACCAGGGCGTTAAAATACTTGACAAAAAAAGAAAAATTATTTGCCAAATTATGTAATTATATTGATTATTCAAATAAATTTTATATCTTTAGGTATAATAACAATATACAACTTTTTTTCTGTTAGTAAACACAAAAAATACTTTAATAGAGTATTTATTTAAAAAATTGTTTATATTTGACAAGATAAATCCCTTTAAAAAACTTTATTTTACTACTCATGAATAATCTTTTCTCAAAAATAGCGTTATGGGTACTAGTTGCAATATTGCCGCTTATTTTCATACAGCATTGCGAAGCGCCGCGTAATAACCCTCTGGATCCGGCAAATCCCCGAACGTCTGTATCCCAAATTAGTGGCCAGGTACTTTCAGCACAAGTACCGACAAATCCGGTCAGCAATGTTACTGTATATTGGGATATTGACAAAGTTTATACAACAACAAATGCAAAAGGCGAATTTTCCTTAATAAATATTACTCCCCAAAATGGAAATTTACGTTTCGTAAAATCGGGCTTTCTCAGCGATACCCTGCAAGTCATTTGGAAAGGAGCCTCTAATGCCCAATCCTTTTCAATTAATTTAAACGCGGCTCCACAACTTGCAAACTTGAAGGTTTATACAGTAGTTAAAAACCTGCAGGGCGATATTTCCCCCCAAACCGAATTGGTCGTCAAAGCGCAAATTTCTGATTCCGATAATGATATTGATCATGTATATATCAGGAACGACTATTTAAATTTGAACCATAAATTAAAATATAATCTTAATGACCAGGTTTACCAGGAGTCTTTTAATTACCCCGATTTACCCTTGCTACAAAAAAATATCGGCCATAAATTGGATGTCTATGTCAAGGACAGATCAAATCATACAATTTGTGTTGGCGGCGATAAAGCTGTTCGGATAATTACCGACAAATTTTCCCTGGTTTATCCCTCAAGCTACCAGACGATTTCACCTGATAGCCTGAAATTAAAATGGAATAAATATAATCCCGGTTTTAACTATACCTGGGCAGTTGAAATTTATGTGGATGACAAACCTGCGTATGTAGTTTGGGATAAATATGACCTTGCAGCTAACGATACCTGTTGTATTGTAGACCAGTATCTTGCTGATAAGGATTATTTCTGGATGGTATGGTGTATAGATGAATTTCAAAATCGCGCCCGCTCCAAACCAATTTCTTTTACAATAAAGGAATAGACGAAAAAATGCCGGAACAGGAATACATACAAAAACTGGCTAGTATGCAAAAAGAACAATGGGATGCTCTGTTCCAAATCAGCCAAATGTTGAACAATGTTGAACTTGAGGAAAACCTGGTATCCGAAGCTCTGGATATAGTTGTCAAAGCGCTCAAAGCAGAACGCGCCTTGTTTACAAGAGTGGAATCCGATACCGATACCATGCATATCATTGCGGCTCGTAATGTCGAGCGCCAGGATATTAATGATCTATCCGAATTTTCTTCCGGTATTCTAAAAAAAGTAATTGAAACCGGCCAGTCCTGCCTGTATCATGATGTGCAAACCGATCCGGATGTGTCCCAGTTCACCAGTGTTCAAATTCATAAAATCAAATCAGTCATCGGAGTGCCCATATATGTAGAAGGAAAAATTTGGGGCGTCATTTTGGCAGACAGCCAAACCAATCGCAAAAATTTTACCGATGAAAACCTGGACTTTTTAAAATTCTTTTCAAACCTTGTTTCTCTCGCTTTGGATAAAATCATCAGAATTGAATCCCTGCAGCAAGAAAACCTGTTATTAAAGAAAAAAGTACAAAATGCTGATGTTATTCCCGATATGATCGGCAGCAGCCGGGAAATGCGTAAAGCTGCCAACCTGATTCACCGGGTAGCCGCTACCGACGCAACCGTTCTGCTGCTTGGCGAGAGCGGCACCGGCAAGGATATGGCGGCCAGAGCCATCCACCTTATCAGTCAGCGTAAAGACAAAGCATTTATAGCTCAGTTCTGCGGGTCAATTCCCGATACCCTGCTTGAAAGTGAATTGTTCGGTTATAAAAAAGGCGCCTTTTCCGGCGCCAACACCGATAAAAAGGGGCTGTTTGAAGTAGCTTCAGGCGGCACTTTTTTCCTCGATGAAATTGGTGATATTTCCCTTTCTACACAAGCCAAGCTGCTGCGTGTTATCCAAAACCAGGAAATTATTCGTTTGGGAGACACACAGGTAAAAAAGGTAGACGTGCGCATTATTACCGCAACCAACAAAGACCTGAAACAACTGGTCGATAAAGGAAAATTCCGCCAGGATTTATTCTACCGTCTGAATGTATTTCCCATTACTTTGCCGCCGCTGCGCGACCGCCGGTCAGATATTTCATTGCTAACCCAACATCTTGTTAAAAAATATGCAGATAAACCCATTCATATTCCCGTAAAAACCATGCAAAAACTGGAAAACTATTCCTGGCCCGGCAATGTCCGGCAGTTGGAAAACATTTTACAGCGAGCTCTCATTTTATGCGATTCCAATGTTTTATTGCCGGAACATATTATTTTTGAAGACGAAAATCAATTAACCGAATATGGCGGCAACCTGAAAGACTTTGAAACCGTACTGCTGCAAAAACGCTTGACGGAATATAACAACAACCGCACCCAGGCGGCTAAATCGCTGGGGGTATCCGTACGTTGGGTGCAAATGAAGCTCAGAGAAATTGAAGAAAACCTTTAATATTTGTCATTGATTATATGATCGATCAACAGGAAAAAATACTATTTGAAAAATTTGAAATCTTGCAATGCATCAAGAAGGATTTCCATTCCTGTGTATATATTGCCAACCACATCTATCTTGGAAAAAAAATATTTCTTAAAACACTGGCTAAAGATCAAATTTCAGACCCGGCTATTCTGCATCGCTTTCAACGTGAGGCAAGGTCGCTGGCAGCAATTAATCATCCTAACATCATCCAGGTTTATGATTTTGGTAACTTTGGTAATTATTTCTATATCTCTTTTGAATACTTTCCCAGCCAGGATCTGCGCTCGCTAATTAATGAAAAAAAAATATCTCATCAGCACAAACTAGACCTTTTTATCCAGATAACTCGGGGGCTTGCAGAAGCGCATCAACATAAAATCATCCATCGGGATATTAAACCGGAAAATATTCTTGTCAATGCCGACTATCAGGTTAAAATTGCTGATTTTGGACTGGCTTTGATTAAAGATGATATAAATCAAACCTGCCAGGACTCCATTGTGGGAACACCGGGCTATATGTCGCCCGAACAGATCATGGGCGACGAGCTTACCCCCGCTTCGGATTTGTTCTCTTTGGGTATTGTGGGTTATGAACTGTTCTGCGGCCATAATCCTTTTCTTGGCAAAGACGCCGGCGCCACAATAAACAACATCCTCACCTGTGATGCCTTGTCCTCTCTGAATTCAGATACCGGCATACCGGAACAGGTTAAAGATACCTTAAAATTACTTTTGCAAAAAAATAAATCAAAAAGACCGGCCTTCGCACAGGAACTGCTGGCCCGTTTTCAAATTGATGATAATCACTCATCAACTACCACGTTCATCCAGGTGGAACGTAAAAAAAGCATCAGGCATTATTCTGTTTTTGCTATTCCATTGATTTTACTATTTTTATTATTTGCTTATGTATTTCAACAAAAAAATAAAATCCAGGCAATTGATGAAACCGCGTTGCTTGAAGAACCTGTCATTACAGTAACGGATTCCGGGATGAACAACAATCCCGCCATGAACAGCTTTACACCCGTAAACAATGAAAGCATTGCTGGCGCAGAATTGCTGAATCAACAACCCGTCTCTGAACCACTTGCTGATATACCGCCAAAACAGTTACAACCACCAACTAATTTGCCGGGAAAATTATTCATAGAATGCTTGCCATGGGCTGATGTCTATATTAATGAAGAAAAGATTGAAACCACACCCATTGATGCACATATTAACATTCGGGCCGGTGTTCATGAACTGGTCTTAAAACACCCGGACTATCCCGCTTTTACGCGACAATTAACTGTAAAACCGGGCGAAGAAATTACTGTTTCTGTTAATCTGGATACATTGGTTGGCTACCTATTCTGTCGCGTGTATCCGTGGGGAGATGTTTTTGTAGATAATGTTTTCAAAGGACAAACCCCGTTGCAACGCCCGGTATGTCTTATGACAGGTAATCACTTGCTTACCTTGAAAAATGACAATTTTGAATCTATTGAAGAATATATTACAATAACAAAAATGGATACTCTCATGTTGAAATTCAATTTTGAGCATCAGGAAAAACGCATGAATTCTGCTCAACAATAATAAGGTATGATTTTTGCATTTGATAGTTTAGACTAACGTATGGTAGAAACTGTGAAAAATAAACTTTTACATATTCTGATTTTTTTAGTATTTGTTTTCTCCCTGATTCCTGCATATTCAAAGAACAATGAATGGGAAATACTCGGCTCAATGCCATTTCCTGTTTATAATGGCGAAAGCATTCTCTATAATTCAAAAATATACATACTGGGCGGCTATAATCCGCTAACCAAAATTCCTACAGATACAATAAACGTTTACGATCCGGTAAATCAATCGTGGGATTTTGCCGGCATCATGAGCGCCAAACGGGCCGGCTTTGTGGCCGATCTATACCAGGACACCTTTGTTATCTATGGCGGCACCACCGGCGATACAACTCGTATTGACGGAATTGAAATGTGGGATTCGACAGGAACGCTTGATATTATTGCCCTTGGCGATTCAGTCAGCCGCATCAATTCTACCGGCGGCATCTATAATGATCACCTCTATTTATTTGGCGGCTATACTGATGTTTTTATTAAAGATAGCGCTGCAGCTTATATCCTGGAATATGATATTCCCGACAAAAGCATTTTTGAACTTGAAGACAATACTGTGCTGGGAGAGCAGTTATTATACCAGGAACTAGCGGCATTCTGTAAGGACAATTTCTTTATTTTTGGCGGCGTATTTTTTGGTGTGTCTAAAAAAGTAAACAAATTCAATGTTATTACTAAAGAATACGAACGAATCCACCCCGATTTGTTTCAAGCTCGAGCCGGCGGTAAAGCTGTTACCTCTAAAGAGGATGAAATTTTTATTATTGGCGGCTTTAATGAAACAAAAAATGCCCTGGAGACAACTGAAATCCTGAAAATCTTTGATAATGGCTACCAAATCACTCCTGGGCCTTCATTAAACTATGCTCGCAAACAATTTATGGCAGAATTACATGATGGCTATATCTATGTTTTTGGCGGCCTTGATGAAAATGATAAAATAGTACCTTATATTGAAAGGATTCCGGCAAATTGGTATAATACGAATGTTAAAGGCAAACTTTACTATGGCAATTCCAACAAAGAAAATGCCATAAATTTCTATTTATTATCAAATTATCCAAATCCGTTCAACGCCGTTACTACCATTGCTTTCAGGTTGGATCAGGCTGACTTTACCAGCCTGGATATCTTTACAGTTCAAGGACGCAAAATAAAAACACTTTTAAATAATTTTATAAACCCGGGGATTCATAAATTCCTGTGGGATGGAACGGATGAAAACAATAATCCGGTAGCTAGCAATTTATATTTTTGCAAATTAACAGTTGGCAATAACACTGAATTTATTAAAATTCTGCTTATTAAATGACTATTAAACAACAACTTGCACTGGCATTTGCTGTTATCCTTATTTCTTCCGGTTTAGCCCTGGGCCTGTTTGGTGAAGTAGAACTGGAAATTATGGAACAGCATTTCAAAAATTTTGATTACCAGGAAGTCATTGCTATTTCCGACCAACTCATCATTTCCAAAGACCGCCTGACACCGGAACAACTTGTTACCCTGTATAAATTAAGAGCATTGTCCAATTATGCTCTGCTGCAATTGGATTGCGCCCTGAAAGACTTTATCGAAATTTTAATAATAGATCCTGAATTTAGCCTTGAGCCAATTACAACATCTCCCAAGATTATCACTTTTTTCAATGAAATAAAATCCAGTTTGCATAGCTACGAAATGGCCAAACAAACAATTGAAATTAAAAGAGATACGGTACGCATAACTTCAGACAATACCATGCTTTTAAGAAACATGGTCGCCCGTTCGCTGGTTATTCCGGGTTGGGGACATTTATATTTGCGTAGAACAGAAAAAGGAGTGGTACTGTTTACTCTGGGCGTTGCTTCAATGCTGGGGTCATCTTATTTTATTTATGATTGCTATTATTCTCAAAAGGACTATTTGAATGCCAACAATCCGAATTTGATTGAAAAAAAATATACCTCTTTTAACCATGCCTACAAAAACCGTAATCTTTTTCTCACCGCCTATGCGCTTGTTTGGCTGTACAGTCAAACCGATGTCTTGTTCTCGCAAAGTAAAAAACTCAATTACAAAATTATTTTTTCAATAGCTCCCACTGGGGTCTATAGATCAACACCGGGTATTTGTTGCTCAATTCATTTTTAATATCTCAACTAGGCAAAAAAATCACAGGTACGAAAAATTTGCGTACTTTTTCCAGAGCAACTAAAAGATCTGAATCTTGAAAATAAAAAATTTTTTCGCCTCCTTTTTATATATTTAATAAAAACAATATCTTGTTACAAATAACAAAAAATTTCCCTCCCTTATTTAAATCATGGCATCATAATTGATAAAACCCGGTTGTGCGTAAATTACAGGGTTAACCGATCCAGTTCATTTGGAGGGAACATGTTAAAATCACTAGCAGCCATACTGGTTATTCTGACGTTATCATTGAATGTTTTGGCAGTAGAAAAGACTGTCTATGATCTCGCCGAGCCTCGTGGTTTGTTCAAAACTGTTACCACCGGGGTATTTGCCAATTACGGCAGCCACCTGGCCACAACCGAAAAGTTGGAATACAGCCTCATCACCGGCGGCTATTTCACTATGGGTACGCTCTCCGGCTCTTCCGCATCCAGTCTGGATGACAACTGCGGTATCTCTTTCGGTCATCCCTACGCCATGACCTCCTATCCCCTGCTGGGCATTGATGGCTCCTGGGAGAAATTCGATCTTCTTCACTCCCCGCTCGGCGATTTGGCCCCCCAAAAAAACCAGGATACCCTGCGTGTACGCTTTACTCACAACGCCGTTCTGGTCGATTTCCTGATCGCTCCCGCCCAGTCCGGCGCTGCATTGCAACTGATTCTCAATATTAAAAATACCGACACCCAAAATCACTCCTGCGGCGGCGCAATTGTGTTCGACCCGGCGCTCGGCCGTAATGGCGACGGCGCCTTGTTTGTCAATGAACAACCCCTCACCGTCGAATCGGTTATATCCGGCGCCGACCTCAACTCTTCCCTGGCCGTTTACGAACGAAACTCGTTTGCCAAAGGGATGGGCGTTACTCTCTCCCTGCCCGATAAACCCAACCGCTTCATTGCCGCCAACTGGCAAGACCTGATAAACACCGCATCACATCAACATACAATAACACAAGCAAAGCATCTCCACGACCTGGTTCTGAAACTGGTCTGGGATGAAATCAATCTGAACCCGGGGCAGGCAAGATCGCTCTCTGCAACCATCGCCCTTGCAGAACCTGATTTTTCCGCCCCGGTCTTTTTACGCTGGAATTTACCCACTGCTCTTACGCTCAGCAATAATGTGCTGTTCCCCAAAGATCTTACCGGCGCGCTCCAGTGCATCAACACGACTCAAAACAACTATAACAATGCCCGGTTGTTGTTTGACAGTCCCTATGAAGTATATGCCGATGCGGAATTTGTTGATCTGACCATTCCCGCCGCCGGGCTCTATTCGTCGTTTGAACTGCACAGCCGTGAAATTTACGAAGAAAAAATTGTCAAATTCTGCATTATCTGTACCCATAACGGCGCCGTGCTGGATAGTCTTTCCCGTTATATCTATATTCCCGCTACCCCGGTTTCCGATACCGG
>CAYNSO010000065.1:14024-21842 GCA_964399735.1 uncultured Cytophagia bacterium
TGGATAGTCTTTCCCGTTATATCTATATTCCCGCTACCCCGGTTTCCGATACCGGACTGGTGGTTTCTATCGATTCTCTGGACATCTCTACCCCTCCAAACGTTAATATCATCTTTAGCAGCGAAATAGAAGAAACCGGCCAAAAGCTGTTGAACCTGCGCCGGGAAAATGTATTACTCTTTCAAAACATGTCCCCCATATCCAGGTTTACTTTTGCCAAAGATACGACCGGCGGGGCTTCTGCCGCCGATATTATTTTTGTACTGGATGTAACCGGAAGTATGGGAAATATCATTGACGCCGTAAAAAATAATATTATTGAATTTGCCGATAGCCTGTCGCAACGGAGTGTCGATTATCGTCTGGCTATGGTTACATTTCTTGATATCATTGAAAATGTGTATCCGTTTACCAGCAACGTTAATGATTTCAAAAACCTGGTTGCCCAACAGAATGCGCATGGCGGCGGCGACGCCCCCGAAAACTCTCTGGACGCCCTGTTAAGAGCTTCGCAATACGATTTTCGGGAAAATGCCAAAAAGATCATTATTTGGCTTACTGATGTTAATTATCATATCGCCGATAATGTAACGTCGCAGACCATTCAGCAGGTAGTTAACGCTTTATTACAAAAAGAGTTGCTGGTTCATGCCATCGGGCCGGAATCTTATAAACAGCAGTATTATGATCCCTTTACCATGGCTACCGGCGGTAATTATTATAATATCTATGGCAACTTTCGTGATATTCTGTTAGACATATCGCGTATTAAAACCCAGGATCGTTACCTGGTCTCATATAAAAGAGACCAATATAATACATTGCCCGAAAACCAAATAATGGTACAAGTTCGCTATGCCGGTCTGGGCGGGGAAACGACAACAAGTTATTCTATACCAAATAACGGACGAATTGCTAATACCCTGGTTTGCTACCCTAACCCCTTTAATCCTGAGGTAAAAATAAATATCACTGTGCCACAAAACAGTGTTGGCGAAGTGGGTATATACAACCTATTGGGACAAAAAATAAGACAATACGAATTACACAAAAATTTACCACAACAAATTATCTGGAATGCCCGCGATGAACAGGGCATGCCGGTCAGCAGCGGCTTATATATCGTTCTTCTGGAATGGCATAATCCAAAAGGCCAGGTGGTTCGTGAATCACAAAAAATTATGTACCTGAAATAAGCAGCAAGGGAGGAATTACAATGAAACGAATCAGCCTGATCATTATAACTCTTTTAATAACTATAATACCAGTGTTTGCCGACGGCCTGTTAATTCCGGCCAAACCAGGCTATCCCCAGGATTTTATCCAAAACCGTTTAACCAGGGTAACTGTGGATATTTATGGAATGTTGGCCGTAACCACTGTTTACCAGGAATTCTTTTGCGAAAGCTCAGATACCATTGCCGCTGTCTATTCTTTTCCCCTGCCGCCCGACGCGCGCGCCACGGAATTTCTGTACTGGAGCAATAACAAGATTTACAAAGCCGTATTAAAAGTCCGGGAGCAGGCGACCAATCCCGGAACCGGCGAAGGCGGCATTATTGCCCTGGTGAATGAATACATCGGCAGGAACGGCATTAAAATATCCCTGCAAAAGGTTGCTCCGCAAACCCTGCAAAAGGTGCAGTTGACCTACATCAGCAATTGCGATTATTACGCCGGTGAAACAAATTATACGTTTCCCCTTAATACCGGAGATTTTATAAAATTCCCGCTCGATCATATTCAATTCACTTTCCATATTCACAGCCAGGCCACAATAACCGGTTATGCCTGTTCTTCCCACCAGGGTTTGCGCGCCATATCGGCCGATAATAACAACCTCAACCTGGAACTGATCATGGCCAAACAATACCTGGACCGCGATCTGGTGTTTTCCTACCAATGCAATCAAGCGGCGACCGGCGTGGACTTTTATTCGGTAGCCAACGACAGCGTGGACGGTCACTTTGTGCTGTATGTAAAACCGCAAACCGAGATCACCGCTGATAATGTGCTGCCGAAACGCCTGATCTTCCTGGTCAACAATTCCAGCCAGATGTTTGGCTATAAACTCGATCAGACCATCAAAGCAATTAAAACCATGCTGGATATGTTGAATACCGGGGATGTTTTTAATATTATCCTGTACAGCAATTATTTTTATTCCTGGAGTACCGCGCCAATGGCCGCTAACGGGACTAATATCGATAACGCCAAATCTTATCTGAATTCCATATCCTCAAGTTCCGGTTCGTATTATGCCGATCAGGCATTAAAATCGGCTTTGACCCAGTGCGCGGATAATAATTACAATAACATGATCCTGGTATTCACAGACGGCAGGTCAGCCATCGATCCCCGCGAGATCGAAGCGCTCAATACCCATAAAGCCGGTATCTTTCCCGTGGGCATTGGCAATAATATCGACCGCGCCCGGCTTGAAATGACCGCCGCCCTCAATTATGGCTTTGTTACCTATCTCGATGCCGAAAGTAATATCTATACCGGCATGGAAAGGTTGATGAATAAAATCAGCAAACCGATTTTTCAGGATGTGGTTTTTGAATTCGGCCGGGTAACCCCTCACGATCTGCTGCCGGGTAAAATTCCCGCCACTTTTGCCGGAAGCAGCTTTTTCATGACCGGACGATACCAGGCCACCGGCTCTTCCGCTTTTTCAATGGCCGGGGTCTCGCCAAGCGGCGCCCGCACATTTGATTTCAACCTCGACTTTAGCGCTGTAACCAATACCCATAAATTCGCCGAAGCGATTTGGGCTAAAGAAAAGATCGACGCCCTGGAACGGGAAATTGAAATTTATGGCGAAACCCCGTCCCTTAAAAACGAGTTGATCGCTGTCAGCCTGGCTTATAATATCCGCTGCCGTTATACGGCTTATATTGCAGATTACCAGAACGAATATACCAATATCCAGGAGCAGCTTGCCGAAACGCTGCCTTTGCCAACTTCATACCTCGTCGGCAACTATCCCAATCCGTTCAATCCAATTACCACCATCCGTTTTGTTCTCACACCGGATGTTCATGGGCACACAGTTAAACTTTTGAAAATATACAATGCTTTGGGGCAACTCGTCTATGTCATCGATATCAGCTATATGGAACCGGGTATGCATGAAATCAAATTTAACGGCGTGGATCTGCACGGCAATCCGCTGCCGTCAGGACTGTATTTTGTCTGTTTGCAGGTCGGCAGCGAGTTCAGCGCCCTGCGTATGACTCTTTTAAAATAGCCAGTTTACGATGTAAATATAGGGAACGAATCATGAAAAAAATTACTGTTTATCTTTATACTGCTATACTGTTCATCCTGGCGGCGCAGGGCTCTGTTTTTGCCGTTGGCGCCCTGTTCACCAGGCCGCTTGGCAGTAATAGTCAGTATGATAAAGTATGGATCAAAACTGTAGATGCCCGTGTGGAAATTGACGGCCAGATATCCGTTACCTACGTGGATCAAACTTTTTATAATGAACTCAACCAAACTGTTGAAGCAATATGGATATTCCCGCTGCCGGAAGGCGCGGTGGTCTCGGAATTGTTTTACTGGTTCAATGGTCAACGATATGCCGGAGAAATCAAGGAACGCCAGGAAGCACAAAAGAATTATAATGATAAAATCCGCGTCAACCTGGACCCGGCGCTGCTGGAATACCTGGGCGATAACCTCTACCGTCTCAGCATTGCCCCGATCTTTGGCAGAACCGATGTCCGTACCGAGATTACCTATGTAGAAATGCTTCCGTATGAATTCGGCAACATTGACTATACCTTTTTACTTAACGCCGTTGAAATATCGCCCAAACCGCTTAACCGCGTCTCGGTAGACGGAAAAATTACTTCCACCAAACCGTTAAAATTTTATGAATCGCCTTCGCACGAAAATACTACGGCATTTCAGTTCAACAGGATCAACGACAACGAATGTAGTTTTATATTTGGCGACGAGAATTTCACCCCCGATAAAGACTTGAAGATCCAGTATGAAACGGTCCGAAAAGATGTGGAGGTAAATGTCATCCGTTACACTCCCGCCCCGGCTGAATCAATAGGTTCCGATTCCTATTATGCCGTGTGGATCACGCCGCCGGACAGTATTACCGATGACGAAACAATCGCTAAAAAAATTGTTTTTACCGCCGATGTCTCTTCCAGCATGGAAGGCGAGCGTATCCTGCAGCTTAAAGAAGCGTTAATGGCATTTCTGGATAACCTGCAGGGCAATGATATGTTCAATATTCTAACATTCGGCACCAATGTGCAAAAATTCAAACCGGACCTGGTGCCGCCAACTGCTGAAAATCTTGCCCTGGCCCGCGCTTATATTATCGATATCGGCGCCCTGGGCCTGACGAATATTGACAAAGCGATTGAGGAATCATTATTACAATCATTTTCCACCGGTTATGCCAATATGATCGTCTTTTTAGCTGATGGCGAGCCGACCTGGGGGGAAACTTTTGTGCCCGACATCCTGCAGAATATCAAAACCAGGAATACCCAAAATGTCCGCATTTTCACCTTTGGCATAGGCGATCAAGTTAATGAACAATTACTGACGCAAATGGCAGTGGGAAACGGCGGCTATGCCGAATTCATCGAGCAAAACGATGACATTGCCGAAACCATCGGCCTGCATTTTCAACGCATTTCCAAACCGGTGTTGACCGACCTCGAAATCCAGATCGACGGACTGGTTACTGCCGATAAATTCCCGCGCCCCCTGCAAGACCTGTTTTGGGGCAACCAGGTGATGCAACTGGGTATTTATAAAAACCAGGGAACGTTTCCGGTCTATCTCATCGGCTCGGTCAATGATAAAAAATTAAGTTTTCGCGCCGATGTTACATTCAGCACTACCGTGGGCGGGCACCGTTTTGTGCCACGGTTATGGGCTAACGCCAAAATTAATTACCTGCTCGACCAGATTGCCATGTATGGCGAACTCAAAGAACTGGTGAACCAGGTTATTGAACTGTCCCTGAAATACCAAATCCTCACTCCCTACACGGCATTCTACTCCGACCCGACGGCCATTGATTGCCAGAAAATGCAAAATACAGAAATTCCGGAGACGTTTACCCTTGAGCAGAATTATCCTAATCCGTTCAACCCGTCAACCACGATCAGTTTTACCCTGCCGCACAGCGGGGCTATTGTTATAAAAATATACGACATCACCGGCCGGCTGGTAAAAATTATCACCGATTCTCAATTTACAGCCGGAACTCATACCTGCTTGTGGGACGGCACAGATATGAACGGCAGCCTGGTCGCCGCCGGCCTGTATATTTACCAGGTTGAATATACAAATCATGGTCAAACCTTTACACAGTGTAAAAAGATGAGTTTGGTAAAGTAACTATTACTTTCACTGGCGGGAAACGAATATAGGGGCTCTGTGCGTTTCCCGCGGGGATTGGGTTAACCTCTATTCACAACTCTCCATCTCAAACGCTATTCACTCTCCTCTGTCACAAAATCTATGTACATTCCTTTATCCCAAACTCCAGCCAGCGCTTTTCCTTCACAACCTCCGGCACGCTCCTCTCCGTTCCAAACTCATTATGCCTTCCTCCGTCCCAAACTCCGGGTTTGGGACGGAACCTGGCAGGGCAACTCTGTTGCTATACATTATGTAAACCAGTCTGATATAGAGTTTCAGAAACACGTTCCCATCCAAACTGGCGTTTCGATGGGAGAATACAAGTGTTAAATTTTGGATGGGAGTGGTTGCGTTACAATTTCGATGGGAAAGGGGTGTCGATATTTTGATATTACCAGGTATGAAAATTCAGACCCATCTTCCCAAAATTCTACCTATCTTTCAAGACAGCTGATTGCTCAAGGCATTGATTTAAATTGAGATCGTTAAAATTTAAAAGCGTTCTATCCCCGCCGGCAATATGAATTAAACAGTAATGGTTTCAACATCTGCTGGAATTTTACCGAGTATGATTTCTTTTAAATCAATTTTCCGACTCGCATTGTCAATATCAATACCAACAATATTGCCTTCAGCATCATAATCGAGGACAATGCCTTCGGAAATTTCTTTACTTTCAACACTTGGTCTGGACGATAAATCAATATAAAGCGCATCTGTTTCTTTATAATATTTTATCTTCATTTTTTAAAACTCCTGTCCGGAAAAGCATTATGAATAGTCGTTTTGTCCTCCAGTGTAACTACTCGAAGAATACGACCTTCAAGCTCGGTAATTACTCCCCAAAAACGGTAGCGGTTGTTTTCCTGGGGTTCTATTTTTATCGGATTCTCACATACACGAATACACCATTCTTTCATTAGATAAGGTCGTTTTCTGAGAACCTCATTTTCAAAATATTCTGTAAATTTGTACACTTTCATTACCTGAATAATACAAAAAATAAATGAAATAAAAAATTAGTATTTTCATAATTCCCCCTGTCTTTTTTATCAGTAAAAAAACGTTAAAATTTCATTTTCTTTTTTAGCAAATAAAAATTTTTCCTCTGTCACAAACTCCGGTTTGGGACGGAACCTGGCTTGGCACCTCTGTTGCCGAACATTATGTAACCCACCCTGAAACAGAGTTTCAGGGGCACTTTCCCATCCAAACTGGAGTTTGGTTGGGAGAAGAGAGGGATGGAGTTTAGATGGGAGAAAAAAAGCTGTAACTATATTTTGATTCAATACTTGCTTTTCATAAAATAATTATGTAAAATATTTTAATGTTTAATATAAAAGGATTAATATGCCAAAAGTATTTATTTGGCAAGGCTATAGATTTCATTTCTTTTCAAATGAAGGTGATCCTTTAGAATCGATACACATTCACATCCAAAAAGATAATAAACGCGCCAAGTTTTGGCTCGATCCGTTTATTTCGTTGGCATATAACTATGGCTATTCCGGTAAAGAATTGAATTTATTCCATAAATTAATTGAAGAGAATGAGGAATTAATCAGGAGCAAATGGAATGAGTACTTTAACCGTTGAAGCTTCAGCTACCAAAATATGGTTTGATCAATATAATATGTGGGTGAGTCTGTCTGATGGCAGGCAACTTTCAGTGCCCCTTGAATTTTTTCCGCGCTTACTAAAAGCCAAACCGGAGCAGCGGGAAAATTATGTTTTAAGCGGCAACGGTACGGGAATCCATTGGGATGAACTTGATGAAGATATAAGTGTTCCGGCATTACTTTTGGGTAAAGGTGATCTAACTCGTTTTTAAGGGGTGTTAAATCTTCTGTCTAACCACGGCAATACCTGGTGTCACTTGTAATTTGACGGGTTTTTATCCTGTATAAATATCATTGGGAATTTCTAGTTACAGTAAATATTATTTATCTGTCTTGATTTTTTTTTATTCAATCACTCTCACATACTCTACACATCACTCCGGTTAAAACTCCGGTTTGGGACGGAACCTGGCAGGGCAACTCTGTTGCCAAACATTATGCAAACCAGGTACAAAAAGAGTTTTAGGGGCACGTTCCCGAGTCTGTATTAAAAAGCGCAATTTAGGCAAGATCATATATTCTATAAAATACACATAACAAATTTGTCATTTCGAGCAAAGCGAGAAATCTTATTTTTTACAATATGTTAAAGGCGAAAGATTCCTCGTCGCTTCGCTCCTCGGAATGACATGAATGGCTTTTTTATTCAAATTTATAACCTTTTCTACTTTTAGGGCTTTAGAAACAGCCCCGATAAAACAAAAAGCCTCCATCCTGCCGGCTGAAAGCTATTCTCCCTGAATGATGGGGTATCTGTATTGTCATTACTTGCAATACCTTGATCCCATGTGTCAAG
>CAYNSO010000066.1:0-21689 GCA_964399735.1 uncultured Cytophagia bacterium
GCCGATCCAGTATCTTCCCGTTGCGGTATAACGCTGTTGTTTGGCTATTCTGGTCGGGTTGGAGAACCGGAAATTACAGGAATACACCCCAGCCGGTATATGCGGATAACCTTTCAGCAGCAAGGTTCTTTCCATGGCTTGTCCGGGCGCTAACAAGGTAAACCAGTCCGCCTGCCAGCTGTCATACGGTTCCGGGCGCTCAATTTGTTTGAATTCTGAATAGTAATAGCAGTCATCGCCCTGGAAATCGATGCCGTTGGTAAAATAATGGAACAAGTCGCTGCCCATCTTGTCCGGATCGAGAACGTATAAAGCATCCGAGTCGTTATTTTTTAATGTAAAGGAGTATTGCACTGCGGCAGTATCGGTATTGTTGACAATTTGAATGTCGCTTAACGACACTGCCAGGCCGTAATGCAGCTTGTTGAGCATTTTTAAAGACTGTTCGATTTCGGTTTGATAGCGTACGTCAACATCGTCGGGCCAGCTTTTGGCTATATGGATAATATCGTCAGGAAAATAGTTCAAACTTGACGGGTCAATAAAAGGCGTACATGGCATCAATGAAGAAGCTAAACTTACAAAACTGCCGAGATAAAGCTGTTTTTCCATGGCCTGCACAACAAAAGGCTGAACGAGAATATTGTTGATATCAATTTTCCCGGTAAGAATTTCGGCTTTGGTCTTTTTCAAATAGATACAATGCGCTGAATAGTCGTAAAAAGCAATATCATTCTGGGTGATCAATGCCTGGTTGTCGAGCAGTAATGTGTTTACAGGTTTATCTATAACTTGTTGCAAACCGAGAGATTGATCTTGCAAGAGTGAAATGGCAAACGATGATTCCCCAACCGGGCTGGTGGGGGTTTTATCCCGGTTGCAGCCGGAAATTAAAACAAACAGCGCTAAAATCAACATTACTTTTTTCATGCTTTCCTCCATAAACATAATTCTTGTAATCACTTCATGTTTAACCAGCTTTTTGCGGTGACTGACGCTAATTTCTTGAAATAGGCTTGATTGCCGTCTTCCACCATCGGTTCATTTTTCATAATATTGAAAAGAACCCCGGTCAGGGCGGTGGCAATGGCATGAATGGCATTATGGCGGCTGAGGCCGTCGGCCATTAATTCATCCAACTTTTGTTGCACCAGTTCTATTCCTTCCGCCAGTTGGCTTTCCACAACCTGGTGTACAATTGCATGGATGCGTATATTCGGTACGCGGATATTGTTGTCTTTATGATATTGCAACACGGCGTCGATGCGCACCCCTTCGTCGGCGTTCAGCCAGGTTTCTTTATCAACACCCAGTTCAGGATCGTATTCCAGCATAAACTTTCTTTCAGGTAAAGATAACAATTATTATTTTTACAACTTTTTTAAACGGTGCAGCAAATAATAATCATTATCAGGTCAATTTCAATAAAGAACATAATATTTTTGGAAAAAGATATAACCCTTTGCCGCCCGGTGTATTCTGTCTAGTCATGCAATAATTATATAATGAAATAAATTGAAAAAAGCAAGGGATTATTAATTCTTGAATAATAATCGCCGGTAATAATTTAAAAAATTAAACAAATTTTTATGTTATAAAGTTGCTTCTAAAGGTATAAATGATAAATGGCTATTGTTTTCTTCTTTGTAGTGGATCTAATATCAACCAGCCTGTTCCCAAGCTGGTTGATATTATCTAGAGGTTACCACGAATTCAGCGCATCCTGCAGCAAATAGTCGTACATGGCATAACCGGGTTGATCTTTGTCGACCGGCGTTAAATAGCGGAAAGGCTGCTGTTCTTCATACGCCAGAAAAGAATGGCACAAGGTACATTCATTATGAATGAACGAGCCGTCCTCCGCCTGCATATCCTGGCTATGGCAGCGGAAGCAGCCACCGCCATTGGCATGGTTGAGGTGACTGGGATAGGAACCCCATTCGATTTTCATCTGGTGATGAATATTACGATTGTAATTATTCTGCAACTCTGCAATTGCTGTGGCCAATTGCGGCTGCTGTTGCTGCGCCAGCGCCGGATTTTGTCGCACATAAAAGCTGTTTAAATGCTGCTCAATGCCTTGCATGGCCGCTTCTTGTGAGGGATAGTTACCGGTTAACGCTGCCAGGGCCTGCTGTTTAATGTATGGCAGGGAGCGGTCGATCTTGCCGGAGCGGATCAATTCATCAACGGCTTTTTCCGCATCCTGGTATATATGGGTGGCGCGGTTATGGCAATCCACACAATCCATAGTACGGGTTTTTTTAAACGCTACTTGCCGGTTGGCCAGCCGTTTGTTGCTGTAACTTTTCCATGAACTGTCTTGCTGCAACACCTCAACGGTGATCATTTGTTCCTGTTCGTCATCCACCGAAGTGAACCGCACTGTATTTTGTGCGCCGATATGCCAGTGAATGCCGGCCTTTTCGTCCTTGCTGCCGGTGTCGATTTTCAGAATCAGTGTGTTATACAAGGGCGACGAGAGGCTATCCGGCTGGTATTGAACGTGGGTACGAATTTTGCGACCATAAAATTTTTCCGGCCAATGGCATTTTTCGCAGGTTTCGCGCGCCGGGCGTAATTGGTGCACCGGTGTGGGAATGGGGGTGTTGTAAGCATGAAAAGCCGCTAAAATCATTTGCCGGGTGCCGTTGATTTTGGAATCGATAAGAGCGCCAACGCCTTCGCCAACATGGCATTCCACACATTTTACCCGCGCATGAGGAGACTGCTGGTAGGTGACCCATTCCGGGTTCATCACCGTATGGCAGGCGGTGCCGCAAAAATGCGCCTGATCCATAAAATGCAGCATCCTCATTCCTGCTGCAGTAATAAACGCCACATTGATCAGGGTAAATACCAAAATCGTTAAAAATATTCGCGAACCAAAACTGCGCGCCTGCACATCATCGCGGCTAAATTTTTCCGCCAGCAGCTGTTTGGTTGACAGACCGCGCATTTTTCGATATTTGTACCAACCAATCGGGATTAGAACCAGGCCAATAATGAACAATGCCGGAAACAGTAAATACGTGATCAGGCCGATATAAGCGTTATTTATCAAGCCTGCGGTATGCGCAGCTTCAAAGAGCAGAAAGGTAATAAAGGAGGACGTGGTTAAAATGACGCCTGCCTTGCCCCACCAGGTTACCGCCAGGCCCTTGAGAAAGTTTTGGTATTTTAACAGCACAGCGCCTCCTTACCTGGTTTCCGTAAACATATCCTTAAAAATCTTTTGCATTTTGCCGGATTTAATGTCTTTGGTCAGCTCTTCGGTGGGGCGATTTAACCATTGGTGCATGGGGTCGTTGGCGATTAAATGATCAATATATTTGTTGATATCCGGATCATTATATTCACGGGCTTGCGGCAGGAATTTGAAATAGAAATGTTGAGCGACTTCGTACATGCCGTGCCACCAGGTATAATCCGGCCCCATCATGGATGCGCCATGCCGGCCGCGTCGGCCTTCATGATGCCACAATTCCCAATATGTCCATTCTATATCGTTACTGAAACTGGCTGTATTTTTTAACAGTTTTTTAGAGGCAATCATTTTCATAATTGCCCCGGCCGGTTCGGCAAATTTTATATTATAAAGCCGCACGGTTGCGTCAAATTGGTAATAATGGCCGTCGACAAAGGCGCTGCCGTGACAGGTAGAGCATACATCCTGCATGCGGTCGCGCTTTTTTTGCCAGTCTTGTTTATACACGGAAACCGCCGGACGCAGGGTCCATGAAATGCGCTGGCCTACATCGTGGGTTAACGGTTGTTTGAGGGCGGCGGACATGTGACAGGTGGCGCAGGTCGGGGCTTCATAATAATCCTGACCAACCACCCAGCGAGCTGACGATAAATTCATCTTGTCAATATTTGTATAATAAGTATTGCCATGTTTGGATTCTTCATAAACTTCTTTTTGCGGATGGTCGGGGCCAAGGTGGCATTTGGAGCAGGCTTCCGGCTGACGCGCCTGTGAGACGGCAAAGGAATGCCGGGTATGGCAGGCATTACATGAGCCTTTGGAACCGTCCGGGTTGACCCGGCCAATGCCGGAATTTGGCCATGATTCTTTGGAAAGTTTATTGGGCGATTTATCATCGATTTTAACAATACAGCCGTGACAGCTTTCGCAGCCGCTCAATGCCACCGGATGCCCGGCGGCCACATGCGCCAGGTAGGCGTCATTGGAATCGAGTATGAGTCCAGCTGTAGCGTGATAAGAATTTTCAACCTCGGTTGCTTCTTTGGGGTGGCAGCGGGAACAATCTTTGGGGGTTACCAGCGTGGCAATTTGTGCATCGTAATGGGTAAAGGCATCTTTATCGCCTTTGGCGGCGCCGTGACAATCCAGGCACACCACATTATGCCGGCCATGCGCCGAGTTATACCATTGATTATATAATCCTCTGGAGACTTCTTTATGACAGGTTAAACATTTACCCGCCTGGGTTTGCGGTTTTTGTCCATATAATGCAACAGTCAGGCAAACAACTGCAATTGGAACAAATAATCGTTTCAACATAAAAAACTCCCGGATTAAAATATTAAAAGTGATCTGGATTTACGGATATAGCAGCTTTACTCCGGCCCTCTGGCAAACAAGGCATACAGGAGATGATTACTCATATTAAAGAACAGATTACAAGACTCTAGTCTACAATACTTAAAAAAAAAACACCTGCTAAATCACAAACAAATTGACTTGGCAGAATATTCATTGTTTGTTTATTCAAAAAGCGGATTTAGCTATTGCGTACTATTCACATTATAATAATTTATAAAATAACCCGAAATTCACAAACGGAAAATGAATAAAAAAGGAAAAACCTGAATTTTCAGCGGTTCCTGGAATAACGGCAATAACCGGGTATTCATAAAAGAGCAATTAACATAGCCCGGCCCAAGAATTGCCAACAAGGGCTTGTATGACAGCGCAGCCATCGGAAATTTTCAACAGTTAACAACTGTTTCTGTGGTTTTAGTATGTATTTGCTTGCAGTTTAATTCTTGTCAGGCATTTCTACAAGCAAGGAAGGAAGGATATTTTTTTTTAGCGAATGATATTCTTGTTCCTCAAAAATAATTCCCAAATCGTCAAGAACGGACAAGGCGTCGTCCATTGTCTCTGCGCTTAATATTTCTTTAATGCCGGCAGCTACCAGCCCCGCCTGGATCAAGGGATCAATTTGTGATGCAATTTCCCGGGAAATTACCAGCCAGGGTGTTTTATTGTCTGGTTCCTGGTAATATAAAATATTATTCTTTCGATCCAGGAAAGCGGCCACTGATTCGGGCGTGTTTTTTATAATGTTATTATTAATGTTTAACGAGAATTCAATCTTTAATGAACTATTTTTGTATACCAGCAGTTGCTCTAAAAACTTGATTTTTTCTCCATTTATGGGGTGTGAATTGATCGATTTGAACAAGATAGCGATCAATTGTTTGCGCTGATCAAGACGGGCCATTAGTTCCCGGTCAACAGTCGATTTTACACCTTCTACCAGTTTAAATTCTACCGCATTGTGTAAAAACTGTACACCCATAGCCGTCAATGCCCGCCAGGTGGTTGAGTTAACGGGGATAAAATTGGTAAAGAGTTTGTTATCAAATTTCATAGCCAGGCCGGAAGAGTCACAAAAAAACAAATTTTCCGGTTCTGTTAAAATATTTTGATTGTTTGGAATAATTTTTTTCCCGGTTGAATGCTTTAATATACCGTCCGGATTTTCATTCAACAACTGAAAACAGCGCTCCAGCGCTTGCCGCACAGGATGGGGCAGGGGGTTATTGCTGTTCTCATATTGCTTGTGAATTTCCATGATCACATCAATAATATCCTGTGTTTCCGGCTGTTCTTTTACATGCAGTTTTAGCAGTAAATCTTTAAATTTATACCATTGAGAGTCAAGCTGAACCCTGTAGCTGCCCAAATTATGTTTGCCAATAAATACTTTTTGCGCCGGTAAATATCCTTTACCTTCGATATAAATAAATGGTAATTGTTCCAGTCTTTCTATTGATGGATCCTGGACATGTTTGTTTAAATACCTGTAAATATGAGGTGTTACTTTTTCACCAAGTTGAATACAGTTTATTAAATGACGGATCACTTTATCACAATCCGGTGTTGAGGGAATGCTTAAAAAATTTATAAAAGCGCTGTATTTTTTTTGTTTATCTATATCAAGAAACAGAGCTGATGTTTTAAAAAGGGGGGCGTTAACAGTTGTAAATAATTCTTGTGCAGCATACCACTGTTGCAGGTCATTTTCAGCCGGCAGCCATTTTTCTTTTTGCAAAACAGCATAATCATTCTTTTCGTTATCATCCAGGCTTTCCCACATTGAAGCAATGACAGCAAATATTTGCTGAATTAATAGCCGGTTTTCTTCATCCGGCGGTCTTTTAACTATTTCGTGAATGCGTGATAAAATATCCACAGAGCGTAATTGATACGAAATTCCCAACCATTTATAAAATTCGAAAAGTGATTTTTGTTTTTCAATCATTGGCGCTACAAAGGCAAGGCCATTACCAAAAATACGTTCTCGTTCACGGTTATAAAAATACACTTCCAGGGGTTTTCTAATCTTGCCGTCAAAGCACTCGATTATATCCAATTGCTGATAAACCGTTTTGATCTGATCGTTACCGATAAAAGCGCCCAGGTTACGGGACAGGAATTGCACTAGTTCCTTGTTTTTTTCACGGGGCAATTTTTTATTTTCCTGGAAATAGCGGGGAACAAAGAATTTTACATAATTGACCAGAGTCAATTCCTGAATACCGAGTATAGTCAATAAATCCCTAAAATTATTGAGTATATATTTGTCCACCAGAGAAGTAATGTTCAACGGGTCTTCAAAATTGCCGGGAACAAATAACTGTTCAAGCGGGAAGAGCCTTTCACCGGAAGGCCAAATCGGCAATTTGCGCAGCCGTGAAATCAACTCATCGTCGCCTTTAATGATTTTGCGTTTTTGATCGAACCATTCGATGAGACCGATTATGCTTTGCGGATTGTTTTTCCAATGCGTTTCGAGGTGGTTTTCATCGGTTGGCTCAAAAATATTGCGAATACCAAGGTTAATAACATCTATAGCTGCCTCAACGTCAAAAGCGCTGATTAATTGCAATATTTCCGCCGGGTTATTGTTTGACGCAAACACATACGCCAGGTTAAGGGCGCCGAAAATGTCAATTTCATCTTTGTCCGCTACCCACAAACTTTTAGGAGCATTTATTTTATTTACACAAGAAATAGCTATGCAGCAATTTTGCATCTCGTCCTTTACCGCAGGTAAACTTTCGGGTCGTTCCCGGTTGAGTAATCGCTCGATCTCTTTTCCCAGTTTTTTACGTCCTTCATTATCCAGGAACCATTCCGGGGCGTTAAAAAGCTCTTCGGGTTTACCAAAGCCATGTAATTGCAAAGCCCGCGCCAGGTCGAGAGCGCCAAAGCGGGGAATGTTTATCGACTCGTGCCGCATCAGTTTTTGTTTCAGAAACAAATCCGGATGCACCAGCTTTATTCCCAATGTCTCAAGAATATAGGCAATTTCATATTCCTCTATGTTTTCAAGCAAAAAAACTTCCCGTGGCAGGCGCCATTTTCGGGAATTACTATAAACAATCGGCGCTTGCGCCAAACCCATTTGTAAAATATCCCAAATTTTCTTTACAACCGGCACATTGTGCCCCTCCAAAACTTGCTGATGGACATCACGAATCCGATCCACAAATTCCCAAAATTCTTTGTGGCCCAAAAATGTAGATATGTTGATCAGGTTTCCAGCAACAGACCTGGCTGCTTTGATTATGGCAGTTTCATTCCAGTCAGCCTGAAAATCATTTTCAAATATCACCCGTTTACGGTCAGAGGAGGTGAAAAAATCGGCATTGATATGAAAGGGCAGACCGGTATTATGGGGAATGGGCAGGTAAGCATAAAAATGCCCCTGAAAATTATAAAAGTTTTGGGGAATTGCAATGGTAACATCTGCTTGCCGCTTTTCTTCTATCTGATTTGAAAATTTGTTCCGCAATTCCGCGGCGGTTTGTTTAAAATCCGTTTTAATAATATACCAAACAATTTCCCGGTTATTTACCAGCAATACCTGCTTGTTATTCTGAACCGGTGTTTTAATAATGGTTTGTATTACCTGACCGTTTTCCTTTACCTCAATTGTATCAATCTTGCGCAGGAACAAAATGCTGGTCGGCAGAGTGTGCAGTAATTCTTGTTTAAATTTTTCAATTGATCGTTCAGTTATATGTTCCAGTTTTAACCTGGTTCTGACATTGCTGTTGGGATTTTTGGCCCAGGGAAAGCCAAAATAGGTTTTGCCGTAATCATTGCAATCAATTTCAATAATACGCTGGTCTTCTTCTGCTTCCGGATAAAAGGTCCATTTACGCCCTGCCGAGACGATGATCGGGTTGTCGGTAATCTGGTATGCGGATAAAAAGCCGATGCCAAAAACGCCAATGGTATTTAATTCCGTTCTTTTTGCCCCGGCGGCTATTTTGCGCACACGGGCAAAATCCATTTCCCGAAATGAACCGTTATTCTCGACAAATAATGCCATTTCATTTATATCGAATGATATAGAGGTAACGTTCGGGGCATCATCGGCGTTTTGTAAAATTTCGTTGGTGAGGGTGGCATAGCCTTTGAGGTCGCGTAATTTTGCCCCCAGAAAACCCATAAAATCAACCGATTGTTCAAGAAATCTTTTCATGCTTTTTTTCCCTGCATTTCATTATGATAACCGGAATCGAGTTTATATGAATTTATTTATAAATAGACAACCCTGACATTTGAAAAAAACGAGCTAGATGTTTTTTTGATTAACATTTCCCTTTTTAACGTAACCCACTAAAAATAATATAGATATACAAAGAAATAAATAAATTCTACAGATAATTACTTTAGCCGCCCGGAAGCCCGCCGCCTTGTTACAGCCAGTCAGTTGTCCCGATATTTTAGTATTTATTTGTTGTTGCGGGCAACCCTGGTAAAAATTTACATCAAATACCAGGGTTGTTTTTATTATATGGATATCCTTTACCGGTTTTTGCACTTGTTATTACTAAACATCAAGAATCCTGTTTCACATTGATTTTTGGGGTATGATGTAACCTGTTAAATACCGGCATCCATTTTTTTATTAAATCAAATCAAAACGGCAAATCTATTTTCAAATCATATTCTTTTTTTATTTGCAGCATGGTTTTTTGCATGGTATCTTTGATCGGCACGCCGTGTTCCATAATATATTGTTCCCGGATATGGCCTTTTTCTCCGGCGGTGTAAATTCTGTCGCAGCCGGGTAGCTTGCCGGCGTTGCGCATGGTGCGTAATATGTTGCCGGTAATTTGGCGGAACTCATTTAGGTCGATAAAATTAGCTACATTTAAAGCCAGGAAGAAATGGCCCAGTTTATTGGGGATTTTATTACCCTTGTCATCGAATCCTGATAACCCCCACGAAAACGGCCCGCCGCTCAATGCGGAAGACAAAATTTCCACCATCAGCCCCAGCCCATAGCCTTTGTGTCCGCCCAGGTCTTCGCCCACTCCGCCAAGGGGCAGCAGAGCGGCTTCTTTGCTTCTGAAAAGATCCAGCACTTTTTGAGGATCGCTGTGAAAATGTCCTTGCTTGTCAATCACCAAACCTGCCGGGACGGATTTGCCTTCGCGATCCAGCACTTCGACCTTGCCCTTTTGAATAATGGAAGTTGCCATATCCAGCAGGAATGGAAATTCTTCATCGGTTGGCGCGGCAAAGGCTATCGGGTTGGTGCCGTACATGGGGTCGCAGCTAAAAGTGGGCGATACGGTAGGCCGGGCATTGGTTACCGTTAAACCGATCAATCCTTCATTCGCAGCCATCAATGGATAATACCCGCAAATGCCAAAATGGGTGCTGTTACGTACAGCTACGGCGCCAATGCCGACCATTTTGGCTTTTTCTATAGCCAGCGCCATGGCCCGGTATGATATAACATGCCCCATACCATAATGCCCGTCTATCAATGCCGTACTGGGTGACTCTTTGACTATTTCCAGATTGGTTACCGGGGTTTGTACTTTATCTTTAATAAAATCGAGGTACATTTTTAACCGGCCAATACCGTGTGATTCAATGCCATGAATATCAGAACGGATGAGAACATCCACTATTATTTCAACATCCTTTGCCGGCACACCCACTTTTAAAAGCGCTTGCTTCATAAACTCCATCACATCAGCCACAGGTACACGAATTACAGACATGTTTTTCTCCGTTTGCTTGGGGTTCGATAATTAACCAGGTTTTCAATTGACCTGAATGTAAAATTCTGTTGAAATGAAAAGCAGCGGAATATACCGCTCTGTACTGAATTAACAGTTCTCTTTTTTGAAGAATTTTCAGTTATCTCATAAATTCATCATGATTTACAGTGTTAAAAAAAGCCGGTAATGAATTAACCCTGGTGCGCATTGCCCGGCAATTTTTATAAAAACCAGGTCTGCCAGGGTTATTTCCTGACAATCATCCGCTATCTCTATTTGGGAGCAGTAGCGAGAGTTAGTTTATTATTCATGTTCAACAAAAAGGACAAATTTTTACAAGCAGTTTTCTAACCTGTTCCTTTTTGTTTTCGCGCAGCTGTCCGGCTAGAGTTAATAGTATTATACCGGTTGCCATTGTCTTTTGCAGGCAACTTTTTTCTCTGCCGGGATATATAAAACCACAGCAACATCCCAGGAATTTTTCTGTTCATCCTGCACGGATTCAAGAGTATAAAAAATTACCCAATTCCGGGGATGTTTTATCATGTTAAAAATAACTCTGCAAGGGTACTTACACGATAACGCAAAGGGCTTTTTCGGGCAATAGAAAACTGGTCAAAATGCCAGGCAACCACTATTTTCACTTTTTAATTACCAAAATTGCGGGCAGTGGATTTAATCTGGAATCGGTATAAAAGCGATATTTAACCTGGTTTTACAAGTATTTATGTGCCAAAAAAAATATCAATATCTTTATATATCAAGCACAGTCAACCTGGCCGGCAAAGCGGCGCTCGTTTGATATATTTTTACTATTGTTTATTGTTGCAACGCTTTTTTTGCTTCTCGTGCTTTTTGGACAACTTTTTTCAATATCTCTTTATCCAGCTTTTCATTGCGTTTAAACAAACCGGGAAAGCCGGCTATTTCTTCCGCAGATGCAGGAGAATAACTGGCTACGGGGGCAACCCCGATTGCTATCGGTTCTTCGTGCTCTTTTAAGGTCAATAGTAAGGAGCCGTCCTGATCTGCAATTTCTTTAACATTATCCCATAATACATATTCTGTCCGCCGGTTAGCGACAATATGGGCCAAAGCAGTTTTTGGGGCTTTAATATCGATTGCCGGGTTAAAATGGACCAGAGCTTTTTCCGATATTACATATTCCAGGCCATTGCAAATATTACGTATAAAAGCGCCAACCATGCCTGAGAGAAAAACTGCAAAAAAGACGACCCTGGCGCTGGTGGCGGAATAAGCGGGCAAACCGATAATTAAAAATATTATGGAAGTGATGATGCCTGATACAAAACCCCCCAGTAACCAGGTGAAAATTTTGGTAAAAAAGCGTCTAGTTGCCCGGTAACGCCAGCTAAACAGCGCTTTGCCAAGGTCTTTTTTTTTCTGCTTTTGCCAGACTTTCATTACCTGTTAAACTCCTTTGATTTTCATATAATAAGATCCATCAAAACTGATAGACAATTTTACAATTATTTTGCCGGCAGGGAAGTTCCCGTAGACGTTGAATTGGCCGACCTGTTGCTATTAAATGAAGGGTCATTTTATTACTAATGTTTGTTACTGCAATATACAAAAATGACAGTTATTATTACAAGTAAATAATTGCATTTTCGCTTGTTACCGGTCATTATAATTCTATTTTGTGCCGGGTCTGGCCATCGCCTGTGACTACAAATTTACGGGTGGTCAGCGCTTCCAGTCCCATGGGGCCAAAAGCATGCAGCTTGGTGGTAGAAATGCCAATTTCAGCGCCCAGCCCCAATTCGCCGCCGTCGGAAAAGCGCGAGGAGGCGTTCACAGCCACAACCGAGGAATTGACCTCTTTGACGAATTTTTGCGCGGTATGCAAGCTGTCTGTTACAATTACATCTGTATGTTCCGAGCCATATTTTTCAATGTGAGTAACTGCCTCGTCAACGTTATCAACCACTTTGACGGCAATGATCAAATTCAGAAATTCCGCAAAAAAATCATTTTCGCTGGCTGGAATAATTCCATGAAGGATAGCCGCGGTTTCGGCGCAGCCGCGAATTTCAACATTTTTCTTTTGTAATGCCGCCGCTGCTTTGGGCAGGAAGTCTATGGCGATATCCCGGTGTACCAACAGAGTTTCCAACGCATTACAAACGCCGGGGCGGCTGGTCTTGCCGTCAATCAGCAGGTTTACGGCCATGTCCTGATCGGCGTCCTTGTCTACATAGATATGGCACACCCCTTTGTAGTGCTTGATGACCGGAATGCGGCTATTTTCAACAACAAAGCGGATAAGTCCCTCGCCGCCGCGTGGTATAACCAGGTCAATATATTGGTCGAGTTTCAGCATATCCTGCAGCACCGCCCGGTCTGTAGTAGGAACAAAAGAGACAATTTCCTGCGGCAAGCCCGCCGCCTGCATTGCCCGGTGCATTGAATTAACGATTGCCTGGTTGGAATGGAACGCTTCTGAGCCGCCGCGTAACAATACCGCATTACCGGCTTTGAGACACAATGCCGCAGCATCCGAGGTGACGTTGGGGCGAGATTCATAAATAATTGCAATAACACCCAGGGGAATCCGCATCATGCCGACCTGAAGCCCGTTTGGTCGGGTGCGGATATTGCTCATTTCGCCTACCGGGTCGTGCAATGCGGCAATTTCCCGTAAAGCTTTTGCCATCCCGGCAAGCCGCGCTTCATTCAACACCAGCCGGTCGATCATTGCTGACGCCAGCCCTTTTTTTTGTCCGTCTTCTACATCGCGGGCGTTGGCAATGAATATTTCCTGCCAGTCATGCTCAAGATGATCCGCCATCATTTGTAAGGCGCAATTTTTATCGGCAGCGCTTAACCGCGCCGCTTGACGTGAGGCTTCTTTACAAGCCTGCGCAATATTAACCATTGCTTTATTGGATATTTCCATGTTCTTCTCGCTTTGTTAAAACCATTTCATCCCGGTTCACTACTTCAGAATAAAAATAAGGAACCAGCTTTTCAATTTCCCGGCTTTTTTTGCCGAGGATCTTTTTTAAATCCATGCTGCTATATTGGGTAACTCCTCTGGCAATTATCGTTTGTGATTTTTCCCCGCTATGAACAATATCCACAATTTCTCCGGCATTAAACTCGCCGGTAACCTCTATAATTCCCGAAGGCAGCAACGACGCGCCTTTGCATAGCAGCGCATTAACCGCTCCGGAGTCTATATGTATTTTCCCGGAACTGGCCCGGGCATGCAGCATCCAGTGTTTTTTTCCTTTGACCGGGTGTTCCGCTTTAATAAATATCGTACCACAAATAATATTATTCAACAATAATTCAAAATAGCCGCGTTTGGTGCCATTCATAATAATTGTATTGATGCCGCCGCTGGTTGCTTTTTCGGCAGCTTGTATTTTTGTCAGCATTCCACCGGTTGCAACACAGTTTTGTGTGCCCCCGGCCAGTTTGTAAATGGATTCATCAATAGCATCAACGCGGGTTATCAATTGTGCAGCAGAATCTTTATGGGGATCGGCATTATACAAGCCATCGACATCCGAACAGATAATAAGCAGATCTGCATCGGCCAACACCGCAACATAAGCGGCAAGATTGTCGTTGTCGCCTACTTTAAGTTCATCAACCGCTACGGTATCATTTTCATTGATGATGGGCAGAGTTTTCATGCTCAACAATTCAACCAGGGTGTTTTTGGCATTTACAAACCGTTTGCGATTATATATGTCATCATAAGTCAGCAATAGCTGGGCGCAGGGCAGGTCAAATAACCGGCCCCATAAGGCCATAAGCAGAGACTGGCCGATTGCAGCCAGAGCTTGCTTTTCGGGTATAGAGCGATGCTTTTTACCGAGCAGCTGTGGCTGGGTAGACAAACCGGAAGCAACCGCTCCGGAGGATACCAGAATGATCTCTTTACCCCGATTAATGCATTCCATAATAAAACTGGCAATGTCCAGCAAGTATTTGGTGCTGCATTTATTACTGCCGGCGGTTACCAGGCCGCTGCCAACCTTGATTACCGCCCGTTTCCACTCCGGCAGGGTAGCGCCGTTTTTGGGAATGATTTCGATAAACTTTTGCGTAGTACTACTCCGTGAAATTGATATGCCATTATTAATATATTCATTTTTGTTGAATTAAAACAGAGATTATTCGTTGAACCTGGTGCAAGTTAAAAACAGGAAAGCGCCTGCCGCAAAGCGAATTATATGGAACGGGTAAGGCTTTTATTTACATAAAATAAATTACAATTATGGTATGATGTAATTGAAAACAGAAAGCTGCCGGTTAACTGCTTATAACCAGCAAAAGAATTCCTGCCAGAACGCCGCTGAGGGCAAGGAACTTTAATTTTTTGTTCACTTCTTTAAACCAAAGACTGCCGATCAGAAATGAAATGACCACATTCATCCGGCGGATGGCAATGACCAGAACAATCAGCGCGGCGCTGTAACTGAGAGCGTAAAAATAAATAAAGTCCGAAAATACCAGCAAAATTCCTACCATGGGAATGCTCCAGCGCCATTGAAAAGGGGTGTTGTTTTTCCGCTGCGGGTACCATAATGCCAGGGTAAGGATAAAAAAGATCAGAACAATGTAAAATGAAAACCAGGTTAAAACCACAATCGGTGAAAAGTTTAATTTTTGAATCAGCAGTTTATCGTATAATCCACTCATGGAGCCGATTATGGTTTCCATAATGAGCAAGTATATCCATTTGTTCCGATGAAAAGAGATTCCCTCACGGCTGCCGAGCAAAGCAAAAGCATAGTACGAGAGTAAAATTAACATTAGCCCGAACCATTGTATTGTATTGGGCTGTTCGTGAAAAATCAGAATTGCGCCGATCAGCGTCCAGAATGGCGATGTAGCGCGGATTGGTGTAAAAATGGATATAGGTAAATGCTTCAGGGCAAAAAACCCCATGGTCCAGGATGAAGCAACAATAATGGCCTTGATAATCAGGTAAAAATGTGCTTTTACCGGCAAGATCGGCACATACAAGCCAATGTTCTGCATTACAACCGGGGCAATTTTGGAGAGCACAATAACCGGTGTTACCAGCGCAGCGCCGAACAACGTAGAGCCCAGCAATACCGGAATAACTGCATTTTCGTTAACCGCATGTTTGCGTGCAACTTCATAAAAGCCTAAAAAAATTGCCGAACAGATACTAGCAAAAACCCACAAAATTACACATCCGTTTCTGAATATTCGCCTGAAAGATAAACCCGGCTTTGTTTTTCATGCCCTGTTACTGCGAGCGAAATAATTTGAAACATTATTTATTTCAGCAAGTAACATAACTGAAAAGTTATTCCTGTCGGTAAAAAACAAACCAAAGGGCGGAAAGATTAATTTGGGAATACGTATTGCAAATACGTACTATTTTCGTTAAATTACCCAACCTTTGGTGCAAAAGGAAAAAACAGCAAAACGTATATTTTCAAAAAAGTAAAGTACGAAAAATTGGATCTTTTTCAAACAGAAAAACCACAAACGAAATCAGCGCCGACGAACCGGCCTCTTGCCGACCGGATGCGCCCGCAATCGTTGCAAGATTATGTCGGGCAGACTCATTTGCTGGCCAAAGGGAAAATTTTGCGCGAGGCAATTGAAACGGACAAGCTGGTTTCGATGATCTTTTGGGGCCCGCCAGGAGTGGGTAAAACTACACTGGCGCGCATTATTGCCGGGGAAACCGGTTCTGATTTTAATGCTATCAGCGCCGTTACCGCCGGGGTTGCCGATATTCGTCAGGTGATTAAACGCGCCAAAGAGTTGAAAAAGATCAATAAAAAAACCATCCTGTTTATCGACGAAATTCACCGTTTTAACAAAGCGCAGCAGGATGCATTGCTGCACAGCGTGGAAGACGGCACGTTGCTGCTTATTGGCGCAACTACGGAAAACCCGGGCTTTGAAGTGATATCCGCGCTGCTGTCACGTTGCCGCGTTTATAAACTGGAATCGCTCAGCCGTAATGAACTGAATGCCATTCTCGACCATGCGCTGGCGACCGATAGCCTGATAACCTCGCTGGATATTGGTATTACAGATGACGCCCGCGCCATTCTGCTGGACCTGGCCGGCGGCGATGCCCGCAATATGCTGAATGCCCTGGAACTGGCCGCCCAGCTTTCGGTGACGGATAAGCAGAACAAAAGAATGATAGACCGCGCTTTGATTGAAGACGCCATGCAGCGCCGTACGCTGCTATACGATAAAAAGGGCGAGTATCATTACGACGTTATTTCTGCATTTATTAAAAGCGTACGCGGTTCCGACCCTGATGCGGCCGTATACTGGCTGGCGCGGATGCTGGAATCGGGCGAAGACCCGAAATTCATCGCCCGGCGGCTGGTGGTGTTGGCTTCTGAGGATATCGGCAATGCCGACCCGCATGGAATTATGGTAGCTACTTCTGCTTTTACAGCAGTAACTTTTATCGGCATGCCCGAAGCACGGATTGTGCTGGCGCAGGCGACGACCTATCTTGCCACCGCGCCGAAAAGTAACGCCTCGTACCTGGCGGTTGATCAGGCAGCTCAGGATGTACGGCAGAACATTCCGGGCGATGTGCCGCTGCATTTACGCAATGCCCCCACCCGGCTGATGAAAGATATGGGCTATGCCGACGGCTATAAATATCCTCATGATTTTAGCGGTTTTGTCGAACAGAGCTATTTGCCCCCGGAAATGGCGGATAAAGTCTATTATAAACCCACAGAAAACGGCGTTGAAAAACGTATTAAAGAACGGTTGTTGTTGTTGTGGCCGAAACGAAAAAGATGAAAAATTCAACAAGTTTTTTTATGATGAAAAACCATCTAGTTCCTATTTTTTGTTTGTCTTTTCTTTTATCCGTCTGTCCGGCAGCCGCGCAGGTAACCATTGTCAGCGCCGATAGCGCCACTATTGATTCTGTACAGCGATCATCCGCTCCGGTTAACAGCGTCAGTTTAGATTCTTTGTCGGACGCATTTGTCGCAATTGATAGCGTCCTGTCAGATTCTGCGTTGGCGCCGAAACAAACGCCGGTAAAATCCGATATTGATACAACGATCTATTATGATGCGATGAAAATCTATACCGATGTAGAAAACCGAACTACCGAGCTGGTTGGCAAAGCGGTGATCAAGTATAAAAAAGTATCATTAAGCGCCGAAAAGATTACCCTCAACTGGAATGAAACATTAATAACAGCCGAGCCATTACCCGATACTGTTTGGGTAAAGGGGGATTCCACCAGCGTTGATTCGACTATGGAAATTACCATGAAGGGCAAACCGGTTATTATTGACGGTTCATCGCAGATGGTTGGCGATATGATGTTTTATAATTACAAAACCGAAAAAGCCCGCATTGTGCGCGGCCGTACCGAAATGGAAGGCGGCTTTTATACCGGCGAGCAAATTAAAAGGGTGAACGATAATACTTTTAATATAAAGAATTCTTCTTTTACCACCTGCAATCTGGACACCAGTCCGCATTTTCACTTTGAAGCAAAAAAGTTGAAAATGGTGACCAATGATAAAGTAATAGCCAAAAATATTGTTATGTATATGGGCAATATTCCTATGGCAATGCTGCCATTTGCAGTATTTCCCAACAAGTCCGGCCGGCAGTCCGGCATTCTGATTCCCCGTTATGGTGAAAGCGCCCAGGAAGGACGGTTTCTGCGGGGTATAGGGTATTACTGGGCGCCAAGTGATTATTATGATTCCAACCTGCAGGTGGACTTTTTTGAAAAATCCGGCTGGCTGTTCCGGGGCGGCGCCCGTTACAGTGTCCGCTATCTTTTAAATGGCAGTCTCTCCGGCTCTTATACTAAAAAAACTTTTGGAGAAAACAAAACGCAAAGCTGGGACTGTAATTTGAATCATTCGCAGGAAATTGATCCAAATTCCCGGTTAAATATAAACGGTTCGTTTGTGAGCGATAAAAACTTTTATAAAAATTTTAGCACCAATCTTTCCTCACGGTTAACCCGTCAAGTACGCTCCAACGCAACCTATAGTAAAAACTGGCCCAAACAGAAATTTAGTATGAGCGTCAACATGTCGCGGGTTCATGATCTGCAAGATGATGTAACCGATTTGACAATGCCGCAAATGACGTTGCGTTTGGGGCAATCGCAGCTTTTCAAGCCGTCAAAAAGCAAAGCGCGGTCAAAACCGGGTGAGCGCCGGCGCAACGAGCCCAAATGGTACGAATCCCTTTACATGTCTTATAACTCCAACCTGGTCAACAATAAAAAGGAAACGCTTGTTACTACAGCCATAGATTCTGCCACAGTTACTACCAAACAGGAACAAAAAACTAGGCGCATATCGCACAAACTGGATTTTTCCCTGACCAGCCCGCAAAAGTTTTTTGGAATATTATCTGTCAACCAAAATTTGAGTTTTGCCGAAGACTGGTATGATGAAACCCAGGCTTATTCTTATAACCCTGCAACAAAAGCTATTGAAGCCAGCGATAAAAAAGGTTTGGCAGCGCGGCACACCTTTAATTACAGCGCCTCCGCCAACACCAAATTTTATGGCATGTTCGCTCCGGGAATTGGCGATATTCAGGCAATAAGGCACGTAGTAACCCCGTCACTTTCTTTTAATTATCAGCCTGATTTTTCCGATCTTAAATGGGGTTATTACACGGAAATAAAAAAACCGGATGGCAGCACAGAAAAAAGAGACCGTTTTGGCGGCACCGGTCTGGGAGGCAGCAAAAGAGTCAACCTGAGTGTGAGCAACCTGTTTCAAATGAAAAAGGGCGTTGGGGACAAGGAAAAAAAGATCGACCTTTTTAACTTGAATTTTGGCACCGGGTTTAATTTTGAGGCTGACCGCCACAAACTTTCGGACTTGAGTACCAACTGGCGGGCAGATCCAGGGCGAAATTTCAGTCTCAGCGCCAATACAACCCACAGCTTTTATCAATGGCAAACGCTGAAAAGCGGCGCATACACCAGCGGTATGCGTTCTAATCAGTATTTATTTGAAAATGACGGTTGGAAAAGAGGCCGCTTTTTGCAAATGACTTCACTCCAGTTAAATATTTCTGTTCGTCTACAGGGCAAAGAAAACAAAGACGGCAGGCAAAAACCGGCGCAGGATACCGACGCCGGCGCGATAGACCGTGAACCGGACCCTTTGCAGGAGGAAGAAGACCTGAGTGTGCTGGAAGAAAATTTGGTAAAACGCGGCAGCCGCTTTGAAGACCAAAGCCGGTTAAATTCATTAACCATTCCCTGGAAAACGAATATCAATTTCAGTTTTAGCCTGAACAAGAGCAACCCCAACAAACCGCAAAAAAACTATTATATGAATATTCAGGGCGCAGAAATGAGCCTGACAAAAAGCTGGCGCCTTGCCTATAGCGCTCATTATGACCTGCAAAAAAAACAGATTTCCTACCACAGTTTTACAATTTACCGGGATCTGCATTGCTGGGAAGCAACCATTGACTGGGTGCCTTCCGGCCTTGGAAAAAGAGTATATGCCATTGTGCAAATAAAATCATCGGTGTTGCGGGATATTAAATTGGAAAAACGCGGCGGGTCAGCAGCATCAAGTACTCTCAGATGGTGAGTCCTCGGAATCCTGAAATTGATTATTGATAATGATATTGTCGTTGTAAAATGTTTCATCGTCATCATTTTCATAATCATCAAGACTCTGTACTGTGCCCCGTTCCATATATTGAATCCATTGGGCGCTTAATTGTACAGGGCAAAATTTTTTTCGGGGATCGCTATTGGGCATGGATTGCAATTCACCAATAACCAGAACGACGCTGCCTTTTTTTAAAAATTTATTACATTGCAAGGCCTGTTTTGCCCAAACTACAACGCTCACATAGCAGGATTCGCGTTCCTGGCTTTCGGGGTGGATTGAATTTTTATCCGGTTTGGTATTCACTACAAAATTGGTCACCGGAATTCCCCGTTTGGTTTTACGGATTGGCGGATCATGCACTAGTACGCCGGCAATTGCAACCTGGTTCACAAGAGGAAATTTGTATCCTTTATCAAACCGGTATCTTTGCAGATACTCTGGTTCAGGCGCATAAACCCCCATCTCCTCTAAAATCACTAATTCTTTATAATGGTCTTTCTCCCGGCTCACCGGCTTTTCTCCTGGCTGGGAATTACTGGTTTTTTTATGAATTAAAGGTTTGCTGCGTAATATAATATAACCTGAAACAAAAAATCATGAAATATATTTTTTAATGTATAATTCTAAACATCCGTAAGCGGAGGGGCTCATTAACCTGGCATTTGTTTTCAAAAATCCGGCCAAAGTTTGCCGGTGCGATGGTACAAGAATTATGTTTGTATACTCAAATTTGTCCCGGGCATGAACGCTTTTGTAAATAATATCCCGGACAGATAAAGCTGTCGTCGCTAGAAAAAGTAATTCCGGTTTGGCATGGGCATTACATTGAATGAATGCCAGATATTCAAGGTTTACGTCTGCCGGCGGTAGTCCCAATTCCTCTTTAATCTCTTTCAACATTGCCTGGCGAATATCCATGGTTACGCTCGTTTCATCAATGCCAATATGGCCGCCAAACACATCTATACAATTGCGATATTCACCCACATTATTACTTCTACGCATGAATACCAGAAATTGATCCCGGGAAATTACCAGAGAGCTGATACCCAATGCCCGGCTATGAAACTGTTTGCCCCATTTTTCAGCAACAAGTCGGGTATATTTGTTGGTATATAACAAGGTCTGATAATCCGTAATACTGGCGTTTATCTGTAAAACGTTTTCCCGAAGGAGCCATGAATCCAGCCGCAATAGAGAGCCATTGAATAAATGCTTTTTGTGTTTTTCTTTTTGCCAATAACATTCAATGTTACGCTGCATATCTGCGGGCAATGGATAACGCACCGGATGACAGGCAACCTGGACGTTCGCGAACGCTGTTTCCAGGATGCTGTATTTAGTACTTTTTTCTTTCAAAGAACAGTTCTTTCAAGCTGTAATCGCCGGTCTAAATTGAAATTGCGGCAATAGCTGTTATAATTTTTACTGCTGCCGAATATACGCCAACTGTGAAAAATAACCGGCGCTAGAGTTACATCAATTTCCGTGCCAACCAGGCAGACTGCTTGAGGGTTACGTAACTGCGCTGCAATTTGTTTGTATGTGCAGCTTTTGCCACAAGGGTTTTGTTTTAAAACGTTCCACGCCTGCCGTTGATAGATTGTTCCGCCCGGCTGGTCGACGGGAATGTTTGAATTTGCTTTTTTGCCGGTAAAATGATTATATAGTATATCTAAAAAGGTGTTGTATAAATGATCGCCTTTAAATTTGTGTTTCCCTTTTATTAAAAGTGAAACAAGGAACAGCCCGGTTTTCTGCCTGCTAAAATTAATTTTTACC
>CAYNSO010000067.1:0-21602 GCA_964399735.1 uncultured Cytophagia bacterium
TTAACAATGGTTCTATCGAAATAATTACCCACAGAAAAGCATATAGAACCAAAAATATCTTGCATATTCCCCCCAAATTCTTTTTATTATATCTATCTATGACACGGATTTATTACCCGGGCGGTATGATTTTTTGGATATAATTTAGTATAATATTTTTAGTAATAGTGAAAAAATTGTTACGTTTACAAAACCAGGCATTTATCGACAAAAAATAATCAAATACTAAATAACTAGAGTAATACTCTTTAAACTGCAAATTAGTGTTTTCTTGTAAGAAAGGAGTTTACAATGACAGACAAAGTACTGGTAACTTTTGCCTCGCGCTATGGTTCTACAAAACAAGTAGCCGAAAAAATTGCCGCCGTACTACAGGAACGGAATTATACCGTTGATGTTTTCCCGGTGAATAAAGTAAAATCGCTCTCCGGCTATCGCTTTATTGTGCTGGGAACCGGTTTGTATATCGGGAACATGCTAAAATCTGCCGGACAATTTTTATCGAGATTCCAGAACGAACTCTCCAAACAGCCGGTTGCCTTATTTGCCCTTGGCCCGGTAGAGATAAAAGATAAAATGACTGACGATGACCAAAAGCAATTGGATTCTATCCTTGCCAAAACACCCTGGTTTATGCCGGTATCAAAAATTGTATTCGGCGGCAAGTACGATCCGGTCTGCTTGCATTTTTTCGACAAGCTGCTCGCCAGTCTTCCTGCCAGCCCGCTTTATAATCTCCCGGCAAGCGACGCCAGGGACTGGGCAGCAATTACCAGGTGGGCGGAAAACCTTGATATAAAATGAATTTTTCCTACAGGTTTGTTAAATGCTCAAATCAACCAAAATCCTGTTTACAACATTAAGTATAATAACCGGGTTTATGGGAATCGAACATGGAATTGGCGAAATCCTGCAAGGATTACGGCCGGTAAACGGAGTCTTTATTTTATCCTGGCCCGATTCTCCATTTTTCGCTATCATGTCCGGCGAACCGGCCATGACCGTTTTTCCCAATTACTTTTCAAGCGGCCTTTTTGCCATTTTGTTCTCATGCCTCTTGCTTGTTGTATCGCTCTTGTTCATTCATAAAAAATTTTTTATACCTGTTTTACTTGTTCTGACAATTCTCATGTTATTATCGGGCGCCGGTTTTGGCCCGCCTCTCCTCGGAATAATTACAACTCTGATCGCTCAAGTTAAAATCCCCGTCAAGTTATGGCGTAAACTCCCTGCCGGGCTTGATCAACTCCTCGGAAAGTTATGGCCTTTCTCTTATGGTTTATGCCTGGCGTCATGGTTAATGCTGTTTCCGGGTGCAGCCCTGGTTGCCCATTTTACCGGCTGTAATAATGCTTTGCTTATGATCATTCCAATTTGCTTTGCCTTTTGTTTAATTCCGGTAACATTGTTAACAGGGTTTTCGCGGGATATAAATCAATCTGGTAATTCCTGATTTTTGGGCTATATCAAAAGCGTAAAAAATGGAACAGGATACAAGTTTGAGTAAAAAATATCATTCATGTCAATCCGGGGAGCAAAGCGACGAGGAATCTTTTGTATTTAACATTTTGTAAAAACAAGTTTTCTCGTTTCGCTCGAAATGACAATACAGGCGCCGCTTGCATCTGTTAACTTGATAGCTGACGGCTGACAACTGACAACTTTCTCCAAATCATTTTCCCCTTGAATGTAACCTTTTACTTTAGTATAATATAGCAGGCGCAATGACACCCGAATACCTTTTTTACTTAAAAACAACAAATAACAAGAGACACCATGAAAAAAAACATTATCGTTGCTGCGTTATGTGCACTCGTTTGCTATTGCGGCGCCCCAAAACAAAAGGCTGGGAAAATGACTTTTCAAAATGACCTCGATTTTCTACAACAATATACACCGCTTGAAATCTTGCAGGACTCGACCGGACAGGCGCAGATCATTGTTTGCCCCGCGCTGCAGGGCCGGGTTATGACCAGCACAGCAGCCGGCCCAAATGGCGACAGCTACGGCTGGATCAACTATGATTTCTTTAAAACCGGCAAAAATAATCCGCATTTCAACCCCTGGGGTGGCGAAGATCGTTTCTGGCTGGGTCCCGAAGGCGGCCAGTTTTCCATCTTTTTTAAAAAAGGCGCTCCCTTTGACCTCGACCACTGGTTCACCCCGGTTGCTTTGAATGAACAACCCTTTGAAACAATCGAAAAAGCCGCCTCCTATATCAGCTTTAGCAAATCCATGCACCTGCAAAATTACTCCGGAACTGAATTTGATCTACTGGTCAGCCGCCGCATACGGCTGCTTGCACCAGCAATTGCCGGTCAATTGTTTGATATTGAATTCCCCGGTTCTGTCCGCATGGTAGCTCACCAAAGCGAAAACACCATCACCAATATCGGCGTTAACGAATGGTATAAACAAACCGGTCTCTTGTCCATCTGGATTTTGGGCATGTTTAATCCTTCCCCATCGGCTACAATTATATTGCCCTTTAAAACAGGCCCGGTTGCAGAACTGGGCCCGATTGTCAATGACATCTATTTCGGCCAGGTACCGGCGGAACGGCTGAAAATTACCAACGGCCTGATCTATTTCAGCGCCGACGGCAAATATCGCAGCAAAATCGGCATTTCGCCACGACGCTGCCTGCCTTACGCCGCCAGTTACGACGCCGACCATCAAACACTTACGCTGATTTCCTTTACCTTTAATGAACAGGAACAGGATTATGTAAATTCCTTATGGCAAATCCAAAAGCAGCCCTTTGCCGGCGATGTGGTCAACAGCTACAATGACGGCCCACCTGCTCCCGGCGCCAAACCCATGGGCCCGTTTTACGAACTGGAATCCTCTTCTGCTGCTGCCAGGCTCAAACCCGGCGAGAGCAAAACCCACATGCACACCACTGTCCACATCCAGGGAAACAAAGATGAACTCGATGCCATTGCGCATAAAATACTGGGCGCTGGCATTGCCAATATTGAAAACGCTTTTAAATAACAGGCCGCTTATGTATATCCATAAAACCCGTATCAGACTCTATCATACCGATGCCGCGGGAATTCTCTTTTTCGCCCACATCTACAACCTTGCCCAGGATGCTTACGAAGAAATGCTCAATCATATCGGCCTGGATGTGCGCACCATCATCACCAAATCGGATTTCCTGTTTCCCTTTGTCCATTCCGAAGCCGATTACAAAAAAATGGTAACCGTTGGCGAAGAACTGGAAATTCAGGTGACTGTAGAAAAAATCGGCAAATCCTCATTCACCCTGTTATTCCGCTTCATCAACTCAAAACAGGAAGAAGCCGCAGTGGTTAAAACGGTTAGCGTGTCTGTCGACAAAAAGACCGGTCAAAAAATACCCCTGCCAAAACAGTTACTGAGCGTTGTTTCTATGCTGGAAAATGAAAACTCGCTTTAACTATTTCTTGCTTGCAGAAAGCTGCTTAAGCAGCCGTGTAGCTTTTTGGGCGTAATTATACCTTTGAGGTTTGGAACTTATCTTGCTCAGGTTTCCCGACCATGGAAAAAAATGATCGGGAATTTTGTATTTTGGCAGTTTTTCACTCAGGGCTTTTCTCAACCTGGCAAAATCCGGAATGCCATCACGGCCTTCAACAAACGCTACCGGTCGGCTTCCGTACTCCTCATTAGCCACCGGCGCCACCAAAGCCTGAATTATATCTTCCTGCTGCAACAACACCGCTTCAATTTCCTCCGGGTATATATTCTCCCCACCAGAGATAAACATATTGTCCTTCCTGCCGGTTACATGTAAATATCCCTGCTTGTCAATAAAACCCAAATCACCACTGTGGAACCAGCCTTCCGCGTCAACTGCCGGCGCCAGCCGCTTTTTTACATAACCTTTAAACAATGTTCGCCCTCGTACCAGAATTTCCCCGGTATCGCTGATCTGCAACTCCCTGTACGGCAGCAATGTGCCGCTGCTTAATAAACGATCTAAAGAATCGCCGGGACGAGTAGTGGTTATTTGCGAAGCCATTTCTGTGGAACCATAACTGGTGTAAACCGGCAAATTACCGGCAACTGCCTTTTTTATCAGGGCTTCCGGCATAGCGCTGCCGCCCAGCAAAATAGCCTCAAGCCCGGCTAGTTGCCCGGCTATTCGTTCCCCTTGCAACATTCGATACAACTGCGTAGCTACCAAAGAAACATGAGTTATCTGCAGTTGCCCGATATTCTCTTCCAAAGATAATGCCGGATCGGGTAATGCAATACAACCGCCGCTAACCAGGGCGCGGAACAGGATCGCCATACCGCCGGTATGATATAACGGCAATGCCAACAACCAGCGCTTGCCGGGGCCAAAAGCAATATTCTGGTTTGAGCCCAACGCACTGTAATAATGGTTTGCCCAACTGTGCAGCGTCACTTTGGGCAATACATAGCTGCCCGATGTGAAAAGCATGGTGCAATCCGCTGCCGGATCGACCACCAAATTGTTGCCGGTAGAAGGTTCTATAATTTGACCAGGGTTCAGCGCCAGTTCTGCGATGGTTATGTTTTGAATAATCACATCATAATAAAACTGGTTTGGCGCTGTTATCAGTTTCCTGCATCCCGGTACGCGCAAAGCCTCCTCAAAAATCCGTCGTGGCCAGCGAACGCTGACAGGGACTACCACTGCACCTCTTGCCCACAATGCCATACAAATAATAACATATTCCACACAGTTTTCGCACAGAATTGCCACCTTGTCATCTTTTCCAATATTGAACTTTTCAAGGCTTTTCCCTGCGGCCATTATTTGCTGATATAACTGTCCCCACGTCAGCTTGTGCTGTGTTGAAACCAGCGCCGGCTGCCCGGCATAACGGCTAAAGGCATCAAAAACGAGTTCTTTGTTTAATTCTGGCATTATTATCCCTTTTATAGTTTGCGGCAAAACAACTCTTTTAATACATTTTCATGTATGCTATCTTGCGAAACATCAACAAACCCTGCATCGCTGTTGAATGGCTCCTCTAGTATATCTAGGGCTAAAAATTTAACAGTATCCAGTCCAACCGCCGTGCCGGCCGGCAAAAAAGCCGCGGCTAATTGCGCCAGCATCTTTAGGGTTAAACTGGTTTCAAAACTACTGGTGATAACCGGTTTTATATTCTGCTTTTTTGCCTGCTTAATCAGGTAAATTGTCTTGAAAATATCGCCCAGTGTCGTTGGTTTTAATATCAAAGCCTTGACCCAGTCCGGCAGCTTTTTATTACCCGCTGTAAAAAAAGTCAATGATTCATCCACTGCAACCGGAACCCCGGTCTCTTTATAAAAAGCCTCAAAATCACGGGGATCAGTAACAGGTTCTTCAATATATTCCAATGGACAATTGGCTATTTGCCGGGCAAACTGTACCGCAGTCGGCAGCGACCACTTTCTATTGGCATCCAGCCGCAGTTTTACACCGGCGCCCATGAGTTGAGCAAGCTGGTTTACCAGTTTGATGTCATAGTCCACCGGCAGCAAACCCGTTTTCAGTTTCAGGGTTGTATAGCCGGCGGCAATCAGATCCCTGGCTTGTGCCAAAATCTCATCCGGAGATCCTTTTAAAAAACCATTTACCGGCACCTGCTCTGAAGAATGCTTGTTAAAAATTTTATAAACAGGAATACGCAGCCGTTTTGCGATCAGATCCAGCAATGCCAGGCTTACAGCGCATTCTGTGCTGGGGAACAACTGCATTTTGAAAAAAAGCTCCTCCAGGGTCGTTTGTAATAATTCCGGCTGCTCCGGTATGGAATTGTGGATCAAGTGATTATCAATAACATGCACTCTTCCAATTACAGCTTCAAGAGTTTCAAGGTGCAAGCCGGGTAATGGTGCAATTTCTCCCAAACCTCTGTTCCCCTGCGTATCACAAATTTCAACGACAACCCCTTCACGCCGCTTTGATTTTATTTTGTTTATATAAAGCGGGTGTTTTAAAGGGATTTGATAATGGTAATAATTGATTTTTGAAATGATCATATCAGCCACCCTGTTGAAAATAGTAAACTGTATATCAGCAACAGCCTGCCGGTTGCAGCAAGCACATAATTATAAATTACACCCGGTTTTTCCATAAATACTATTTTAAGCGGAAAAATAGCTGCAAACCAGATTAAAAAAACAATGAAAACCGCATAATGAGCGCGCGTTAACAATACAATTGGAATGACCCATAACGGCGCCACAAGCAGGCAAAAAAGATACTCCAGCCGGCTAAAGTTCTCTCCCCAGCGGACTGCCAGGGTTTTCTTGCCCGCTTTACGGTCGGTATTTATATCACGCAAATTATTCACCGTAAGAATTGCAGTTGAAAACAGACCCGGAGCAATACCGGCCAGCAACACATAATAATTTATTTCAAGCGCCTGCACATAATAGGCGCCGCCAACCGCCACAGGGCCAAAAAATATAAAAACAAAAATATCACCCAAACCATTATACCCCAACGGGTACGGGCCGCCGGTATAGGCAATGCCAAAAAGAATCGACAAAAAACCAATAATCACTATCGGCCAGCCACCGCGGTATACCAGGTAAGCGCCGAACAAGGTGGCTAAAGCATAAGCAGCAATAAACGCCTGTTTCATTGCCGCAGGTTTTACCAGGCCGGCCTGGGTTGCCCGTACCGGTCCCAGCCGCTCGTTATCATCTGCCCCCTTGAAAAAATCAAAATAATCATTGGCGTAATTGGTGCCAATCTGAATGAACAATGCGGCCAGCGCAGTCATTACCGCCGCCAGCAGATGCAAACGCCCATCCGCAAAGGCCATTGCTGTACCAATAATCACCGGCGCCAGCGCCGCCGGTAATGTTTTGGGGCGGCTGGCATGCAGCCAGATATGCAATGCATCCGGTTGAGTTAATTCTGTTTTTACCATAAAAGCATCTATAATTATTCAACTTGTCGCAAATTATAATAAATCAAACACCCTCTTCAATTGACCCTAGTTACAGTCACCACACCTTTACCATACAACTGTAACCGCCAGTTGAGAACTTGCATCTTGAAATTACATGAACCGGGCAATTATTTATTCCACTGCAAAATGCCGGGATCCTATATGCCAGCGATCAATTATACGACCAATCTTTATTTTCCGTTCAAAAACCAGGCAAAACAAGTCGCGCTTTTTTTTAAACCCATGTAACTCGTGTGTTACTTTACCGCGGGTTTCAAGATCAATTTTGACACTTTTTGCGCCAATTTTACAGGCAATGTTACTGATGGCGTCCGAATGGGAACGATCGAGTCCATCAGCAAGGCGCAAAATAGCAGCCAGTTTTTTTACCTTTTCCTGGCTGGCTGGCGGCAGGGTAGCAAATAATTTATGCTTTTGCTTTGGCGCTGCTTTGTTATGGTAACGGGCAATGTTGCCAATCATTAGTAACTGTTCATCATCCCAGCCTTGCAGGTCGCTTTCAACAATCATCATCAATGACTTTTTATTATGCCCCTTACTGCCATACACATAGCCAATATCATGCAACAGCGCCGCGGCTTCCAGCATATCCCTGTCTTCAGATGCCAACCCGTGCAATGACTGCAACTGGTCATAAAGTTGTAACGCCAGTTTTCTGACCTGAATAACATGCGCAGGCTCCTGTTCCAGCTGTCCCATCAATTGCATCGCTGCATCATAGCGTTGCCGGGATATATCGTTATTTTCTTTCACTCGTCGGGTAACATCACTCCAAATAGTAAATCACGCAGGCTAACCCGGCATTCCTCTAATTGAAAATGCTCCAAAATTGCCTTGACAATAATTGCACCGGTAATAATCACATCCGCCCGCTCCGGATGCAAACCGGTTATTTGCTTGCGTTCCTGAATAGTCTTAACAAATAAATCCCGGATAATAATTTCCAAATTCAAAAGCTTTAGTATTGAATTATGAGATTTTTCCTGACAATCGCATGGTATTTTACGATCTATCATTGCCAGGGTAGTAGCCGTGCCGCCAACCGCTATACATACTTTTGGCAATAATCCCGGCAAATGCAAAGTCAGTTCGTTCGTTACGTCGGCTACAATTTGCTGCATCTCGGCTTCGGTCATCGGGTCATTACGAATAAAGCGGGTGATTGCCCGACGGCTGCCGATTTTTAAACTTATTTCCTGCTGCTTCTCTGAATTTGTATACACAAATTCTGTGCTGCCGCCGCCAACATCACATACCACACAATCCCCCGATACCGGCATGTCGCTGGTTGCGCCCCTGTATGACAACCGGGCTTCTTCTTGTCCGGATATAACCCGGCACCGGAATCCGGTTTGTTTGGCTATTTCATCAATAAATGCTGCGCCATTCGCCGCTTCGCGGGTTGCGCTGGTGGCAAAAACAATTGTCTCTGCCGCCCCGGCTTTTTCGATTATTTCTTTATAGTTAAGCAGTGTGTTAATGACCCGCTGCATGGCCTGAGCCGCAAGATTACCAACCCCGTCAAAATCCTGCCCCAAACGGGTCACAGTGTCGACAAATGTAACCGGTACGATCTTTTCCCGTTGCTGGCTGGCAATGAGCAAACGGGTAGAATTGGTACCAATGTCTATTGCGGCTTTTAAAGGCATATTTTTCCAAAATTATAATCATCAATATAAAAAGGGCTATCCCGCAAGATAAGAACTTACGGTTTAATACAAACTATTCCGCCAATTTTTCGGAAATCATCGTAATCAACTTGTCGATCTTTCGGATATCCTTTAGTCGCCCCTTTTGCGGTTTTATCTTTATACCATGCAGGTCATTCAACATCTGGGTCAGTTCATGTTTATCTTTGGCTGCTTTGGGCAATTCTTCAGGATCCGCACTCGTAAGACTGTTAATACACCATACCATTTCCGCTTCAATATTCGCCTGGTAACGGCCAAGAATATCCTTGAACTGGCTGCGCAAGGCGCTAATTTCATCCAGTATTTCTTTGCGGTATACCTTGTTCTTGTTTCCCTTTACAGATTCCAGGTTTTTATCCTCCATCAATCATCAGCTTTCTAAAATGGGTTCAATCCGTTTTTGCAAATCCATGGCAATTGCTTTTGGCGATCTGTTACCATTTATAACAGCAAAGTTGTATTCCTTATGCAGCCGCGAAAATTCTACCTTGAGTTTTCTCTGAAATTTTATAAAGCTGTCAAATATGTCGCGCGACAGATGAATATCCATTCCAGATTCCCAATAATCCAGAGAAGATTTCTTGTGGAAATTGCGGTCGACCAGAAAACGGGGCGATACATCCAGGTAAAAAACCGCGTCCGGCACCAGCGAAATAGCGCTATAAATCTTTTTTAACCATTCCGGGTTGCCCCCGCGTACAAGATCTCTGGCTATCAAAGTATAAATATAACGATCTGCCAACACAATAAAACCAGCTTTTAACGCAGGTATAATATTGTTCTCAAGTTGGTCGGCAAAATCAGTAGCATAAAAAAGACTCAGGGTTATCGGGCTCAGAGTATTCCCCTGCATAGCCTGTTCAAGCTCCGTACTGACAAGAGTCGATCTTTTCAAGCCGACATTCACAGTTGCAAAACCGCGTCCTTCCAGCCATTCAGTCAATAAACGAACCTGCGTTGAACGCCCGGAGCCATCGGTACCTTCTATTACAATCAACTTCCCGGTCAACTCATTGACATTACAGCCGGGTAAGCCTTTTCTATAAAATTTCATGCCGGTGTCCTCACATTTTTTCTTTAAAAGCGGGCAAATCTATCTTTTCACGCAAAATCTGCCGTACATACTGCTGCTGCCGGTTCACGGACTGTGCCGCATCAATCACCGTAAATTTAAACTCGTCGGTCATGTTATGATAAGCTTCATAAATCTGTCCCTGAAACAAACGAAAACTTTCATAAGGATCATTGGACAAGTTTAAATCCATACCTGCTTCAAAATATTTCAAACTCGGCCTGCCCTCCAGAATGCGTCCTGCAGCAATTTTTGGATCAATCTGAAAATAAAAAGTAATATCCGGGAGCACGGCAAAGCTGTATATCGTTTTCACCCATTCAGGATCGCATCCCCGCACCACATCGCGCGCAAAAGCGGTAAAAAAATATCGATCCGCCAGCACAATATAACCCGCCCGCAGCAATGGCCATATCTGCCGTTCATAACGGTCAGCAAAATCAGTGCTGTGGATTAGCGAAAAGGTGGTCGGGGTCAATAACTGCCGGTTCTTTCCTTTTTTGGTCGCATTTTTTACCATTGTTGATGAATTCCACTCGGTAAAAAATACTTTGTAATGCTCTATTTCCAGCCAGCGCTTTAACAGGTATATCTGGGTAGATTTGCCGGATCCGTCCAACCCTTCTACAGCGATCAAACGCCCTGCCGCTTTATTCTTTTCAATTTTTACCATGATTGGCCTGCTTTTAATGATATGAACGTTTAACCTGCCGGCAAGCTATTCACAATTACTTGCCTCAATACAGTTGGTATATAATAAAACTCGCGTAATCGGATGGTTCGCCGCTGATGACGGCTAACCTGAATAAAACCGATTCACGGCAGAGTTTTTTGTTATAATTATCACCACTATAAAAAACAATTTCTGGTAATATATTATTAAAAAATGTAGAAAGCAAGATTTTCTTGGATTTAACTCTTACATCCTTTGTTGTAAACTGGTGATAAAAGCTAAAGCCTTTTTGATATCTTGCAATTGTTCCGGACCGGTTATTTCCCTTTCAATGGTCAAAGGCGCCTTGAAATCAAGATCCTTCAGGGTAGAAAAAAACATCTCCCAATTCACATCGCCCTGCCCCTGCAGCGTTTCAATACCCCAGTCCTTACCGGGATTTGCCGACCATTTTGCGTCCTTGCAGTGAACGCTCTTTACCCGATGCCCCAGCAAGCGCAAAGCTGAAATCGGCTCACCGGCGCCATACAAGATCATATTGGCCGGATCAAAATTCACCGCCAGGTTCGCCCGATCTACCTGTTGTATAAAATCGAGCAACACCTCCGCTTTTTCCTGCCCGGTTTCCAGATGTACCCATTGATCGTTGCTAGCACAAAAATCACACAATTCCCGCGTTACCCGCAACAATCGCTGAAATGTTTCACTGTTGTTGTCCCCCGGAATAAACCCCAAATGGATGCCGATCACATCAACCTTTAACGCTTTGGCAAACAGCGCTATATCTTTACATTCCTGCAATCGAACAGCACAGGTAACTTCAGGGGCCAGGCCAACCGTCTTTTCGACCTCGGCAATAGTGGCATAACTTTCACCCGCAAACCCGCAAAACACTATAGTAATAGTTACCCCGGCTTGTTTAAACTTTTCTGCCAACAAGGCCGCAGTTTTTGTTGTACGCTCCTGCACCGGCGGAGTGAGAAAATGGGCAGTTGAAATTTGCAGCGAGTTGGCAACTTGCAAACGCATATCCAGCCCCTCATCAGGGATGATAAATAGTCCTGCAGGATTATTCCGCATATACGATTCCTGTTTGTTATTTACAATTATCTTTTTAAATTAATGCGCCATGTGGTTAATATAATTAATCTCGTGCCTGTTGTCAAGCGATAACATAAATAAAGAAAATTGTGATACACTTTACATCATTATGATTCTGCTAATCAGGGTTTGTTTATGACCAACAAAAAGCTGGACTGGAAACTGGTAATTGGCATTCTCATCAGTATATTTTTTCTTTACCTGGCTTTTCGAAAGGTTGATTTTTCCCGCATGTGGCAGGCTTTTGCCGGCGCTAATTATTTATACTTGATGCCGATTTTTGCTATCATGCTGCTCAGCTTGTTGATGCGGGTATGGCGCTGGAAATATCTGCTGGCTCCGCTGGGATATGTGCGCTTCAACGATCTGTTCTCGGCGCTGATGATCGGTTATATGGCCAATATCTTTATCCCCGCTCATTTGGGCGAACTGCTGCGCGCCTATGTCATTGGCAAAAAAACTCCCCTTTCCTCCAGCGCGGTTTTTGCCACAATTGTTGTTGAACGTATCATCGATGTTTACAGCTTTTTGCTGGTTATGGTTTTAACCCTGCTGATCTTTCCCTTCCCGGCTTGGGTGCAAAAAAGCGGCGCAATCACCTTGATTCTCATTATCATTTTTACAATGATTCTGGTTATTATGAAAATCTATCATTCCCGCAGTATTCAAATGCTAAATAAACTAACCCGCTGCCTGCCCGCAAAATTTGGTCCTCTGGTAACCAAAATTGCCAATTCATTCCTTGAAGGAGTCAAGCCGTTACAAAACTGGCAGCACTATATCCTGGTTTTTGTATTCACCGTTATCATGTGGTTTTGCTATGCATACATTTTCAATCTTGCCTTTTTGGCTTTCAATTTCATCAATCTGTATTCCCTGCCCTGGTATGCCTCGCTGGTTCTGCTGGTTCTCACAACGATCAGCGTTGCCGTGCCTTCTTCCCCCGGATATGTGGGAACCTATCATTATTTGTGCCAAATTGGCCTGGCGGAATTTTTCCATGTGCCGCCCGACGCCGCGCTCAGCTTTGCGTTTGTGGCCCATGGCATTAATACCATTACCATGCTTGTCGTTGGCTTGTTTTGCGCTTCGCGTGAAGGGTTGTCGCTGAAAAGTCTGAATAAAAAACCGCCTCTGCAATAACTCTACAACAAACTGGCAATACTTTTCTGCTCCGATTCCATTGACACCTGAATGATGACCGGTAACATATCCTTTATTGTTTCTATATGAGTAATAATAAATATTTGCCGGAATTGAGAAGCCAACCTGCCCAACGCATTCAAGACCAGGTCGCGGCGTTCCTGATCCTGAGAACCAAATATTTCATCCAGAACGATAAAATTTATTTGCGCGCCCCCGCTCCGTTCCGCTACAATCTGGCTGATGGCAATTCGCAGACATAAATTTGCCAGATCCTGCTCGCCTCCGGAAAACCGCTGAATGGGAAAAGAGCTGTTACCGTCATATACAAGTATATTATAATCCCGATCCAGTTCCAAAAGCGTATAGCGTCCGGATGTGGTCATCGCCAGCAGTTCCGAAGCCCGCCCGGCAATCAACGGACGTATTCGTCCCGCCAGATCCAGCCGGAACCGACCGAAATGCTCCTCAAGGGCTTGCAGATATACGATTTCTTCCCGGGTAACGGCAATGTCCTGGCGTATTTGCTTTTGCCGGGCAATTTCTTCATTTATGCCCTCAATCTCTTTGCGTAAAGCGGCTAGTTCCTCCCGCGCCGCACTCTGCCGTTCTCTGGCTTGATCCAGGTCGGCATTTTTTTCATCCACTGTCTGTTTGGCTGCATAAAAATCCTTTTCCCGGTAACCAATGCCGCTCTGTTTGGCTTTCAATTCCCCGATCTCTGTTTGCGTTTCAGCTATGATCTTTTCTGAATTGGCTATTTCCTGCTCAACCTTTCCCTTACGGCTGACCCGTTCTTCCAATCCCGCCGCTCGCTCTTTTAGCGGCAGCAGCCTGTCAAACTCGGCTTTCAGTTTATCATGCGCTTGTTTGTCATAGTGTACAGCGCCCAGCTCTTTTATTTCACGATCCAGCAATTGCTTTTGAAGCTCATAATTCCCCAGCGCTTCCTGAATTCGATTCCAGGTTTTTTCTCCCTCCAAAGCCCGGCTGGAATCACGCGCCAGCTTTTCTTTATCATGCCTGAGCTTGCGCAGACTGATTTCCAGCGTCGCTAAATTCTCTTCCTGCTTTTTTTCCTGTTCCATCAATTCTTTATATTCACCGCGCAGACTTGCCAAAAGCCTTTCAATATCACTAACCACTGCATCATAATGATCGCCTAACTGTTGCGTACATAACGGACATGTTCCATTCGCTCCCAGCTTTTTGATCTGCTCAAGCTTGGCGCTTTCCTTCTTCCCCTCGTCAGCCCGGGACTTGATAACACCCTTTACTTCAGACAACCCGGAACGGCAAGTTTTTATTTGTTCTTCCAGTTCCTGTTCACGGCTATTCATTTCCAGCAATTCCTGTTCCAGTTTGGTATGCAGGCTGGCGCTGTCCACATACTCCCCGGCACGTTTTTTTTCCAGGTCAATATTATCCAATAGCCGCTGTCGTTCTTGCTGGTTGTGAAGCAACGAATTATACTTGAGAGCGGCCTGATCCTGCTGATCTTTATTGTTTTTGATTTCAACAAATCCGGACAATTCGGCAAGTAATGCGGTTAATGTTTTTTCAGCCCCGCTAATTTCCTGCCTTTCGCTTTTGCCGCGCGCCAGCATTTTTTCGTTTTCTTCCAGACGAGATTGCAATTTACCAAGCGGCTTTTCCAGGGCGGCAAATTCATCCTTTAAACGGACCTGCCGGTCATACTCGGTTTTGGCAGCAGCCAATTCATCAGTTTTCTCCTTGACCTTTCCTTCCAGCCTGGTAATTGCGGCATCCTTGTCCCGCTTGCTGCTTTCCAGTTCCGCACGCCGGGCTAGCAGTTCATCTATATCTTTAAGCGTAGATTCCTTACCGGCCACAAATTTTTGCTTGTCATTTCGATCCTGGCGTATCTGAACTCTTGCCACGTCAATTTTATCCAACCCGATCAGCCGGTTGATGCTTTGCCGACGTTCCTCAGGCCGGTAGGTGGAAAGCCGCGCCAGATCTTTTTGACGGGCAAAAACCGATGTTGAAAATGAATCATAATCAAGCTGTAGTAAATTTTCTATATACTCATTCACTCCCCGATCCTGAACCGCTTCCGCTTGACTGCTGCCGTTGCGGTACACCGCCGCTTCACTAATGGCATTTTTACCCTTTAACTTGCGAAAAATACGGTATTCATGGCCGCCATAAGTAAACTCCATTTCAACACTGCAAACCTCTTTGTCGTCGGCATCCTGGGTGCGGATATCCAGCTTGTCAGTCCTCCCCATACGATTGCCATACAACACCCAGCCAATGGCTTCCACAATTGTCGATTTTCCCGCCCCGTTCCTGCCGATAATGCCAATCAAATTTTCAGAAAATTCCAACTCCAGCGTGCCAAAACGCCGGTAATTCTCAAGTGTGATATTTTTTATAATCATTCTATTTCCTGCTTTGCTTTTCCTGTCGGTCTGCCCTTAATATATTAATTTTAATTTTTTTTTCCATTCTTTTTCATGAAATACTTGAATTTAATATTTTAATTTATTATATTCTTTCCTTTAATAATTTGAAAATATTTGTTTTTTAATAAAGGAGACACGCATGGCAAAGAAGCAGATGACCTTTGAACAAAAATTAAGTAAAGGTCATACACATCAAGACAAGTTTGTTAAACTGGTCTGTTCATTTAAATCCGATAAAGGCACCTGGAAGTATGCAGAAAAATTTATTGGTATTAAAGACCCGGCCAAAGAAGATGAAATTCTGGAAGAAAATATTAAAAAAATCCAGGCAACTGCCTGATATAATTTACAGAGGTGCTTGATATGCCGGTTAACAAACAATTACTCGAAATACTCTGTTGCCCTAAAACCCGGGTTGGCGTCAAAGAACTTGAAGCCGCACAAATTGAAAAAATTAATGCTGCTATTATCCGTAAAGCTGTGAAATACTCGGACGGCAAAATTGTTGATAAACCGTTGCAGGAAGGTCTTATCACCGAGGATGGTAAAATTATTTACCGCGTAGACGAAGAAATTCCCATTATGTTGATTGACATGGGCATTCCGGCAGAACAGGTAAATACTCTGTAAAACTGTTTATTATCATCTCCCCTTCTTTAAAATCGGTATTAGTTAATATAAAAATACCGGAAAAAATTTTGGTACGATTGTCATAATTGATAACAATCGTACCTTTTTTTTATAAAAACACTTTATATAATATCCTGATATTACGGCCAGGCTCCGGCATAACCTCTTTAACCCGATTCAGATGCTTGTGATATTCGGCATTGGTAATATTTCCGCCGGTTACGGTCACAGTATGTAAAAAGGGCCCGTTTGAAAAGTAATATTGCAGGTATAACGATAAAATCACATATCCCGCGGTTTCCTTTTCAAACTCACCCGGACGGTTTTGCCGGTCAGCGGCATGCATTACAGCCCCCAGGGTAAAACGGTTATCACTATAATACACTCCCAGCTTTCCTTCCAACGGCGGCATGCGCGGAATGGGCTTTCGCTGCCGGGTAAATTGTCCATGCACCGTACCCAGTGAACCTGTCATAAAGAGATGACGATATATTTCTATATCCGCGGTCGCTTCCACTCCTCTCATTAGAGCTGCTTCCCCAGAGTATTTATACACATACAGATCTGCCCGGCGCCAACTCTTTTCCCCGGTATTGATCGGCCACAGGTAATTATCAATCCGGTTACGGAACAGGGTTAATCGCATTTTATTCCTGTCTTGCTGATACTCTACCGTTATTTCTGTACCCATGCCGTTTTCAACACCAAGATCGGCATTGCCAATATCATACGAATACGCAGCCAGATGAGGGCCTTCGGAAAAAAGTTCTTCCACACCCGGTGCGCGAAAAGTATGAATTGCTGACGCGCCAAGCGCTAAATAGCGGGCTAACTGGTAATGAATACCAAAAGCCGCCGCATAACCATCAAAGCGGCGCTGACGAATGTAACCGGTATTTCGGGAATATCTTTTTTCCGCCGGGGTTATTGTCTTCCAGTCATAACGCACAGCTGCACATAATTGCACCTTTCGCCACACAGCTTCCTGATAGTAATACATGGCATAAAGATACTCCGCTGCCGCCGGAGTGAATGACAGCCCGCCGGACGCATAATCCCGGTATTGGCCGTTAATACCAATAATGCCGCTCTTTAACAGCCCCCGGTTTTGCAGATACAGCCGGGCAGCGCCGGTTTGCGTTACCACGCCAAAATTCATTCCCAAACTTCCATTCGCTTCCAATTCTTCATGGTAATAACGGGTGTAACTCTGTCGTATCTCCAAACGCATCGCCGCTTTGCCGCCCAAAAGCAATTCCAGCATGGCTTCCTGGTGTTGCCGTCGCATATTAATATCCACACCGCGCGGATGCCCCCCGTCGGGGTCCGGTGGTATGCCATACGATGATTCAAAAACACCGGCAGCAATGCCGGCATTGCCCCGGTCTCTTGCCAAACCAATCCCGGCGGAATAATTTTTTGTATTAATTCCGGTATTCGGCAAAACTCCGTCAGGTGTGCTAATATCATACGCCCGGCGCACACTGGCGTCTAACCGCGTGGTTAAAAACCCTGTGGACAGGGTCATATCCCCGGCAGTAACCAAGCCACGGTTGACCGTTTCATTCTGAATCGTTAACGACCCCGTACTATGCGTTACCCGGGCGCTCGGAATGGCATGACGCACTATGTTCACCACCCCGCCCAGAGTATTGGAGCCGTACACGAGCGACTGCGGCCCGCGGATAATTTCAATACGTTCAGCAGTCACCGGCTCAATAACAACCGCATGGTCTGCCGATGTTGCAGAAAGATCGCCAATGGCGTTACCGTCTTCCAGCACCGGCAGCCGATCGCCTTCCAGTCCCCGCAAAACCGGTCTGGCCGGCGCCGGGCCCATTGTGCGCTGCGAAATGCCCGGCTCATAATCAATCGTCTCTGCTATGGTCTTGCCCAGGTTTTGATACAACTTGCGGTCTGATATAAGCAGCGCCGGTTTAATTCCCGTTGTTGCCGCTCCTGACCGCTCTGCTTCCACAACAATATCCGGCGATGTCAACAGCGCTCTTTCCAACAATAACACAACCCCGGTCGTGTCGGTTGCCTGTAATGTAATACGCTTGACCACGGATCGGTAGCCGATGCGAAAAGTTTTTATAGTAAACTCTCCGGCGACGAGACCGGACAGGCAAAATTCGCCCTGCTCATTACAGGTAATAGACCGGTTGGCTTCCTGAACCAGAATATTTACAAACCCTACCGCTTCGCGGTTTTCTTTATCTCTTGTTTGTCCCTGCAACACAGCTGATGCCGTTCCATCTGCCGGAGCGGATTCAACAGCCTTGCTGACTCCCGGAACAATGAACAAGCGGCTGGCCACACCGACAAGCAGGATAGCCAGCCATTTTTGAATGCCGGTAATCATGTAACTCTTTGGCCGGTCAGTTGACACGGGCGGCAGCATAATTCACATTGATCGGCGCCGGCAAACCGACAAAATCAGCATGGTCATTATGATTGATTTTAAATATTATTGTCGTTGCGCCGGCGCTTACTCCTTGCAGCTTGAATTGCCATTTCCCGTCGGCTTTGGTATAGTGCATAGCGGCAATCCCGCTGTCGGCAATTTCCCAGGCAAAAGTATGGGCATCGCCTTCCGGGGTGAACACATCTCCATCCCGGGCAATAAATTGTATCTTGTAAACCGGACTGGTCTGATCGACCAGCAAAGAGAACGCGCCTGTGACGCGGCCCTGTTCATATTTTACTACCAGGTCATTACCGTTTAAAATTTGAAAACCCGCCGCATCGGCATGATCGTGATCGGTATCGCTAGTCTTTAACGGGTTGCTGTCTTTTGAACACCCGCTAACCATAACCAGGCCAATAATTGTTATAAATATTCTGGCAACAAATAAAGATCTTGCAAGCATGAAAATCTCCTTCAGTTTTATATTCGGATAATAATTTTCCTGTTCACAAACCAATACAAACCCGGCTTGATTCCGAACAAACAGCAATACAATTCAGCATGGCATAATAAAAACTGCACGCAGAGAATGAATAGCAGTTTTTCCTGCCGGAACACCTGTGTGGTTTGTGAATAATTTTAGCAAGTAATAGAAATTGTTTATATTACCAACCCAAAGAAGACGGCGGGGCGCGATAGAGGAAAACCGTTTTTATAAAATCGGTAACCGGTAACCGGAGAGGGGTAAAGTAAATCTTGTTGTTACCTGTAAAAAGAAAAACAAAAAAAACATAAAATACAAATGTCAGTAAAACAGTTATTGCTTCTATCCGGTGGGCGGGACAATCCTGGTGCTCGTTAAAATCCGCTTCGTGATTATGCAAAAACGCAGCTCCGCCCGACAATAGCACAAACAGAATGCCGCACAATAATAGAATGCTGGTGGATACGCGCTTGTGTTTTCGCAGAATTCTCAATTAAAATTCCAGAATAAATTATAACCAAAAGAATATACTAAAATACCAGTTCTATATCAATATCAATATGAATTAATTACCTGTCCCGCCTGACGCACGGATTTTCTATACTGTATTACTCGTGACAAATCAATCAGTAATTAATTTCTGCACCGGCCAACAGCGGAAATTTTTGGTCTTTATCCGACAAGATAATCCCGTTTTCGTTGATCGGCCATTGTATATTCAAAGCCAAATCGTTCCAAATAATACCCCGCTCGGCAGCGGGATTATAAAATTCAGTACATTTATAAGTAAATTCCGCTGTCTCGGAAAGCACATAAAAACCATGCGCAAAACCCGGCGGCACCCACATTGAAAACTTGTTTTCTGCAGACAGTTCAACACCAACATATTGCCCGAAAGCAGGGGATTGTTTACGAAGATCGACCGCCACATCGAACACCCGGCCCATGGTTACCCGCACCAGCTTGCCCTGCGCAAAAGGCGCTAACTGATAATGCAAACCGCGCAATGTGCCCTGTACGGAGCTGCTCATATTATCCTGCACAAAATTCGCCTCGATACCGTTTTGCCGGAATTCTTTTTCATGAAAAGTCTCCATAAAATAACCGCGCTGGTCGGCAAATACTCTGGGTTTTATGAGAATAACATCTTTAATAGCTGTCTGTATAAATTCCATGAAAATTCCACTCCTGCAAGTCGGTTTGAAAAAGCATGTCGCTTAAAGGTGATAAATTTACCACTTTTCAAACAGACTAGCAATCCTTTTATAAAAAAATGTATAACTTTTGTCTGTCGGCCAACGCCCATACAGGTTAGGCTGTCTATAAAGAGCAAATAAGATTCAACCACTTTGCCAGGGCTAAATCTTTATCAAGCCCCGAAAAACAAAAAAAGCCCCGGTTTTCACCAGGGCTTAAAGTGGAGACGGTGGGAGTTGAACCCACGTCCGAAAATCCGGCCATAGCAGCCTCTACATGTGTAGTCCAAAGCTTGATCCCGGTCATTCCTGCTGCCAAGGACAAAGCCAGAATGACCCCGCTTCGTAAATTTTCACCGTTTGCGCCGAAACATCACAACCGGCTATCCCGCAGTGAGCGACGCCCTTTCCAGAACCCTGCAGGCCCAACGCTGGAAGGACGTTAGCAGCGTATTAGGCTGCTAAAGCATAATTGTAATTATCTGCAATTACATTTTTTTCCTAGTTGTTAACGAGGTGACCAGGAACCTCGACATGCAGCCACCACCACCACGAAATCCGTCGAATCCAATTTCGTCCCCATTATGGTAATGATCAGTTATAATATACATAATAATTGCCAAATAAACAAGTTCTGCTTCTTTTATTATAACGTATTTTTCTGGTTAAAGTTCCAATCCACAGCAATAATTATCGGCTCAACTCGTCTTTAACCCGCTGTAATTCCTGCTCAATTTCAGCAACCAATTCTTCAATGATCTCTTTAACCGGCTGCACTTTATCAACCAGGCCAACGGACTGCCCGGCCATCAGCGAACCGCGCATAATATCACCATCCACAACTGCACGGCGCAAAGCGCCCATCCAGTACTCTTCTACCTTCATTTGCGCTTCCTGGCGACGTATGGTTCCTTCGTCCAGTTTTTTGATCAACTCTAATTGCAGCCGACCAAATTCGTCATGACCTCGGTTGCGCAGGGCGCGTACGGCCACTACCGGCAGGCGACTGTCATACTGCGGCGTGGATACAGCGTCGCGGGCATTGGCGCGGATAAATTTTTCCTTGAATTTGGGATGCGCATTACTTTCCGCCGCAACAGCAAAGCGGGTTCCCAACTGCACCCCGGCTGCGCCCATTAACAGTAAATGCGCGCACATTTTACCAGTGGCAATGCCGCCGGCGACAAACACGGGTACTTCTTGCACCTTAAACAAAACCTGTTGCAGTAAAATCGCCAAAGTAACATGACCCACATGCCCGCCGGCCTCCATGCCTTCCAGAATAAGCCCTTCCGCTCCATAGCGAATCATCCGCTCGGCAATCGAATCGGTGGAGGCAAAACACAGCACCGTTGCGCCGGTATCCTTGACGATCTGGATGTCATCTTTACCCGGAATACCGCCGGCAAAAATCACAAACGGCAGTTTGACTTTTTTCATTAATTCCAGGTGTTCCTTGTACAGCGGCGCTATGGTTATCAGGTTCAGGGCAAAGGGTTTATCCGTCAATGCACGGGTTTCCTCAATCTGCTTTTCCAGGATGGCAACAGGGGTATTGCCCCCGGCCAAACAGCCCAAACCGCCGTTATTGGAAACCGCCGCCACCAGCGCCGGATCGCTCACCCAGGTCATGGCCCCGCTGATGATGGGGTATTTAATGCCGAAGAACTCGCGACCACGCGCAAAATATTTATCGGTTAATGTATTATTCACAAAAGCTCCTGTGCTTGGAAAAAATATTTAGAATTAGAGTATTAAAATACAAACAATATATGTTATTTTCCAGTAAAAGTTATGAAATAGCTGTCAGTCGTGAAATGTGAGACGATAAAACCCGTAGGTTG
>CAYNSO010000068.1:0-21371 GCA_964399735.1 uncultured Cytophagia bacterium
TTGAATGCTTTTCTCTGCGTTCCCGTCGCCCTCTGCGGTAAAATACAAGAATGAAACCGCAGGGTACCCGGAGGACGCAGAGGGGAAAAAGAATAAAACCTTTCCACGTTTTTTATATTTAAAAAAGAACTTGATACAATGTGTTCATATTGAGCCTTTTAACCTTTTAACAATGGTTCAATCGGTAAAATTACCCACAGAAAACATTTAGAACCAAATTTACCATAATCGCTTACACCTTTTTTTCTGTTTTATATTATTAAAATTTTTCTTAACTTGTAGAAATAAATAAAATATAGAGTATCACTTGTATTTTGATTGATTATTTGAATATTACCAATATTTGCCATATAGAGTTTTTAATTATTTATCCATACCAGCCGGAAAGAAACCGGCAAGTTTTCCGGAAAAAACAGACCTGATGAGACGTAATATATTACTGGGATTGCTAACCGGCGTGTTGCTTGGTTTGTCTTTTCCCCCTTTTAGAACCGGTTTTTTGGCCTATATCGTTTTAATTCCTTATTTCCTGTTGTTAGAAAATAAACAGGGTTTATCTGCATTTCGCTGGGGATATATCACCGGCTTGTTTGCTGATATTGCCACATTGTTCTGGATTGGCTGGGTAACTGTCCCCGGTCTTTTTGGCGCTTTACTCATTTTACCCTTATTTTGGGGTTTTTATGCACTTTTGCATAGCTTTTTATATCGCCGTTTTCATTACAAGGCATACCTGTTTATTCCTTTTCTGTGGACAGCCATAGAGTATTTGCAATCACTTGGTGAAACTGCATTCCCCTGGAATTTTTTAGGTTATTCACAGTCCTATTATTTACCATTTATACAATTTGCCGAATATATTGCTGTTTTCGGAGTCTCTTTTTGGGTTGTTATTATTAATTGTATAATTTTTATTTTATGGATCAAGTGGTCAGTTCCCAAATACCGAACTGGCTTGTTAGTTATGTTGGCTGTAATTTTTTTACTTCCGGCATTGCATGGCGTTATTACCTTGAGTGGTATTAACGAACATCCCGAAAAAATAAAAATTGCACTGTTACAGGGCAATATAGATCCCTTTGAAAAATGGGATAATGATCTTTATGATCGCAATTTCCAGGTTTACACCGATCTTTCCGACAGCGCCATTCAGCGCCAACCCGATCTACTGATCTGGCCCGAAACTGCTACCCCATTTTATCTTCGTTATGAACAACGGTATCTTGCAAAAGTGCAGCAAATTGCCGATACTGCAAGCCTTGCTCTTTTAACCGGTTCGGTTGATTTTGACTATAATCCTGACGGTGATTATCAATATTATAATTCTGCGCTTGGTTTTCAGGCAAATGTTAATTATATTCAAAAATATTCAAAAATGTTGCTGGTGCCATTTTCCGAGCGGGTACCCTATAAACATTACTTTCCGTTCAATGTATTGAAAAATCTGTTATTTGACATGGCGTTAGGCGTTGGCGATTATTCCAAGGGTTCTGAATATAATCTTTTCACTTTCCGGCCACGCACTGATTACCTGGAAAATACATCCAAAAATTCTTACAAAGCTGCTGTTGCCATTTGTTATGAATCTGTATTTCCGCAGCATATTATCCGGTTAACCCGTATGGGCGCCAACATACTTGTCATTATTACAAATGACGCCTGGTTTGGCAAAACATCGGCTCCTTATCAACATCAGCAAATTGCTGTTTTTAGGGCTATAGAGAACCGGATTCCAATTGCCCGATGTGCGAATACCGGCGTTTCATGTTTTATTGACAGGTATGGTCGTACAAGTCAATCCACTGCAATTTTCAAGGAAACATTTGTTATTCAAGATGTTGCGTTATCATCTTCCACTACTTTTTATATGAGACATAGTCAGTTTTTTCCAGTGGTGATGCTGTTGATTACTCTGTTTGCTCTTATTTATGGCATTCTAAAACGAAATAGTTGTTCTTTATGAATCGATTAATACATTACATTATTTTTTTACTGGCAATAATTTCTTGTAATATATTATTTATCAATACGGCTATGGCTGATTTTACCAGATATAGTTTGTCAAACACAGCTCTTGCCCAGGTACGATCTACCGGTGGCGCATGTATAGCTGATAATTATGGATTGGCTGGAACTATTTACAATCCCGCATCAGTGAATTTTTATCGTTACCCGGCAAGTCCAAAATTTGCTTTTTTTGTAAACCCGATGGGCACGGTGTCATTGATACGCGACAGAAATGAATTAAGCGCTGATAATAATCTTGAAGGAATTGACTGGTTGAATTATACCGGTATAATATTTAAAGGCATTGGATTTTCAATGCCGACTTTTACTGCTGCGCTTTTACTTACCGAGCCTTTAAAACAGTCTCCCCAGTCTGCCGGAAAAACGACGAAAGAGATGTTTTCGGGTAAAGACATCCTGGATTGTAACTATAGCGTACTTGCTTTAAAGTTAAAACTGGCCGAACAAGTTGCTATTGGCGCTTCGGGTTTTTTGTTTACAATTCGGGAAAATGACATTATTCAACGAACTCAGGGAACATCTTACGGAGTACAAATTAATCCCAATCCCCGTGTATCAGTCGGTGTTGTTTATTATAATTTCCCCGAGCTCGTTTCTGGCTATATGTTGGAACATAATCGTATTATTGATGAAACAATAAATGTCGGTATTAACGTTAAACCTTATAAAAATTTATCATTAAACCTCGATGTATATAATGTTTCTGAGGATAATAAAAAGTATACCCGTGAATTGCATTTTGGCGTTGCTGCTGAACCAATGGGTTTAATGGCCATTCGCGCCGGTTTGTATCGTGAGCAAGATTCGCAGATTGATATTTATTCTTTTGGTTTGGGTTTCATCAATACCAATATTTTTTATTCAACTGATAATTCGTTCAGTTTTAATGATTTTGCTCTCAATTATAGTATCCAGTTCTGGCAAACAAGCGGGCAGAATTATTATCACCATTATTTAACTTTTTTTGTAAGATTTTAGGAACACTGGACTTGTTTAACCGTTAAAATGTTTGATGATATCGATTATCAAAAAAGCCTGTTTTATATTAATCCTTTTTGGAATTGCTGATTTTGCCCTGGCGCAGAAAGAACAACCGCCGACAAATTTACAGGTATTGCAGAAATTATACCTGGAAAGTTTTCAGAGCGCTCTGCAATCAGCCGGGATAGCCGATTCCTGTGATTTATATTTTGTGAATTCCGGTACGAGACATGACCTGAACTGGCTGGTAAATGAACAATTTATTATTGCAGCCAAAAGCATAGGTCATCAACAAATATACCAGCTCTACGCTTTTACCTCGGAACGACCGGTGAAAGGTTATAAAGCAGAAATTCGCCCGTTAGAGACAAGTGTAGAATATTCTGCCGGATCTACTCGGCTCCATAACAAATGGTTGCGAACGGTTACAATAAATAATTTTATTCAAATAATTGCTCCGGATCAGCGGCTGGTTCTTTCCGAAACCAGCCAAAAAGCTGGTGTTGATACTATTCTGGTCAAGCAAAAAGAAAAGCTGGAAAATTTTGATTTGCCTTTTACTCTTGGCCGCCAGCCTAAATCTTTCTTGTCCACTTTGCTGGAACCGGCGCTGGTTACTGTAATTACAGGTGTTGTAGTTTATATTTTTTATTCATTTAGAAGTAAATAACAAACAGGTTAAATTCATGAAGCTGATTAGAACAAAAATTCTCCGCTATTCATTTATTCTTTTATTATTTTCGGCAATTATTCTTGTAAATTCTTGCAGCCGTCAACGAATTCGTTCCGATATATCTGTTGAGGAACGAATGAAAATTGCTTTAAAAATGTTTGAAAAGCGGGATTATCTTGACGCCAAAACCCAATTCAGAATCATCACTCTCAGTTACAGCGGTAACGCATTGGCTGACCAGGCCCAATATTATCTGGCGGAATGTCATTTTCACATCAAGGAGTATATCCTCTCTGCCAGCGAATATGAACGTCTTTTAAAAGTATATCCCAATTCAGAATTTGTTGATGACGCCAAATACAAACTTGGCTTGAGTTATTATGAATTATCGCCCAAACCGGCGCTTGATCAGGAATATACTATAAAAGCTATTAAAGAATTTCAGGAATTTCTGGAAGACTATTATACCAGCCCGTTAATAGCAACAGTTGAAAAAAAGCTGCTCGAAGCACAATCCAAATTGGCATACAAAGTCTATGCCGCTGCAGAACAATACCGAAAGATGCAATATTATACTGCCGCAATTATTTATTTTACCAAAGTGCTGGAAAACTATTACGACACCAGTTATGCGCCGCTTGCACAATATTGGCTGGGTGAATGTTATCGTAAAACAGGTGAATATACTCAAGCCCGGGATGCTTTTGATATATTTATTCAAAAATACCCCCAGCACGAGTTGATCAGTAAGGTAAGAAAAAAACTTGAAACATTGGCAATTGATATTGAAAAGCATAAAGTTGAATAACCATTATATAAAAGGAGCCTTGTGACCCTTGAAACTTGGTCTGTATGGGGGAACCTTTGATCCTGTTCATATAGCGCATTTGATCATTGCCGATATTGCTTGTGAAGAATTACATCTCGACCGGTTAGTTTTTATGCCCTGCGCATCCCCGCCGCATAAAAATAATGCTCAACTTACTCCGGGGGAAGATCGACTAAGCATGCTGGAACTGGCAATTGCCGGCCATTCACAGTTTTCCTGTTCCGACTATGAAATTCGGCAGGGGGGAACTTCATATACAATTGATACGGTACAATACCTCTACAAACAATATAACCTGTCAAAAAGGGATTTTTTTCTGATAATCGGCGCCGATAACCTTGCAGAATTTCATACCTGGAAACACCCTGAGAAAATTCTTGAAATTTGTCAACTTGGTGTTGCTGCCCGGCCGGATCATAAACTGATTTTTACTCCTGGTAATTTACAACCAGAGGTTACCCGCTTATCTGTACCATTATTGGAAATATCTTCAACCATGATACGGCAACGAGTGCAGTGCGATCAATCCATCACTTTTTTTGTCCCCGGGCCGGTTCAAGAATATATTCATCAGCATCATCTTTACCGGTATTAGCTATTCTAATTTTATTTGATCAATATGCTCATTAATTTCAGCAAGTTTGTCGTTAAAGCGGTCGGGATTGTTTTTGAAATAAACGATAACGCGGTTAAATTCATCTCTGGTCATTTTATGAGTTTTTAATGCGGAATCGAGAAGCATGGTTTCGGTGTGAACCGAAACAGTATCCCATGCTGATAATGAAATGTAGGTTTTTAATACTTCTGTTCCCAGGTTAATCGTATCAGAAGAAAGTCGTGATTGTTCTTCCTTGTTACAGGCAAAGAGCAGTAAAATAGCAAACAAGGCCAAAAGTTGTTTCATAAATTTTTCCTTATATTATATCGTGTAAATTAATCATAAATATTCAATTAGTCAAGCTGCTGTTAAAAAACTCTTGTTTTTTTGGTCAAATTTGTTCAATTTATAATATGGATAAAAGAATTGCTATATTTTTGAAACAAGCAATATACACCGGGCATTTATTTTCTAGTCCAGTTGGTCTGACATAAACCTCTAAAAAACCTGAAATTGATGTCAAAAAGTCAAAAAGAAAAAACTTGTTTTGTTTGCCAAAATTGTGGTTTTCAAATGCCCCGCTGGCAGGGAAAATGTCCATCCTGCGGAGAGTGGAACAGTTTTGTTGAGGAAAAAATTATTTCTTCGCATAAATTAACTGCCGGCAGTTCTGGCGCCGGTTATAAACCTCCAATCGTTATCGATCAGGTTCGCTCTGATGACATACCGCGTATTTCTACCCATAGCCGGGAACTGGATCGGGTTCTTGGCGGCGGCATTGTACCGGGTTCAGTGGTGTTGATCGGCGGCGATCCTGGCATTGGCAAATCGACTCTGTTGTTGCAGGAAGCAACCGGTTTGAGTCGTGCCGATTTTAAAGTAATGTATGTTACCGGTGAAGAATCTACCGGACAAATAAAAATGCGCGCCGACCGACTTGAGCTCTCTTCATCTCATCTTTATATTTTAGCAGAAACAGAACTGGAAGCTGTGCTTGAATCTATTCGTTCTCTTGCCCCCGGCCTGGTAGTAATTGACTCTATTCAAACCATGTATTCGGTCAAGTTGGAAAGCGCTCCAGGCAGTATTTCGCAGGTACGTGAATGTGCATTACAGTTTATTCAGGTAGCAAAACGAGATAATTTGCCTATATTATTTGTCGGTCATGTCACCAAAGAAGGTTATCTGGCCGGCCCCAAAGTGCTGGAACATATGGTTGATGCGTTATTATTGTTTGAGGGAGACCGTGAGCATTTTTATCGTATTTTACGTTCCGTAAAAAATCGTTTCGGTTCAACACGGGAAATTGGTGTGTTTGAGATGGTCAGCAAGGGGTTGCTGGATGTACCAAATCCCTCGGCTATTTTCCTTTCGGAACGGCAAGCCGGCACAAGCGGTTCCGCGGTGATCTGTTGTATGGAAGGAACGCGCCCGATACTGGTAGAGATTCAGGCGCTGGTCTCTCCCGCCAATTACGGTATGCCGCAGCGTACGACTATTGGTTTTGACAGCAAGCGTATTGCTATTTTACTGGCGGTATTGGAAAAGCGTCTTGGTTACCGGCTGCGCAATATGGATGTTTTTATCAACGCAGTAGGAGGGATGCGAATTGATGAAACATCTGCTGATATGGGTGTAGTGGCATGCATTGCTTCCAATATGAACAACCGCCTTATCGATTCGCAAACAATACTACTGGGTGAAATTGGTTTGGGAGGAGAAATGCGTTCCATTTCTCATATCGAAGCGCGTTTATCCGAAGCGGAAAAGATGGGCTTTACTACTGCAGTTATCCCGGCCGGTAATAAAAAAGGCATAACCAAAAAATTATCACTTCAAGTTATTGCTGCCCGTACAGCGCAGGAAGCGCTGGATAAAGTGCTGAATTAACGAGCAAAAATAATTCAATAAATGGAATATAAATTTGCAATTCAAGGTATTAAAAACTGATCCCTACAGCCAGGCGCGAGCTGCAATCATGCATACCGCGCATGGAACAATCAAAACCCCGGTGTTCATGCCGGTGGGAACGCAGGCTACAGTAAAAGCGATATCTCCTGAAGATTTATTGCGTTTGAAAGCGCAAATCATTCTGGGCAACACCTATCATTTATACCTGCGACCGGGCGCTCAGATAATTGCCCATGCCGGGGGTTTGCAAAAATTTTGCAGTTGGCACAAGCCGATGTTGACTGATAGCGGCGGTTATCAGGTTTTCAGTTTGAGTGATCTGAATAAAATCAGCGAGGATGGTTTTGCTTTTCAATCGCATATTGATGGCTCCAGGCATTTATTTACTCCCGAAAAAGTAATTGAAATTCAACGCCAGACAGGCTCTAATATAATGATGGTTCTGGACGAATGTGTTCCCTATCCGGCCGAATTTCAATATGTACAAAAATCCAACAAAATTACCATCAACTGGGCAAAGCGGAGCTTGCAGACCTTTCAGAATACAGTGTGCGAACATGGTTATGAACAGGATGTTTTTGCCATTGTGCAGGGGGGAATTTTTCCTGAATTGCGCCGGGAATGCGTCAATGCGTTATTGGAACTGGATTTCCCCGGCTATGCTATTGGCGGGTTGTCGGTTGGCGAACCCAGAGAAGAAATGTATGAAATTACTTCTGTTTGTACAGAACTACTGCCCAAAACCAAACCGCGCTATTTAATGGGGGTTGGCAAACCAGAAGACCTGCTGGAAGGTATTTCACGCGGTATAGATATGTTTGATTGTATTTTACCCACCCGGAATGGCCGAAATGGAATGGCATTTACGACCTTTGGTCCTCTGGCTATAAAAAATGCCAGACATCGGGAATCCCTTTTACCGCTGGACAGCGAATGCGACTGTTATACCTGTAAAACCTTTACACGCTCTTATTTACGGCATCTGTACAATGCTCATGAATTATTGATATTGAAATTATTAAGCTATCATAATATACATTTTTACTTGCGGCTTATGGAAAATGCCCGCAAGGCTATTCTGGCGAATAATTTTTTTACCTGGAAAAAAGAATTCCTTGAAAAATATAAAAATAATGATGAAATTAACTAGCTCACTAACCATTAAACGGAGAATAATATGAATTCAATTTTGTTATTTGTATTTGCTATGGCATCGAATCCAAACAGCAACGGTCAGGCAAGTGGCGGTAACCCGGCAATTTCCTTGTTACCAATTGTTATGATTTTTTTAATTATGTACCTGTTGATCTTTCGTCCTCAAGCTAAACGGCAAAAAGAACATCGTGCCATGCTGGATAATTTGCAAAAGGGTGATGAAGTAGTTACAGCCGGCGGTATTTATGGTCAGATTGTTGGAACAAAAAGGAATGATACGGTTGTGATCTTGAAAATTGCTGATAATGTCAAGATCGATGTTACTCGTTCCTCGATTGCACAAAAAGCGCAGCCCGAATCGTCCGCCAAAAATTAATTTTTAAGGCATTATGAAGATTGTTTTTATGGGCACCCCTGATTTTGCTGTGCCCTCTCTGCAAAAAATTATTAACAGCAATCACCAGGTTGTTGGTGTTGTCACGGTTCCGGATAAACCCGCCGGTCGTGGCCAAAAAAACCGGCCTTCGGCAGTTAAAAATGCTGCTCTTGCTGCGGGAATTCCTGTATTGCAGCCGGAAAGTTTGAAAAATACGGATTTCCTGGCTGAATTGCAGGCTTTACAGGCTGATCTTTTTCTGGTGGTGGCTTTTCGTATCCTTCCGGAATGCATTTTTACCATGCCGCCAAAAGGTACAGTAAATTTACATGCATCCTTGTTGCCACAGTACCGCGGCGCTGCCCCCATTAACAGAGTGTTGATGAATGGCGAAACTTGTACCGGCGTTTCAACATTTTATATTGAAAAAACTATCGATACCGGTATGGTTTTATTACAACAGGCTGTGACCATAACCCCGGATATGAATGCCGGGGAACTGCATGATATTCTTGCCAATACCGGCGCTGAATTGTTATTTACTACAGTAAAGGGAATTGCTGATAATACTCTCCAAGCTGTTCCTCAGGCGGGTGTTCCCAGCCTGGCCCCCAAAATTAGTAAAGATGATTGTGTTGTTGACTGGAGCAAAAGCGCATTTGAAATTCACAACCAGGTGCGCGGCCTGGCCCCGGTTCCGGCGGCATTTACTTTTTTGTGCGGCGCCCTGATCAAAATCATTGCAACCAGCCTGGTATCGGCCGATCATTGCGATCCTGCTAATATTGGCAAGATTATTTTTATTACAAAAACCGGACAAGTTCATGTACAAACTGGTATGGGCGTAATAGCTATTCGACAATTGAAACCCGAAGGCAAACGCATTATGCAAATTGAAGAGTTTGTTCGCGGTCATCCGCTAAACGTTTATGAACAGTTCAGCAGTACTTTGCCGGTTGTTTAAAAATTATGAATAAACATAATGTTCCTTATATTCGCAACCTGGCTTTAATAGCTCTCAACCGGGTTGAAGATGATCATGCCTATACCGACCTGGTTTTAAGTAACCTTTTTAATGATCACTCCTTGTGTGAGCAGGATCGGGCTTTTTTGAGCGAGCTAGTACGCGGTACTGTGCGCTGGAAGAAAAAGCTGAACTGGATTGTTAATAAATTATTGCACACTCCGGATAAAACACCGGTTGCAGTGAAAAGGATTCTTTGGCTAGGATTGTACCAGATTATATTTATGTCGAAAACTCCTGACTTTGCTGCAGTGAACGAAAGTGTAGAACTTGCCCGACACGCAGTACAAGAAAAATGGAGTAAAGTAGTAAATGGTGTGTTGCGTACGTATCTACGCACCAGCGATAACATAAAATATCCTGACCCCAAGTTGGAGCCGGTCAAGCACCTGGCTGTAACCCGTTCGTATCCGGAATGGATGCTGAAGCGGTGGCTGGAGCAATTTGGTTTTGAGCAAACCAGCGCACTTTGTGATGCGTTGAATGAACGTCCGGTGTTATCTATCCGGGTGAATCAGTTACGTAATACACTCACCGAGGTAGAGCAGGAATTTGCTACTCAATGTGTGTGCTTTGAAAAAGGGCAGGTTGACGGATTTTACCGGATTTATGATAGCCAGGCGCCGTTGATCCTGGAATTACTTGAAAGCGGACGAATAACTGTCCAGGATGAGAGCGCCGGTCTGGTAGCTTTGTTGGCTTGTCCGGCAGAAAACCAGCTTGTGTTTGATCTTTGCGCTGCCCCTGGTGGTAAATCATTGCACATGGCAGAGCTGGCTAACGACCGGTTGTTAATCCTTGCCGGTGATATAAACCAGTCTCGGGTGCGGTTAATTTGTAATGCCGCGAACAGGTTGGGAACTGCATCCGTTTACCCCGTGGTTGCTGATGCGGCTGCTTTTCCAGCAGTAGAGGCCGATGTTGTTTTGCTGGACGCTCCCTGTTCCGGAATGGGAGTTTTACACAAAAAACCGGATATGCGTTGGCAGCGAACCGGAGATAATATTAATGAATTGTTGGCAATCCAAAACCGGTTGTTGAAAACAGCCGCAAGTTATGTCAGGAAAAATGGATTTTTAATATACAGCACTTGTACCATTGATACAGAAGAAAATGAACACATGATAATGCATTTTTTAAAAGAAAACCCCCGGTTTTCATTGTGCAAGCCGAATCCGAAACAAATACCGGCTGAATTTATTGTTAATGAATTTTTCATTCGCACCTGGCCTCATCTGCATAAAATGGATGGCAGTTTTGCTGTAAAAATTATCAAAAATGGATTTTGAATATGGATATTATTAATGATTTAACCAATAAAAACCGGAAAACCCGTGTTATTGCCATAATATTCCTTTATGCTTTTATTTTACTGGTTTTGGTTATATTGCTCAATATATTAATTTTGCCTGCTTATACACGGCAATGGCAAAATGTTCCTGTGCCAGATGTAACCAGCGCCAGCCTGCAGGCGGCCCAAAAGATTTTAAATAAAAAAGGGCTTGAAGCTGTTATTCGTGAAGAAAAGTTTGACAGCAACTATCCACCAGGTTTTGTAATTTTTCAAAATCCTGCTGCCAATACAGCAGTAAAAAAAGGGCGCCGGATTCATTTAACCATCGGCAAAGGTAAGCAGATCATTGAAATGCCAAATATTCAGGGCATTTCCGAACGCGATGCCCGGTTTATTTTGCAGGAAAATCAATTACAAATCCGAAAAATATCATATCAAAATGATGATCAGGTTCCGGTCGGTGTTGTCATTGATCAGTCCGTTCCTGCCGGCATACAAATAGAAGTCGATGAATTCATAGATTTTACTCTTAGTTTGGGGCTTGAGCCCGATAATATTCTGGTTCCGTCGCTTATCGGGAAATCCCGTGAAGAAGCGATCCATAGTATTAAAAATGTTGGCTTGACTTTGGGTTATATTCAATATCAGTTGACCGATAAAATTTTGCCCAATACAGTAGTCAGCCAGACAATTGCATCCGGAACCCGTGTCGGTATCAATGATACGCTGGGTTTTGTATTGAGCAAGTTGCCGGGTAAACAAGAGGATAATTTGCAATGGTAAAGATAGCGCCATCAGTATTAAGTGCTGATTTTTCACAATTAAAGAACCAGATAAGCCTGGTAGAAAAAGCCGGCGCCGACTGGATTCATCTGGATGTTATGGATGGGCATTTTGTTCCCAATATTACATTCGGAACTTTGATTATTGAAGGGATTCGTAATCTGACAGATTTACCTCTTGATGCGCATTTAATGATCGAACATGCCGACCGTTATTTAAAGGATTTTGTTTCAGCAGGCGTTAACAATCTAACGGTTCATTATGAAGCATGCCCTCATTTATGGAATGTAATTGAAAAAATTCACAGCATGGGCATTCAGGCCGGGGTAACTTTGAATCCCGCGACTCCGATAACCCTGCTGGAGCCGGTGCTAAACATGGTTGATCTGATTTTGGTGATGACTGTTGAGCCAGGTTATGGCGGCCAGAAATTCATTCCACAAATGATTAAAAAAATTAACTGGCTTTATCAATATAAACTGGATAACAATTTAAATTTTCATATTCAGGTTGATGGCGGTATTGACCCGGTAACAACTCCTATTGTTGTTGAAGCAGGAGCCAATGTTCTGGTTGCCGGCAATGCAATTTTCAAGGCCAAAGATATTGAATCTGCAGTCAATACATTGCGCGATGCTGCCGATAAAGCCGAAATGATCAGAATGAAGGGCAGATAATGTAAAGCTTTATTACTTTACACTTTCAGAAACCCTGAATCGTTTAGTACTTTTTCCTGTTAAATTATCTATTGGCAAATAATGAATAAATTTAGTATTTTAATAAACCAAATGAGCTGACATATTGCTGTTGTAAATAAAAAATCTCCAGGATTATGATGAAAGTATTTACACAAAAAGATATTGATAAAATTGCCAAAACTTTGGGAACCGAACCCAAATTTAAGGGGAATAACTACCGGTTTGTTGTTATCAATAAAGAAGCCGATCAGCATCTTTCTTTTGAAATTTACCCCGACATACCAATCGGCAAAGAAACCGGTAACCTGATTTCTGTTTATGCTTCTTGCGCACATCTGCAACTGCATTTTTGCACCGGGTATGTTGTCAGCGAACTACTTGGTGAAGTTACATTTATAGGCGAATGCGGCGGCAAGTTATCCGGCTTGATAATTGAAAAAGGCGCTGGTTGTTCCTTATATGCCAATGTAGATAAAGAAATTTTATCGGGCGATTTTACGACTCTTGGTCCGGAAATAATGCTATCGGGTGTGGCATTGTCGCTAGCGGAGGAAATTCTTCCCGATACGAAAAAGTGAGGGCAATTAATAATTTGTAATGGATTTATTTAATCATTTCAAGAACTATATTGATTATCTGCGCATTGAACGGCAGGTTGCCCTGAACACTATAGAAGCTTATGAAAGGGATATTGAACGGTATCTCGTTTTTTTACAGAAACAGGGGATTGGATTACCTTATTTAATAAAACAACAGAATGTTGAAGATTTTCTTCAAGTGTTGCATGAACTGCACCTTTCTTCTACCTCAATTTCCAGAAATCTTTCTGCGGTTCGTTCATTTCACCGTTTTTTACTTGGCGAAGCAACGAGCGAAAGCGACCCAACTGCAAATATTACTGTACCCAAACCCTGGATGAAGCTTCCCGAAGTTCTGGATCAAGTTGATGTTGAAAAGTTGATATTACAACCGGATATCGCCACCGACAAGGGTTTACGTGATCGCGCTATCCTGGAATTTATGTATGCTACGGGTGTAAGAGTTTCCGAACTGGTCAATTTAAAGATACCAGATATTATTTGGGATGATGAATTTGTGCGAATTCTGGGCAAGGGCAATAAAATTCGCTATATACCGATAGGTAAATCAGCGCTAAAATGGGTACAGCAATATGAACAAACCAGCCGGCGGTCGCTGGCAGCGCTGGAAAAGTCTGGTGACCGGGTATTTTTAAATCGTTTTGGAAAAAAGTTGAGCCGACAGAGCATCTGGAAGCTACTGAAAGAATATGCGTTAATGGCCGGCATTCAAAAATTTATCAGTCCACATTCGCTGCGTCATTCCTTTGCAACGCATTTACTGGAAGGCGGCGCTGACCTGCGCGCGGTTCAGGAAATGTTGGGTCATGCCGATATAATTACAACACAGATTTATACGCATCTTGATCGTTCCATGTTAAAAGAAGTTATTCAATCATTTCATCCACTGGAATCCGGAAAATTATGGACTCTGAAAAAATAACTGTTCCCGGTGAGCATAGCGGGCAAATTACAGAATTTAATGTTATACGTCTTAAATCTGTTTCTTCAACTAACGATTTTTTAAAAGACCTTGCCGAAAAGAATTATCCTGACGGTACAGTTGTATGCACAGATCATCAAACCAGTGGTCGTGGTCGTAATGGGCGAATATGGTACGATCCTGCCGGCAAAGGCCTGACATTTTCGATTTTGTCGCGCCCGCAGATCAGTGTTCAGCAGGCTTTGATTTATTCATTTATCCCCGCTATTGTTCTTGCCCGGTTTTTGCGGGATGAATATGCGGTTCCCGCTTTTGTAAAATGGCCAAACGATATTACAGTGGCCGGGAAAAAACTGTGCGGAATTTTATGCGAAACAGTAAGCGTCGCCGGACTTGTAAAATACATGGTTGTCGGTTTTGGCATCAACATCTTGCAGGAAGTTTCTGATTTCCCGCTTGATTTGCAAAATAAAGCGGTCTCATTAGCCATTTTACAAAAAAAACATTTTGATAAACAAATTTTTTTGTGTAAGTTTTTAATTCGATATGCACAATTCTTAAAATTATCGGCGCATTGGGAAAACGAAATTGCCGATAACTGGAATTCATTGTGTTGTCATTACAATTCCCGTGTAACAGTCTTGACCAGTAAGAACCAGATTGACGGGATTTTCAGGGGCATTTCCGAAACCGGCACAGCGGTTATCGAAACGGGAAATAAAATTATAAAACTGGTTAATATTGATGAATTTAGCTTGCGGTGACTTTATGTTTTTAGCCATAGATATAGGAAACACACAAATTGCCACAGGTGTTTTTGTTAATGACGAATTAAAAGTTCATTGGCGGCTTTCCAGTGCAGTAGACCGGACTGAAGATGAAACCTGGATTTTCATGAAGAATATATGCAGTGAGCTTGGTTTTGACATAACCCGCGTAACTGGTGTTGCTATCTCTTCTGTTGTTCCTAACGTAACCGCCACTTTTGAAAAAGTAGCGGTCAAGTACCTGGGTCTGGAACCAATTGTTGTCAGCAGCAAGCTCAATACCGGGTTGAAAATATTGTATGAAAATCCGGCCAATGTTGGCGCCGACCGGATCTGTAATGCGGTTGCAGGGTATGAAAAATTTGGCGGCCCGCTGGTAATTGTCGACCTGGGAACTGCTACCACTTTTGATGTAATTACAACTAGAGGCGAATATCTTGGCGGTATCATTGCTCCCGGTATTGAAATGTCTGCAATGATTCTGCATCAACGGGCGGCAAAATTACCCCGTGTGGAATTGAATTTCCCGGATCGTGTCATAGGTCAGTCAACCGAAACCAGTATGCAATCCGGTTTGATGTATGGAACTGTGGAAATGGTTAAAGGTTTTGTTAACCGTATAAATCAGGAATTGAATGAACCGGCCAGGGTTATAATGACCGGTGGACTGGCCCGGTTGATAATGAATCAATTGGGCGATGGTTATGTTCTTGAACCGTTTTTAACTTTGGAAGGATTAAAAATAATTTTTGAAAAAGTAAAATAGTGCTTTTTTTCATGTAAAAAGTTTTTAAATTATAATCTTGAAATTCATTGGGAAAAGCAAGTAAATCAATTTTGATTATGCAAAATATGCCAAGATATTAAGGGAACAGTGATGAGTGGTAAAGAAAGTTTATTGGTTGTTGAAGACGATCAGGTACTGGCTGATTTGTTATGGCGGAATTTACGTAAACTGCAATATACTGTCATTGATATTGTCCTTTCCGGCGAAGAAGCATTAAAAAAAGCCCGTGAAACTCGCCCCGATCTGGTATTGATGGACATTCGTCTTGGTGGAAAGATGACCGGCATTGAGACAGCAGATTTTATGCGTTTAAAGTTTGACATTCCGGTTGTTTATGTTACCGCATATTCGGACAAGGAAACACTGGACAAGGTCAAACGTACCGAACCTTACGGATATATTTTAAAACCCTTTGAAACCAAAGAATTACAAATTGCCATTGAAATGGCATTATATAAATATAAAATGGAAAAAAAACTGCGCGACCGTGAAGCATGGTTTTCGACAACACTAAAGAGCATCGGTGACGCAGTAATCAGCACCAATAAAGCCGGACATATTACTTTTTTAAATCCGGTTGCCGAATCTTTAACCGGTTGGTCTTTGGATGAACTCCGGGACAAGCATATTGATGACGTAATAACAATAATTTGCGGGGTTACCCGTAAACGTTTGACCAGTCCAATAAATTCTGTTATCAGCCGTAATGCTGTTATTAATTATAATAATCCAAAAATTTTAATTTCCCGATTTGGTAATGAAATTCATATTGACGATACCTGGTCACCCATTCATAATAATACCAAAGGTGATGTGAATGGTATTGTGCTGGTTTTTCGTGATATAACCCAGCGTAAGCAAATGGAAGAAGATGTACAAAAAAATCAGAAAATTGAGTCCATCGGTTTACTGGCCGGTGGTATAGCTCATGACTTTAATAACCGTTTATCTGTAATCCTTGGCAATGCTCAACTTGCAAAATTGAATTATAATAAAGGCAAGGACATAACCAAATACCTGGAAAACATTGAAAAAAGCACCGACCTGGCGGCAACACTTACGCAACAATTGCTAACCTTTTCTAAAGGCGGTGAGCCGGTTAAAAGGGTTTGCGATATTAAAGATCTGATCCGCGAAACCGCTAATTTATCACTCAGTGGCGCTAATGAACGTTGTCTTTTTAATATTGCTTTTAACCTGCATCCGGTGAATGTTGATAAAGGCCAGATTAGCCAGGTGATAAATAATATTGTATTAAATGCCGATCAGGCAATGCCCGATGGTGGTGATATTTTCATTACTGCTGAAAATGTTTTTATCGACAGCGATTCCGTTTTGCGTTCGTTGACGCCCGGTAATTATATAAAAATTGAGATCAACGATCAGGGTATTGGTATTCCATCTGATAAACTAAACAAGATTTTTGATCCATATTTTACGACCAAACAAAAAGGCAGTGGTTTGGGCTTGTCTGTTGCCTATTCTATTGTTCGCAAACATGGTGGTATTATTACTGTCGAGTCGGAACAGGGAATTGGCTCTACCTTTTCAATTTATTTACCTGCGGTGGAAGAAAAAGTTAAAGAAGCGGAAAAAGAAAAGGAAAAAGCGTTCCGCGGCGCCGGTAAAATTTTGGTAATGGATGACGAGGAACTGGTATTGCAAATGGTTGGCGATATTCTCAAGGGCGTTGGTTACGAAATTGAACTGGCTACCGATGGTAGTGTTGTACTTGAACAATATAAAGGCGCTAAACAGGCGGGGAGTCCCTTTGATGTCGTTCTACTCGATCTTACCGTGCCCGGTGGGATGGGTGGCAAGGAAACTGTGCAGCGTTTAAAAGAATACGATCCGCATGTTAAAGCTATTGTGTCCAGCGGTTATTCAAATGACCCGATAATGGCAAATTACAAAGAATATGGTATTTCCGGTGTTATTGCCAAACCCTATCGAATCGTTGATTTATGTAAAGCCCTCAAGGATGTCGTTGAGAATTAAGTGGTCTTTGTTTGGCTAGCTAAAATTTTTTAAAATAAAAATTAATAAAAAAAGGTGATCATGGAAAACCACGATCACCTTTTTTGTATCTATTTTCAAGTTCTCAACTTAAACGGAAACAACCTCTTTAATTTCCGGCAGGTGTCTTTTAATTTCTCTTTCAATACCCATTTTTAAGGTGATTTGCGCCATGGGGCAGCTGCCACAGGCGCCTTGCAGTTTTACCTTGACAATACCATCGCTCACATCTATCAATTCAACATTACCGCCATCAGCAATCAGCGCCGGACGGATTGTATCAATGATTTCTGCTACCTGGTTATATATCTGATCAGCCATTTTATTCTTCCTTTGCTTCTACTTGTTCTGGTACAAAAGGGATTTTACTTTTATCGCGGATTACATAGCAACCGGCCGGACATTTTTTTGCGGCCTCATATAACTCTATACTTTGTATGTTTTTAATTACAGGTAAATTGCCTTCCATAATAATTGCTTCCGAAGGGGTTACTTTTGGTGTGGTGCAAATTTTACAAGCAAAGCAGCCAACACTGCAAACTGATTTGACCGCTTTTAATTTTTCCTGGGATACACATCCCAAAAAAACATTCTGGTTACGGCTAATCAGTTGCATTATACCGCGCGGGCAGGTGGAGACGCAAATTCCACAGGCAGTGCATTTGTCTTCAATAACAACCGGCAGCCCATTGTCATTCATATACATTGCATCAAAGGGACAAGCTCTGACACAGGATCCCAGACCCAGGCATCCATATTGACAGCTTTTATGTCCACCGCCAATCAATGCCGCAGCGCTGCAATCATGAATCCCTTCATAGATAAATTTTTCTACAGCCTGGTCTTTTCCACCCTGGCATCGCACAACTGCAACCCGTGGTTCCTCCATTTCAACGCCACTCAAGCCGAGGATGGAAGAAATTCGTTCTGCAACATCTTTACCACCGGGAGTACAGCGGTTAGGTGGTAAAGAACCGTTTACAACTGCTTCGGCATAAGCGCTGCAACCCGGCCTGCCACAGGAACCACAATTGGCTCCCGGCAATATTTCCAAAATTTGAGTTACACGGGGATCAACCTGAACGGCGAATTTTTTTGCGGCAAAAGCTAACCCGGCGCCAAACAGCAAACCCATACCGCCAAGCGCTAAAATTGAAGGTAAAAATAAGACATCCATTTTCTACTCTGTTTTTTATCAGCTTGATTTTGTAAATAATATAAGAATTGCACTTTTGAATTGCAAGATATAAAAATTATAAAATATGAACAGTAATGAATGAATTCTGCTTGAATTTTACCAAAAAATTGTTATACTAGTGTTCGAATAAATTGGTTCATTTTTAATCACATTATAGGTAGATTATTAATGAGAAAACAAATACTAGTTGTTGATGATGAAAAGCAGATCTGCGATATTCTGGAATTAACCTTCAAGGATGCAGGTTTTTTCGTACGAAGCGCCAGCAGCGGGGAAGAGGCCATTGAATTGTTTAAAAATGAAAATTTTGTCATTGTTTTTCTTGACGTCAAATTGCCGGGATTAAGCGGTTTTGATATTTGTATGGAAATGAAACGCCTCAAACCAAACGCCTATATTGTAGCAATGACCGGGTATACTGATCTTTTCAATCAAAAGAAATGTATGGATGCCGGTTTTGATTATTTTTTCCCCAAGCCATTTAAATTTAATTTATTAATGCAACTAGCCAGGGATGCACTGGAAAAAATTGAATGGTGGAAAAAAGTGTAACACTAACTCTAGTCTTTAAACCATTCTTCAATTTGAGAAAACTGCGTGGATAATATTTATTTTCATAATAATTTTACAGTAATAATTGGAATATCTGACTATCAGGATGATATAAAAAACCTGCCTTATGCCGCAAATGATGCAATCCGGTTTTACAAGGCATTAAAAAAATGCGGGTATTCAGACAAAAGAATCCATTTATTAACGTCACGTCCGGTTGAGAATAGTGTAATTTATGATATTCCTACCCGCAATAATATAATTAAAGTGTTTACCAAAATTGCCAGCGAATCACATGCAGACGATCTGGTTCTGGTTTACATTGCTTGTTATGGGGTAGACATTTTTGAACGACCTTATTTATTGGCTCAAGATACGCAACTGGACTATCTGATAAGTACATCTGTTGATTTAAGCGAATTGATAAAATTATTAAAACAATCTCGCGCCAGGGTCAAATTGCAGTTGTTTGATATTTGCCGTTCGCATTTTGCACCAGGCCGTCAATTAATCTCCCGTATGACGGCTGGTTTTCTCAATATGTTGATGCAATCGGAACCCGGCTGGGCAACATTTTGCAGTTGTTCACAAAATGAATATGCTAATGAATCACCGGAATACAAGCAGGGTATTTTCAGTTACTATCTCAATAATGCTTTGGAGCAAGGTGTTGGTTTAAACGACAAAATGCTGACCCTGGATCAAGCCGTTGATTATGTACAAAATAATGTTGTGGACTGGGCTTATAAACGTCGGCTAAAACAAAACCCGGTATTTAGCTCCAATTTATCCGGGTCATTAGTTCTAAGTATTAATTCCGGCAGGGAACAGGAACCCGATTTGCTACCCTATAAATATCGTTTTTTTGATAATTCAGCCATTCCTTCACAACCTGATATTCAGGAATCCGAGGCTGAACCTGAACCTGCCCCTGCCCCGGTTTCTGTGCCACACCCGGCGCAAGAAATAACCAGTTTTTATGACAAGCGTTCTTTTATTCGCAAAGCCCCTGCTTCAATTATTAACCACAGCTTTGAAAACACTTGTCAGCGTTTTTTTAAAAGCATTGATTCGTATATCAGAGATTTTTCACATCCATATATTACTATTTATCGTACCGAACCGGTTGAATTGAAAATATTGTCTTATTTTATTAATCAAGAATTTATAAAGTTTCTTGATGAGCGTAACAGCGGCGAAACAGTCCAAGAGTCAATAGCTATTCAGATTTTTTTTAAAAATGCCGAACAGAATGCACCTGTTAGTTCACTTTACATCAATTTTGTAAATTTTACAAATTATTACTGGCTATGGTATTGCCTTCCTTTTGAAACGATACGAATGTATGGTGAGTTTTTGCCAACCAATCCCATGAAAATCAATTATATGCCTTTGCGCCCTCCCAATATGTTGTCTGCTGAAATGATTACCAGGATCGTCAGTGACGTTTTTCGTGATTGCACCGAAACGATAATTGATTGGACCAGGCAATTAAATAGTTACCTGATAGAATCAAAAAAATAAATATTTGCTAACCGGAAATTGTTAAATAAATTGATAACCTTTTTGAAACCAGGGTCTGAATGAATTACAGGTTATATCGGGTGGATGATGGTTGTGGTTTTATGGACAAGAGTTCTTGAATGAACATTTGGTTTTATTCATTATAAATACTACAAATGGATAAAAATTAAGGATAGCGCTCATGAAAACAAAAACTGTTTTCCAATGCGTATTGCTGCTTGTTGTTGTTTCCTGTGCTTCATCGTTATTCGCCCGGGTTGATGCTTCAGGTTATTTTGCTTATCTGCAGGAATTGTACAATCGGCAAGACCAACAAATATCAAATTTCATCATTAATGAAATGAATTACTTTTTACGAACATATCCCCAGGATTCTAATGCTGCCCGTGTCCTTGCGATGCAGGATACAGTGTATGAAAACAGCGGTGAAAAGTATCAAAGTTTCGCCAGCGCTTTAAAGCTGCTTTATCTTTATCCACAATCGCCTTTTGTAGCGAATAGCAATGCCAATTTACAAAAGCATTGTTTGGCAGAAAAAAAATTATTGGAAAAAAAGGATTTAATAGCCAGCGCTTTGACGACCGGAGTGGTTGACGTTTTGCATTCAAACCGATATTACAACTATGTGAATCTTTTACACGAATTAAAAATTGATA
>CAYNSO010000069.1:0-9632 GCA_964399735.1 uncultured Cytophagia bacterium
TTACAATTCATTGCCGAGGGTTTAAAAAAGTGGGGGAAATAATTCGATTCTCAGCGCTAACTTGAAAAGATTCGGCAACAAGCGGTTTGTTCTGCTAATATTACCGGTAATAAAGTTTTAAAAATTGTAATTATCACAAAAAACAATTATATTTAAAAAAACATTATTCCTTATGTGCAACGATCATGAATAAATTACTCGAAAACAACCTGGAACAGATAAAACAATACTGCCGCGAGTATGATGTGGAACGCCTGCATGCGTTCGGCTCTATTACTTCCGGTCATTTTACTGCAACGAGTGATATTGACTTGTTAATTAAATTTAAAAACATCCCTTTTGATAAATATGCAGATAATTATTTTAAACTGCATGAATTATTCGAGATGATTTTTGAACGACAAGTTGACCTGGTAACAGAAAATTCTTTGGCAAATCCTTACTTTATAAAAAAAGTAAACCGGACCAAGGCATTACTCTATGAAGGATGAAATAAAAAAATTGCTCTTTGATATTAAAGTAGCGATAGATTCTATCTTTACATACCTTGGCGAAAAACGGGATTTTTTTGCTTATCGTGAAAACAAAATGTTACAAAGGGCCATAGAAAGAGAGTTTGAGATTATTGGCGAAGCAATGAATAAAATATTAAAAATCGAACCTGCATTTCCCGTTACCCATGCCAAAAGAATTATTAATCTCAGAAATTTGGTTATTCATGGTTATGATCAGGTCGATCATGTTATTATTTGGGGCATTATTAATCGAGACTTGTCTGAACTTGATATAGAGATTACACAATTATTAGATAAATAATTATTAAAAAAGCGTTTATGGCAAAACAAGTTTTCAGGGTGGGTCTTGAACCATTATAGATAAAATCATGTAATTGCTAATTTCAAATTTTCAATAATTTATATTTTCGGTTGGTCAAAACCTACTCTGTCAAGTTTGTATGAAAGGAGGAAACAAATGTCTGTTGAGGAAAACAAGGCGCTCATTCGCCGCTATTTTGCTGAACTGATCAATACCGGAAATATTGAATGTATTGATGAATTTATTTCCTCTGATTTTATTGAAGCTTATGCCGGCAAAAGATACCAGGTTGGTATCCAGGGCGCCAAAGAGCACATCCTCGGCGTGCGCCAGACTTATCCCGATCTGACATTAACGGTAGATCAGCAAATTGGCGAGGGTGATTGGGTGGCTACCAGCATTACCGCGCGGCACCCACAAGGGAACCTGGCTAGGCATGAAACCCACCGGCAAGGTCGTGGTTTATACCGGCGTTAATGTTGAAAAAGTAGTGGACGGCAAAATCGTCGAGCATGGCGGCGCGGCCAATCTTTTGCTGGAATTGCTGGAAATCGGTGCGATTAGGGTTGTTAGTGAATAGCAGTTTGCAGGGCGGGTCACGTCCCACCCTGTTTGCTGTACAATTATTTATAAAGCTCGGAATGTGAACCGGTTCGTTCGAGGTACAATGAATCGGAGGTTATACGATATATCAAAATCCAGTCCGGCTCAATATGACAATCACGATGACCGCTCCAGTTCCTGAAATAATTCATCACTGGTAGCAACTTGATGAAGCTCTTGTCCTTTTTCAGATTTTTACAATGTATCAACTGTCAGGGCATTGGGCAGCTTAATCTCAAAGGGTATTGCGCGATGTAATGTTACCTGAGCCAGGAAAATTGAGATCGCTTCCGACATGGAAATGTGCAGTTTACCGAGAACGTCCTGCGCCGCATTTTTTATTTCCGGATCAATTCGCGTCTGAATGATTGCGGTTTTTGCCATAGAGAACCTCTTTTACTGTAACGAGAATGTAATTACATTAAATGTACAAAATTAAATATATATTGTCAACAAAAGAGTTCTCAGCCCTGGATAAGAAATTTGCATCTATCAACTTGTCAGACAGGACTTTTCCACCCATGTTGTGGGAAATTAATGTATACGAGTGATCGGAGATTAAGCAAAAGTTGGTAAAGCTGTATTAAAGGCCCTGATTTGTAACGTATAATAATATAGTAGACAGAGGTATGCTCTCCGGTCTTGTCATTTCGAGCGAAGCGAGAAATCTTTTTTTTATGGTTCAAACAAAGAAAGATTCCTCGTCGCTTCGCTTCTCGGAATGACAAGATAAGGGGTTAGTATAAACCTGCCGTATGTAGCATTCTACTGTAAAGCTTTTGATACTGTCTCATGCTGTTGTGTTGGTTAAGATTTTCTATAAACATTTCACCCCTAACGGGATTGTCGCTGGTAATGGTTTTTTGATTCAACCCTGGTTGTTGGTTTTTCCTTGTAACCAAATACATCCCGTCGACAAGCTGAAAATAGCATAATATTAATTACGTAAAAATCAACATTCATATCCGCCATTTGGGGTTTTGTTAAAAAACTAGTAAATCCTATTCAAAAACATTTATATTCCAGGTTACAACTCTACCAGTATTTGTGGCTGGTAGGAATCCCTCTCTGCATTATGCGAGAAATGCGGGATGGATATTGACCCGCCGTCAACAAGAATGTGTCGCCTAAACAAATATTATTATAATCAGTATGATTTTGGGTGGGATAGAATTCCACCGGCTTACTACTAACCCTCACCCTAACAACGGAGGATCTTATGAGAATAAGAAAAGCTGTTTTTACCATCAGTATTTATGCATTACTGTTGTGCGCTGATGTCATGTCTGTTTATGCCGCTGATCCCTGCGACCGCGCTTGCCTGGAAGGCGCTATTGACAAGGTATTAGCGGCGATGATCGCACACAATCCCAACCAGTTAATGCTGGCCAATGATGTCCGCTACACGGAAAACTGCGTCGAGTTGCGGCTTGGCGACGGCTTGTGGGGAACGCTCAGCGCCCGCAGCAATTACAACCTGTACGTCTGCGATACGGAAAGCGGACAAGCCGGGTTTTACGGCACAGTTTTGGAAAACGGTGTGCTGGATTATATTGCGCTGCGCGTCAAGGTGTACGAAGCGTTGATATGTGAAATTGAGGCGGTTGTAGCTCGTCCCAACGACATGATGAACCTGGAGCCGACAGCGAAAAAATCTGCCGGCCAACTTATGGATGTAAGAACGCCGCGCCCGCAATTTACACAAACAGTCCCCCCGGCTGAACGCATGAGCCGTGAAGAGCTGATCAAGATTGCCAATTCCTATTTTACCGGCCTGGCCAATCAAACCGGCAAGTTTACCGCGCCGTTTGCCGAAACTTGCGAGCGTCTGGAGAATGGCCAGCACACAACCAACCAGAAACCGAATCCTGATTTACCTGAAGGGGCGCTTGATATTCTTTGTATGAACTGCGAGGAGCAGCAGAAAACCGGCTGGTTTGCTTTTGTTACTGAAATTCGCAACCGGCGTTACCCCATTGTCGATACCGAACGCGGCCTGGTGCTGGCATTTGGCTTTTTCGATCACAACGCCGCATTCCGCCAGTACCCGCTGCCGGACGGCACCATGACGCCAAATATTTTAACTTCACCGCAAACCATTGAAATATCGGAACTGTTCCAGATCAGGAACGGAAAAATCGACCAGATCGAGGCGGTCATCAACTCGGTGCCTTACAGGATGAAATCGGAAGTGTGGGATAAATAACCGATAATTTTTTAAATTTTGACAATACCATTAAATTAAAAAGGAGAACGCATGAAAAAAAGTATGCTTGTCATCGGCCTGGTATTTTTGCTGGTAACATTAACATTGTCATGTGCAAAAAAACTGGATCGCCCGGCGCTGGTTTCATTAATGGAACAGTATCTTGAAGCCCTGGCAAATCATGATCCTGCTGCTGTGCCACTTGCGGAGAATGTGAAACTTGTGGAAAATACCAAAGTAACACCCATTGGCAAAGGTCTTTGGGAAACCGCTACAGGCGGGCCGACGGAATTCAAGATTTTCGTTGCCGATCCTGTGGAAGGACAAATCGGTTTTTTGGGGGTCATTGAAGTACAGGGCAAACCGACCATCGCCAGCGTACGTTTTAAACTGGTAGAGGGCAAAATAACCGAGATCGATCACCTGGTGGTGCCTCAGTATAACGATCAGCCCCTCAATCCGAATATGTCGCAAGTACGTCCGGGCCTGGTAACGCCGATAGAAGAAGCCGAGCGAGTGCCGCGCGAAGAAATGCTGCGTATTGCCGATTCCTATTACGAAGCCATTGTTCAGGATAACGGAACGATTTGTCCGTTTGCCGATGAAAGCCAGCGCCGCGAAAACGGCGGTATTTCCGCTAATGACCAAACCCAAACCCCGGAAGAAGCGGCTAAAGATGATTTTTCAACTTTTCGTAAAATGAAATGCGGTGAGCAGCTCAGCACCGGTGTTATGAGCTACATTACCGATATTAATAACCGCCGCATCCTTGCCATTGATGAAGAAATGGGACTGGTATTCGCCCATTCTATATTCAGGCATGACGGCGAACCCAAAGTAATGACAATCATCGGTGTGCCGGGAATCACCGAAAGGGCCAATAATTACGGGCCGTTTGATCTGCCGGCCACTCATATTTTCAAGATCAGAGGCGGGAAAATGTATGAAATTGAAGCGATTGGCTATATCGCTCCGCATGGCATAAAGAATGGATGGGAAGATTAGTTATTACAATGCGGGGGGATTTTAAGAGTTTATTGTAGCAATTTTTCAGGAAAGGAGTAGCAGGGAAAGTGTAGCACACCTTTTTGTAAAACCCTTAAAAACAAAGCAATTTTCTAATGCCTGGATTAATAGTATTTAGCGAAAATTTTTGCAGGCGTACTATACTTTCCCGATAGAGACCTATTGATCTAGCCCCTTGTAAGCAAGGGGGAAAAAGATAAAGCCCTTAAAAACAACCCTAACCAGGAAATTCCAAAATTGTTTTAAAGGGCTTTACTATTTATAAAAATCAAAACTATCGATACATCAATTTCTGTTTAGCGGTTTTTGATCATCACCCGCATGGATTCCAGTTCACGCTCCAGTTCATTGATACGGTTTAGCAAAATTTTGTTATTTGCCGCGCCGCCCTGAACTTCAAAATCATATTCAGCCTGTTCCATCATAGCTGGAATAAGTGTTTCGACCGGTGATGCTGTGTAAAAACTGGCAGGTTCCTGGGCTGGCTGTTCGCCAATTGTTACATGCACGGTTTGCACACCACTGCCCCGTAATACCTGTAAATCTACTTTTTCACCGGGATGTAGAAATTTTATAAAATTTGCCAACTCGACAGTGTGGTCAATCTTTTTGTTATTGATTGACAGCAAAATATCTCCTACGCTGATCCCTGCCTGATCCGCCGGCCCGTTGCTAGTTACAGAATTGATATGAACACCGCCGATATTACCGGGCCAGTTTTCTCCGGTTACGCCAATCCAGCCGGTGGGGTATTTACTGCGATTCATAATTTCAGAAATACTTTTGGAGATATTGTTGGCTGGCCAGGCAAAACTGGCTTGACTGGCAAAAAACGAACTGCCCAGTATATTGTTTTCTGTTACGTTTTCGGCCATACCGGTCAATAATCCCACCAGCTTGCCGTTGATATTAAACACTGCGCCTCCGGAATTACCGGCGGCGACATTGGCAGATATCTGGATCATTTCATTTTTGCGGATTGAATTGACAATGCCTAACGAAACCGATGGCGTTGTGCCAAGCGAATTACCGACCAGCAATACCCAGCAGCCCTGTGCCAGATTCTTCGAGTTGTCGAATTTTACCGGCTTGAATTTTATTTTATCAACCTGGATGACCGACAAACCCAGTAGCGGGTCTGTGCCGATACAGGTTGCGGTTGTTGTTGAACTGTCATAAAAAATTACTGTTATTTCCTTGCTGCCCATGACAACATTTGATTTGGTGAGGATATGGGTGGAATCAATGATAAACCCTGAACCAATATTGGTTATTTCTACCGGCTGGAGTTTTTCGCTTTTAAACTGCAAGAACGGATTTTTACTGTTTTCTACAATTGCATAATCATACTTGGCTGATATTGTAACAATTGAAGGATTAATGGTATTTACAAGTTGAACAATCTCTTGTTCAATTTCCTTTAAACAGGAATTTCCCGCCTGGCACGGGTTATTAAAAACTGGAAGAAATAGCCCGATAGCTATAATAAAACACCATTCCCTAAAAATAATATTAACCTTCATACGACACCATTGTAATAAAGTACCGGTTCTAGAAATGTACAATTGTATTGGCCTGCCTGATAAGTGGCTTGTTCAAATTACGCGGCATAACTCGCCGAACAGTATCATTTTGAACTTGCTGGATTCTATTGTAGCTGGATTGAATTTCGCTCAACTCGCGGGCGTATGGATGATTGCCAGGCAGTTGTTCTGCAATATTGACGTAATTTTTCATTTTGATCGAACCATCATTTGCTGCCGGACGGATGACCATTGCCTGATTATTCTCTATCATTGCTGCGCTGTTACTGGTAACAAGCTGCGGCGCCTGGGTGGGGATTTTATTAGTTTGAATTGTGTTGGCTAAAAAATAACCGAAAAAAATAAAAATAATTCCCAGGGTGGCAAATGCCGGTACCGGGCGCCAGGAAGACAGCCACATCAGCGGCGCAAAGGCCGGCTTTTTGTACATTTCATTACGCAGTCTCGATCTTAGTACCAATTCAAAAGATGTTGATGTTTTATATTTGGGCAGTGTCTTTAAAGAATGCTTTACGATACGAGCGTTTTGTAACTGTGTACTGCAAGATGCGCATTGCTTGATATGATCTTCAAGTTGTTTTTTGCCGGTTGTGTCAATCTCATTGTCAATAGAATCATTAATCAGTTTTTGATATTTGTAACAATCTCCCATAAATACCTCATGATTTAGGACCTGTTTTCATGGCTCATCAAATCCTTTAATGTAATTTGTAATCTTTGTCTTGCACGGTTCACCCGGGATTTAACAGTGCCCAGGGGAATTCGCAATATAGAACTAATATCTTCGTAGGAAAGTTCCTGAATATCTCTCAGAATGATAACCTGTTTGAAACGGAACGGCAAATCTTCTATTGCGTTTTGGATAATTTTTTCTTTTAACTGAGAATCGGCTTGTTGTTCTGTATTGGCTTTGTTATCTTCCAACTCGTATTCTTTTTCTTCAAAGCCAAGTTCCGATATTGAAATCAGTTTACGCCTTTTCCGTTTCCGTAATTCGGTTTTTGCAAGGTTTCCGGCAATGGTATAAATCCATGTCGAGAATTTTGCAATCTGTTTATAGGCATGCCTGTTCTTGTACAGGCGCAAAAAGGTTTCCTGTACGACATCCTCGGATTCTTCAAGATTTCCTAAAAACCGGTAAGCAAAATTCAGTAACTGATCTTTGTAGCGTCTGACAATCAAATCATAAGCATAAAGATCACCATCCTGGTATCTTTTAATGAGTTCTTCATCGGTCAAAGTCGAATGTTGAATGGATTTGTTTGTCATGCGCTCAATTATCTAACATTTTTAAAAACGAAAAGTTCCATGTTCATTAGTATAATTACATATAATACAGTTTTAATATCAATAATTCCAACAGTAGTTTATCTTTTTGGCTGCTGGATTTTAGTAATTCATCGGTTTCGAGTAATAGCACAAAACTTTTTTTTAACTGGGCAACATTGTATAATTTTGCCTGCCGCAGGTATCCTTTGACAAAAAACCGATGGGCTTTGATTGCCACTGCAATTTTGTCTTCACCGATCCGTTGTTCTACCAGTTCTTTAACCAGAAGCAGCCTGGTAAAATGGCGGTTTAACATGGTTATGATCAATCCCGGCGTTTCACCCAATTGCAGCAGATGATTAAGAATAAACAGGCTTGATTGCAATTGTTTGGCGGCTATTGCATCACACAATTCAAAAATATTGTATTGTTTGCTTGTGCCGATTATTTCTTCAACATCACTTACTTCAATTTTATTACGCTGCCCAAGATTAAGCAAAAGTTTGTCTATTTCTGTGCTCAGGTTTTGCAGCGAGTTACCGGCGGAACCCTGTAAAACCCTGATTGCATCCGGGGTTATGGTTATCTTTTTTTTCGCCAGGTGTTTTTGAATCCAGTCCGGTATTTGATAATCGTACAGGGGTTTGAATTCTACCGCCGCGCACAACTTTTCCAGCTTTTTTATATCCTTGTTTTCATTAGAAGCGCTGGTTAATATCAGACAGGTTGTTTGCACCGGATTGCCGGCGTATTTGCATAGTAAATTCAGGCCGGCCGTTTTAATAAGATGAATGTCTCTGACAACAATGATTCTTTTTTCGCACATCATGGGGTACGACATGGCAATATTTACTATTTTTGCGCCGTCGACCTCATCGCCATACAGGATGTCAAGGTTAAAATCCCGGTTTGCCGGGTCAAGGATATTATTAATAATATAATCGACTTTTTCGTCTATACTGAATTGTTCAGCGCCATAAAATAAATAGAGCGGCGCAAATTTTTTCTTTTGCAGGTCGGCCAGAACCAGCTTTTGTCTTTCATCTTTAGTCAAATATAAACCTCTGCTTATACCAGTAATAAACCGACCAGGCCCACAATAAAGCAATACGGGGCAAACCAGTATAGTTTGCCGCGCCGTACAATACCCAGCATGGATTTAATCGCCAGATAACCGGAAAGGAATGCCGCCAGTGTCCCGACAGCCAGTACCAGCAGGTATGAGCCTGTAAAGCCTTCTGCGCCCAGTTCGGCGGTTTTTAAAATTGTAGCGCCAAGAATGGCAGGCAGGGCAAGTAAAAAGGAAAACCGCGCTGCGTCATTGCCATCGACTTTAAGAAACAAACCGGCGCTGATGGTAGAGCCGGAGCGGGATATGCCCGGTAATATGGCGATGGACTGGGCAATGCCCATAACAAGTGTATTGACGAAACCCAGGGGCTTTTCCGGCTTTTTTACAAAAAAAGTGAGGGAGAGGATAAAAGCAGTAACCAGCAGCATAATGCACACCAGGTGCGGGTCGTTGAACGCGCTTTCTATCTTGTCTTCAAAAAGTAAACCGATAAAAACTGCGGGGATGGTGGCAATGACGATGAAAATCAATAACTGCAAATTAACATCGATTTTATAGCGTTCCTTATATCCGGCCGGGTTGGCAGACTTGCTAAACAGCGAAAAAAAAGTGCGTATCAAATTTAATACATCATTGCGGAAAACTAGCAAAACCGCCAGCAGGGTACCGAAATGCACAAAAACCTCAAAAGTGATGCCCTGTTCGGGCACGCCAAGCAGCGTTTTACCCAGCACCAGGTGCCCCGAACTGCTGACCGGCAGAAATTCTGTCAATCCCTGGATGATGCCTAATAATAATGCTTGTCCGATATTCACACCAAACTCCTGTAAAGTATATTCTATGCTAAACTGACCATCGGATAACCTTGTTTTGATATAGTGAAGATAAATATAAGGGAATTAAAATACTATTTCAAGTAAAAACAATAAAAAAGGCTCTGTGATTAAGATTTCACAGAGCCTCGTAAATATAAAAAATGAAAATTATTATTATTTGAGTTTATAATTAAAACCGACATAAATACCGAAATAATCTGCATTTCCGGCAATCGTATATTTTACTTCCGCAAAGCCGTCCATTTTGGGAGATAATGCCA
>CAYNSO010000069.1:9732-21158 GCA_964399735.1 uncultured Cytophagia bacterium
CCGGCAATCGTATATTTTACTTCCGCAAAGCCGTCCATTTTGGGAGATAATGCCATATTGGCTCCGCCCAAAAGATGAATTGCCAGGTCGGTTTCTGTTTCAGAATCTTCCCAATCTTCTTCCGAGAAGTATTGATTATATTCTTTTGGACCTGTATAATCACTGCTCCAATGATTAAAAGCCAAACCAAGACCACCACCTACAAAAGGTTTGATATTTCCCTGGGTTTCAATTGGATATTTTGCTATTGCTGCAACATTAATAATGGACCAGTTCCATTCCCAGTAACCCAAATCATAACTCTTGCCCCAGTAATCCAGGTATGCAAATAACTTGATTGTTTCGTTAAAAGAACCTATATCGGCATTTAACCCTAAACCAAAAGTATTTTCAATGTCGCCTTCAGGCATAATATAACCGAGACGTCCACCAATTCCATAAAAACCAAGATCTAATTGGGCAAAAGAAGACATTGTAAACATGAGCAGGGCAACTGTCAAGAATAAAAGTTTTTTCATGGTAACTCCTCCATTTTCCTGTTTTGGGGTTTGTTTTGTTTTGCTTAATAACAACATAATGTAAAAAACTATTTCATATATCAAAGTGATTTATATCAAATTAATTGATTTTCTCAATATTACCATCCAAAAACTGCAAGATGTTTACAGCGCCATTTATGTTATTGTTATTATAAAAATTTACCTTGCCGCCAATTCCTTCAAAATTCTGAACATTTTCCAAATAGTTGCTAATGCTCTGACTTGTGTTGTTGCCGGCATTGACCGCGGCAATGACCAGGTTCATAATGTTGTATCCATATACCGACATTTTCCCCGGCGATGCCTGTGTGTATTCCCGGTATTGGTTAACAAAGGCGCGGTATTGCGGGTCGGTTTCTGAAAAGAAATAACCGGCGACAAAGACAATGCCATTGATATAGTTGCGTTGCTGCTGCAACAGTTTTTCATTTAACCAGAATCCACCGCCAAGTGGTTGCGCTTTGATGTTGGCTAACGCCAGTTGTGGCGCAATAATGGACAGCTCTTCTTCGTAAACCGGCATAAATAAACCATGAATTGAGGTCACCTGGATTTCAGTTGATTCAATCAGACCCTCATCATCGGCAGAGTTTTCTTTAACATTATAGTTTACAACCCGGAACATCGAATCAACCCGGGCCGGGGTAACTTTGATATTGGAGCGATATAAAGAATCCCTGAATGAATAGCGGAAACCTGCCTCGCGAAGGCCTTCAAACTGGCGCTGCAGATCATTGGCGCCGGGGTAATACCATTTTTGGGCAATGATTGTGCCGCCTAATTGATCCACTCTTTTTGTAAACGCATCGGTTATGGTGTTGCCGTATTCATCGGCGGGCGCTATTGTAGCAAAGGTTTTCAGGTTGAGGGTATTATAAGCATATTCTGCCAGTTGTGAACCGCGGGTGTTCAGGTCGTTATTGGCCTGAAAGATATGATCGCCAATTGAATTTATACCGTTCTCGGTGGCAACCGGCGCCAACAGGGGCATTTTTTCCCGCGAGGTTAGCCCGGCGATGACCGAGGTAATGTTATCCTCCAGTTCGCCAATAATCAAACCAGGATTCAGTTTTAGTAAAGCCCTGGTATTGGCAATGGCGCCAACCAGACTGCCTTTGGAATCGGCAATTATCACTTGAATTTTATCTTTTGCATTAGCCTGGTGTAAGGCCAGCGCCATGCCGCGCAGCATATCTTTGGATTCAGCGGAAAAATATCCCGTAACCGGTAATACAATGCCAATGCGTACATGAGGCGAAGCTTGTTTGGTTTTTATTGCGGCCGCCAGTTTTGAAACTTGCAGGGATGGTTTGTCGGCCAGTATTTCATTGATTATAGCAACGCCTTGTTTTTTATTTCCGGCTATGATACTGGATTCGGCTTGCCACAATTGAATATAATGAGCCGCTTTGCTCCAGGGATAACTTTGTAATAAAAGATTATATGCCTGAACTCTGGAATCGGTTTGCAACAGTTGTTCGCCTTTGTGATAACTCTTGAGCAAAAGCGAGTCGCTGCGGGAATGTTCAATAGCCAGTGCAAACTGTTCCAGGGCATCCGCCGGTTTGTTGCTTTGAAGTTCAAGGCAGCCCCACAGGTAATGACCATCTGCAACATAACGGCTTTCCGGATAGCTTGAAATTAGATATTTTATATAACTGATTGCCTGATCTTTTTTTTGAATTTGCCAGGCGCAGCGCGCCGCCATGTAATAACCGCCAGTGATAAAAGGATTAGGTTCCGGTTGGGAGATGAGGCTTTTAAAGGTAATTAAAGCATCGGTATAGAGCGCATTTTTGTATTGAATAACGCCCTGTGAAAATATTTTTTCACACCGGGCGGGTTCGGAATAGACTGGATTGGCGCCGGTAAACAATAGAATACCTGTAATCAACCCCGGTATAATTTTATTGAAAAGTATTTTACCAGTTCTTTTTTTCACTTGAAACTCCTTCTTACAATTACTACTCAACAGTAACGCTTTTAGCCAGGTTGCGCGGTTGGTCTACATCGCAGCCACGCGCTACGGCAATGTAATACGCTAAAAGTTGTAATGGAATGATATTGATGAGCGGTTTCAGCATATCGAGAGTTGGTGGTACATAAATTACCCGGTCGGCGCGTTTAATGATTTCGGTATCGCCTTCCGTTGCAATAGCAATCACTTTACCTTTGCGCGCCCGCACTTCTTCAATATTGCTGATGACTTTATCATATATCGAATCCCTGGTGGCAATAAACACCACCGGCATATCTTTATCAATCAGGGCTATGGGCCCGTGTTTCATTTCAGCAGCCGGGTATCCTTCGGCATGGATATACGAGATTTCTTTTAATTTTAGAGCCCCTTCCAGCGCCACGGGAAAGTTGTAACCACGGCCCAGGTATAAAAAGTTTCGCATATCCCGAAATTCCCGGGCAATCTCTTTAATTTGTTCATGGTGAGCCAGAACCTGCGAAACTTTATCCGGAATAGCTGCCAATTCACGACAAAACTCCAGACCTCTGGCGGTCGATATAGACCGCATACGCCCCAGCACCAATGCAATCAAGGCCAACACTGTTACCTGCGATGTAAATGCCTTGGTCGAAGCCACGCCAATTTCGGGGCCGGCGTGCAGGTAAACTCCGGCGTCGGTTTCTCTGGCTATGGTTGAACCGACTACATTGCAGATGCCGAATACTTTGCATTTTTTTCTTTTGGCTTCACGAATTGCCGCCAGGGTGTCGGCGGTTTCGCCGGACTGGCTGATGGCGATAACCACCGAATCATTACCCAGAACCGGGTCGCGGTAGCGAAACTCCGAGGCATACTCTACTTCTACCGGAATGCCCACCAGTTCCTCAAACATATATTCGCCAATCAGAGCTGCGTGCCACGATGTACCGCAAGCAGTTATAATTACCCGGCGTGCATAGAGTAACGATTCAATATCCATACCAATACCGCCGAGTTTGGCAGTGCCTTCCTGCAGCAGCAGGCGGCCGCGCATGGTATTTTCCAGGGTTTGCGGTTGTTCCATGATCTCTTTGAGCATAAAATGCGCATAGCCGGATTTTTCAATTTCCTGAAGATCGGTATCAATGGTAACAATAGATTTATTCACCGGACGATCATCAATCGTCTTTACATTCATGTCCGTTTTGGTAACGACAGCCATTTCACCATCTTCAAGATAGACTACATTGGTTGTGTGGCCCACCAGGGGAGCAGCATCCGAGGCGATAAAGTTTTCTCCCTTGCCAAGGCCAATCACCAGCGGGCTGCCGCGCCGTGCGGCAATCAGCATATCGGGATAGTCGGAGCTCATAATCACCAGACCAAAAGTACCCTCTACCCGCGACAAACCAAGGCGAACAGCTTCTACCAAATCAAAACCGTCAGTCATCAACCTGTCGAACAAATGGCACAAGGTTTCCGAATCTGTGTCGGTTTTAAATATATGCCCTTTATTCTGCAATTCCTTTTTCAAAGTTTCATAATTTTCTATGATGCCGTTATGAACCAGAGCCAGACTACCGCTATTGCCGGTATGCGGGTGGGCATTCACTTCATTCGGCACGCCATGTGTTGCCCAGCGGGTATGACCTATACCGGTAGTCCCCGACAGCGGCTGGCCGTTTATTGCGTCTTCAAGGTTTTTGATTTTGCCGACTTTTTTAAAAATATTAATACGCTGATCCTGCAAAATGGCAATCCCGGCAGAATCATAGCCTCGGTATTCAAGTCTTTTTAACCCCTTTATCAGTAAAGGGGTTGCATTTTGTTCGCCAATATATCCAACTATACCACACATTTTTTATATCCTGATTTTATTCCCATTCAATTGTGCTCGGTGGTTTTGAACTGATGTCATAAACAACCCGGTTTACACCTTTCACTTCGTTAATGATTCTGTTTGAAACATGAGCGAGAAGCTCATTGGGAATGATAGCCCAGTCCGCCGTCATGCCATCCAGGCTGGTAACTGCCCGCAGGGCTACAACGTTTTCATAAGTTCTTTCATCTCCCATAACGCCAACAGTCTGGATCGGCAAGAGTACGGCAAAGGCTTGCCAGATTTTATCGTATTGATCGTTCTTTTTCAATTCTTCAATAAATATTCTGTCCGCAGGGCGCAATATGTTCAACCGGTTGCGGTTGATTTCGCCCAGTATGCGTACCGCCAGGCCCGGCCCCGGGAATGGATGACGGCCCAATATATAATCCGGAACGTGCAGTTCCTTGCCGGCTTTTCGCACTTCGTCTTTAAAAAGTTCGCGCAGGGGTTCAATCAATTTCAAGCCCATTTTTTCGGGTAAGCCGCCAACGTTATGATGTGATTTGATCAATGCCGACGGCCCGCGTGTGGAGACGCTTTCAATGACATCGGGATACAGCGTGCCTTGCACCAGGTAATTTACCGGGCCGATCTTTTTCGCTTCATCTTCAAACACCCTGATAAACTCTTCACCGATGATCTTGCGCTTTTTTTCCGGGTCGATGACATCCGCCAGCCGGGTTAAAAATCTGTTACTGGCATCGACAAAAGTAAATTTAAACTCCGCCTGGGCGTAAAACTCGCATACTTGCTGCGCTTCTCCTTCGCGCAGCAAACCGGTATCGACAAATACGCAGGTTAGTTGTTTGCCAATGGCTTTTGCAACCATAAATGCTGCCACTGTTGAATCGACTCCGCCGCTTAGCGCACAAATGGCTTGTTCGTTGCCGATGGTATTTTTTATATGCTGTACTGCATTTTCCACAAATGAACTGGCATTCCAGTCCGGGTGGCAGCCGCAAATTTTAAAAACATAGTTTTGCAGTATTTCTTTTCCCCTGGGGGTGTGCACCACTTCGGGATGGAATTGAATACCGTAAAACGGTTTGTGTTTATGCCTCACCGCGGCGATTGGCGCATTGCTGGTATGTGCAATAATTTGAAATTCATCGTTCATATTTTCCAGCCGGTCGCCATGGCTCATCCAAACTTCAAGTTGTTCGTCCAGTTGGTAAAAAAGATCAGCGTGGTCGTCTATTGTCAACCTGGCGCGGCCATATTCGCGGTGTGCGGCGCCGGCTACCTTGCCGCCCAGCAGGTGTGCCATGACCTGTAAACCGTAACAGATGCCGAGCACGGGGCAGCCCAGTTCAAATATCCTTTTATCCGGCACGGGTGAATTTTTATCATAAACCGAGGAAGGACTGCCCGATAATATCAGTCCGCGCGGATTTAGTTTGGCAAGTTCATCAAAACTGTAATTATATGGTTTGATTTCGGAATACACACCTGCTTCACGAATACGGCGGGCAATCAACTGCGTGTATTGTGAGCCAAAGTCCAAAACCAGAATGGATTCTTTATGGTTCATTCAGTTCTCTTGTTATAATTAATATTCCATTTTTCCAGTTCATTCATAAAGGGATAAAAAGTAAGATCATAGTGCACCGGGGTAATGGAAATTTTATTCTGCAAGATAGCGCGGTCATCGACCGTTTCGTCTTCTTCAATACCATTTTTATCTCCGGTCAACCAGTAATACTCGCGTTCGCGGGGATCTTTACGAACCTGAAATTCTTCGCTGTAATTTGCCATACCCTGGCGGGTAATTTTAATACCGGTAATTTGTCCTTCCGGAACTGCCGGAACATTGACATTTAAAAAAACACCGTGCGGTAATTTATTTCTGATGATTTTTTCGGCAAGATAACGCGCAAACCGGGCGGCATACGAGAAATCTGGATTGGTGTAGGTAGTAAGAGATATTGCAAAGGAGGGAATACCCAGAATAGCTCCCTCGGTTGCTGCCGATACTGTGCCGGAATATATGGTATTAATGCCGGTATTGGAACCCTGATTAATACCGGAAATCAATAAATCTATTTTTGGTTCATTTTTATAGAGCGCTCCCCAGGCAATTTTAACGCAATCGGCCGGGGTGCCGCTAACGGCTTTGCCAAAGTAATTACCATTTTTATTATAGTCCGAAACCCGTAAGGGGTCGTGCAGGGTAATGGCATGACCAACCGCGCTCATTTCCGTTTCGGGGGCGACAATTAAAATTTCAGCAATTTTTTTTATTTCATTGGCCAGCGCCGCTAAACCCGGGGCGCTAATGCCATCGTCATTTGTAAGCAGAATTCTCAATTATGTATTTCCGGTAAAGTAAGAATTATCGTAAAAAAAATTAAACCGCCTGAACGGCAGTTGTTTGTTCAACCTGGAAAAAAGAAAGCATTTGAAACAGCTTTTCTTTTAATTCTTTGCGATGAACAATCGCATCAACAAAGCCGTGCTGCAACAGGAATTCCGATTTTTGAAAGCCTTCAGGCAAATCCTGACCAATTGTTTGTTTTATAACGCGGGGCCCTGCAAAACCTATGAGCGCTTTGGGCTCGGCAATGATTATATCACCCAGCATGGAAAAGCTGGCTGTAACGCCACCGGTGGTGGGATGGGTTAAAACGGAGATAAACGGCAGACCGGCTTGCGCCAGTAATGCCAGATGTGCCGAGGTTTTGGCCATTTGCATAAGCGAAAATGCCGATTCCTGCATTCGGGCGCCTCCTGAGGCAGAGATAACCACCAGGGGATATTTTTTTTCAATTGCTTTATTTGCGGCGCGGGAAAATTTCTCTCCGACGACCGAACCCATACTGCCGCCAATAAAACGAAAATCCATGATTCCCAGTACAACCGGAATAGCATGAATATTACAGAACCCGGTTCTGATCGCTTCGGTAAGATTGGTCGTGGCGATTGCCTGTTTTAATCTTTCCGAATAGCGTTTGGAATCTTTGAATTTTAATGGGTCGGTGGACTGGATGTTGGCATTGAATTCCTGAAATTCCCTGTCATCAGCAAGTATTCGGATATAATCATCACTGTTGATGCGAAAATGATAGTCACATTTCATGCAAACATAGAGATTTTTTTCCAGTTCCTTTTTATACAAAACTTCATTGCAGCTTGGACATTTAATCCACAACCCATCCGGCAAGTCCAGTTTATCTTCCTGAATGGTTAGAGCTGTTTTATCACGTTTGAACCAGGCCATTTCAACTCCAGTTATATAACCGTGTTATTGATATATGTACTCATTAATATAGCATCTTCCTTTTCTTTTTCATAATAGTTTTTGCGGCAACCGACAATTTCAAAACCAAATTTTTTATATAGTTTTATTGCCGGTTCGTTAGATTTACGAACTTCGAGATGCATTATTTTAATTTGATTTTCATGGGCAATATGAAAAATAACATTCATCATCCAGGTAGCTATGCCACAACCACGCCAGGTGTCTTTGACCGCCAGATTGGCAATATGCAGTTCATCGACAAATAACCAGATGATTGTATAGGCAACGATCGTATTTTCATTGGCAGCCACCAGGTTGTACGAATGCTGCTGTAATAATTCCGCTTCAAATAAAGCCCGCGACCATGGCGAAATAAAAATTTTCTTTTCAAGCTGATATACCTGTTCAATGTCCTCCCATTGCATTGATCGTATTTCAAGTTGCACGCCGGAATCAAGAGTTTTTATATACTCTGTATTCATTTTTCAGATTGTTTTGTCTGTAAAAAATTTGATCGTTTTGGTATACCGGCAATAAATTCCTGGTAATAACGCGGCTGTAAATCTTTTATCCGGTCGATTTTATTTTGTGCAAATTGCTCACTGCCGAGCATAGCTATTGTAAATGCGTCAAGGTACGAATACCAGGCTGGAGCGATTTGCAAATTTAACCCGGCCAGCTCTGTTTCTGTAAAATCATTGGTGTGACCAATGAGTAAACTGCCGTGTGGAATAAAGTTCTGTACATCGGCATATTTTACCAGGGAGGTTTCCTTGAGCAGGGTATTCTGGCCGTTGCTGCGTTGATATAATGCCATATAATATTCCCGGCTGCGAGATTTAATAACAGGACAGATATCGCCATGTAATATCGGGGCTTGCATGGCCAGCGCCTGCATGGTCGAAACAGCTGTAACGGGAATGCTGCTGGCTATAGCCAGTCCTTTAACCGCGGCCAGGCCGATACGCAGCCCGGTGAAGGAACCTGGCCCAATGGAAACTGCCAGACCATCGAGCTTGTTCACCGTTATCCCGCTTACTGTGCCAAGATGGCTGATCATGTCGAACAACCAGCGGGCATGAGCGTTTTTTATATTAATCCGGTAATCTGCAAGCAAGTGTCCGTCCTGCACCAGGGCAGCGCCGCAGATTTGTGTCGAGGTTTCTATACCAAGTATAATCATAGCCGTTCCTGCTCATTGTCCGGGTATTCGGTAATGATAATTTCCCGCTGTTCTTCCTGTCCACATTCAACATTCCAGGTCAGGTTAATTTCATATTTTTTGCCGGTAATATCCGCCATGATAATTTCCGGCCATTCAATCAAGCAAACGCCCTCTCCATACAGGTATTCATCAAGGCCCAGTTCATACAGCTCCAAAGGAGACTGAATGCGGTAAAGGTCAAAATGAAAAATTGGCAGCCGGCCCTGGTATTCATTGATCAAGGTAAATGTGGGGCTGGTGATATATTCGCTAACCCCCAAACCCTCGCATATTCCTCGCGACAGGGTGGTTTTGCCGCTACCCAGATTGCCGGATAAGCAAACAATCGCACCGGGCTGCAAATTTTCGGCAAACCATTTTCCAATTTCCAGAGTTTCACGGGGATTGTTGGATATTTTTTTTATGACTACAGGCACTGATATCAACTTGTTATTTTGCTTCAAGGGTTATAACCGGCAAAATGATCTCTTCAAGGGATATTCCGCCATGTTGAAAACTATCGGCATAATAGTTCAGGTAGTAATGATAATTTGTGGGGTAGACAAAATAATAGTCTTCTTTGGCGATGATATAGTTGGTGTTTACCCCGCGTGCGGGTAATTTATACTCTGCCGGGTCTTTGACAAACAAGGCATGTTTTTGATTTACTTTTAAATTACGGCCATATTTATAACGAAGACTGGTTGATGTTTGCCGGTCGCCAATTACTTTGGCGCCGCGGCGGCTGCGAATGCTGCCATGATCGGTAGTAATAATTACGGTATTGCCGTTATGAGCCAGTTGCTGCAAAGCTTCGAAAATGGGTGCATGTTCGAACCATGAGCGGGTCATAGAGCGCCAGGCAGCTTCATTGGGAATCATTTCCTTGATCAGTGTGGAGGAACTGCGGGTATGCGCCAGTATATCCACAAAATTCAGCACCAACGCCGACAACGGCACGCTGCTGTATTCGTTAATATGGCGGGCAACGTTTTGTGCTTCCTGAATATCCAGTATTTTGACATACTTGGGTTCGGGTTTGACATCGAGTTTTCTTCTTTTTAAATGATCCGCCAGTAATTGGGCTTCATTACTGTTTAGACTGATATCGTCTTCTTCAGAGCCGCTGTTCCAGAAATTGGGGTATCTTTTATCCAGTTCAACAGGGTACAAACCGCTGAATATTGCGTTACGGGAATATGGGGTGGCCGTGGGAATGATCGAGTAATAATAATCACGTTTGATGCTGAAATAGTTACGCAATAATGGTTCGATGATAAACCATTGATCGAGACGCAAATTGTCAATAATCAGCAGGACAGTTTTTTTGTTTTGTTCCACATGGGGTAGTACATACCTGGGAATAATATCGGGAGACAAGGGAGGCCGGTCATCAGAGCGCAGCCATGCCGTATAATTATTTTCAATAAAACGGCCAAACTCGGCATTGCAGGCTTTTTTTTGGTCGTCAAGAGTATGTTGCAAGCCAATATCCGGGCGCCGGGATAGTTCCAGATCCCATTCCGATAATTTGACGTGAATATCTATCCAGTCCGGCCAATCCATGGGCCCCATCAGGTTGATGGAAATTTTATTAAATTCGGCCATGTAATCGCGGGAGATTTTTTGGCTGGTTATTTTTTTACTGTCCAGAATTTTTTTACAAACCAGCAATATCTGGCTTGGATTTACCGGCTTGGTCAAATAATCATCAATCCTGGCGCCAATGGCATTTTCCATCAATGATTCTTCTTCATTCTTGGTGACCATAATAACCGGCAATCCCGGATCGCTCTCTTTTAATTCTACCAGCGCGGAAAGTCCATCGATACCATGCAGCATTTCATCAAGCAGTACTATATCGAACTTGTTTGTTTTCACCAGTTCAATGGCGTCTTCGGCATTGGTTACCGTGGTAACTGTATACCCTTTGCTCTCCAAAAACAGCACATGGGCGCGCAATAGATCAATTTCATCGTCAACCCAGAGTATTTTTTTGTTTTCTTCTGCCAAGATAACTCCTTTGAAAGATTATAACTTAATAATTTTTTAGCAACCAATCAACTCTTTTATTAACTATTCTGCTAACAAGTTGTTCCAGGTTGCCTCCTCGTTCCTGATCTGCTGAAAAGAATGAGCACAAACAGATATGGAGCAACGATGTTCTTTTTCCCATCTGCGTTCTTCAGATTCTCTGCGGTTTCATTCTTTTTTTGCCGCAGAGGCCGCCGGGAACGCGGAGGAAAACATTTAATCAATTGTTATTATTGCGCTTGTTGCCAATTCCTCATCTTGTATGAGTTTTTGCCAAGTTTATTGGCTCTATATGGTTTTCCGTGGGTAATCTTTTAACAATTGTTTTATTGCTTAAAAAATATGAGAGGTAAAAGAGAAGGTTAATTACATTTTCACTTATTATAAACAAAAATGAATTAGAACAACGATTCGCTTTTCCCCTCAGCGACCTCAGCGAACTCTGTGGTTTTATATTTTTACCGCAGAGGGCGCGAAGAACGCAGAGAAAAACTATCCAGGTAATTGTTATTCTAGTCATTACTTTATTTTTTCTGCAGCAAGTTTGTGATTTAAAAATTGATTTATATGGATGGAAGACAAATTTTTTC
>CAYNSO010000070.1:0-19916 GCA_964399735.1 uncultured Cytophagia bacterium
TTTAACAATGGTTCTATCGAAATAATTACCCACAGAAAAGCATATAGAACCAAATTTAATTCTTGCATTTACAAGATTTTTTTGTAATTTAGAATAAATCCGTAAAAAATTTTGTAAAGTAGAAAATTCAAGAAGGATGTTAACTATGAGTCCATTCAGAAAAGGAATTATTACGCCTTTACCAAGCTGCTTCGGGTTGTTTCTTCTGTTCCTTATTACGTTTTTTAGTAACTCGCTTTCCGCTAATAATCAAGAAATTTATTCTGATCAAAAGGCAGCACAGGAATTTGTTTCTTCAAATTTACCTGTCATTGTTATTGACACGTATGGTCAGACCATCCAGGACGATCCCCGTATAGTTGCTCACATGGGGGTTATTGATAATGCCGGCAGCAGAAATGCCTTAACTGACCCGTTCAATAATTATGACGGGTTGATCAACATTGAGATACGCGGTTCCAGCGGACAAATGATGGACTGGCCTAAAAAGCAATACGGTTTTGAAACCTGTGATTCACTGGGAGATAACCGCAATGTCGCCTTGCTGGGCCTGCCGGCTGAAAACGACTGGATTTTGTATCCACCCTATAGCGATAAAAGTATGCTCCGCAATGTTTTGGCTTATCGTTTTGCCAGGGATATGGGACGATATGCTTCCCGAACCCGGTTTTGTGAACTGGTTCTGAATGGCGAATATTGTGGTGTATATGTATTACTGGAAAAGATCAAGCGTGACAAGCGCCGTGTCAATGTTGCCGAATTGCAGCCCGATGATAACAGCGGCGATGAGTTGACCGGTGGTTATATCATCAAGGTTGACCGTAGCGCCGGCGAGGAAAATGAAGGGTGGACATCGCCTTTTTCTCCGAATCCTTTTTTTTCAAGAGTAGAGTATTTATTTCATTACCCCAAACCCGCAGATATTTCTCAGGCACAACAAGATTATATTGAAAACTACATCACTGCCTTTGAAACGATCATGGATCAAAGCGACTGGAAACTTTATTACCAGGAATATTTTGATGTTGATGCATTTATTGATTTTTGGCTCATTAACGAGTTGACGAAAAATGTGGACTCTTTTTCCCTGAGCACTTTTTTTTATAAAAATAAAGACAGTAAAGACAAGAGACTTGTTATGGGGCCAGTTTGGGATTTTAATTTGGGGTTTGGCAATGTGAACTATTTTGACGGCCAAAAGATCGACGGCTTTATCCTGGATCGCAAAGTGCAAACGATGGAGGAAATTCCTGTCTGGTTCCAAACTCTGGCTCGCGATCAGGAAATACGCTCTTTGTTTGCAGCTCGTTGGCAGGAACTGCGGGGTTCTTTACTAGCTCCGGCGCGCATAAATTCGCTGATTGATTCTTTAACCACAGTTTTGGATGAAGCGCAGGAGCGTAACTTTACTTGTTGGCCAATTTTGGGGCAACAGATATGGCCGAATAATTATGTCGGCCAGTCCTATTCAGATGAAATTGTATATTTAAAGGACTGGATTCAGCAGCGCTGCGAATGGATAGATAATGAGACAAAAACAAATACTCTGGTCAGGGAACATATTCCGGTTCGTTGTGAATTATTAAATAATTACCCCAATCCTTTTAACGAATCTACTTTCATTGCGTTCCGCCAGAGTTCGCCAGCTCATGTAAAAATTGTGATATATGATGTACTTGGCAGAATGGTAACCACACTTCTTGATAAAGAAAAAAATGCCGGTTATTACCGGGTTGTTTTTAATGCAACAGGTTTGGCAGGTGGTATTTATTTTATACAGGTAACCTGTGCCGGTCATACTTGTTATTCCAGGATGACTTTAGTAAAATAATTTGCTTGAAATTTATTGCCCCGATTCAAGTTATAATTATTTGCAAAAAATACTAACCAGGGTAGTCAACGAGCTGTTGATCTTTTGCGGCGTACCAGACCTGTTGCTACTGCACCGATGATGATACCGACAAGTAACACAAGCAGCAATAGTATGGTTAAGGATATGTACAAGTTCCAAAATAGTATCTGAAAATAGACCGCCTTGAGATTTTGCAGAATAATTACTATAAACAGGGTAAAGATGACGGTGAGTAAAATTGTTTTAATTTTCATTTTTGTTCTCCAGATTCGACTTGTTTTCTCTGTTTAAAATTATAAATTAAAAAATCAATCTTTGATGCTCAAGTTGAATTTTGATGCATGACAGGAATTGTGTACATATTTGTTAATATAACAAGTTTATTTTATAAAGTATTTTCTGGTTCTGCAGTTTTTTTTGATGTAATTTCAAGTCGAGTAGTTTATGCGAATCTGTTTTTTGTGGTTTTCAATTTTCATATTATTATCAAATGTTTATGGCGGAGATTCCTGGCCTCAGTTCCGTGGCCCTTTTGGCGATGGACGTTCCGATTGTCACAATACACCACTGCATTGGAGCGAGACAGAGAATATAAAGTGGAAAACTGCAATCCATGATCGCGGTTGGTCAACCCCGGTGATTCTCAATGGACAAATCTGGTTGACCACGGCTACTGTTGATGGAAAAAAGTTCTATGCCCTGTGCGTGAACCTGCATACCGGCATGATCATACATGATATACTGCTATTCACAGAACCGCATCCGCAGCGTATTAGCGAGATGAACTCTTATGCCACTCCGTCGCCGGTCATTGAAGAAGGCAGGGTGTATTTGCATTTTGGAACTTTTGGCACAGTTTGTCTGGATACAAATACAGGGACGAAACTGTGGGAGCGTCGTGACCTGCATTGCAACCACCTGCATGGCCCGGCTTCATCACCAGTCATTTATAAGAATTTATTAATTTTGCACCTGGAAGGAATGGATGTACAGTATGTTTGTGCGCTGGATAAAATGACCGGCGCTACCGTCTGGAAGAATGAACGACCCCGTGATATATACACAGATAGCATTCCGCCATTATATAAAAAAGCCTATTCAACACCAATAATCATTTCTGTAAACGGCAAAGACCAGCTTGTCAGCGAAGGCGCCCAGGCAACTTTTGCCCTTGAGCCGGATACTGGTGTAGAAATCTGGCGGGTTGTATATGGCTTTGATTCCACTATTGCCTGTCCGGTTAGCGATAAAGGATTGGTGTTTATCAATACCGGCTGGCATCGCCGAAATATTGGCTTGTGGGCGGTAAAGCCGGACGGCAGGGGTGATCTTACCAAAAGCCATGTGTTATGGAAATACAATGAACGGGTCTGTGGTGAATCTTCACCGATTATTGTTGAAGGCCTGTTGTATATGATCAGTGATATGGGATTTATATCTTGCCTGCAGGCGTCCAGCGGCATGTTGATCTGGCAAGAACGATTGAAAGCAAAATTTGGCGCTGCGCCGGTTTATGGTGGTGGATTGCTCTATTTTTGTAGTAAAAACGGAGATACATTTGTTGTCAAAACCGGCAGGGTTTTTTCACTGGCCGCCAGGAATTATTTGGATGCCGGGATATATGCATCCCCGGTTGTGGTCGACAAATCATTGATCTTGCGTTCTGAAAGCCATCTCTACAGGATTGAGCGCTAGTTATTAAAAATGATGGATTTTATCTGTTGTAAAAATTATTCAAATTACTATTGTTTTGTGGTAAAGAGAATTTTATCTATTCTTTTTTTGTTATATTGATAAATTTGTTTAATCCTGTTTGTAATATCGTTTCAGTCATAGATTTTCCACATTATAATTTTTTGTTTACCTGTCGTCAATCTTGATAGCCTGGAATTGATTTTTGTTTATACATGAATGAAATATCATAATAACAGTTTATCCAATAATAAAAATATTGTTTTTGAAAAGATATCCAGTTAACCGATTATGATGTTTTTTCATGTTTGCCGGCAAAATTTACAATTCATTCTGTTTGATATATGGTAGTTTATACTTGACAAACTTTAAGGAGAGCAAAATGAAAGTTACAGTTATCATCCTTTGCATTCTTGCGCTTTTATTCGGCGCCGGCGGTTATTATTTTTACAACCAGACAAATAAAGCTGCCGCCGAACGTGACCGATTGAATGGCATAAACAAGGAACTTACCTTTCAAATTTCCAGGCTTGAACAAGAAAAAGCAACGATTGTCGCAGAACTGGAACAAAAGATAACAGAAATTTCCCTTGCCAGGGAAGAAGAGGTTGCAAAAGTTAAAGGCACCTATGATGAACTGGTAGAAGGTATGAAGCAGGAAATTGAGGATGGTAAAATAAAAATTACCAGGCTGGCGGACAGGTTGTCGGTAAGCATGGTTGATAAAATTTTGTTCCCTTCCGGTGAATCTGAAGTTACCCCGGAGGGAGTTAAAGTGCTTGAACGGGTTGGCGGTGTATTAAAAAACACCACCAACAAAGTTATAAGGGTGGAGGGTCATACAGATAATGTGCCAATCAGTTCCAAACTGGTCAAAAAATATCCCACCAATTGGGAACTTTCCAATGCCCGGGCTACAAATGTTGTTCGTTTTCTGCAGGATAATGTTGGTATAGAACCTGCCCGTCTTGAAGCTGTTGGCTTATCAGAGTTTCAGCCGATAGCAAGCAATGAAACTGCTCAAGGACGCAGTCAAAACCGTCGTATTGAAATAATACTGCTGCCGGATATCAAAGAGGTTCAGGCCGAAAAGTAACCCGACATTTTAATATTCCTGTATCCCGGCAAGTTCGATCCTGAATTTGCCGGTAAAAATTTTTTATAAAAATTTTCTTTCTGTTTTAAATATATATTTTTTTTATTACATTTTACCGGCAAGTAATTCAATCTTTCTGGGAGTTTTTTATGTCTTCTCCATTCAATAAAGTAACGTTTCCCGGGCATTTTAAGCGATATTTAATTGCCGGGTTACTTACTTTTATACCTGTAGCTATTACCTATATTATTGTTAAATTTTTGTTACAATTATTTATTGGTTTCGGCGAGCCGATTGTAAAATTGTTAGCAACAGTAATTCAGCCCTATGCTCCGAATTTTTCAGGTTGGTTGTTGCAACCCTGGTTTGGCAATATTGTTGTGTTGCTGTTTATTACTATTTTATTATATCTGGTCGGTTTTATTGCTACCCGGGTGATTGGTAAAACAATTATAAGCTGGTTCGATTCCCTGATAGAGCGCATCCCTTTTATCAAAGCAATTTATGGCGGATCAAAAAAATTAATTGTTGCCTTGCAAAGCAAACCGGATGGCGCACAGCGGGTTGTGATGATTGATTTTCCACATCAAGATATGAAATCAGTTGGCCTTGTCACCAGAATTTTAACCGACGAAAGCACTGGCCGCAAGCTGGCAGCTGTGTATGTGCCAACAACTCCCAACCCGACATCGGGGTACCTGGAAATTGTACCGCTAGAAAAAATCATTTCAACCAACTGGACTGTGGATGAGGCAATGGCTTTTATTGTCTCCGGTGGTGCGGTCGCTCCCGATTCGATTTTTTTCGACCGGTCTGCCGATATGGATGATTTCCAGAATGGAACTACTGTTACTTCACTATAAATTAATTATACCATTGCTTTTTTATATTCTGATTATACAGGCTGTTTGCCCTCTAACACACAGAATTATTAATATTCAGTTTAAATCATTTACTTTTTGGATTACGGAGAGATCATGAAAAAAATAACATTTTTTTGCCTGGTTTTATTGATTTGTGCGTGCCAGCAAAAAGGAGATAAAGGGCATGTATCTCCTGAACTGGCTGCTTTTCAGGAAAAAAAGCTGGATTTAAATGATGCATTACTGCACTATCCAAACGGGTTACTCTCCTCCGCCGCTACTTTGAGCTTTGAATTTAAAGAACCGGTGATTCCCCGCCATTTTATCGGTATTGATCTGGATGCAAGTCCGCTCTCTTTTGAGCCTAAAATTCCAGGCAAGGCAAAGTGGCTTTCCGAAACCAGCCTGGTTTTCAAACCTGTTGATTTTTTGCCGGCCGGTAAAACAGTTAATGGTGTGCTAATTGGGAAAATTGCCTTTGGCGCCAATAAAAAAGTGAATGATTTTAAATTTACATTTCAGGTCGCTGAGCAGGAAGTAATCAGTTTTAATGGCGATTTTGCAAGTGTGCCCGATAAAGTCAATCAAGTGCTTTTTGAAGGGGAAATATTATTTTCCCAGCCGGTTGATGCAAAAAAAGTCGAGGATGATCTGGCTTGCAAGGGTTCGGGCGGCAAGTTGAAATTCACCGTTACTCCGGGCGATGCTGCCAATACTGTCAAATTACGTTCCACCCCGGTAAAGCGGGAAAAGAACGGCAAGAATTTTAATTTGACCCTGCCGGGTAAATATACTGCCGACAATAAAACCTGGGAGCAGACAATAATATTACCGGGTATTAATGTGTTCCGGGTCATTACCTATTCTGATATGACAGACCCTGAAGCGGATCAGTATTCTTATGGCTTTCGTTTCAATGATCCGATCAAGCAAAACATTGATCTTTCCGGCTTTATTACAATAACCCCGGCGCTAGAATTCACCTCTCATATTAATGGTAAATACCTGCTTGTCAGCGGCAATTTTATTCCCGGGCAGGAATATAAAATAAAAATCGCTGCCGGGTTCCCCTCTGTTTACGGTATTAAACTGGCGGATGATTATGAGCAAAAGTTTTCTTTGAGTAATATCAAGCCGGAAATACAATGGCTCTCTTCAGGTATATATCTGCCTACAGATAACAATTTTAAACTGCAATTCAAATCTGTTAATGTTGCCAGGGCTAATCTTACCGTATATGAGGTGTTGCCTCAAAATATTGGTTTTTTTCTGCAACATAATGTTCTATATGACAGAAGCAGGAATAATCGAAACAATGATTATTATTACTATGATCGTAATTATCAGGATATTGACCGTGTGGCGGTGCAAATATATAACAAGGTCATTGATATAAGCATGCAAAAGAATAAATGGCTCAAGAGTGAAATTGACCTGGCGCCGGTATTCCGCAACAAAAAGAATTCAGCATTTGTTATTTATTTAAATTTTAATGAAAATGATCTCACCGGACGATGTATTTCGAACCGAAATAATGTTGATGAAACAACCCTGTATTTTGAAAATGACGATTATTATTCGAGTCCCGGCCGACCTGGTTATTACTATGAACGCGGCAATATGAACAAGCTGCTTATTTCTTCGGATATTGGTTTGACTTTGAAAAGAGCGGGAGATGGATTGCATGTATTTGCTATTAATGTATTGGATGCCAGGGCGGCCGGTGGTTTGAAATTAAAGTTGTACAATTTTCAAAATCAATTATTGGAAGAACAAACCACTAATGCCAATGGCTATGCCAAATTTAGCAAAGAAGAGGGTTCTTATATTTTGGGGCAGGACAAATCCGGTATTGCCCTGATAAAATTGAATCATCATGAATGGGAGTTGAATAACTTTGATATTGATGGCTTTGCCGGTGAAGTCAAGGGTGTGAATGTATTTATTTATACGGATCGCGGCGTTTACCGCCCGGGCGATACTATTTATATGGCGGCAATTGTGCGGATGAACAAAAAGAATCCTCCGGCAGAGCAACCGGTCTCGTTAACCGTTTATAATGCCAGGTCGCAGAATGTGTTCGAGACCAAACAAAATTGTGGCGGTTTTGGGCATGTTTGTTTTTCCATTCCAACTGCTGCTACAGACCCCACCGGTAACTGGCAAGCTGTGCTTGATGTTGCCGACCAGCGCTTTTATGAACAACTCAAGGTAGAAACTGTCAAGCCCAATCGTTTAAAAATCCTTGTTGATGTTCCTGAATTAATTACCGCGCCCGACCTGACGTTAACCGGAACGGTAACATCCCGTTATCTGTTTGGCGCTCCTGCGGCTAGTCTCAAAGCCACAATTTATGTGGAATTGATGCATAAAGATTTTATCGCGCCCAAATATAGTGAATATATTTTTTCTACACCTCTGAAATATTTTTCCAGCTTGACGAATAATATATACCGTGGGCCACTGGATCAACAAGGACAATATCAATTGAATCATCAGTTTAAAGACCTTGTCAATGCCAATGGTCTGTTAACAGCTGTTCTGCGGACAACTGTTATGGAAAAAGGCGGCAACCAAACTGAAAATGTCAAAACCATATCTGTATCGCCATTTAGCAGCTATGTGGGTATTAAAAATATATTTCCACATGGCTCGGCGAATTTTGGCGATAAATATAATCTTCCTGTTATTGTGGTTGATAAAAACGGCGCGCCTTTGGCCGGTAAAAGTATTAAAGTGGATTTATATGTACAAAGAAACAACTGGTGGTGGCATTATGATGAAAGAGATAAAATGGATTACAAGCGCTCCAGTTCTACTTTTTTGGTCAGCAGTACAAATATGACCTCTGCTTCTACTCCTGTACAATACAACCTTTCTGTGGAAGATTATGGCCGGTATTTGATTGAGGTGACGGATTTGGAATCGATGCACCAGTGCGGATTCTTTTTTTATGCCTACCAGTGGGGTAGAAGTGATATAACTGATGAAGGCGGCGAGCGTAACTATTTACAGATATATTCCGATAAAAATGTCTATTCTCCCGGTGATGTAGCTAAATTAACTATAGAGACTCCGGGAAAGGGAACCCTGGTATTAAACATTGAACAGGGCGATAAAATTTTTGACCAGGAATGGAAGGAAGCTACCGGCAAGCAAGTGACATTTGACGTCCCCATTACTGAAGCAATGATACCCAACTGTTATGCTTCTATGTTTTTGGTACAGCCGCATAACCAAAACACCAATGATCTGCCCATGCGTTTGTATGGTGTAAAAACATTGTATGTCGAAGATAAAAATACACATTTACCCCTTACCCTGGCTGTCCCGGCCGAGATAAAACCGCGTGAAGAGTTTGCCGTCAAGGTTACTTCCAGCGCTCAAGAGACCGCTACCTATACAATCGCAATTATTGATGAAGGCTTGCTGGATTTGACTGATTTTAAAACGCCCCGGCCCTGGGATTATTTTTTCCACAAAATTCGGCTTGGCATTCAAACCCTTGACAATTATGACGAAATCATTGGCATCCTGTTTCCCGATATTGACAAATATTTTACCATCGGCGGTGACGGATTTGATGAAGAACGGATGCAAAGGCTTGATGAGGGTAAAACCCGTCGGTTCATTCCGGTCGTATTGTATAAAGAACCTGTAACGATAAAACCGGGTGAAACGGTAACAACCCGCTTTACTATGCTCAATTATATCGGTTCGGTGCGGGTAATGGTAATTGGCGCTGCCGGTAACAGTTATACCTCGCTGGAACAAACCGTGACGGTCAAGCTGCCCCTGATGGTATTACCGACCGTTCCCCGTGTGGCCCGCCCCGGCGATACGTTCAACCTGCCGGTTTCTGTGTTTGCTATGGATAGTACAATTACCCAGGTTAAACTGACGGCAAAATCCTCCAATAATTTGCAGATCATTGGCAAACAAGAGATCAACATACCGGTATCGCGTCCCGGTGAACAGGATACGCTGTTTCAGGTGCGTGTCGGCAATAATGTCGGCGCCGATTCCATTCTGATCAAAGCGGCATCCGGTTCCTTTAAAGCGGATTACAGTGTAACATTACCAATTTCCAGCGCCAACCCGTTCTATACGGAAATTGATGATACATTGCTTGTTCAGGGGCAATCTTTTACATTTGTAGCGGAAAAATTTGGCCTGGCGGGTACAAACCAGGCGCGCCTGGTCTGTTCAAAACTACCGGATGTGCAACTGGATGAACGATTGCGCTATCTTGTCAGGTATCCTTATGGGTGTATTGAGCAAACCGTATCGGCGGCATTTCCGCAATTGTTTTTAAATTATTTGATCGATGTTAAAGACTATCAAAAAACAGAAATTACCAATCATATCAATTCGGCGATCAAGCGTCTGGCAACTTTTCAAATCAACAGAGGATTTTCATACTGGCCATCCTCAACCGAGTATAATGATTGGGGTACAAGTTATGCAGGGCATTTTATACTTGAAGCCAAAGAAAGCGGTTATTATGTTCCCGATGAGGTGTACAACAACTGGCTAAAGAGCGCCAAAGCGCATGCCAAAGATGTAAATGTCAAAAATCATCGTTTTCAGACCTATCGTCTCTTTTTGTTAGCATTGTCCGGCAAAGCCGATATTGGCGCCATGAACCTGGTACGTGAAAATTATAAAGACAAACTGGATCCATTATCACGCAAACTGCTGGCTACCGCTTATTATCTGGCCGGACAAAAGGATGCTGCCCAGGCGGTAGATACGGGGAGTTCTGAAATTCTCGATTACCGTGAAATGAGCGGCACTTATGGCTCGGCATTGCGCGACCGTGCCTTGATGTTGTATTTATGTGTGAAAATGAATGATCAAAAAACTGCCACTTTGATCTTGAAAAATGTCATTGATTCATTTACAACAGGGCATTGGTATTCAACACAGGAAACCGCCATGGCATTATTGGGTATCAGTTCCTATTACAAGAGCATGCCCGGCTCCGGGGGAATGGCAAAATTCAGCATCGAAACGCCGGATGGTAAAACACAAAAGGTCGAATTGACTCATATTCAGCATGTTACCGATTTGTCACAATTTTGGGGTAAAAAGATAACCATTACCTCGGAAAACAGTGAACCTTTGTTTGTCTCCTTGTTCCGTGAAGGTGTGCCTCTGGACAGCCGCATCAAAACAGAGCATCAGGGTATTGAACTCGTACGAATTTTTTATAATGATGAAGGTTACCCTGTTACTATCGATTCAAGGGAGCAGGGGCAGCCTTTCTGGGTGGTTTACACGGTTAAGAATGTATTTGGCAGTCATCTGGAAGAAATGGCGCTGACCAGTGTGTTCCCGGCCGGTTGGGAAATTATGAATACCCGGTTGAATGATGAGGAATTACCGGAGTGGTTACAGAAACAGCGGATAACCCCCGGCGAATTTATGGATATCCGCGATGATCGTGTCAACTGGTTTTTTGATCTACCTTCCAGCGGAGAAATGAAATTTGCCGTAAAACTCAACCCCACATTCAAAGGCTCTTACAGTCTGCCGCCGGTGGCAGTGGAAGCCATGTACTCGCCGGAATATTTTGCACGGATAGAAGGCGGCAAGGTTATTGTGAAATAGATGAAGATTATCAGGTTTTTGTTGCAACATAAAATAGTGATACCGGTTATACTTTTAACCGGTATCTGGTTTTATTGGGTCTATTCTTCGCCCGGAACCTTGTTCCCGGATGATTATTCCACCCCGGTATATGATTGTAATGGACGACTTTTACGGGTGTTTCTATCACAAGATGAACAGGTACGGTTTCCCTGGAAAAATATAACCCTGCCGGACAAATATGTCGTTTCTCTGGTTGCTTTTGAGGATAAACGTTTTTACCGACATAATGGCGTTGATTGTCGGGCTTTGGTACACGCCATAATTACCAATACCCTTACGGGTGAACGCAAACGCGGCGGTAGCACTATTACCATGCAGGTTGCCCGGTTATCAAAACCCAAGTCTCGAACCGTTTTCAACAAAATACGGGAATGCGCTGCGGCTTTTAAATATACGGTACATTTTTCCAAACAAGAGATTTTACAAATATACGCAGCGCATGTGCCAATGGGCGGGAATATTGTTGGTATTCAGGCGGCTTCGTGGCGTTATTTTGGCAAACCGGTTTCTGAACTGACCTGGGCAGAAGCCGCTTTGTTTGTAGTGCTGCCAAACTCTCCTTCGGCAATTAACCTGGAAAAACAGCGTGATAAATTACTGCACAAGCGCAATCTTTTGTTGCAAAAACTCTATGACAATAAAATTATTGATTTAATGACCAGAGATATTGCCTTCCAGGAACCGTTGCCGCCAGCCGGAAATCAAATTCCTTTTCTGGCGCCTCATTTTTGTTATCAAGTTATTCAGAATAACGCTATCGGTCGGGCAGTGCATACCACACTTGATGCCCGGTTGCAAGACCAGGTGGAAAATATGCTGACCCGTGAACATCGTTTTTTGCAGCGTTTGGGAATAGCCAATATTTCCGCACTGGTTGTGGAAACCGCAACCGGCCAGGTGCGGGCGTATGTTGGTTCGCAGGATTTTTTCGATGACCGTAACGGCGGCCAGGTCGACGGTATTCTTGCGCCGCGTTCAACCGGCAGCCTGCTTAAACCGTTTCTTGCCGCTAAAGCTTTGGATAAAGGGCCCTTTACGATTAACTCGTTATTAATAGATGCTCCAACCTGGTATGGTACTTTTGCACCACAAAATGCCGGCAAGACCTTTGCCGGTTTGGTGACTATGGAAGATATGCTTGTCAAATCCCTTAATGTGCCGGCAGTACGGTTATTATATGCTTATGGTATGAAGGATTTTTATCATTTTTTACTGGATGGCGGATTTTCCAACCTGTTTCGCGGCGCCGAGGGTTATGGCTTGTCGCTTATCCTGGGCGGAGCTGAAGCCTGCTTGTGGGAACTAGTGCAATTATATGCCTGCCTGGGCAATCTTGGCAGAACAATCCACCTGAGCATGTATGAAAATGAAGGATCACTTTCGCAGCCCGATACTCTGCAATTATTCAGCCGCGGCAGCGCCTGGCTGGTATTAAATTCTTTGCACAAACTGGCGCGTCCCGGTTCAGAATTTTACTGGAGCTATTTTAATAACCAGACGCCGGTTGCCTGGAAAACCGGCACCAGCTATGGTCAAAAAGACGGCTGGGCTATTGGTGTGAACCGGCAATGGACAATCGGGGTATGGATTGGAAATTTTAATGGTGAAAGCAATGCTGCTATCAGTGGCGCCAGGTCTGCTGCCCCCCTGATGTTCACACTTTTTAACAGTCTCACCCGCCGCAATGAGCCGGTTTGGTTTGAAAAACCGCAGGACGATCTGGCGCCGGTGCAATGCTGCGAGAAAAGCGGTTACCCGGCAGGACCTTATTGTCCATCTACCATAACCCTGGAAAGGCCCGCTTGTTCTTATATGCCCGGTGTCTGCCCTTTTCATCGCAGTTATGTTGTTGACAAGAAAACCGGCAAATCGGTCTGTTCCTTGTGCTGGCAGGGTGTGGATACTACCCATGTAAAACTTTTTGTTGTTGCACCACAGGTCAAAGAGTTATTGGAAAAAGCCGGTCAGGTCATTCCCGAAATTCCCCGCCATGCCGAAAACTGCCCCCAGGCCAGGGATGAAAACCGGATCGAAATTGTCTATCCTGTTAATGATATTAAAATTTTAATTCCCCGCGATCTGGACGGCGCTTACGAGCAGGTTGTGCTGTCTGCCCGGCATCAACGCAACGAAGCACAATTATTCTGGTTTCTCGATGGTAATTTCATGGGTGAAACCACTACAATTCATCAATTCACAGTTGACCTGGCGCCGGGCATTCATGTTTTAACTGTTCAGGATGATGAGGGCTTTATAAAAAAGGTCCAGTTCAGCGCTTTTAAAAGAGATTAAAATTTACTCAATTACGATTTGCAGCATTTCCCCTTTCCTGGTAATAAAAAAAGCCGGACACATTGATACCGGCTTAGGGGGGTCGCCGATATCGGGGGGTTGTGCCCGGCTATTCATGTTAGTACTACTCATATTTTGAAGAATTGGACATTTTGGTAAACAATTTGGTACAGTATTTATTTGGGGTTTACAAACTACATTGTTTTTATTATGTTTACGACTCTATGTCCTATATGAGTTTGTTGTTCACATCCAGGTACTGCACATCTTGTGCCATAAGCAGCTATAATTTTTATTAACCATAAATTTATAATAAAACTTGATGAATATCTTTACGTATACCGTGTATCATTTACAGTAATCTGATTAACCGATACAAGTGAGGTGAGACATGGGATTTTTTCGTGCATTGATCTGCATTGTTTTTCCACCGCTGGCCGTGCTTGATAAAGGCTGCGGCAGCATTTTGATTACAACTCTGTTAACGCTGGCCGGCTGGGTGCCCGGTGTAGTAGCGGCGTTGATCATAAATACCCGGAGTAAAAAGTAATATTCCTGGAAAAAAGATCACAGATGATATATCAAGAATTAAAAAGCAGTTGATTAATTTTGTCTATTTGTTCTTTCAACCGGAACACATTCCCTTGAATCATTGTTCCGGTTTTTTAAATTTTCTAATTGCTACCTTTACCTGGGGAAAAGTTGTTGTTGCGCTTTGTTTATATTAACAGCTAGATATAGTATTTATTTGAAAAACAGTTATCGAGTTAGAAATGTTCTTTTTTTTGTTAAATAATAATACTATGTTATACTGTTTTTACGGAATGAATAATTCTGTTTTTCTTTATCTCGTTTGTGTGCAACAATAAATTATTTGTTCGGGCAGTTGACCAGGAGAATTGGTGGAAAATCAGGAAAAGAAAAATTCAAGTCTTAAAGACCAGTCCATCTTTTTACTGATTGGTAATTTTTTACGTCAGGGGACAACCATAATTCAGGCGATGGTATTGGCGCGCTTGCTAACGCAAGCAGAATTTGGCAGTTTTCGTCAAATGGTTATGCTTTCGTACCTGATTTATGTGTTTTCTTATTTATGTCTTTCCGAGAGTGGTTCGTATTTTTTAGCCAGTCAAAGCAATACCGACAAAAAAAAGTTTGTTTTTCATACTTTGGCGCTGTTTACGATACTAGGGGGGCTGGCAATCGTTGTTCAGATTATTTTTCGCAACCGAATCGCCGCTTCATTTAATAACCCGGAACTGGCAAATTTGATTTTAATTGGTTCGATTTTACCAGTTACGCAGATGTTTGGCGTTTTTAGTTCTGTTGCTTTAATTACTATTGGCAAAGCCAAACTAAACAGCATAATTTCTTTTGTTATGGCGGTAATTATCATTCTTTCCATCAGTCTGCCTGTTGTATTTGGTGCATCCTTTACAACTGCTTTTTGCTGGTATGTTTTTTTTCATTTGCTAACCGCGTTGGTCTCTATTGGAATTATTATTAAATATATTGGCATCAAACCGGCTTTTGACAAAAAAATGCTGGCCGAACAATTCAGCTTTTCTATTCCATACTGGATAAGCTATTCGACTCTGATGTTATACACTCAAATTCATAAGGTTCTTGTTTCAACATTCTTTAGTCCGGAAGATTTTGCAGTTTTTTCAGTAGCCAGCCAGGAAATTCCTATCATAAATCGTTTATCCTCTCAGGTCGCTTTGGTGTTAATTCCTGTTTGCGTCCAATTTCATCAGCAGGGCAAAAATGACCGTATTATTGCCTTGTGGCAAAAACTTTCAGTAAAAATTGCTATGATTTCTATGCCTGTATTCATGTTATTCATTTTTTCACCTAAACAAATTTTAACAGTATTGTGGGGAGAATCGTACAACTCTGCATGGTTGATTTTTATTATTATCAGTCTGTTAATACCATTACGAATCTGTGATATTCAGTCTTTATTCAAAATAACCGGGCGAACCCGATTTGTTATCTATTCTTCTCTTGCCGCTCTGATTGTTGGCGTGCTTGCCGGATGGGGATTAATCTATCCATTGGGAATGCTGGGCCCGGCGATTGGTATGGTGCTGGGACGCCTTGTACAAATTTATGTTGCCATGTTGTTTGTTCGTAAGGATCTGCCAATAACCTATGGACAGGCTTTTGGATTACGATATGTCTGGAAAATCAGTTTGTCGGCTTTGACTGCATTTTTAATTGCCAAAGGCATAACTTTATTTATCCATCAACCGTTTATCAGCCTGGGCTTGAATATTGCCATTGGCGGGATTTTATTTTTGCTCTTGTTGTTAAAATTTAATTTAATTATTGATGAAGACCGGGCGCTCATTAAGCGCTGGCTGACTTTACGGCCAATGTGGGAAAAATAAGCCGGCAGATTTAAAACCGATCCCATGCACACCTGGCCGGTAAAGGTGGATATTTGTGCATGGGTTTTATTTATTCAATTTTATAATATCAATCCACAATAAACAGTTTTGCACCTGTTATTGTCGATGACCGGTGCGGATTGGCATCGTCGGCCACCTGGTAGCTCATTCCGGGAGTGAGCAGAAATTTACGGCCGTCTTCCAGTTCTGTTACCAGTTCGCCTTCCAGTACCAGTAAAACGTGGCCGCGTTTGCACCAGTGGTCTGCGGCATACCCCGGCGTATAGTCTACCATACGTACACGGATATTACCCATTTCCAGGGTGCGCCAGTATGCTTTGCCGGTAATACCGTTATGTTCGGTGCGCGGCAAGGAACTCCAATCTGCAGTACAAAAAGAAACGTCCTGTATTTTCATAATGATTCCCTGTCAGGTTTTAATTTGCAGAAAAATTTGTTTGTTATTGTTTCCTTTGCAGCCATACCGTCATCTCGCCGGGGCCTCGATGCGACCAGGCATAGTAGGGAATGGCGGTTAAACTGTGTTTTTTGCCGGCGCGGTTTAATGCTTCACCTCTGATCACCGTAACGCCGTTAAGCAAGTCCGGGTTATAATTAGTTGCCAAAACTGCATTATCGGCAAGCGCCAGGTCAAGCGCTTTGCCGCCATTATCTACCCATTCCGCACAATAAACAATCGGGCCTCTTTCCAGGGCGACTTTGCCGCGGTCATCCTGAATATTATCATTGGCAATGACGCGATTTACCGGCATGGGTAAATTCAGTTCTATAATATCACCCGCTTGCCAGTCCTTTTCAATTCTGGCATAACCCCTGGTGATTTGCGGCTGAATTATTTTTCCGTTTAATGACAGGGAGACCTGGTCATTACCGGCATTCAGATAATGATACAGATCACCGGGAAGCGGCTGACCCTGCGCCCAGCCGGGTATGCGGATATTGATTATGTTGTGCACTTTTTTTGTTGGATTAACAGTGATTGTTATCTTGCCATCCCATGGATAATCCGTTTGCTGAATTACGGTCATGACGCCATTGTTCAATTTAATATCAGCTTTATTAGCCATAAAAAGATTGACATAAAGGGTATCCTCCCGTACTGCATAGATATAATCGGGCACCGACGGCATAAAACGGATGATGTTGGAAGGGCAGCAGGAGCAATCGAACCAGGATTTACGGGTCAATGCGCCCTGGTTAAAGGGAAATTTTCCGTCCGATGCCAGGCAATTGGGATAGAAAAAGGTGTTGCCGGTAAGGGAAACGCCGGAGATCAGGCCGTTATACAGAGTGCGTTCCAGAACATCGATGTATTTAGACTCGCCGTGCAGCAGGAACATGCGGTGATTCCAGTACACATTGGCAATAGCCGCACAGGTTTCGTTATAGGAGGTGAGATTGGGCAGCTCGTAATTTTCGCCAAACGCTTCGCCCTGGTGTCGGGCGCCGAGACCGCCGGTAATGTACATTTTTTTAGTTACCACATTTTCCCAGATTTGATCCACTGCACCAAGATAGTTCGCATCATGCAGCAGGGCGGCGATATCGGCCATTCCGGCGTACATGTACAAGGCTCTTACGGCATGGCCCGCCGCTTCGGTTTGTTCTGTTACCAGTTGATGATCCTGGTTATAAGCGCCGTACAATTCATGACCTGAGGCATTGCCGCGCTGATCCAGAAAGAATTTAGCTTGATCGAGGTATTTTATGTCACCGGTGGCACGATATAATTTTACCAGGCCGGTCTCGATAATCTGGTGACCGGGGGGAGTCATCAGCTTGCCGGGGCCAAAGGTTTTTACGATCAAATCGGCATTTTTTAAAGCGATATTCAGAAAATTACGTTTGCCGGTGGCCCGAAAATGGGCATAAGCGGCTTCGTACATGTGCCCGGCATTGTATAACTCGTGACTTGACCGTAGATCGTACCAGCGAGGGCCAGGTTTAACCCAGGTAGCCGGGGTGGTATCGGGATTCAGCGTTTTCCATGTGCACAGGTAACCGTCATCTTCCTGGGCGGCGGCAATCAATGCAATGATCTCATCGATATATGTATCAAGTTTGGCATCCGGATTGGTTTGTAAAGAATAGGAAATACCTTCGATGATTTTGTATATATCCGAATCGTCAAACGGCATTTTGCCTTCATACTCGCCATCCATCAAACCGCCGGCTTTGGCAAAATTACGGATTCTGCCCTCGTCCTGGCATTTCTGCAAACCAAACGGAATCGTCACTGTCCTGTTTACCGCAATGCGCTTTGCCCAGAACGAGTCGGTTAATTGTATTTGTGTAAAGGGAACTGCCTGGACTGGATAATCGCCGGAATGTTCCGAGTTTGACAATTTCCCACAGCCCAAAGACAATAAAAGGGTACAAAGAACGACCACCGGTATTATTTTATGCATCATTTATGATCCTTTTTGATTTTTCCTGGTTGATAATATTCTCAGTCAGTTTTAAAAATCATTATCTGTAAAAGTGAATAATTACAACCTTGATGTGGTTTTGATTTTGCCTGAAAATTAATACAGTTTAACAGCCAGGGGCAGCAAGAAAACGGCGGGAACGCCCTGGCCAAGTTTATTTACAAAAATAGCAAAGTCCAATATCAGTGTCAAGTTCTTTTTGCGTTTTATTCAAACCATGGACTAGACAAGATGATTCAGTAACTTGTTTGCACTATGTTTTCTGACGCCTGCTTATAAACTGACCTGCAGGAAGGTGTCTGTTTAACGGAATATATTACCAATGGCGTCAACTGCCTGACCAATTTTCAAGCTGTTCTGACAACGCCGGGTGACTCGAGCCAAAAACATTACTGTTAATAACTGTCGGGCAATGATTCGAGTCCGGAATGCTGCCGGTGAACCCTGGTTCTTTTACTTGTTTTTACTGTTATTCTGGTCTGTTTGTCGGCGTTTTTATTTTCATTAAAATAAATAAAGCCTTGCCCGTTTTGCCAAAGGATTGTGTTTCCTGTATTGTGAAGGCGTCAGGCTAGCGCTTACAGCTTTTCAAAAAACAGCAAATAATTGCCCTTGTCTTTGGAGAAATTGAATTTGATGGTTTCTGATATGTACAACAGGGGGAATGGTTACGGAAAAAAACATAATCAGGAAAAAAATAACTTGCGAATATACTTCAAGTTTTGTAATATTCAAATATAAAAATGTATTAATTTTTTTTATCTGGGTTGGGGTTTTGTGACCGGGGTTGTATATTATATGCTGCGTGTAGTCTCTTGTTCTTATTGTGTTAATTAAGGATTTTGCGATTTAGGTTTATGGAGGGCTATTGCGAATCAAACTTTCCTTACGCACCGATACCGCCGGCTGGCTGACCCTGAATTATCAATACCAGCTTGCTGCTGCTATATATGCTTTGTTGTCGCAATCCTCGCCCGAATACTCGGCTTTTTTGCACGACCGCGGTTACCTGGGCGCCGATGGTAAACTGCGTAAACTGTTTACCTTTTCCCGGTTACAGTTATTTAACGGCGGCGGACGCCAGGGTGAATTTATACACTTATTTGCGCATACCCGCGCCGAACTGTACATCAGCAGTCCCATGATCAATGAATTCATACAGCACCTGGTGGTGGGTCTTTTTACCAATCAAAAATTAGTCATCGAGAGCAAAGCAAAGCAAGCATTGTTGCGTATCGAGCGGATTGAAGTTTTGCCGAACCCGGAATTTACCGAAACCTGCCGGTTCCTGGCCTTGTCGCCAATTGTATTGACACGAGCGGCGAGCGCTTTATCCGGTAAGCAAATGTACTATTACCGGCCGTTTGATGAGGATATTTCCGAGGCGGTGCGCGCATCCTTGCTTAAAAAACATGAAACCGTGTACGGCGCCCCGCCCGCTAATGCAAACCTGACCTTTACTGTGGACCGGGAGTATATTACCCGCAAAGGCGGGCCGGATAATGTCTCCAAACTCATTCATATTCGCCAGGGGCATGAAGACGAAACCAAAGTTAAATGCTTTATCAGCCCGTTTTACCTGACCGGCTCTAAAGAATTGATGCAAACCGCCTGGGACTGCGG
>CAYNSO010000071.1:0-4938 GCA_964399735.1 uncultured Cytophagia bacterium
AGTACAGAATAATCCTGTAATATTCCGCCGGTGGCGCGCTGTTGTAACGCGCCACGGAAGCCCCCTTAATTTTCCCCGGTAGAGAGGAGGATGGGTGAATTTTATTTATGCAGCGGGAAATTATCCAGGCTGATTACATAGCCGTTAAATTTGGTGTCTTTGAGCGGGTGGCCCTTTGTGGTTTTGTACCTGCTGTAATGATATTCAAAATTGATATTCATCAACAGGGTGTTTATCAGACTAAAGTTCCGGTCTGACTTGCAGATGAGTAAAAGTTTTAACGGCTGCAAAAAATTGATTTTGTAACCCTGGGTCTCCAAAAATACTCTTCCATCCGGATCTTCAAATTTTCCCTTGCGGTAGGAATAGAAATTAGCAAACTCTACCTGCCAGCCTTTTTTAGAAATTATTTCATCGTTAGCTTGCCCTAAAATCAAGTTATCCCAAATTTTTATATCATTAAAACCGTTAACATATTCGGATGGTTTGTCTCTATTGACTTTGATCAGCAGATCATCCGTTTCATGGGCCCAGTTAAAGGATACCAGGTACAGGTATTGGTGGTTGATTTTATATTGTATGCCGGTTTCCAGGTTAACGCCCAAAGAAACCGTGCGGGGCAGTGGATCGCTGTATGGAGAATTGGTATAGGAAATCTTGTCCCCAACATTGGTGAGACTGTAGTACAAACCGGGATTAAAATAAGGCCGAAAGGGACGCAGCTTTTTGAGCGGCAGCAGGTGACATTGGTCGGCTATTTTACAGAGCGGCGCTTTGACAATAACACCCACATCATAAGCATTTATTTCTGCATCATACATTGGGGCTAACCGGGTTGATATGGTTTTGAGGGTATAACCTAAGCTGGTGTTTACAAAATAATCGACCGCCAGGGCCATGCTGGCGCTTTGGATTTGATCACCGAACAAGTAAGTCGAGTGTAAAATTGAGCTGGCCTCCAGTGACGACATATTCAGACCAAATTTGCTATAATTAAAGCTCAAACCATACGAAATGGGCAGTCCGGTACTATTTTTCAGGTTTACTCCCACTGCCGTTGATCTTGAATAATAGGTGATATTATCACCAAAACCAGGTAACCATTGTACATCGGGTGAAAGGTAAGAGGTGGCAAAGTAATGGTTCTGCGCCCACAAACCCAGGCTGGCGGGATTGAACTGGGCGGCGATAGGGTCTTTAGCGGCAATGTTGCCGTAAGTTTGGCCCATAGCATTGGCCTGCGGTGATGGGGAAATTATTAAGGAAAGCGCTGCTGCCTCGGAAACAGCCAAAGCAGAATTGGCAAGAAAAATCATTATTATGATTAAAAGTATAATACTGGTGTAAAACTTGTTACTTTTATTAAATACCGGTTTGTAATACATATTTCCTCCCATAATGTAATGATAATGAATTGACGAAATTTAGATGTATTTTTTCTGCAAACTGTTTACAATAAATTACAGATTTTTAGAAAAAATTATTATTTTATTGACAGGAGGGATAGCAGGGATAATTAATTGTAAAACATGGCGATTTGAATGACGCGTACAATGTGGATAGGGTGGATGTGGGATGATTGTTTCCGGAATTGACTAAATTATAACTAATCCTGTCTGTAATAAATATTAATGGAGCTGTATCAAAAGCATTATTGTAGAATGTCTTATTCTGCTTATTTTAAAAACTCTTTACCTTGTCATTCCGAGGAGCGAAGCGACGAGGAATCTTGATTGTTAAAACCATAAAAAACAAGATTTCTCCCTTCGGTCGAAATGACAAGAACGTGTTTTGCATTTACATACAAAACCGGAGAATTTGAAATCAAACACTAAAATATTTTTGTTTCCGATTAGATACAATTTTAAGACCTTTTGATACAGCCCTTGCAGGTTTTTTATTTAAGATTACGCCACTTCCAGTTACGAACCTCGGGCAGGTCCTGGCCATGCCTGGTGATATATTGTTTGTGTTCAATCAGCTTGTCCATGAGTTGCTGCTTCAGATAAACGCCTTTGTCGCCGATCTGCGGCAGGCGGTCGATAGTATCCATAACAAGATGAAAGCGGTCCAGTTCATTCAGTACCGTCATATCGAAAGCCGTAGTGATAGTGCCTTCTTCCTTGTAGCCGCGGACATGGATGTTTTTATGGTTGGTGCGCCGATACGTGAGCCGGTGAATCAACCACGGGTAAGCATGGAAGGCAAAGATAACCGGCTTGTCCCTGGTAAAAAGAGAATCGAAATCCGCATCGCTCAGTCCATGCGGATGCTCGGTTTGCGGTTGCAGCTTCATGAGATCGACAACATTGACCACACGAATTTTCAGATCCGGAAGATTTTCGCGCAAAATAGAGACGGCGGCAAGCGTTTCCAGGGTCGGCACATCGCCGCAGCAGGCCATAACCACATCGGGCTCGCTGTTTTGATCGTTGCTGGCCCAGGGCCAGATGCCGATGCCTTTGGTGCAATGTTTAATAGCGTCATCCATGGTGAGCCACTGTGGCGCCGGATGTTTGCCGGCAATAACAACGTTAACGTAATGACGGCTGCGCAGGCAGTGATCCATAACAGATAGCAGGCAGTTGGCATCGGGAGGCAGGTAAACCCGCACAATTTCGGCCTTTTTATTTACGACCAGATCGATGAAACCGGGATCCTGATGGGTAAAGCCGTTATGATCCTGACGCCAGACATGCGAAGCCAGTAAATAATTCAGTGAGGCGATTTTGTGCCGCCACGGCAGGTGTGATGTAATCTTGAGCCATTTAGCGTGCTGGTTAAACATTGAATCGATAATGTGAATGAACGCCTCGTAACAGTTAAAGAGTCCATGACGGCCGGTTAGCAAATACCCCTCTAGCCAGCCTTCGCATTGATGTTCGCTGAGCATTTCCATAACCCGACCGGTGGGCGCAAGGGATTCGTCGCTCGGCAAGGTTGCGGCGTTCCATTGACGGTTAGTCACTTTAAAAAGAGCTTCCAGTCCATTGGAGATGGTTTCATCCGGACCAAAAACCCGGAAATTCCGCTGCTCGCTGTTCAGCTTGGCTACATCGCGCAGGAACGGCCCCAGTACACGGGTATCGCCGATACCGGGCGCCCCCGGCGTGGTGACATCGACGGCATAATCGCGGAAATCCGGCATACGCAGATCGCGTAGCAGAATGCCGCCATCGGCGTGCGGGTTCGCGCCCATGCGGCGTTCGCCTTTGGGCGCAAGTTCGGCCAGTTCCGGTTTGAGACGGCCCTGTTCATCGAATAGTTCTTCCGGATGATAGCTTTTCAACCAATTTTCGATCAGTGCGAGATTTTCGTGATGATTGGCCGGGTTGGAAATGGGAACCTGGTGTGAACGGAACGTTCCTTCAACCTGTATACCATTGACAAAAGCCGGGCCTGTCCAGCCTTTGGGTGAATTCAGAATGATCATCGGCCAGCGCGGGCGCTCCTGGTTACCGTGGAGACGGGCATTCTGTTGTATCTCCTTGATCTGCTCCACAACGGCATCGAGGGTGGCAGCCATGGTTTCGTGCATCAGCTTTGGTTCGTGGCCTTCAACGAACCAGGGCGTCCAGCCGTAGCCAAGGAATAGCTGTTCCAATTCCTGGCGGGTAATGCGGGCCAGAATCGTCGGATTGGCAATTTTATAACCATTGAGATGCAGAATTGGCAGCACAACGCCATCGGTTACCGGGTTAAGGAACTTGTTCGAATGCCATGCTGTGGCCAGGGGACCGGTTTCTGCTTCGCCATCGCCAACAACACAAGAGACGATAAGATCGGGATTGTCGAACGCCGCGCCGAACGCATGGCTGAGGGAATAGCCCAACTCACCACCCTCATGAATAGAACCGGGACATTCCGGCGATGCGTGGCTGGGAATCCCGCCGGGAAACGAAAATTGCAGAAAAAGTTTTTGCAGTCCCGCTTCATCCTGACTGATGTTGGGATAGATTTCGCTGTATGTGCCTTCAAGGTAGGTGTTGCTTACCACGGTTGGACCGCCGTGTCCGGGGCCGGAGATATAAATCATGTCAAGGTCATATTTTTTGATGACCCGGTTCAGATGCACATAAATAAAGTTTTGCCCAGGAGTTGTTCCCCAGTGCCCCAGCAGCATGTGTTTCACATCTGTGAGTTTTAACGGCGTTTTAAGGAGGGGATTGTTTTTAAGATAAATCTGGCCAACCGACAAATAGTTGGCGGCGCGCCAGTAAGCATCCATTTTATCGAGTAATTCAGGGGTAAGAACACGGGTAGTCATTATTTGTTTCTCCATTTTATAAGCAATTGCTGTACAAGCAAGATGAGTATCTTGGCCGGTTTGTTATGCGCCTGAGCATTGGTTCCGGGTTTGTAAGAATGAAAAATGATAATGGGGCATTATCGCTAAATTTTTAAACAGAGGAAAGATAAAGGATATTCCTTTTCTATTTTGCTTGTTGAAATCTTGGAAAATTTTACTCGTTTGAAGAAAAAGAGGTATGTATATAAAATTTGGACATCTGTCAGCCACATTGAATAATTTACAATATTTACTCTAAATCAATATAATTAACGAGTTGGCAGATGTCCATTTTAATTTTTGAGCTATTATTACCAACTGGTTCCCGAAAGAACCAGTTACTAACTTGACTCAAAGTCGATAATCAACAGTTCCGAATTGACTCCCAATTCAGGTAATAGCGCATTGCAGGCAACCGGCGATACGGATATATCAGGACTTTTTACGTCCGGCAATTACCATAACAATGCCGCCGGCAAGCGCCAGACCGCCAAAAAGAGGCGGCAACGGAATGGTCTTCCTGGTTTCGGCAGAAGCCTGGAAAGGGCCAAGATCGAGAATTTTTTCACGGGAAGTGTATGTGATGCCATGGTAGGTAAGCGCCAGGGCGCCGGGGATAATGAGGATGAGTCCTATGAGTAATACCGGTT
>CAYNSO010000071.1:5038-13394 GCA_964399735.1 uncultured Cytophagia bacterium
GTAAGCGCCAGGGCGCCGGGGATAATGAGGATGAGTCCTATGAGTAATACCGGTTTCATAGCCTAGTTTTTCTTTTTATGTTGTGTTTATCTATATATGGTTCTTTGCAGGAAATTTTTAAAGTAATTATTACGTTAAAATAAAACCGGACTAGATTCATACAGAATATAATAGTTTTTAAGGAGATAAATACATGAGCGCTGATTTTATTACTCGAGTGTCAAGTGAAATTGAGAGTAACATTGGTATTAACCGGGAACTATACGACAGGTTTTCTGTAAAACGGGGTCTACGAAATGAAGACGGTTCCGGTGTGCTGGTTGGATTGACGAAAATATCCAGTGTCATCGGCTTCAAGGTCGTGGATGAAGATGTGATTCCGATTGACGGCGAGTTGTATTATCGCGGCATCAGTATTCAGGAACTGGTCAACGGTTTCAACTCCGAAGGCAGACATGGATTTACTGAGGTGATCTATCTTTTACTATTTGGCAAGCTGCCCAATGCGGAGGAACTGGAAGAGTTTAAAGAATATATAAAGCCGAATATTCCCCTGCCGCCGCGCATGAATGAACTGACTATATTGCAATTCCCGAGTCCCAGTGTGATGAATAAATTGCAGCGCGTTACGCTGGTGCTGTATGGTCTGGATGAAAATCCGGATGATATATCCATTCCCGCGGTCATAAGACAAAGCCTCGGCCTGATCGCCAAGTTCCCGGTAATTACCGCGTATGCGTATCAGGCGTACCGGCATAAATTTCATGGCGAATCATTATTTGTACATCCTCCCAACCCCGATCTGGATTGTGCAGAGAATTTTCTGTACATGCTGCGTGAAGATAAAACCTATACCCGTCTTGAAGCGGATTTGCTGGACCTTGCATTAATATTGCATGCCGATCATGGCGGTGGCAACAATTCTACTTTTACCACGCATGTTGTTTCCTCCAGTCATACCGATACCTTTTCAACCATTGCTGCGGCAGTAGGTTCGTTGAAAGGACCGCTGCATGGCGCGGCCAATTCTTATGTTATGGACATGATGACTAACATCAAGGAGAACGTCAAGGACTGGAAAGATAAAGATGAGGTGTCCCGCTATATTACCAAAATTCTCAACAAGGAAGCGCATGATGGTACCGGACTGGTGTATGGAATTGGACATGCCGTTTATACGAAATCAGACCCACGCGCAATTATTTTAAAGCGTAAGGCAAGGGAACTGGCAGAAGCCAAGGGCCGCAGCGATGAATACACCTTGTATGAAATTGTGGAAAAAGTAACGCCGGACTTGTTCCAAAAGGTTAAAAAATCCAGCAAAGTGGTAGCTGCCAATGTAGATTTTTATTCGGGTTTTGTCTATGATTTGCTGGAATTTCCGCGCGAGATTTATACCCCCATTTTCGCAATGGCGCGTATAGTGGGCTGGTGCGCCCACCGCATCGAGGAATTGATCAACGGCCAGCGCATTATTCGTCCCGCCTACAAGAATGTGGAAGGGTTTCACAAGTATATTCCGCTTCAAAAGAGAAAGTAAAGTATGCGTCAATTGAGCTTTTCTGTCAAGGCCGGGTTCAAAAGGTCTTTACACGTTGTTGCATTTGTCCGCTCATTTGATAGAATAGCAAACAGTTTGTCGACCTGGACTGATACAGGCTGACTGACCGGTCAAAAACGCTTTCAGGATTTTGCATCAATTATGTTTTTTTTACAGTAATATGTTTTTTTATTGTTTGCAGGACATTATTAAAATCAGTATAACCCGGTTAATCCAGACATACAACGAGGGGTTCGTTGGGTGAAATGGTAACATGGGCAAAATTGTTGTTTTTATAATCATTCACCAGGTCGATAATGCCTTTTTTATACGACTGTGCAGTTAGATAATGATTGCAGGTGAAAATGACAACCAGTACATGCGTAGCGGCAAAATCTTGCAGCGTAAAGTTTTTACCCACAATACCGGGTAAATTAAAACCGGGGCCGGCGAGCTGATTTTAAGGTTTTATTTCAGCAAGCAGCAACCGGTTTTGCCCTGTTAATGATAACATGATAATTAAAATGAACCGGGTAATTTTTTTGATATTACTCCTGTAGGATTCTGATTATTCAGCTTTAGTATAAACCCGCACATAATCGACAGCCATTTGCTGCGGGAACACTGTGCTGTTATCTGGATTACCGGGCCAGTTGCCGCCTACAGCGAGGTTGAGTATCATAAAGAATTTTTGATCGAATGGCGCAGGGAACGGCGCTGCGGTTGTGTTCCATTGTGTTTGGGTCTGGTAGAGCGCGCCATCCACATACCAGCGAATTTCACCTTCCTGCCATTCCAGGGTGAATACGTGAAAATCATCAGCAAACGAGCCCGATTCAAGTGTATAGGAATCGCCTGTGTGAGTATTATTCGGCCAGGAACCGCCATAATGCAGGGTGCCATGCACTTTATTTTGTTCGTGACCCAGGTATTCCATAATATCAATTTCGCCGCTGGCCGCCCAGCCGCCATAGACGGCATCGGTCGGCATCATCCAGATCGCCGGCCATATTCCCTGCCCATAAGGCATTTTGGCTTTAATGTCAAAACGACCATACTTCCAGTCGCCTTTGTTTTTGGAAACTAACCGGGCGGAAGTAAAGTTACGTTGACCATCGGGGCCGGTATAGCTTTCCTTAACGGCTTTGATGATCAGGCAGCCATTTTCGATAAAGGAATTTTCCACACGGTTGGTATAGTATTGTAGTTCGTTATTTCCACCGCCATGACCGTTCACCTCGTGTTCCCATTTGGTTTTGTCGATAGCGGAATCGTCAAATTCATCGTTCCAGACCAGATTCCAACCGGCCAGCGCTGGAATTGTAACTTTGTTCGATTTCCCATCCACGGGATTTTCATTTTTAGAACAACCAACAAAAAAAATTGTCAGTAGTGCAATAAAAAAAAGATTTTTAATGTTCATAAAATATCCTAAATTTGTAAAGTTTTTATTTTTCCTGCCAGGCAAAGGCCGGATATTGTTGTGTTGCAATGTATAAAAAAAAAGTTAAACATTAAAGCATCTTTTTCATCGGTAGAGTTGGAGAATAATGAAAAAAAAGATCATGATATGCCGCGTGTGTTTAGCAGTTATTTTAATAATATTTTTAAGCGGTATTGGGTGCAGTGACAAGACAATTTGCCGGGTTGTAAATTACGCCGGCTGGGCCGATGCTATTGAAATGACCAATTCTCAGGTTAGAGTAATTGTTGCGCCATCGGTTGGCAGGATTATTCATTATGGTTACATCGATCAAGATAATTTGTTGTGGGTGAATCCACATTATATGGGAAAAACCTTAAAAAGCGATGAGCCGGAACGTGAAAATGGCAGAATGATCTGGATGAATTTTGGGGGGGACAAAGTGTGGCCGACTGCTCAAAATCAATTCCTGCTCTACAATGGTCGATCCTGGCCGCCCGATGTTATATTTGATGGCGGCAAAAATACAGTTGAATTGTTGTCCAATGGTGTCCGGTTAACTACAGCTACAAGCCCGGCTGTTGGCGCGCGCCTGATACGGGAAATTACCTTAATCAATGAAAGCCCGCGTTTACTGATTAAACAGCGGATGCAAAAAATTCAGATTGCCTGCAATAAAGAATATGAACCTGTTCCCCTGACTATCTGGAACCTTGCTCAAATTCGGACGCCCCAGGAAATGCTTTTTAATACGATTTCTACAAGTCAATTTCCCAACGGTTTTTATATTTACCCCTTTTATCCGGATATACAAAGTAATTTAATGATCAAGAGCGATATTGGAATTTTACATCCGGATAGTTTGCGATTACAAAAAATATCCTCTGTTTCGGATAACTGGGTGTCAGCAATAATCGGGCAGACTGTATTTACGGAATTGTTTGCCCGCGATTCAACTGCTGTTTATCCGGATGGGAATTTAAACTGTAAAGTCTATTCTGACTCGAACTATTCACAGCTTGAGGTGTCCAGTCCTCTAACAAATTTGCTACCTGGTGAAATGTTCGAGTTTACGATTGCCTGGGATTTGTATACTTTGCCGGATTCGATAATTACTTTGGAGGAAAAGCGGACGGCTGCATTAGAATGGTTAAGAGAAATAAAATTATAACAGAGGGGAAAGTAAAGTAAAACGCCCGGTTTTTAGGGCCGGGCGTTTTAAAGAATTACCAGATTTTAGCTCGATCAGCAGGTTCCAGGTACATGGCGTCGCCGGGTTGAATATTAAAAGCGGTATAAAAATCATCAATGTTTACAACCGGGCCGTTAACTCTAAATTCAGACGGGGAATGGACATCCTCTTTAATACGCCGTATGAGTTCTTTATCCCTGATATTACCGCGCCAGATTTGCGCATACGACAGGAAGAAGCGCTGCATATCGGTTAAATTATCAATCGGCGCGGGAGCCGGTTTACCTTCAAGCGATTTTTTATAAGCTGTGAGAGCGATATTCAAACCGCCAAGATCAGCAATGTTTTCACCAAGAGTCAGATTGCCGTCAACATGCAGGGAATCGAAAATTGTAAAGTTGTTAAATTCATCAACCAGTTTTTGGGCGCGTTCCATAAAACGATCGGCGTCTTCCGGATGCCACCAGTCATTCAATTCGCCATTTTCATCATACTGACGGCCCTGGTCATCAAAGCCATGTGTCATTTCATGGCCGATTACTACTCCAATAGCGCCATAGTTAACTGCATCATCGGCTTGCACATTGAAATAAGGGGGCTGCAGAATAGCTGCCGGGAATACAATTTCATTCATTAACGGATGATAATAAGCGTTAACCGTTTGCGGCGTCATTGCCCATTCGGTTCGATCTACCGGTTTGCCAATTTTATCCATCTGGCGCTTGAACTCGAACTGGTTGGCGCGCAGAATGTTTTCGACAAAGGAATCACGGTTCATTTCCAGTGTGGAATAGTCGATCCATTTATCCGGGTAGCCGATTTTCACATTCATTTTTTCCAGTTTGGCCAGAGCTTTTTGCCTGGTTTCATCGCTCATCCAGTCCACATTTTTAATATGTTCACCAAGAGCATATTTCAAGTTGTTAACCAGTTCGAGCATTCGGGTTTTGGCCTGGGGCGGGAAATATTTTTCTACGTACAGTTGTCCCACAGCTTCACCTAACACACCGTTGGTCATTTGCAACATGCGTTTCCAGCGTGGCTGTATGGTTTTGGTTCCGGAAAGAAAAGCGCCATAGAAATTAAAGTTTTGGTTAACAAAATCCGAGCTGACATAATCGGCAACATTATTCAGCAGGTTCCAGCGTAAATAGGTTTTCCAGGTTTCCGTATCAGTATCCTGGAGCATGGTGGCAATTTCAGCAAAGAATTTGGGCTGGGCAACGTTCACATCACCCGGTTCGTTCAGGCCGACAGCGGGAAAATAGGTCTGCCAATCGAATCCCGGGGCAGTTTTCTGCAAGGTGGCAACATCCATTTTATTAAAAGTATTTACAGGATTTCGGTTTTCGAGTCTGGTGTTGGAAGCCGCGGCCAGGCGGGTTTCAAATTTCATTATTGTTTCTGCATCTTTGGCGGCGGATACAGAATCCTGTCCGGCAAGCTGCAGCATTTTTACCACGTGTTTAATATATTCGGCGCGGATTTCTTTGGACCGACCGTCGTCAGCAAGATAATAATCACGATCTGTTAAGCCCAGTCCGCCCTGCCACAAATAAGCAATAACATTTTCGGTATTGCTTTGATCCTGTTCGGAGACTATATAGAACAGAGCCGGCAAGTTTTGACTTTGCAGCCAGGCGACCTGTTTTTGAACATCAGCTTTGGTGGCAATGGCGTTAATGCGTTCAAATTCACTATTTAATGGCGTAAGGCGTTTTTCTTCAATCGCTGCCGTATCCATAGCTGTGGCATAGAAATCGCCTATTTTTTGTACCAGGCTGCCTTTTTCAGCATTCTTTTGCGCAGCGGCATTGTCCAGGATTGAGCGAACGGAAATATAATTTTCTTCGATAAGCTGCTCAAAAGCGCTATAGCGGGCATATTCATCGGGGATCGGGTTGTTTTTCATCCAGTTGCCATTTGCATAGCGGTAAAAATCTGCACCCGGCTGCACTGTAACATCCATGTTCCTGGCATCAATCGGTTTTGATGCCTGCTGACCTGTTTTGACGCACATTGAAAGCATGGCAGCCAAAACAAGACAAGCAGCAATGATTTTAAATTGTGTTTTCACTTTTTACTCCAGTTTAAATAAAGTTATAATGAATTATGTATATTACTAGCCATATTGAGATAAAATAAACAAAAGTATACGAAAGAAACCGAAACATGTTACAAAAGATGAGGCGGAAAAAAAACTCTGGTAACTCAGGTAAAGAGTTTTGAAGAAATGACTGTTTTAAACTTTTTGGCAGGCTCAAAGTCTGGTTTTATATTAAGGGCTTTGTCGCAAAACACCAGGGCGTTGGTGTAATTGTGTAAATCAAAATAGAGTGAGGCGCAGCTATAATTGGCATCAACCTGCATTTGATTAATTTGCAGTGAAGTTTCCAGATCATTAAGCGCTTTATCAAATTCATGCAACATTTTAAAAGCCAGCCCCCGATTATTATAGGCGCGAAAATTTTCATGATTACTTTTAATCGCCTGGGTAAAATCGTCAATAGATTTTTGATACTCGGACTGGATAAAAAAGACCATGCCCCGGTGATTGAAAATAATTGAACGAACTTTGCCGTCCAGTTCCATTTCAAGAATTTTGGAATAGATTTGTACAGCTTTATCATATTGCTGGTTACTATGTGCATCCAGAGCTTCAAAGATGAGTTTATCCAGGTAATTGTGCAATTTAACCGGAGATTTGACATGATCCAATTCGTCATCAATATTTTGTACCGGGGCGATTTTATCGAGTATAGATAAATTATCAATTTCTTTGATTTTTTCCTGTAAAATTTCCTGGCGTTTATCGCCCAACTGCTGGATCTCTTTTTGGTAATCGCGAATTTCCTGAAAGATAATATCGGACAGCGCGAGACTGGCATTGAGAGAGGCCAGTTTTCTTCTGATTGGCGTATTCAACAGCGAGAAATTGGCCTTGTAGATCAATTCGTGCTCCACTTCAGCCCAGGCTTCCTGGAGAATGGTTCGTACCTGAATTTCAAATACTTTGCCGGTAAACGGCATGTTTACAGCAGGGGTTCCTGCCGGCAAATCCGCCAACAGGTGGGTGGAATCATAGCCAAATTCGTTAAAGGAATGTTTGGCTGCTTTGGTTTCAATTTCGGTTACATGAAACTCGCCGGTAAGCAGTTTTAAAACAATATCGCGTTCTTCCAGGAACGGACAAATAATTCTTATACCAATTATGTCGGTTAAAGCAATTTGCCCACCGCCATTTTCATTATAGAGACGCAGCAGCTTTTTAAAGTAACTCTCAAAGGATTTGATGCGGGATTTAATCGAAACATTAACCTTGTTATCCTGGAACAATCTTTTTAAAATTTTGTTTAGTCTGCGTAATTCAATTTCGTAAAGGGCATAGTTTTTTTCATAAGCTTCCGCAAGCTTTGTACGGTCAGGAAGCGGTATTGATCGTTCTATTTCAACAGCGCTCAAGATAAAGCCTTTCAAATTTTTTGTTATAAATTTATATCGGCATAATTGATAACATTTTAAATTAACTCAATTAATCCTGGTTTTATGTACTTTAATTCTTTATTCTTTTTTCTGGCATTGGGTACATAGTTTTCCAGTTCTTTCCAGAACAAGGGGCCATGGTTTTTCACCCTGGTATGAACCAGTTCATGGCACAGCACATAATGGATCAGTTCCTGTGGCAAGGCTGCAAGTTTAATATTCAGACTAATGTTGTTAACAACAGAACAGCTGCCCCAACGGGTTTTTTGATTACGAACCGAAACCTTGTTCACCGTAAAACCATATTGTTCCGCCAGCTTGAATAATTGTTGAATGAGCATTTCTTTGGCAGCGGCAGTATGAACAGTTTTATACGAGTATTGTTGTGTGGCTTGCTGTGCCAGATACATTTTTTGCCGGTGTTTTTTAATCCAGCCAATTTTTGTTTTTACAAGTTCTTGTGCTTTTTTAAAAGATATTCTCATAGGCACGGCGACTCTGATATCACGGTCGGGTTTGATGGTAATACTGATATGGCGGGCTCGGCGGCTTTTTTCCAGTTTTACCGCTCCAATTTCATCGAAAAATACAGTTGTTGAGGTCATTGTGTATAAAAAAACCGAGCTATCCTGATAATATATTTTTGTTTATTATAGATTATAGTATAATCATGATGTGATTCAAAATCAAGAGAAATTAAAAATTTATGGTTCTGTTT
>CAYNSO010000071.1:13494-19602 GCA_964399735.1 uncultured Cytophagia bacterium
AGCTCTATGGTATATTGTCAAAGTAAATATTTCGAAACAAAAAAAGCAGGTTTTGTTTTTTTTACTTGACATTTTCTGTTAACTTGTCTACTTTATTGTGTTGCCTTATTGGGAAGAAGGTATAAAAACTTCTAATTTGTTGGTTAGAAGTTTATTTTTAGAAAAAAGCGTGTGCGTTAACGCATGGTTACAAAACAGATCGTGGATATGTATACGAAACAGGAAATGAGCTTTGAGTGTGAAACTCGTTTTAAGAAAAAATCAATAAACCATGCCACTTTATTTAATTTGTTTTGCATTTGTAATAATTTTGTTTTATAATTAATAGTAATACCGACTGTGAACATTTAAAAGGTTCAAAAAGTAAGCAGGTATTTGAATTACCACAAACGAAAAAATTGTTTCCATTATTCGGAACGATGATTCATGCGCAACTTGTCCAACCCGAAATACATTATTTTTAAACTCTTATCGTATTACTTTATAGATTTATATATGGCGATAGTATTGTTCTATACATACAATTCGCCCCGCCGGGGAAATGATAAACCGGGATGTTGATGGATGATGATATAGAATGCTGATGATGATTGTCGTTATAAAATAATTGTAAATATATTAATAAATTACAGTAAAAAGGAGAAGAGGAAAAGGGTAAGTAACATTTAATCAGGAGGAATAATTAAATTTTCACCGTAATGAATTATTTGTCCAAAAGGGAGTAAAGGAATATGAAGACAAGATTTCTAAATCACAATTTAATTGCAGTGATGATGCTGGTTTTACTGATGTCATACAGCATCGTTCTCGCCGGCACAACCGGAAAGATTTCGGGTTTGGTGACGGACCTGGAAACCAAAGAACCCCTTCCGGGAGTTAACATTGTTATTGAAGGAACTTCTATGGGTGCAGCAACGAACGTAGAAGGAAATTATAACATACTTAATATCCCCCCGGGAACCTACACACTACGTGTTTCCAGCATAGGTTATCGTACCCAGGTTGTTGAAAAAGTACGTGTATCGATAGACCTGACAACCAATATCAGTGTATCATTACAAGAGACAGTTCTTGAAGCGGGCACGGAAGTAACCGTTGTCGCAGAACGTCCTCTGGTGCGCACGGATATGACCTCCTCATTGTCATCAGTAAGTGCAGATGAAATTACCAGTTTACCGGTGCAAGAAATTCGTGATGTTCTTGAATTACAGGCCGGTATTGTAAAATCGGGTAACGATTTCCACATTCGTGGCGGGCGTACCGGTGAAGTTGCTTACTGGGTAGACGGTGTTGCTACAACGGATGTTTTTGGTGGTGGTATGGGTGTTACAGTTGAAAACTCGGCAATTGAAGAATTGCAGGTTATCAGCGGTACATTTAATGCGGAATATGGTCAGGCCATGTCCGGTATTATCAACATCATAACCAAAGAAGGTGGCGTTCGCTATACCGGTCAGATAAAAGCGTATGCCGGTGATTATCTCAGTAATGATGATAAATTTGATGTTCTGGAAAAAGTAATTCCGGTAACCGATAAAGATGGAAAAACCCGGGCCACGAGTACCCAGGAAAGTCCATTGACCCAGTTTAATCCTATTTACAATGGCGAATTCAGTTTAAGCGGGCCGGTGCCGTTTTTAAGTAATGATTTTTCGTTTTTTGTCAACGGACGTTATTACCAGAATGAAGGCTATCTCTACGGACGCGACTGGTTCACTCCGCAAGGGCTACCTGGCGACAGCGCTCTTGTGCCGATGAATCCGCACAAAAGATACTCAGCCCAGGCGAAATTTACCTACAAGCTTTCCAATGCTATTAAATTGAATTATAACGTATTTTATAATGGGTACGATAACGATCGCAGTTACGCACAGAATTATAAATACAATCCGTATGGAACGTCGCAGCAAATAGGCAACAGTTACACCCATATCTTTTCCTTGAATCATGTTTTATCGCCAACTACTTTTTACGAACTCAAGGTCAACAAATTCTACACAGAATCCGAGGGTTACGTTTATAAAGACTATAACAAAAAGCCGGGATACCTGGTAAATATTTTCCCGGATGCAACCAATGGTCTTATTGGCGATACTCTTAATCTTGCCAACGCAGCAGAAGCTGCTTTGTTTGAGCAATATAAAAAAGATCGTCGGTCATTTAATTACATTATTGATCCGGCAAACTCGGAAGGCTATATTCATCCCGATTCTGCATCTACAGGCAGTTACAGTTTCCTGAATGACGGAATGAGTATGAACAATTCCAAACGCCACACTTCATACTGGGTAGGAAAACTGGATTTCACCAGTCAGTTGAACAATACTCATCAGGCCAAGTTTGGCGCGGAATACCGTACTTATGAATTGTTCCTGGATCAGTTTACAGTTCGTCCCAAGACGAGTGACGCAGGTGAACAAATTGTACCGTTCGAACCGAGTCGCCCGGATATTTCCAGCGTTTACCGCGATTATTACACCCGTAAACCGACCGAGATTTCAGCCTATATTCAGGATAAAATCGAGTTAAAAGAGATCATTTTAAACCTTGGTTTACGGTTTGATTATTTTGACGCCAACAGTGTCAGACCCGTTGATCCATCCGACCCCAATATTTATTCACCGTTTAAAAACAAGAATAAATATAAAGACTGGGTAGATCCGCCGTCAGGTTTGGATGCAATTCAAATGGCAGAATACATGGCCCAGTATGCGGATAAGGAATACACCCCGGAAGAACGCAGGGCGTTTATGCAACAAGATGTTGACGCCAAGATGGCAATCAGCCCGCGTTTGGGTATTGCTTACCCGATCACCGATCGCGGCGTTATCCACTTTTCTTACGGACACTTTTTCCAGATTCCGGAATTCCAGTACTTGTATACAAATGCTGATTTCAAGTTGAGCCAGGGTGGCGGTTATACCACTTTTGGCAATGCTGATCTGGAACCCCAAAAAACTGTCATGTACGAAATTGGTCTGCAACAACAATTGACCCGTGATTTGGGTATTGATGTAACCCTGTTCTATCGCGACGTACGCGATTGGGTTGGAACCAGCCCGTTGGTCGATACTCCAAACCCGGCTATCAAATATTCTAATTATGAAAACAAGGATTATGAGAACGTCCGCGGTGTAACATTAAAAGTTGAAAAAAGATATTCTTATAATTTCTCGGCACGCATGGATTATACCTTCCAGGTAGTTGAGGGTACCTATTCCAATCCGAATGACGCTTACAACGCCTACCAGAACCAGCAGGAACCTCGTTTGGCTTTGATTCCGCTGAACTGGGATCAACGTCACACTGCAAACGGATCAATTATTTATCGTATGCAGCAGTGGACTTTTTCTATGATCGGCAGATACTGGACCGGTCGTCCTTACACTCCGAGTTTTGCTACAGGCCAGATTGTCGGTGGCGCCACCCTGGTTGGGTTGAAGGAAAACAGTTCCCGGTTACCTTCGCAAAAGAGCGTTGATCTTTTAATCAACCGACATTTTTCTTTCTCAAAACTTCATGTTGATTTCTTTATCAATGTTTACAACTTGTTTGATAATAGAGATGAAACAGCCGTCTATGGCGATACGGGAACAGCTGATTACACGACCAATATTCGCCCATCGCGTGTTGTTTATGATCCTTCAAGAATCGGCACAACTGAAGAATATGTCAAGCAGGCAAGCTGGTATACAGCGCCTCGCGAAGTTCAGGTTGGTTTCCAGCTCGGTTTTTAATGTAAACAGAACAGGAGAATTTTTATATGAAAAAGATAAAGAATGCAATAATCCTCCTAATACCATTTTTGCTGCTGGCCATGAGCGGTCTGTATGCACAAATGGCCGGATTGCATGGGGATATCAATGAATTACGTAATGGATTGCACGCGGGGAACCAATTCAGAACTACTATTTACAATGATGGAACTTTTGGACGTATTAATAACCCGCCCGATATTGCCGGCGAATGGCCAATTAACTCCGGTCACTGGTACATGATGGACGGTAATGTGTTTATCGGTTCAGAAGTTCTGGATTTGGATAATAATTTAAAACATATTATCAGCACAGTAAAAAGTTGTGGTTCGGGACGTTCCGGCGAATACTCTTCAGGCGATACCAGCCCCGATGGCGAGTGGTGGACATTTTTACCATTACGCGGTTTTGCCAAAGAAGACACCAATAAAATTGCCATGAGCAAATGGCAATGGGCCTGGCCGGAGTTCTGGCCGGACAAGTATGATGATGCTATTGATCAGGGCTGGCGCGGTAAATGGAACGGTTACTTTGGAAAAAACATTTTTAACGCCGATGAAGAAAGCTATTTTGTTTCCGACGACTATCAAAACCGGGAATTCAAGTTTTACCCGGATAGTACAGATACGGAAAGAAGAGGTTTAGGCCTGCGGATGTACGTGCGCGGGTTCCAGTGGTCTAATGCCCTTGTAGAAGACGGCATGTTTGCTCTTTTTGATTTGGAAAATATCGGCACCCATGAACATGATAAAATGGTGTTCGGTTACAAATTTGGTAATAACATGGGCGACGCAGGAACTTCCTGGGATTCCAATGACGATATGGGCGCTTTTAACAAAGAAGAAAATGTTGCCTATCTCTACGACTATGATGATATTGGCGCCGGTTCCTGGTTCCCGGTAGGCTTTTTCGGCGGCGCTTTCCTGGAAAGCCCGGGCAATAATTTTGACGGTATTGATAATGATGGTGACGGGAAAAATGGCTCCGGCCCTGTAATTACCAGGGATATGTTAGCGCCCAAGACTTTGACGACAGGAATGGATATTGTTTTGATCGATTACCTTTCCTTTGAACGTACTGTTCAAAAAATGGGTACGGATACAATCAAGGTCAACTACCAGGATCTGGTATTCAAGTTCTGGCCGGGAAAAACCCTGGAAGAAGTTCCCAACAACCTGGTTGATGACAATTTGAATGGTATTATTGATGAAAGCAATGGTTCTACTTATGGCGGCGTAACCCTTTATTTGTACGAAGGCGCCAAATATGTTAATTATTTAACCGGCGAAGGCAGCGATAATCTGCTTATCGATGAACGGCGGGATGACGGTATTGACAACGATCAGGACTGGAATCCATTGACCGATGATGTTGGTCTCGATGGCCTTGAAAGATCCGGCGACACTGGTGAAGGTGACGGATTGCCGACTTCGGGTCGTGGTACGGATTTGCCCGGTGAACCCAGTATCGACAAAACCGATATTGATGAAACCGATATGCTTGGTTTAACCAGCTTTACCTTATACAGATGGGAAGATATTCCGCATTACGAAGATGAATTGGTGTGGGCTGCTATTGTTCCCGGTAACTTTGATGCTTTGATGGAAAACGCCAATATGGAATTGCTCTACGGTTCCGGGTATTTCCCCATGAAACCGAAACAGATTGAACGCTTTTCGATGGGTATTATGTGCGGTTCCAATCTGGAAGATTTTATGGAAAACAAATACTGGACTGCTTCAGCTTATAATGGCAATTACAATTTCTTCAAAGCGCCGATCATTCCAGCCCTGGAAGCGATTCCTGGAGATGGTATGGTAACCCTGTACTGGGATAAGGCTGCGGAAGGTTCTATCGACCCGATTAGCGGTGAAGATTTTGAAGGTTATAAAATTTATCGTTCCACCGATCCGGGTTGGAATGATATGTTACCCATTACCGATGGTAAAGGAAATGTAACCTATCGGAAACCGCTTGCTCAATTTGATTTGAATAATGATATATCCGGTTATTCCGCCGGGCACACCAAAGGCGTGCATTTCTATTTAGGCGATAATACCGGAATTCGTAACACCTACGTCGATTCTACTGCATTGAACGGACAAACATATTATTACGCCGTTACATCTTATGACCGTGGTGTTCCCGATCGTGGTATCGCTCCTTCCGAATGTTCCAAATTTATTTCAGTCAGTACCTCTGGTGAAAAAGATTTGGGTAGAAATGTAAAAATAGTCACACCAAATGCTCCCTCTGCGGGTTATGTTCCGGCGAATATTGATTCCGTAAAACATGTTGGCGGCATTGGTACCGGTTTGGCCGGCTATGAAATAATTGATCCGGGCTTTTTCAA
>CAYNSO010000072.1:0-19596 GCA_964399735.1 uncultured Cytophagia bacterium
AGAAAACATCTTAATTTCAACTCGTTACAAATGGTAATTACATTACTAATCAAGTAAATATTGATTAACAATTTTTTCTATTTGACTTTAACCGGACACTGTTGCCCAGACATATTTTTACTGAACAGGTACATTACCTGACTCAGCAGTATATAAAAAATCATTGGTTAACTTGAATGCTTTTCACAGCCATGTAAGCCCTGGCGGGAATTTTCTTTGTTTTTTCACGATCCATAAAATAGAAAAATTCCAGATTTCTCGCCAGGCTAAAACCATTTTCCTGCAGCCAGGATGTAACCTGTTTATAACTATGTAGATACATGGTTATTGTTGCATCCGTTCCTGTATGTTCCGGGCCGACAATGATCTCGGCCGGTTTTCCGGATTCCTGGTCGCCAACTACAAAAACAAATACACCATTGTTTTTGATAATACGCCCGGCCTCGTGAAAAATTGGCAATAGATCTTGAAAAAAATTAAAAACCCCCACACAAACAGCATGATCGAGGGAATTATCCTCAAAAGGATACGGATACACAGTCAGGTCATGCTGTACCAGTTTCTCTGCAAATCCCTTGCTGCGGCAAACATCCAGCATATCTAAAGAAATGTCCAGACCGTAAACATACAAACCATACTTTTGAAAAAGGACAGAACCAAGCCCGGTGCCGATGCCAATATCAAGGATAGATTGCCCCGGAGCTATAAAATTGAACGCCAAACCAAAAGCTACCTCCGGGCCGTACCATGCGGTCGCTTCCGCTTCGCGATCATAATTAGTTACCAAAAATTTGCTTTCTGTATAACTCATAATTGTGCTTTCCTGTGTGAATTAAAAGATTATAGTTTTATCCTTTTACGGTTAATTTAAATAAAAGTTTTGCTCTGTTTACCGTACATCCATACAATTCATCATTTTTAATAACCTTTTTTCACTCTAACGCAGATGCACGATCTTGCGGATTTGTGTTTCATTTCCACATTGCATTTTCAAAAAATATATCCCGGAGGACAGATTACCGCCACCCTCATAATGAAACTCATGCACTCCTGTATTGACCCGATTTTGGTAAATTGTGGCGATGAAACGGCCGGTATAGTCATATAATTGCAAAGTAACTTGAGAATTGCGCATGACTTGATAAACAATGGTTGTGCCGCTATTAAAAGGATTGGGGTAATTTTGCAGCATTTTAAAATGACGGGGATGTTTCTGCCCATTGTCGGCCCAGGAGCCGGCGGGTTTTATCTTGACGGCAATATCGCCTGTAAAAGCTTGTAAAGGTACAACCAGGTTGTCGCCGGCATAAATTTTTTGCGAGCCAAGAGCTCTGCCGGTAAAGGTATTCCACTGTTCGACAATAAAAGCGCTATTTTTATTATAATCGATAACAAGGTTTACACTATCAATGGAACCATTTGGCGAAGAACCGGCGGCATAATCACGATCCCTTATCCACGCAAAAGTAGTTGTGCCATTTGAAAAGCCATATACAGTGGCTATTGGCACATGAATACCGGAAAATTCATAATACTCGACCATGAACCAGTCTGTGCCGGCATTATAAACGCGAATGGTATGTTCTCCAGCCGGAACAGACACGCTGTAGGTTCGATCCTTTTGCGGCGCTTTATTGATGTGCGGCTGTTTCTGATCATCAAGAAATATTTGCAAAACGCCGGGGTCCCACGCAGACACATCCCGGATATATAGAGCAAAGGTAAATTCCCGGTCAAAATGGACATGAAATTTGGCCTCTCTGCCCATATTTGCCTTGCCGGAGCCGTGAATATACTGTGATAACTCTTCTATCCCCGGTACAGATCCATCCTGCCGCACACTAAACTCGTTTTGCAGGGAAGCAGTCCACCCCAAAGCGGGGTAAACACGGGCGCCTGCCGAGGATATGGGGCCCCCCTGACTCTGGATTTCCACCGGTGCAAACTCGCCATTGCGTAAATCTTCTCCCTGCCAGAAAGCAGCCAACGCCTGCCAATGATAATACAGGTTATTGGGGTGAATATAATTATCCCACCACCAGGGCATGGCGCCGCCGCCGACCATTGCTGCCGCCCAAATCCCCTGGTGAATAACAGTGCCGGACACATCGCCCCCGCCGCTTTGCCAGTCATCGCCATACTCGCCGATAATATTCGGTTTGTTGTATTGGCGCATTTTCAAATGGCGGCTTTGAACTGCCAGAATAACTCCTGACCCGTAATAGTGATTTTGCGTTACATCCAGTCCCGGTAAAGACCAGATCAACTCATCCTCATCACGGGCGCTGGTGGTGACCAGATGCTGCCAGGGGTCGATGCTGTGAATATAATCAGCCATTTCTCCATGCCACTGCGCTACTACCGGGTAATTGGTTGAATAATTATCGGTAAACTGCACCTCATTCCATAATTCCCAGGCGAGAATAGCGGCGCTGTAACCCCACCGGGCAATGGTATAACGCATTTTTCTTTTGTATAACTCTTTGGCGCTGTCATCGCTAAAAAACTGATCGCCGCTGCTTAAAAATCCACCATTGGCAATGTTAAAGGGATTTTCATCCCAGTTCGGATTTGTTGATTGTGAAAACTGGCCGTGATGCTGCGTGACCATCTGGATATAGATACCCAGTTGCTCCGCTAAATTGACCATATAATCCCATTTCCAGGCAGCTTGCTGGCTGTAACGGCCCAGGCCATGATACCAACCGGTGTGATGACTTTCATCCCATTCCAGCAACTGGCCATTGCTAAAATGTGTACACCAGATGCGCATCCAGTTTTCTCCGGCATCGGCCATAGCATTCATCCAGGTATTGTAGCGGTAACTTCCTTTATCATCTGCCCAACCAACATTATGCCCCATCGGCAAATAAAAATCTCCATTATCAAAACTGAAATAGTCGACATTTTCAGCGACACGGATAAAGCCTTTAGCAGACGAGTTGGCGCTGGTAAAAGAATAAGACGCTGAACTCACCGTTCCATCTTTATCAACCAACTGCAGGTAGAATGAATATTGCCCGGTTTCCATCGGGGCATAGCGAATCCGCCATTCCGGACTGCCCTGTGCCGCCAGCTTTTCAGCGCCACTCTGTGGTTCCGCATAGAGCTCGTAATTCTGAAACCAAAAAGCCGGAACCGAATGCTGCTTCCCGGAAGGACTGGTAAATACACCGTCGATTGCAATTTCATCAGGATTATAGGGATTATCATAACTCGTTGTAACCTGGAAGCGGATTTCAATTTTTTCAAAGCGACCAACTTTTGGTGTAAAAGAAACATCACTAAATTCTGCGGCTGTTCCCCACCGGATTGTAAAAATCATCAATAAAACAATAATATGTTTTTTCATAGAACAACTCTTTTTTTAAGCCAAAATTTAACGGGTTTGAAGCATGCCCAGACCCGTAAAGAATTTTCAAACCTTTTTCCTGTTCCCGGCCTTTTCCTTCATTGTAGCGCTGCCTCTGCATGTTTCAACAACGCATTTTTAACCAGCATTCCAAATTCTGTGGGGGTGCGGCGGTCTTTTTGGGTTAAATGCGGCTGATCGACCCACGACCAGGCCGCCCAGCCTAAATTCTTTGCGTCAAAATATGCCAGCAGTTTTTCTCCCCATTCCAGGTCAGAAGCGCCGCCACCAAACTCGCCCAGAAAAACCGGGGCTTTATCGGCCAGGTTGCCGAAATATTCATCCCAAGCCCAGGGCTCGCCTTTAAAGGGATAAGGATGACTGGAATAGACAATATTGTTATATGGCAGCGGCTGTTCTTCCCAGCCGCGCAGATCATACGCCCAGTCCAAACCGCTGACAAAGATCAACGCTTTGGGGTGCACGGACTGGATTGCCTCAATGATCTGCGAAGCGCGTTCCCGCCAGGCCGCCCAGGTGGTGTCGTGAACCTCATTATGCAGGTCATACAACACCGCTGGATTGTCTTTGTATGTAAGAGCAACATCCTTCCACATGTCAATGGCAGCTTTATTGGGGATCGGAGTAATTTTGGCAATGGTATCCTGCCATTGTAAATCGAGCATCACATAAGCGCCCTGCCCGGCGATCCAGCCAATCACTTTATCCATAAATTTACGATAGCGGACATCATTGGTATACCAATCCTGGTTGAACGGCAGGCGGATGATTTGTGCTTTCCACTCTTTAATAATGTAAATCACTTCATTTAGACTTATTTTGTTGCCCTTTTTGTTATATTCCAGCCCGGAACGGTTCACACCGCGCAAGACCTGCGCAACACCGCTTTCATCGACAATTTGATTACCTTCAGTATGCAGCCAGGATAACGCCGGCCCTGGAACAGACGCCGCCTTTTCATTAACACACCCTTGCAAGCAGGCAAGTATTAACATTATTACAATAACCCCGATATTCATTTTCGACATGCAACCTCCCTCCTGTTTCATTTTTATTAAACCGGCTGTTTACTTGAAATTTTAAGATAATTTCTCTCTAATTGTATTTATTCTTGCTGTGACTTGCTGCGCATGATGAACTCGGTAAATTTGAATTCACTGTCCTTTTTGCCGTTTCTGGTTTTTATGGAAATATAGGTAACAAAATCATCAATTTTCACTTCTCCCAACAGGTCGTTCTCTACGAGTTTTTCAGTAGTGGCAAATGTATCCCTCCACTCGCATACCTTGTTGTTCCGCTGCCAGACAGAAAACTCGCCGCCAACCGGGCTGGAATAGTAATTCATATACAGATCATACACTCCGGCTGGTACGGCGCTCAAATCCAGGCGCACCTCACCATGCTCATCCTTTCTGCCCTGTTTAATGACAATGCCGGAACCATATTGAAAATCGACAATAGTATGCGGGGCCAGGGTGAGTTTAAGCAGGTCGGTCGTAAAGCCATAACTATTTGGTACATACACCTGGCGCAAATCATCGCTTGGCTCCATAGCTTGCAGCGGCGGCTGATCGGCATAATAAAAAGCCACCGAGGTATAATCGACCGGGAACTGGTTGCCCTCCGGGCCATGCTCAATGGTCATCAGGCAGCTTTTTTCAAAAGAGAGTTTGTCGGCAAGATAAAACCGATAGCCGCCGGTACGGCTGTCCGGAATCGAGTATTCCAGCGAGCCATGCACCGGCAAACTGGTACTGCGATCCCAGCGATTGAGAATGGCATACCAGCCGCCGTTAAAATAGTCTTCTGATCCGGTGCCGTGCAGGCGCATTTTACCGTCTATCCAGGTAATATCATCGCCTTCAAAAAAGCGAGTCACGCCGGGCATCAGTCCCTGTGCGATGAGAATGGCGCCGATATAATGGCCTTTGCCGCTTATATCGGCAAAAATCCAGGGCTTGCCTTTTTCAGGATCATTGATCCGGCGCCATTGCGTATAAAATTTGCCCTCGCTCCCGGCATCCAGGGGAACAGTTGTATAATAAATTTTAGCGGTAACTTTCAGTTGCGGCTGTTTGGTATTTTTACGATTCATGTAAATCAAAGTAAGTTGAGCATTTTCAGCAAAGGGCATGGGAAGATAACAGTAATTGACGCCGTTTTTCTGTCCGGCAAGAATGCCCTGCATAGACGGCTTGCCGAAAGCATACCCGAAAAAATCGGCTACCGGGCAAAGGATTGCCGGCGTCTTTTCACTATCCCAAATAGCCTTGAGTAGAATATCGCGATTCAAACCGGAAAAACCTGCTGCCGGGGAAAGCTCAATCCCTAAAATCCTGCCGCCGGTGGCAGCAGTAAACAAATCGCTCGCCCGGCCCGGGACAAGGTTGATTGTTTTGGTAGTAATTTCAACTTTGGGGCTTTGTGGCAAGGGTAATTTGTTAAAATTGATTTCCTGCATCGACCAGAACCGGCAGGCGCGCTCCAGAGCCTCCGTTTCAGCGGCGCTCCACTTGGCAGGGTAACTCGCTATCTTTTCATTATCTGGAAGCAGGCGATACTGAATCTGATGGAACTTGATATCATCGCCGTAATAGACAATTTTACACGATTTTTGAAACGGAATCGGCAGGTAGCAATAATACCCACCCACTTCGTTACCGACTACCGGGTTCAGGAACGGGAAAACCTTGCCGGAAAACAGATCGTTAAAAGAAATACAAAGACGGGGTTTGCTTTCACCATCAAAATAGAACTGCAAAATCTTGTCCGTCGGCGTGGGGGTCCAGATGCGATGAATAACGCCGGGGCCCTGCAAATCTGCCAGCACCAGGTTACTGCCCTCTTTGCGGATAAACGAATACATACCGGAAAAACCGTCATTGTTGCCGCCGGTTGTATCATAACTGGAAACCTGGGCAACAATGGAATGACTGCGGAATTGCGGCAGCAAATCGACCCTGTATAATTGTTCAAGTTCGGTTAACAGTGTGTTCAGTTTAACAGGTTCGACTTTTAAAGCCGGTTTAGTAAAAGCAAAACCGACAAAAAGTAGCAGCAATAATATTACAGCCCTATAATCTTTCATAGTCACGATACCCAGGTTACAGTAATTCCGACAGTTTAAAACTATCGGAGCGCTTGTGCGCTAATCATGATTTACTTGCAGATTCATTAATGAGCTATTCGCTCAAAGAACAATTGCATGCGCTAATAATAAGCATTCAAACAATATAACAAATATAATACATTAATTTATTATAGTGGTATATATTTTCAAAAATCTGCAAAGAATAGAAAAATAAAGCCGGCCCGGTATACAACACCGCAAGCCGGCTTGATCGTCATTAATTCATTTTTTAAAACAAGTTATTTAACCAGGATCATTTTATGGGTTTGCTCAAAATTGTCGGCGCTAAATTTAACAAAATAAACGCCGGCGCTCACCTGGGCGCCCTGGTTATCTGTAGCATTCCAAATTACCGAATAACTGCCGGCATTCTGTTTTTCATTGACCAGGGTTGCCAGTTTCTGTCCCAAAATATCGTAAACATCAATCCTTACCTCCGAATTGGCAGTCAGGTCATAGCTAATGGTAGTTGACGGGTTAAAGGGATTCGGATAATTTTGAAACAAGGTCATTTTAGCTGGCACCTGCGCTTTTTGTTGTTCCTCTTCAACCGCAGTGGGTATACCAATACGAGCCAGGCCCCATGTGGAAGGCCTTAACCAGTTTTGATCATTTTGTGTTCCACCACTGTGCAGGGTCATGGTGCGGACGCTGCCGGTATAATAGGGATCCTCTTCACCATCATTATCATTCACATCGACTTTAAGGGGGAATGACATACCTTCTTCCGGAACAAATTTAGCCAACATGTCGGGCCGAACCGAAGCAAAAGGAATTTTAGCTTCAATTGTATAGCCAGCAGTTGTCTTGGCAATATTCATATCCATGCCGTCGATTTCCCATGGTTCGTTACCGTTTTTTTGGAACTGGCTGCCGGCATCAGCATTAATGGCAAAAGAGAAACGGTAATCGGCATGGTCATTGGTATAAAGTGAGCCTAATCCATGCAGTTCGTCGAGTGGGGTAATATCATAAAACCCGGCAAAAATGTCAACGCCATCGCCTTCCCAGGCCAGAGTACCGTAATCGGGTTCATCATCAATTACATTCAGACCGACGTAAAAGTTATTTTGATCCATAACCAGGTAGCCGGTCATATTACAATCCATTGAAGCCTCATCCCAGGATTCCGCAGCCGGGCCGCCAACGCGGTCAGGTTTAAACATGGCATCCGGAAAGGCAGTAAATTCTGCCAAATCGCCATCGGCAGCAAAATTAAAAGTTTGAACAAGGGGAACAATAACAGGCCAGGTAGGTTTGGTATAAACCGGCCCGCAATTACTGGAACCCGGCACAATCGGTGTTTCAATGAGTGAGCCGTTACTGAGACCGGTTGTTGTTACCGCATAATATAAATTTAATCCCATCGGGTTGACGCCATGTAGTTGATGATTAAAATATTGAACACCGCGAGGAATGGCAGAATCCAGCTTTAAAACCAGGTCGCTGTTTACATCGGTAATAGGATAAGCGCTGGTATAGATATTATAGGTTTCACCAATATTCTCGGGAAAATCAGTCCAGGTGATATGATTCCAGTATAATTTTTTATCAAAAACCGGGCCGGCTGAATCGGAAACAACGGCTACATTGGTCGGAGAAGCAACCTCGGCAGCCGGAGGCGCGACGCCAATCAGGGTAATATTATCAACCTGAACATAGCCGGTCCAGGTTTCACCTTCGGAAAAATAAAATTCGATACCGGTTTTAATGCCGCTAAAAGGAACAAAAGCATCATTATTATCGATAACCTCTTTTATCGGAAATACAACGGTATTCCAGTCACCTGCAATAGCGCCCAGTTCGCCCTCATTACCGACGACGTATTTGAAATCAACCCAGGTCCAGTTAACAAGATCCTGTGCCCATACTTTGATCAAAGCGCCATCCGGATAATCTCCGGGAATGAGAACATCAAAACTAATTGCAGTGGCGCCTTCTTCGGTTTCAGACCAGAATATATCCAATTCTTTGCCAAATGCTGCTTTCACTTCAAGGGAAGGATCAATGTCCAAAGTTAACGCGCCGTCAGAATTCTCGGTTTGGTCCTCAAACCAAAAAATATCCACCAAAGCAGCGCCCCATTGTTTGGTCCAACCCATTATTCCCAGCGATTCTGTTTCAAAGTCGGCAATGACCCAACTGGTATCCGTTTCGGTCGCCTGTGCGGAACCCGCCAAAACCGGGGTTTGTACTAATGCTGTTATGAAAACAATTGACAATAGTACCATTAACAGTTTTGATAATACTTTCATACGCCTTTCCTTTCATTTACTTGATGATTAATATTGAATTGTTATTGCAAGGTTATTTTATTGTTTTTACAGACTCTCTCTCTACTATTATCGTTGGCAATATCGTGGTTGTATGAATTTCACAGGGCGAATCGACCATTTTTAAAAGTACCCGTACAGCAACAGAGCCTAATTCTTCCTTGTATACCTTAACCGTCGTCAACGGTGGAATGGAAAAAGCCGCCTGATCGATATCATCAAAGCCAACCACGCTAATATCGTTCGGAATGTTGAGGTTGAGTTCCCGGATCGCTTTATAACCATAAAGAGCATTAATATCATTGGCAGCAAAAATTGCTGTGGGGCTTTCATTTATTAACAGTTGTTTTACAAATTCATACCCATTTTCAATACCGCCGCTTTTTATCAAACATTCATTAACCGGAATATTATTGCTATGCAAAGCTTTTATATATCCCTCATAACGCTGGCGAAAACTCAGCCGTTCCATGGCGCCGGAAATAAAAGCGATTCTTCGATGACCTCTGTGAATAAGATATTTGGTCATCTGGTAAGCGCCGGATTCATTATCGATCATTACCTGGCTGCATTTTTCATAATTCAATTTTGGATCGACCAGCACGGTACATTGGTTCTTTTCCAAAATCTTTCCGATCAATTCTTTTTGAATAATACCAATTAAAATCAATCCGTCAACCTGTTTTTCCCTAACCATTTTGGGAAGTTCATTTAAATGGTTATCGGTAACAATATGCAAAACCAGGTTATAATTATTGATAGTGGTTTCCGCTTCAATTCCTTCCAACACACGGGAATAAAAGGGATTGCCGGATAACGGTAAAACATCCCGGTAAAAAATAACCCCGATATTTCCGGTAACCCGACTTTTTAAGCCTTTACCATAAGCATTTGGTGTAAAATTATGCTGGTGGGCAATTTCAAGTATTTTTTGACGGGTAGCAGGACTAATATCGCTGCGGTTATTCAGAGCTTTGGAAACCGTGGATTTGGATACCTGGGCAAGTTTTGCAATGTCATTGATTTTGATCATTTCAGGTATTTTTCCATAATAATATAGTTAAACCAGAAATTGCCTGCATATAAACGAAACCGATTTCGTTATATTCAAGAATACAAAATACAAACATAAAAATCAAGATTTTTTTTCAAAGCGAGACATCTTGAAGCAAAATCCATTTTTTCAATTTCATAAAGTATTATTTTTTATTTTTTTATATATCATGATAAAGTCAAAAGATTTAAATATAAACCATTATCAATATTTATCTGTCAAACAATTTTATAAATTAAAGCCATTGTTTAACATTAAATAGCATATTTCGAAATGAAACGAATAATTACGAAACTCTTTTCCTTATAACCGAAACATGAGAATGAATTTATCACCCTGGTTTTTCTATATTGATGGTACTTGAGCAGTATGCAAAAACCCCGGATCAAAAAAGAAACGGAGCCCGCAAGTTCATCAAGCCAGCGAGCTCCATAGTTTATTTATTTTTTACCAAACAATTTATGTAAAATACGATCCAAACCGGCAAACTGACCGGTAGGAGTGACGGCAATAACAAACAAAGCCGCCATTTCAACCAGGTTTTTATTGACAATCATGTAACTGCCTTCCAAAGGAATGGAATAATAAAAACCCACAAACAGCGGATTACAAACATAATACAACAATATTAGCAATATACCGGCAACCGCAGCAATGCGGGTAAAACAACCAACAATCAGGCCGAGTCCGATGGCAATCAGGCCCCAGATATTCATCTGGTTGACAATAGCCAATACATCAGGGGTGCTGGTAATCCATTCAAAGATAGGGGCAAAAATGCCTTTTGCCTGGCTCAAATAACCGGCGGCAGACCAGCCCGGTTTCATCAGCTTGGCAACACCCTCATACAAAAAATGCCAGCCAATCATTACCCGCATAATAACCAGGGCAATCATCTGTATTCTGGAAAATTTATTTTCATTCATATTCTCAATCGTCCTTTCGCTATAAAACGCAATAAAAATCAATTATCGCAGTATTAGATTTCAAATTCCCGCGGATCAAAATTCAAGGTCCGGCGGGCTTCAATTGCATCATTTACTTTAAGCACAGTAACTGCTGTTTCATAACCGATTTCCGGTGGACAATTCAGTTTTTCCGTGCCGCGAATCGCATTAAAAAAGTTTTCCAGGTGTGGTTTATGATAAGGATCATTCAATACCACAGGTATTTTGTGTTCATCCGGCGAAACTGTTTCGCGCACATCCAGCACTACTTCCGGCTTTTCACCCGGAACAATGACTTTGGGAGCAGATACATAACCACGGCGTACCCACTCATCCCAGGGTGGCGCCGATGTTTCATGATACATTATTCCACTGTACAGAGCTTCCGATTCCGATATAACCATTGTTCCCTGATCGCCCATAAAATTTTCAAAATATCCCTGGCTGCCGTTAGTGGTTTGCGTTTTATAATAAGCTCTGGCAACGCCATCCGCTGTTTCGTATTCATATATTGCCATAACCGTATCATACCATTCGTGCGTGGCTTTGTCATAATAATCGGTGCCGCCGCTTGCCATAACGGTTTTGGGTCTGGCGTCGAGAAACCAGTTGTAAATATCAATCTGATGCGAACCCAGGTCAACGATCGGACCGCCGCCCAAACCTTTGTACCAACGCCAGTTACGAAACTGTTCCATGGACTTGAAACCATATTTTTTCAGGGTTTCTGCCGGAATAGCATAACGGGCCGGGAAACCCAGATCAGGCGCTGCCGAGCGATTCCACTGCCCATTCACTGTTACCATGCGGCCCAGCATTTTCGCTTCTTTGATAATTTTTTCATACGCGTGTTTATACCGCGGATGGCTGCGGCGCTGATGACCAATTTGCAGCAATTTACCGGTTTCACGGGCGGTCATTACCATACGCCGGGCGCCTTCCAGGGTATTGGACATCTCTTTTTCACAATACACATTCACGCCGGCTTTCAGGCAATCAACTGTATGTTGAGCATGCCAAAAATCGGGAGTGGCAATAATAACAGCATCAAGGTCTTTCTCTTTTGCCAGCATTTCCGTATAATCTTGATAACCATTTACTTCAAATTTATATTTTTTAAGCAGGTTTACCGTCTTTTTTAAATTATAATCAGTCCATATATCACATACAGCGCGAAACCGTAAATTGGGTATTTTCAACATGGCATTCAACAGCACTTCACCCTGGGCGCCGGCGCCCAACAGCGCAACATTTAATTCCGATTGTTCGGGAACAACAGCAGGAGAACCCAATGCTGCTGCTTTTTGCGCTTTTTGATAATCGACCTCTTTTTTCAGGGCATAGCCGAACAAACCCAGAACCGGCACCGTTGCCAAACCCTGCAAAAAATCGCGCCGATCAAGACTCTTGCCGGCTGTTTTGCCAGAGCTGCTTTTTTTAGGCTCTTTTTTTTCATCTGTCATTAGTAATACTCCTTTTGATAATATTTTGTACCAACTAGATCAAATATTCCGTGACTCGTACCCGTCTCCGCAGAACGCTGGAATTGTACTATGTTGCTTTTCCGATAAAACACCAGCTGGTAATCGCAATCGGTAAACAACCTTTTATTATCCCTGCAATACCCGACAACAGGATGTATACAATTATTCCATTTTCACAGATATAAAGTTTAAATAAACTGTGGTAAAAATCAAGTACTTTTTTTTTACCATACTTGATAAAGCGCTCAAATGGTTATGCTTTACAATGTTTTACATCAATCGGTGACTATTTCGTACTCATTTTTACAGTAATCAAACTCTAACACTAAAATTTACAGGCAGCCATTCATTTGAATAATGCCTCAAAATCATTCCACAAACGATCGCGCTCATTGGGCTGCATCTCGATTTTCCATTCGACATTTGCTAGTATTTCTTTTGTTTTTTCAAATTGAAATGCCTCCCAAGGTACCTGGCCGGGGTGCATTGTATTACGCCAGTTGTTTTGCTCAAGCCAGTTGCCATTAGCCAAAGTTTCTAGTATTTTTTGCTGTGGCTCATAATCGAGATACAGGCAGCGTGTAATTGGCGCCAAACCGGGAGCAGAAATTTTCAATATAGCGTTACAGGGCATAGTAAACTGCGTCCGGCCATCTTTAACAGTGTGAGAAGCTATAACAATTCCGTCCAAATATACTTGAATAACCGCCTGCGGCAAAGCCTTTCCGGTAACAGGATGCACCAGAGTTATCGCTACCGATGATTCCAGAGCAGCCGGGGCGCTACCCCCTGCCGGACGGAAATAGTAAGGGCCGGTAAGGCATATATCGTGTTCATTATTATCAGCCCCTTTAAACACTCCCTGCTCTATTTTACGACAAACAGACATAACATCAAGGTTTTCCGGATTTTCCCAGCTTTTCCGACCATAAGCTTTAATAACATACCAGGCTTGCTCGTTTTCCTGAATTGCCATTTCCACCTGATAGTGACGAAGCTTTTGAACCCGTAAATCCCACATTTTATGAATTTGTCCGTTACGGAAAATTACCAGGTACGACAAATAATCATTGACATCACTCGCTGCAAAAGCATCAATATGCAGGGTATGAGCAGCGCTATCGGCCACCAGTTCATCGCCAACCTGATATATATTGTCAATATCCGTAAAAATGACCGGCCCGGATGTTACCATAGTACGACCCTGCCATACCGCACGGACAACCCTGTCCATGGTCAGAGTATCGCCAACCTGGTAATAAACCCGCATTGTACCATAGGGGAATTTGTTATCCGGACCATAGCCGCCATCCAGTTCGGCAACCGGCGTCATACGATAGCCGCGATTTAACACATTAAACCAGAGATTTTGATAATAATAATGATCCTTTTCATAACCCATAACCACAAGACCATCCCAGATTCCCCCTGCCAGTAAGCCAAATGATAAATATGAACAAATATTGGTAGTATATTTCTCAATATTTCCTCGTCTTTGCCACCACCATGAGGTCGGGTGCGGAATACAGGCTACTGCATCCTCCTCCTTTTTAAAACGGGCAACCAGTTCAACATCCGGAATATTGACCAGGGGTAACGAATAAAAATCCCATGAGGTACCGGACGAACTTTGATAATAGCGGTTTTCATAACAAGTATCCATCGCCGCTTCAAAATAACCACGGCACGATTCCAGCCCCAACCACCAGGTATGACCGGTACGGTATTTTGGCATTTCCGCACCGTAATGAAGCAGAAAATGATCATTGGAAAAACGGGCATAACCCTCGCGCCAATTATTATCATTATACCCGGCCCAGCCCTGATTGGCGCTGATAAAATCAACTCCCTGGGCGTGGCAAATTCGTCGTACACGAATCAGCATTTCTTCATCGCTTTGTTTTTCTGTATATAAATGAGCATGACCATCGCCGTTCACCCAGCCCATTTTTCGCATGGCTAGCCAGGGTTGCAGTTTAATTGATATTTTTAATATATGATCCTGCTTGATATAAAGTTTGTGAGATTGGGATAAATACTCAAATCCATGATAAACATCTAAAGTATATTCACCGGGAAGCAGATGAAAATGAAAAGTACCGTCCTCAGTAGTATAATAGCCCGGATAATTCCTGTAATATGATTCAATACATTCCCCGTTTTCATTTCTCAAAACCAGGCGGGCCGGTAACGGCATACACGTTTGCTCATCGAAAACAGCGCCGGTCAGTCCTGTTTCTCCGACCATGTATTGCAATAAACAATCCCGGCCTTCAGGCAGCGCCGGACTGTTAACAATCAGTACAGAAATTATTAACAGGAATAATCTGAAACATTGTTTTCTGCTCATAATCAAACCCTCGGTTTACTTGAACTCGGTTTAAAAACCTGGTTTTTTGTACTGGTACATCATTCATTCCCTTTTTCAAAACAAGCCAATTTCCAGGAACCGACTTTTTCGGTTTGCAGGTTTCATCAGCTTTTCCGGTGAAAGCCGTTTTGCGCGCCAGGTCAGAATGACCGGTGCGGTTACGGTTTATTTATTTCTGCAACGTCATCATCTTGTTTGCTACAAAATCGCCGGCAGTAATACGGTATATATAAGCGCCGGAAGCCAGACCCGCAGCATTAAAAGTCACCTCGTTCAAACCCGCGCCTTTTTTGCCGTTGAACAATTCTGTTACTTTTTGTCCCTGAATATTAAACAACTCGATTTTCACCTCCAGCGGTTTGCTGAGAGTAAATTCAATCGTGGTAACAGGATTGAACGGATTTGGATAGTTTTGCCGCAACTGGATAGAACTGACTGTTGCTGCCTGATTATCAACTACACGCACCGGTTCAGGATTGTTCTGCTTGTTCTGTGCAAACACCCAAGGGAACAAATATGGATAATCATAAGATTCGGCCCACATATCATGATCCTTATTTTCCCATTCGGTATACAGCAGCCGCGCGCCGTTTTCGGTAACTGCCTGTACCTCGGCGTCGCTCATGCCGGAGCAGTTGCCATAATTACAATGCGTATACACGCAGTCCAGCCCCTGCCGCCCCAGCGCTTTTATCAATTTGCGTGATTCTGTAACCGGCACGGTGTTATCCACTTCGCCATGGAAATTCCAAATGGGAATATGTTTAATGCGCTGCACCTGGGTAGAATCGCCGCCGCCGCTCATGGGAATGGCACAGGCAAACTTGTTTGGGAAGCGCATAATAGCATCCCAGGTTCCGTACCCGCCCATCGACAGACCGGTAATATACAATCGATTTTCATCGACTGAAAATTCACGGATCAGCGAATCAAGCATATCCATTACACAGGTCATTTCGTTACTGATCGGGGTTACAAAAATACGATAAGAATCTCGATCGCTGCTATTATAATCATTCCATGAATTATTGGTCGGGCATTGCGGCGCCACAACAAAACAGGGATATTCTTTTTGATTAGCGCTGTCTGCCCAACTTGCCGCCATGCGATGTGAGGAAATTTGCATCGTATTGTCCGTGCCGCGCTCTCCGGCGCCGTGCAGCGCCAATACCAGAGGATAGGTTTGGTTCGGATCATAGCCATCAGGAATGCACAAACGGTACGGAAGAGTCGTTTCGGCCAGGGTATGTGAACGATACAAAAATTTTTCATCGATGCGGATATGGTCGGGATTATCGGTTTCCGTCAAGACAACGGCATCAAGGTTGACAGTTACATCATTTTTACCGCCAAGGTTGAACAAGATGCGGTATTTCCGGTCTGCACCGTAATAGTTAAAAGTATATGGACCAAACATTTGCGGAGTAGTAGTCAACACCAGGTCAGGTGAACTCCAAACCACGTTATATTGGCCGGAGCTTTCCATAAACACAGCATGAATGGTATGATCTACACTGGCGCTAGCCATAAAGCTGAATTGGTAAATACGACCTTGTTCAAACGGTTTGGCTTGATAAATACAAATATCACTTTCGGCTGTGCCGCCATTGGTAATTGTAATTGACATATAGTTGGGGCCGGAAAATAAACTGTCGGCTTTTACTTCGTTGGTACACGCAGCAGGGATTTTTTTAATAAAAATCCAACTGGTTTTGCCGGAATCAAATTCAGGATTGGATATCATGTTTTCCTGAGCCGGCAGGGTGAAAGGAGTTAATACTAATAGAGCAAACAGAATGTTTTTTTTCATACCTCGCTCCCTATTGGTTGAAATGAAAATTTGGGGAATATAAAAAGAAAATTACAGTATATTTGCCTAAAAAACAAAAGGATTTTTGCCACATTAATCACCGGGCGAATGGCAGGCAATAAAAAACCCCGGTCATCAGCCGGGGTTCGGGGAGAGAGCAAAGCCGTTTTACCAGAACCGATGAAAGCAGTATTTACCTGACCAGCAGCATTTTATTAGCAACAATGCGATTCCCGGTAAACAACTTGTAAAAATAGACACCGCTCGCCAGGTTGGCGCCGTCAAAGACCACTTGATAGGCGCCTGCTTGCTGATTATCATTGACCAGGGTTGTTACTTGCCGGCCATTAATATCATACACCGACAATTCTACCTGCCCATTAACAGGCAATGTATACGATATCACAGTTTGCGGATTGAAAGGATTCGGATAATTATTGACCTGCAAATCATAAGCAGCGGCGATATTTTGTATCGGTCTTATCATAGTCGTAGCGCCTTCAACGCGCAAATTGTCAAAAAGCCATATTTCTTCATCATAAGCATAAAAATCCGGGAAAATAGCAACTCGGCTATATATACCTTGTTCAAGGTCCAAATTTGTAAAATTAAAAATCAGTTCTTCCCATTCCCCGGCGACTGTTGTTGTTGCCTGAACTTCTTTATTAATGGATTTATCTTCATAATTTTCCAGTTTTAAATTGACCTGTCTGCCTTCAAAAGGTGAAAATACCTGAAGCGTAAAAACCAGTTGTTCGTCCCACTCAAACGGGGCAAATTTTTCATCATTTGCAAAGCCCTCCCACTCACAACCGGAGGTATAGGTATAGGCACACATGGGGCTATCATTTACCTCGTCGGGATAGGGATTGTCAATGATTTGCAACTCGGCGGTGCCGTCGTTACAATCCCATAAATGGAACCACAAATTCTCACCTTCAAAATCCGCCAGCATCCCATCTTTGTATAAAATCGGTTCGCGGTATTGCCAAATGTTATCAAAATACCACACCTCTTCGGCTGTACCGTTGAAATCCGGGAATACTGCAACTTTGCCATATACACCGGATTCAGCGCCGCTAAAATCAAATATCAGCGTTTCCCATTCATTGGCGACGGTTGTAGTAGCTTGTACTTCAACAAAAACAGCGCTGTCGGAAAATTTTTCCAGTTTTAACAAAACAGTGCGCCCGGCTTCCGGTGCATACACATCCACGCGAAACAGGTTGCGGTTCATGTTCATAGGCACAAATTCTTCTACAATATTAGCGCCTTCCCAGGTACAGGGGGTAGTGGTAAATTTAGCTACTTTAGCGCTGGTATTTACACCAGCGGGATTCGGATTGGCAACAATTTCCAGGGTAGCAGCGGCGTTGCAATCAAAAGCATTCCAGGTTGTAACACCCAGATACTGTTCAGTTGCAGTTTCAAAATCTGCATAAATACCGTTCATCCCCTCCCGCTGAGTTCCGGGGTTAAGCGGATCTTGACTGTAAGCAGATATGAAAAAAACCAAAACCAAACTAACCGGTAACAATATATTATTCTTCATTGTAACCTCCATTCATGATTCAATTTAAACGTTTAAATTAACAAAATAGTTTATTAAAAAAAACAGCATCATCAGGAAAATAATAAAATGGAATATTCAAAAAGATATAACAATACAAGTATAATAATTCATCCCGAATTACCCGGTATTAAACCTGTATTGTAAAGGAAGATCAGGCGGATTGGCGGATTATGAATTCCAGTTCAAACTTGCGTTTTTCTATCGGTTTGGTTTTATCCTGAATGCGGGCAATCAGCAAATCGATGGCGGCATCGACCATATCGTCCAGCGGCTGGCGGATTGTTGTCAACTGCGGATCCAGCAGCGATGAAAACCACAGGTCGTCAAAACCGACGAGCGCAAAATCATCCGGCACCTTGTAACCTAAAAGTTTGATCCGGGATAAAAATCCAGAGGCCACATAATCACCGCACACCACAAAAACTGCGGAGGGTTTATCGGCAAGGCTGTGGAAATAATCGGCAGCTTTGACTCCTTCGTGCGGTGAATAACTGGAGCCGGTATAAACATGCTGCGGGTTCATCTCCAGGCCAAATTCCTGCATGGTTTCGTCAACAGCCGCTATACGACTGTCGATTAAGTTCTTGTTTATTGAACAGGTTACCGCGCCTATTTTTTTATGGCCCTTGCGGATCAAATACCTGGTTGCTACTTTGATGCTGTTTTTATTATCAATCGCCACGCAATCGATCCAGTCCAGGTCGTTTTCAAAGATCACAATCGGCAGATTCATGCGCGAGACCAACTCCCGGTCGTCATTGGTCATATCGATGGCTTTGTGCAGAATGCCATCCAGCCGGCCTTCGCTGTTGAGTTGGTGGTACAGATGCGAACGCCAGTCCTCACCCTTGTAGGCGCCATAGAGAATAATGTCATAACCGGTGGTGGCGATCTTTTGAGTAACAGCTTTGATCGTTGCTGCGTTAATTGGTTCGGACAGACCGGAAATGAGCACACCCAGAGTGTTGGTTTTGGAGTGCACCAGCCCCCGCGCAGAGATATTGGGAACGTAATTGTATTCGCGGGCCAAATCGAGGATTTTTTGCCGGGTATCGGCGCCGATCTTGGCTTTATTGTTTAAAACCATAGAAACAGTTGCCGGAGTAACTTTGGCCATTTCAGCAATATCTTTGATGGTAATTTTTTTCATAATATCCCTGGACAGTAAAACGATTAAATCTATCAAGAATCATTTATAAAGAATGGTACATTTATTTTAACAGAGGCGGTTATTATATTGTTCCAAAAACCTGCCTGAACCGGTTTACTATTTGTTACGATTCAAAAAATATCGGGTTCCGTTTTTGCAGCATCCAAATCAAAAAAAATGTACTATGAAAAGATTATTATTGTAACAATTTAAATATAAAAAAAACAGGTTAACAAGCAATTAAATATTTACCAAAGTCGATTAAAAATGTATTAATGACAGGGATTTGTGAATGAAAATTGCAATCGCTTGCAGGATAATATCCTTTTCAATATTGCTCTGTAGTTGCAGGTAACGGTTACGATGAGGCATCTGCCCAGTCGTTTTCAAATCAAATTAAAAAAGATGGGGTGAGACCCTATTCTACAACT
>CAYNSO010000073.1:0-19405 GCA_964399735.1 uncultured Cytophagia bacterium
CATTCAAACCGATATTACAACTATGTGAATCTTTTACACGAATTAAAAATTGATAAATTATTTGCAAGAACACAATCCGAATTACAAAATTTTATGTTTTGTTACCCGGACGATAATCGTCTGGATCAGATACTGACCTGGAGCGCTGAATTGTATGGTTTGAGTGGTAATAAAAATGAGGCAGTTGACACTTTTTTAAAAATTATTTTACTCTATCCCTCAAGTCCTTTATTACCCCAGGTTATGTATGAACGGGGCCTTTTGTATAGTGACAAGCTAAACAAATATAGCGCAGCAGTTACTTCTTTTTTGATGGTTGTGGAAAAATATCCGCAATCACAATATGCTGCTGCTGCCTTGTTTCAATCGGCTGCATTAAAAAGAGAAAAACTGGTAGACTATGATGGCGCAATTAAAGATTATCGCCGTTTTATTGATTTAAATCCGACTGAAAATAAAGTAATGGATGCTTTATGGAATATTGCCCAGATCTATCATAAAAATCTTAAAGATTATAATAAAGCTATTCCGGTTTATAATGAAATTGTGGGCAAATACAGTACCTTTTTGATTGGCGTAAAGGCGCTTGAGCAAATAGCAGAAATTTATGAAAAAAACCAGCGTGATTTTTTCAACACCGTAGCTACATTGGTCCAAATTTCAGAACAGCACCCGACCTATGAAAAATCACCTGATTATTTGTTTCAGGCGGCATCGCTTTGTGAAAAAGAACTCGGGGACAATAGGCGTGCAAAAGAATATTATGAATTATTCTTAAAGAAATATCCAAATCACAAAAAAGCCAAAGACACAGCCAAACAACTGGAAAAAATTCAACCAGCGACTATTCAAACTACCAGTCCGCTGGAATATTGATTCCAAATTTTGTTAGTTACCCCATAACTGGAAATTATCAGAATGAGCAGAGTGTAAACAAGTTTTTTCAATTATAATTTTATTACCGTTATTCAAAATGTGAACCGGTACGAATAAAATTGGCTACCGGGTTGTAAATTGATTGAATACAAAGCCTTTATGATGAAAAATTGCTTGCAATAAAGCATAAATTTTGTTAAATTTCTTGGCTTTATTGGTTTTAAAATTAATATTGGAAATTTGTATTCATGTTCCAGGAATTGACTGAAAAATTTGATCGTGTTGTCCGTACGCTTAAAGGTCAAGGCAAGTTGTCGGATAAGAACATTGCAGACACAATGCGTGACATTCGTCGTGTATTGTTGGAAGCGGATGTCAATTACCTGGTAGTAAAAAAGTTTATTGCCGATGTTCAACAGCGAGCTGTTGGGCAAGAGGTTTTGAAAAGTATATCTCCCGGACAAATGGTTGTCAAGATCATTCATGATGAACTGAAAAAATTGATGGGAGATAAAGATAGCCGTATCAATTTTTCCAACCGGATTCCTGATGCGATCATGCTTACAGGCTTGCAGGGTTCAGGCAAGACAACATTTGCCGGTAAGCTGGCTTTGCATTTGCGTAAAAAGGGGCGAAATCCTTTGCTAGTTGCTGCGGATGTTTACCGGCCTGCTGCTATTGAACAGCTTAGGGTTGTCGGGCGGGCAATCAATATTACTACATTTTCTGAAGATAGTAAGGATCCTGTCGCTATATGTAAAAATGCTGTGCACTATGCGCGGCAAAATATGAAGGATACAATTATCCTCGATACAGCCGGACGATTGCATATCGATGACGATTTGATGCAGGAACTGGAAAATATCAAAGCCGCCGTCAAGCCTGAAGAAATTTTATTTATTGCCGACGGCATGACCGGTCAAGATGCTGTAAATACCGCCAAGGCATTTTCTGAAAGGTTGGATTTTAGTGGTATAGTATTAACCAAGATGGATGGCGACGCCCGTGGCGGAGCAGCTCTATCCATTCGTGCTGTAACACAAAAACCAGTCAAGTTTCTTAGTGTTGGTGAGAAAGCAGATCAACTGGAAGTTTTTTATCCTGATCGTATGGCTTCCCGTATCCTGGGAATGGGCGATGTAGTCAGTTTGGTGGAAAAAGCCCAGGAATCGTTTGATGCGGAAAAAGCTGCCAAACTGGAGAAACAAATTCGGAGCCAGGAATTTAGCCTGATTGATTTTTTAGAGCAGCTCCAGCAAATAAAAAAGATGGGCCCATTGCAGGATTTATTATCCATGATTCCAGGAATGCAAAATCGCGCAATGAAGGGTATTCAAGTTGATGATAAAGCTCTTGTCAGAGTTGAAGCGATAATCAATTCCATGACTCTGAAAGAACGGCGATTGCCCAATATAATGAACGCCAGCCGGAGAAAAAGAGTAGCGATAGGCAGTGGTACAAGTGTTCAGGATGTGAATAAAGTATTAAATCAATTTGAAATGATGCGAAAAATGATGAAAATGATGAAAAAAGGCGGCAGAATGAAATTCGGTATACCCGGAATGCCGTCAGGTTTTTAAGTAAGGAGGATTTATAACTTGTCTGTAAAATTAAGATTAACCCGTTTGGGCAGAAAAAAACTGCCTTTTTACCGTATTGTAGCGATTGATTCCAAAACCCGCCGGGATGGCAAATATCTGGAAAAAATTGGTCATTATAACCCGGTTCCTACTCCTGCCGAAATCGAAATTGATAAAGAAAAAGCAATTAAATGGCTGGATATGGGCGCTATTCCTTCCGATACTGTAAATAGTTTGTTGCGGAAAAAAGGAATCATCCTGGAATGGGATTTGAAAAAACGCGGTTTTGAACCGGAAAAAATTGCTCTGGAATTACAAAAATGGCAGGATTTACAACTGGAACGAGCAAAACGCCAGGAAGCCATGAAAGCAATGGAACAGCGTAAAGCCGGTAAAAAGGAAGCAGAAAAAGAAAAAGAAGAAGTGAAAGCAGCTGAAATTGCTGATACAGTAACAGAACCCGAAGCCAAAACAGAAGCCGAAGTGAAGACAGAGCCTGAAGCAAAAACGGAACCCGAAGCGGATTCTGAAACACAGGTTAAGGATGAAGCTGCTCCGGTTGTTACTGAATAATTCATTTTTTCAGTCATTTTTGATTGATTGGTTCATTGACAACTGAAATAAATTTGAGGTATCATGCTGCCTGTAGCCGGGTCGACAAACTCTTTGCCGGATTATATTTTCATCGGTAGAATATCACGTCCACATGGCGTTAAAGGCGCTTTGCGTGTTGAACCCATGACGGATGATCCGCAGCGATTTAAATTATTGACCAGAGTTTTTATTAACAATGGTAATGATAATTATGATGTATATACTCCCGAACATGTGCAAATTGGCAATGGATATATAATCATTTGCTTTAAAGAAGTTACTTCCCGTGAAGATGCCGAAAAATTAAGGAATTGCTTTATTGAAATTCCACGTTCAGAATGTCTGCCGTTACCCGAAGGGCATTATTATTATTTTCAATTGATTGGTTTGCAAGTACATACCAATCAAAATATTCCGATCGGGCAATTAGTAGATGTACAAACATTTCCGGCAGGTGATTTATTTGTGATAAAAGGATTGCATAAAGAGATATTAATTCCGGTTGTTAAAGAGTTTATCAACAAGGTTGATTTGGAAACCGGCATTATTACAATAAATCCTGTGGATGGATTACTAGATTAACCGAGGAGCCGGAAGTTTTGGAATTTCACATACTTACAGGACTACCGGATATTTTTCAAGGTCCTTTGAATGAAAGTATTCTGGAAAAGGCCCGAGTCAAAAATATTGTGCAATATTATATTCACAATATTCGTGATTATGCAATAGATAAGCATAAACAAATTGACGATTATCCTTATGGTGGCGGCGCCGGGATGATTTTCAAGGCCGAACCTGTTTTTCGGTGTCTTGAAGATATTAAAATAAAGCATGACCTGGAAGGTGTGCCCGTAACCTTGTTAACACCAGCAGGAAAAATATTTGACCAAAAAAAAGCTAATGAACTATCATTACGGGACAAGATGGTGTTACTATGTGGTCATTATAAAGGCATAGATCAGCGTATAATTGACCGATATGTTAGCGAAGAAATTTCTATTGGTGATTTTGTATTAACAGGTGGTGAATTACCCGCCATGTGTGTAATTGATGCAATTGTCCGGTTATTGCCTGGCGCGATAGGTGATTTTGATTCCGCCGATACCGATTCTTTTCAAACCGGGTTGCTCGATTTTCCACATTATACCCGCCCTGTTGAATATGAAAATATGCGTGTTCCTGATGTGTTATTATCGGGACATCATGAAAAAATTAAAGAATGGCAATTATCACAGTCGTTAGAAATTACCAAAAATAAACGACCTGATTTGTATTATAAATACGTAAATACTGAATAACATAAAAATAACCCTCTTGAAGTAGGAGGCTCTAAAATGAATAAATTAGATGCTGTTTCAGCCTCGCAGATGAATGCTGATATTCCAGAATTTAAAGCGGGCGATACCGTCAATGTACACGTTAAAGTTGTTGAAGGTGACAAGGAAAGGATTCAGGTTTTCCAGGGTGTAGTTATCAATCGTAAAGGCACCGGTGTAAATGCAACTTTTACAGTACGAAAAATATCAAATGGTATTGGCGTTGAAAGAATTTTCCCGTTGCACTCACCCAATCTTGCAAAAATTGAACGTTTAAAAGAAGGTAAAGTGCGCCGGGCAAAATTATACTATTTGCGTGAGTTACGCGGTAAAGCTTCCAGAATTGAAGAAAAAAGAACTCACTAGTCATTTTTGTCAATCTTTACCCGGCATTTAAAAAACCGATATTTAAAAAAATGTCGGTTTTTTTATTGATTACTATTGAATTTGATTCATATTTTTATATATTATAGTAATGAATAAAATTCACAAATTTTTCCTGCTCATTCAAATTTCTGCTTTGCCCACTAAAATAAGGAGAATGAAATGCAGTTGCCTGCCAAGAGAACGATAAAAGCATTATTCGAAAATAGCATACATCTTTATGCTAAAGAAATTTCATTGGGATTTGTTGATGAAGCGCCGCTCACGTATGGTGAAATCGGCATGCAGGTAAATTCCATTACCAAGGCATTGCTTGCCTCTGGAATTAAAAAGGGGGATCGGGTTGCAATATTGAGTGAAAATTCTCCCCGCTGGGGAATATGCTATTTTTCAGTAGCAATGACCGGAGCGATTAATGTTCCGATTTTGCCCGATTTTCATAAAAATGAAGTGCATCATATCATTCGTAACTCCGGGGCAAAAGCTTTGTTTGTTTCCAGTAAACTGGCTCATAAAATACTGGATACAGATTTTAAAGAATTACAACTGGTTATATTTATTGATGATCAGGCAACAGATATTAATGGTTATAAAGTCTTACGTTTTTCCGATTTATTATCATTACCGGTCAATAAAAAAGTTGATATTAATGATATAGATATCAAAGAAGATGACCTGCTCGAAATATTATACACGTCGGGCACTACTGGTCATTCCAAAGGAGTAATGCTGTCGAATAGAAATATTATCTCTAATGCTTATGCTGCTTTGAAAATGATCATTATTAATGATAAAGATCGTTTATTGTCTATACTACCCATGTCTCATTCTTACGAATGTACTTGTGGTTTTATTGCGCCATTTTCTGTTGGCGCCAAGATATTTTATATAAAAGGCTTGCCTACCGCACAGACCTTATTGCCTGCGGTTCAAATTATCAAACCGACAATCATTCTGTCTGTGCCGTTGATCATGGACAAGTTGTACAAGAAAAAAGTTTTATCAGAAATTAATGCTAAAAAAGTAACCAGCGCATTGTATCAGATTCCGGCAATGAAAAAGTTGATTCATAAAATTGCCGGTAAAAAATTATACAAGGCTTTTGGCGGAAATTTGCGTTTCATGGTTTTCGGTGGCGCCGCGACACCTATTGAAGTTGAACAATTCCTCACCGATGGTGGTTTTCCATATATTACAGGTTATGGACTTACCGAAACATCGCCGATATTAACTGTGAATCCGATTGGCAAAGTGCGGCATAATTCAGCCGGTTTAATCGTTCCCGAAGTTCAACTGCGCATTGATGATGCTGATCCGCTTACCGGTATTGGTGAGATTGTTGCCAAAGGCCCAAATATTATGCAAGGTTATTATCGCAATGAAGAAACTACCAAAAAAGTGTTTACAGAAGATGGCTGGTTAATAACAGGGGATAAAGGTTACATCGATAAGGACGGATATTTATTCATTAAAGGCCGTTCAAAAAATTTGATTGTTGGCCCCAGTGGAGAAAATATTTACCCGGAAGAAATTGAATTTTATCTTTCTCAACACCCACTGGTTCTGGAATCCCTTGTCTATGAAAAAGATCATCGGGTGGTTGCCAAAGTTTTTCTGGATTTTGATGCAATTGATAAAAGTTATAATTACTATGAAAAAGATGAAGCAAGCGCCGGGAAAATAATGAGTAAAATTCTGGAAGAACTTCGCAAGGAAGTCAATACCAAAGTTGCTTCATATTCACGGGTACATCAGCTTTTTCCACAGCGTGTAGAGTTTGAAAAAACCCCGACGAAAAAGATAAAACGGTATCTTTATACAAATTAATAAACAAAAGCCACTTTAAAAGTGGCTTTTTTATATTTTGTTATCTATTTTGAACCAGTGTTTTTATACCATCCTCAAAGGCGACAGTTATTTTTGTGGGGTCAAGAATTTCCACAACAACGCCCAGCCCGAATTTTTTGTGCTGTATTGCATCATGTTCCAGAAATTTTTCGTTCATGCCATATTCTTTGGGATTCTCTATATTGAACTTGTTACATAATCTGGACCATTTTCTTTGTTCGGGAGTTTTAGTTGAAACTGTTTTTCTGGTGCGGGTTACTGTAGTTTTAGCAGCGGTCTTTTTTACGCCGGTTGATTTGCTAGTTGCTCTTTTTCTTGTAATGGTTGCAGCTACTGCCGCAGTTTCCGGTGCACGATACCGATGCGAACTGTGGCAACTTTTGCACAAAACACGGGTTGGAATATCGTTTTTAATTACTTCAATCACATGAACAGTGGCAGCCTTGCATTTTGAGCACATGGATTCAATTTCACTGCCCACTGTATAGATCTTAAACGCAGCCATATTTTGTCCTTTGAAATGTTGGAATTTATTATTAAAATTTCTAGTCTGGTTTATACGCTGTTAATATTCTTACTTAATATAATAATAATATATGAATTAAGCAAGTAATGATTTAAGCTTTTGCAATTCAATTTTCAATATTGCTTTCTTTTTACGCTTACCGTCAAGAGCGGTTTTTATAAATCAAGTCGGTTATTTGAGTACGGAACGGGAGCATATTATTATAGATATACCCTGTTACCTGGTTTAGAACAGGCATTTATATTTCCATAACATTGTTATTGCATTTCCCTGCAATATCCATTAATTTAAGGTTTTGACAAAGTTGTCAGAATTTAGAGTTTGTTAACATAGCAGACGTAATATTTACAGCAGAAAGTGGGTTTATGACATTACTAATTGAATCTATCGGAATTGGTGTTATTTTCAGCATTGTATTATCAGAGTTATTTGGATTGTCTGCCGCCGGTCTGGTTGTTCCCGGGTATTTTGCCTATTACTTTAATCAGCCGCTGCATATAATGATTATTGTATTGGCGACTCTTTACACTTTTATCCTTGAACGGCTTGTTTCACGATTTGTTATTCTTTATGGTAAAAGGTTGATGGCGCTTGATGTTTTAGCCAGCTTTATCTTTGTTTATTTATTGGAAAATATGACTTATAACCTGGGTTTTCCTGTTCCTTTCATCATGGATTCGATCGGCTATTTTATTCCTGCCCTGATTGTAATTTTTATTGGCGCTAATGGTCTGGTTAATACAATTCTTTCTATTTGTCTGTTAACTCTGCTGGTTCGGCTTGCCCTGATATTGCTTAACCTGGCGGGTATTTTATAGCCCATGAAAAATTATTGTTCTTTCCTGATTCCCCGTTGATTTTTAAAATTGCACTTTTATTATAAAAGCGCTATCAGTTCTTTCGTAAAAGATCGGCGCTCCAACTCGATAACTTTTCATTTCCACGAAAAGCAAAGCCACGGTTAGTATATTTATCCGGACTTGTCTGGATCAACACTTCGGTACCGGTGTATTCACCGGTTTCAGAACGATAACAGGAAAGAATTGTATTTTCCATAATCATAAGTTTTCCGGTGATGATTCCCAGGTCAGGATTAAACTGAACCCAATTGGTAAAACTTTTGTTATTTACCATGGGAATGATTTCGTACCGATTGGATAATTCCAGAATTTGTGGACTGTGAATAATCATCGTCCCTTCATGAATCCATTCATCTTTATTATGAGTGGTTTTGGTTTCCGCTTCCATTTGATAGCAGTTTTCATATTCATCATAATACCGGCCGGTCGTTTGCCAAACCCCTTCCTCTAAAATATAGGTATGTTTTTTCATGCTGACTCCCTGGTATTGATATATTGCTGAACTATTACAGCTATTTAACTAATTCTGCACGGTATTTATTTGGGTTGAGCATAAAGTCCCTGTATGTGATAAAGTAATCAGTCATTTCATATTCTATTTTTTCTACCGGTTTTTTATCAAAGCTGTAAATATCGGAACCGGGACAAGCCAATAGAATAGGGGAATGAGTAGCAATAACGAACTGAGCGTGACCTTTGCAGCTAATTTGCGTAAGGACCTGGAGCAATTCTATCTGGCTTTTAGGTGATAATGCGGTTTCGGGTTCGTCGAGGAAATAAATTCCTTTTATCAAATACCGGGAACGGAAATATGACATTAACGATTGACCATGTGACTGGGCGATAAGAGATTTTCCGCCAAAGTATTCAATTACTCCCGGATCGAGCGCAGCCCACTCGTCGACAATTTGAGAAAAGTTACGAAAATGCTGGGATGAAAAAAACGAACCGGGAATCAAACCATTTACCCATTCTATTGAAATTGCTTTGTAAAGATCTTCTTCAAACGGATTATTAACCGAGCGGGTGCGTTCCATGCCTTTCCATATATAAATACCGCATTTGTATGCGATCGCTTTTAACAACGTAGTTTTACCTGTGCCATTTTCACCAATAAGGAATGTTATTGGTTTGTTTAGTGACAGTGATTTTGTTTGATGGAAAATTTCCAAATTAAAAGGATAATGATCTCTTGTAGGGAATTTTTCCGGGTGAATATTTATCGTTTTCAGATGCAAAGAATACTCCTGTATTTCTTGTTAACCAGCCTGGATAATTTATATTTTTTTATCAAGATAATTTTTTTGTTAATAAAATTAGTATGAATATAAATTGAAAATTATACTTGTTAATGAGTGATTATTGTTGTTGTCGCTGTCGCTGCTGTGCTTGCTGCAACTGCATTATTGATCGATTTATATAAATCAACCGCAAAAGTGGAAATTGTTGAACCGGGTGATTTATCGTCAACAAGCAAATTAAGAAATGTTTTAGCGGCTTTTCTGTTTTGCTTGTCAAATACAATATTGACAAGATTGCAGGCTTTGACCAGAACAAGTAAAAGATAGAAATGATCTTGCGGTATTTGGTTTTCCATCGTTATTTGTTTTATCTTGTCTCTTAAATCGAGCTCCGGGCGCGGATTATATTCAGGATAGCGATAATAGGGTATAAATATAAATTTATGTTTTTCTTTTTGTAATATTCCCAACATTAACAAATTTTCAATACATTTATCCTGAATATTTTTTATTTTGTTTACCAGGGTCTCAATCCAATATTCCACACTTTTCTCTTTTTGCTGTGTTGATATTTTTTGTAATGCTTCATCAAGCGCCATTGTGCCGCTGTTCCTTTGATCAATTACTACCAATTTTTTTTCAACAATGCTGATTTTGCCCGATAAATATAATTCTGCCAGAATTGCTCCGGTAAGACAAAAGGGCAGGGCAGTGGAAGCGGCAAAATGGATATTTCCTTTTTTTCTATCCAGGGCTAATAGTAATAGTTCTTCATAAAGGAACATTTATCCTCCATTTGTGCATAATTATTCTCTAGTTGGCAAAAAGACTAAAATAGCTATCATGCCGGCCTGGATTGGTGGAGTAATTATTTCTACGGCAAGGGTATCCGCCTGAACGCCTGGTAATTTTGATATTGCCACGAGTAGCGTTTGTTTTTTGCACAGATTGATAGTGACACCGGTCAAAAAATAATGATATCATCGCTACATAATATATCTTTTTCATTGCAGCTACTACCTTGATTCAAGTTTGGCGTTTCTTTATTTTATTTTAAATTTAAGGAAAAATTTTTTTATTACCAAGATGGAAATTGTGAAACTTTATACGAATACTTTCGTAATTATACTTGACTTTTAATAACTGATGTTGTAAATTTACTACGAATGATTTCGTAGTAAATTAATAGTGGAGATACAATCATGGGCGACCAAATTAAAAAACCTACAGAATCGGAACTGGAGATACTGCAAATTCTATGGCAGGCTGGCCCGTCGTCGGTAAAATTCGTAAATGATGCCTTGCAGGCAAAAAGGACGGTCGGTTATACAACCACCTTGAAAATAATGCAGATCATGACGCAAAAGGGGATTGTAAAGAGGGAAAAAAACGGCAAGAGTCACCTGTATTTTCCTGTAATCAAAGAGCACGAAACCCGCAATGCATTGATTGACAAGCTGCTGGAAACGGCATTTGGTGGATCTGCTCTTAACCTGGTCATGCAGGCTTTGGGGGGGCGCAAAACTACAAAAGAAGAGATTGAACAAATCAAAGAATTTTTAGATCGTTTGCAAGGAGAAAAAAAATGATCATCAATCAATTAGCAGTCAACAAGTTGGTAACCATTCTTGGTTGGACAATCATTCATTCCCTGTGGCAGGGAATTATAACCGGCTTTATTTTAGCCCTGGTTCTTTTGTTACTTCGGGAACAGTCTTCAAAATTCAAATATAATTGCGCTTTGATTCTGGCGTTGCTGTTTACCGGGGTATCGGTATTTACATTTGCGTATACATATCAAAAGTTTGATTCAAGTCTTGCTGCTGTTTTTTCTGATGAAACAGGCGCTGTAGTGTTGGTATCCAATGCTGTTATTCATAATGCCAACACTATGCAGTTCTTTCAATATTTAACGCAACTGCTAATCAGCATGCAACAGTATTTACCGCTTGTAGTTATCCTTTGGGGTATTGGCGTTTTGATATTGTCGTTTCGTTTTACAGGAGGGCTGCTTTATGCACAGAGTTTAAAAAGGAAAAGTATCTTGCCAGCGCCGGTGCAGTGGCAGGTACGTGTCGATCAATTTGCTGCAAAACTTTGTATCCGGCAATGTGTTACATTACTGCAATCGGCCAGGATAAAAATACCGATGGTTATCGGTTCATTTAAACCTGTGATATTGCTTCCGTTGGGTTACCTGACCGGTCTACCGCAAAGCCAGGTGGAAGCGATATTGGCACATGAACTTGCTCATATCAGCAGAAAAGATTATCTGGTAAACCTTATTTTTTCGGTGATCAGTATAATATATTTTTACCATCCGGTGATTTGGTGGATTTCATATATAATTCGCAAAGAGCGGGAGAATTGCTGTGATGATTTGGCAATTGCACTTACCGGTGATCATATTGTTTTGGCGCGCGCCTTAACAACCGTATATGAAAAACAATTTGCCCCAACCGCAGCAATGGCCTTGTTTAATCATAAAAAAATGCTTTTTAACCGTATTAAAAGATTAACGCGTAAATCCGCGACAGAGTTCAATCCTTTGAGTGGTTTGCTTGTCAGTTGCCTGGTTATTATTGGTGCGTTAATTGTGTATGTTAACGCGCGGGCGCAGTTTACAACGACTATTGATATGCCCCCTGTTCCCGCCGTTGTTATTGTACCTGCAGATCTGGAAGCGCCTGAACAACCCGCACCTGTTGATGCACCACTAATCCGTAATGAAGCAGCTGATATTGTATTGGTCGTCGATAATTCAACTAATCCAGATTCTCCGGCATTATCTGCATCTGTTCCTGATAAGCCGATGCCGCCTGATACTGTTAATGCTTTAAAGGATGTGTTAATTATTGATTCTTCAATGCCTTTCAGTTTCTATTTTGATAGTTTGACAACAATATTTGCCAATTCACCTAAAACAACGAATCCGATATTGGTAGCAGGCAAACATATTGTTTTCGATTCATTAAAAATACCCGGGTTTTCTTTTATATGTGATTCCTCCCAGGTGGTGATACCTCATTTACCGGGGAACATGGTATTTTCGCCCGATTTTTCTTCGTGGAACTTGCCGTTCATCGCTTTTGACAGTACAAAGTTCCAAAAAGCCATGGAGAATTTTAAAAATTTATCATTTGATTTCGATACCAGCCATATTAGAATTATGACCAGAGAGAATTTAAAGAATTTTAATTTCAGCGTTGATTCTGTACAGATGAAAAAAATAATGGACAGTGTTAATAACATTCAAATTAACTTTGATTCAAGCAAAATAGCAGAGATGCAAAAAATGATGCAGCATTTTCATGTTCAGCTTGATTCTGCGAAATTGCACAAATCATTAAAAGATATCTATATACCAAATTTTAATATTCAGGAATTTCGCCGGCAGCAATTGAAACAAATGCAAAAACAGCGGGAGTTGCTTGACAAACAGATTGAAAGTCTAAATCGGGAAATTGAACAGGAGCAAAAGGGTAATGAAAAATAAGAGTAAACTCTACTTTTTTTTGTAATCATGAAAAGTGCACAATGAGTGTTTGAAAACTAATTTGAGGTATAACAGGAAATTAAAAAAAGTTACCAGGAACGTAAAAAAGGAAAAGCGGAACAATCCGATCAACAAAGAATTCAGATTCTCAAAAAAGCAAAAATAACTCGCAAGCCAGCTTGAGGAAAAAACAGGAAATTTCCAGTTGGAAGAGTGACAGCAAAACGGGAATCAGCGCCCCAAAAAAGGTAATAAATAGTTTGGGTTAAACACTGTTGAGAGTGGAACATTTAGAAATCGGTTATTTATAAGGAATTATAATACTCTATCAACTCTAAATAAAATCATCTCGTTTTGCGGGATGATTTTTATATACAAGTTTATTATTAACCTGAATATCGTGAAAGTGTAATACCCTTTATTCAGTAGTTACACTTTATCGCAAATATACCTAACCGTTGTCCGATACACTCGGGTAAAAATGGTGCGTTATAAAATGAAATCATTCAAACCATTTTACGCTTTCATCCTGCAATAATACCCACAGAGTATACCCTCCAAATATTGTTCCAAAGGGAATATTTAACAGGTTTAAAGCGCCGAGGATTAACAATACAATCCTCGCCCATTTTTTCTTTTTGAGCAAACCCCAGCCGCCAATAATGCCGGGTATTGAAAAGATTGTGATAATACTTGATAATGCAGTTGCAACAATGCCGGTAATGAGCATTGCTTCTTCATCGCCGGAAATAAAACCGCCGCCGGCAATAGCAATAAATACCAGGATTGCAGCTAATAGCCCCATTACACTGAATGCAATGTATAGAATACCAAGTAAATTAATATGTTTTTCCATTTTCAATCTCCTTTTTCACTGAATCACAACAATCTGTCCGCTTGAAAGATTGATTACATACACAAAACAACCAAGTGTGAAGCGCTATGAAACCGTGACCCTTCCAGCGAAATGTCTTGTAAAGTGAATGACATTTTCAGGTTTAGCCACATGGCATTTGAACCGCAATGAATACCATGTTGCTGCCGGCTACCAGCGCATGATTCAAGTTTCTCTCTTTCTATACGTAACTGGAAAAAAATGTTTCAAAAATTGATTAAAAATCATTTCTTTTTAATTGAACACGTTGATGGCAAAAAATCAATTCATACAGGTTTTGAAAATCTATTCTATATGGTAGTCTCTAATCAAGCCAGATTCACTAGTCTGAACCTGGCTTGAAGGTGATCATGATAACGAGCGTAATTGCCTGGCCGCAGTAACCATATTTTGTAGAGAGGGCATTACTTCTTCCCACTGCCGGGTTTTCAATCCGCAATCCGGATTAACCCAGATATTTTCTGCAGGCAACACTTTTTTGGCTTTTAACAGCAGATCGGTCATTTCCCGGATTTCAGGGACCCGTGGAGAGTGAATATCGTATACACCGGGTCCAATTTCATTGGGATAATGGAATTTGACAAAAGCATCAAGTAATTCCATATTAGAACGGGAAGTTTCAATAGAAATCACATCAGCATCCATTGCCGCAATAGAATCGATAATATCATTGAACTCGCTGTAACACATGTGGGTATGGATTTGGGTTTCGTCATGGACACCGGCTGCGCATAATTTAAAGCTGTTAACAGCCCATTCCAGATAAGCTGCCCAATCCGCTTTTCGCAGGGGCAGACCTTCACGAATAGCCGGTTCGTCGATCTGTATTGCTTTAATACCAGCTTTTTCCAGGTCGAGCGCCTCATCGCGTAATGCCAGGGCAATTTGTTTGGTGGTTTCGCTGCGTGGTTGGTCGTCACGAACAAAGCTCCATTGCAATATTGTTACCGGTCCGGTGAGCATGCCCTTCATTGGCCGGTTGGTCAGGGATTGAGCATATTGCGACCAGCGTACCGTCATTGGCGCAGGACGCGAAACATCTCCAAAGATAATAGGCGGTTTAACATAGCGGCTGCCGAAACTTTGCACCCAGCCATTTTTAGTAAATGTAAATCCATTCAGTTGTTCGCCAAAATATTCCACCATATCATTGCGTTCAAATTCGCCATGCACCAGCATATCAATATCCAGCTGTTCCTGTTTGCGCACGGCTTGTTCAATTTCACTTTGTAAAAAACGCTCATATTCCTGCAGAGTGATCTCGGATTTTTTGTATTTGGCGCGCATCGCCCTGACCTGGCTTGTTTGCGGAAAAGAGCCGATTGTTGTTGTCGGGAATGCTGGTAAGGGAATAGCAGCCCGTTGTTCAAGTCTTCTCTGGTTATATGGAGACCGCCGATGCAAATCGCTGTTTTGTACCGCAGCACAGCGTTTTTTAACGGCTTGATTGTGAATTTTAATACTGTTACGCCGCGATTGGTTTGCTGCCCGATTCGCTTGCAGTTCCCTGCTAATATCCAGACCATTTATTGCTTTGGCAAGCGTTCCTGTTTCGGCCAGTTTTTCTTCCGCAAAAGACAACCAGTTACTAATTTCGTTATCCATTAACTTTTCCTGCTTTAACGAAATTGGAGTATGGATCATGGAGCAGGAGGGAGCGACCATAATGCGTCTGGCGCCAAGTTTGGTTTTGGCTTTGTTGAGCAATAGTAATGATTTATCAAAATCATTTTTCCACACATTACGGCCGTCAACTATTCCAAGCGAAAGAATTGTGTTTTCCGGCCAGGCGGCAAGTAATTTATCAATTTCATCAACTCCGCGGACGGCGTCATAATGCAGGGCGCTTACCGGTAATGAAACAAAGGTTGAAAGATTGTCGCGTAATTCTCCAAAATAGGTGGCTAGCATAAGGTGTAAATTTTTAACACTGGCTGATAATTCCTGGTAGGTCTGTTGTAGCGCAACCAGTTCTTGTTTACTCAAATCCAGAGCGAAAACAGGTTCATCGAGTTGAACCCATTCCGCGCCCATTTCTTCCAGCTTTTGGAGTATTTCTTTATATACTGGTAATACCCTGGGTAACAGATCAAGTTTATTAAAATCAGGATGTTTGTCATCATATACTTTACCAAGCATTAACCATGTAACCGGGCCAATTAAAACCGGTTTGGTTTTTATACCTGCTTGCAATGCTTGCTGAAATTCATCAAATACTTTGGTTGAAGAAATTTTAAATTGCATGTCTTGAGATAATTCCGGGACGATATAGTGATAATTGGTGTCGAACCATTTGGTCATTTCACTGGCCGGAGTGACGGTTGTGGTTTGTGAACTGTTTACACCCCTGGCAATACTGAAAACCATATCCAGCGAAACAGGCGATTTACCGGTTTGAAAGCGGGGCGGAACAGCGCCCAGTAAGCAACTCATATCCAGGATATGATCATAAAAGCTGAAATCGTTTGAGGGAATTAAATCAATACCCGCTTGTCTTTGTGTTTGCCAGTTAGACAGACGCAATTCAGCAGCTTTTTGCAAAAGTTCAGATTCAGATATTTTGTTATTCCAGTAAGCTTCGGTGGCTTTTTTTAATTCACGTTGTTGTCCAATGCGGGGATAACCAAGATTATTCGTTAACACTGATAGAGTCATAATTTACCTTTCACCTGATACTGTCCATGAAACTTGTTTCCCCCATATTGTTGCTATTTTCATTCAGTACAACACAAAGCGAACCGAAAAATATTTCCGTAACTGTTCGACAATCAGAGTTTTGTTGAAAATATGGTTTTTGCACACTTTTTAATGTTTACAAATTAAATATTCTATTAGAAATCAATTTGGACAAAATATAATATGAATTGTTTCAAACCGATTCGTTCCCCCAAGAGGCAGAGTTGCAATTACTTTTTTTTCATAATTGCCCGCCAGCCGGTTCTTGGAACCATAGTCGGGCCATATACTCTGCTGACATTACCAACCTGTTCTGTGATATAAAAGGCTTTGGGATCAATGGAGTTTATGATTGGAATAATATCTTTTAAATTTTTTCGGTCACATACCACATATAATTCAATTACTTTGCCTTTTAGTCCGGCGCCTTCAAACGTTGTAACCGCATAGCCGGCATTGCGTATAGCGGTGGCCATAATTTCACCGTGGTCGGCAGTAATAACCCGAAAAATAGTATGACCCAGAGCGATCTTTCGTTCGATAAGAATTCCAACAACGTTTCCGGTGGAAAACCCCAGAGCGTAAAACAAACCGAGAATTGGTTTGGTCATAACCTGGTTTAATACCGTGGATAAAACAACCAGCCACATACTGATTTCAAAAAAACCAAGAATAAATGCAATTCTTGTTCTACCCTGGACAATATTAATCGTTCGTAAGGTACCTAATGAAACATCAATTACCCGGGAGAAAAAAATTAAAATTCCTGTTAAAAGAATACTGCTATCAAAAAGAGAATTCATAAAAATTATTTCTTTAAAGGATTTACAACGATTAATTTTTTGTGAAACTGTTAATTGTCCTGATAAATTCTAAATTACTATTAATGATATTTTGTCGATTTTTATCGGGCTCATGGTTATCCAGTTCAATTGCATCATACAAACTTTGTTCAGCGCTGTTGAGTAACTCGATTTCAGAAAGTAATATTTCTCTGGTTTCCTGAATAAATTGATCGCGCTCAGGACCTGTCGGCATTGCCTGTATATCTTGCATACGATTGGAATAATCCGTTCTTTTTTGAAATTCGAGAATCGAATAGTATCCTATATTGTTAAACTGCCAGGCGGCAATATCTGCCCGATGTAATTTAAGGGAAATTTCTGCAGCTTTATTCAAGGATTTCAATAATTCCGGGAAATTCCAGTTGTCTTTGTATAAAGTTATGTCATTTCTTGTTTGCTCATACATACCCCATAAATCCGTAGAGCTTGCCAGATTTGAATAATCAGCAGGTTTTAGTTTGGGCAATTTTTCAGTATCCAATGAATCAGTTTTTGTGGTAGCTAAACCACTATCCGGCGTTAACGTATGCTGTTGAACCAGGTCTGTAGAATCAGAATCAAGGATAATATTTTCGTTGGTCTTGACAATAATTTTATCATCAACATTCCGGTTGCTATCTTTTTGGCAATTTAATGCGAATAAAAAAAACAGAAACATCCCCAGCCAATATTTCATTTTTTTTCCTTTATAATACATATTGTTTATACATTTAATTCAAAAAGTTTGAGCTTATTGTGCAATATAAAATTGTCTTGTTTGGTTTGTGCCTGGACATGGAAGCCTGGTTTTATGTGTATTATAATCTAGATATTTTTTTTACTATTTACTCTTTTGTATACATTCTATCTTGATTTGTTATTCCCGATATTTAAAAATTAAAATAATTATAACATTACACGCTGTAATAACATTCAAGATTATATTATACAGAAATTACTTTGTTGATATGCTTCCCTGTAACTGTAAATTTTTTTATGCTGGTTTGTCTGTCAAGTATTACTTATATTATCAGACATGTTTTTACATTTTGTTATCTCGTATCAATTTTGCGGTTTCAATTGCATTTTCTATATCCGGGGTTTCATAAACATGTAGACCAGCTTTTTCAGCTTTGATTTTATATTCTTCAATAGCTTGTTTGGTAATTGCGCTGATTGGCGGTACGATTATGATTGCTTCAACTCCAGCATGAAGGAGGCGTGGAAAATAAAAAAGCTCAATCCAGTCCATATCATCTTTACGAATTGAATTTTTTGAATAAATAGTATTCAAGATAACTGTTTTCGCTTTTTTTTCTTTAGCAACTTTGGTTTGCGCGCGAATACACGGTTCAAGATCATTAATAGCAATCATGGTGTGCCAGGTGACAATGACACTTTTTAGATCTGGATCATATTCGGCTTCAACAATATTGGGGGCTGTTGCAGTATATATTGTCGTTTTCATTGTATTGTCCTTTGTTATCCGGCAATCAGTGTTTTTATCCGGTGATGTATTTTAAAATTGGCTTTTTCAGCAGTACTTTTAACCGGTTATCATTTAATATAATTAATTTACGCAAATAAAATTAAATTTCAAGAATAAATTTTTGATCTCTACAAACCAATTGTACCGGCAACATTCCGCATGCCTTTGATTGTATCTTCTATTAACTCTGTTAATTCCACTCCCAGTGACTGAGCGCCTTTTTCAATTACCGCACGATTTGCGCCGGCGGCAAAAGCTTTCTGATGCCATTTTTTCAGTACTGATTTTACTTCCAAATCCATAACACTTTTTGAAGGACGCACCAATGCAGTAGCTGTTACCAGACCGGTAAGTTCATCTATGGCGTATAGAGTTTTTTCCATTTCCGATAATGGTTCAACATCCGAACAGATTTCCCACCCATGTGAAACTACTGCCCGAATGTATTCTTTGGGCCATTGATTGTCTTGCAAAATTTCCTGCGTTTTTGTACAATGCTGATCCGGGTATCTTTCATAATCGAGGTCATGGATAAGACCAATAATTCCCCATTTTTCTTCGTCTTGTCCTTTTTTTCGTGCGATATACCGCATTACTGCTTCTACTGCCAGAGCGTGGTTTATTAAAGACTCATTGGTGTTATATTGAAGTAATAATTGTAATGCTTGCTCACGATCTGGAGTATTCATGGCAGATCTCCTGTAGTGGTATTTTTTTTGTTCGAGTGTTTTGTTATCAAACTTTTTTTATATAATACTTGACTGATAATAAACTTGATCATCCGGTATAATATTAATTAT
>CAYNSO010000074.1:0-19305 GCA_964399735.1 uncultured Cytophagia bacterium
TTCGGTTTCAATTGGATATTCCTGAACAATCCAAATTATCATATTTTTTTATGGCATTATTATTGATGCTATGAACAGGATCATGTGATTATTCCAGGACTTGGATGCGGAGATGAGAATGTCCCTGAAAATAAAGAACCGGTTATACCTTGCTTTTTTCCCAATAATTTTCTTTTTCTTTACAACTACCAATGGATATTCTACCATTGATGTTACCATACCTGCATTAAATGTTTATCCCGGCAGCCAGGCGCTTGTGCCTGTACAGGTTTCCGATTTGACAAATCAAAAAGTCTATTCAATTGGTGCAGAAATAACATTTGATGCAGAAATTCTTAAAGCAACCGCGTTAGTGATTGACGGTTGTTTGTTGCAAGAATGGGGCGCTCCAACCATCAATATCGGCTCCGGTTCAATTCTACTGGGCGTCGCCGGGTCTTTTCCCCTTGTTGGAAACGGTGTGTTATTCTATATCAATTTCACTGTGACGGGCTCAGCAGGTTCCTTTTCACCCGTTTTATTTAAATCATTTGTATTTAATGAGGGTATGCCGGAAGCAGCAACCTCTAATGGAAACCTGACAGTTGTTACTGAAACCGAGGGGTCGATTTTAGCGGTAAATCCGGATTCAATCAATTTAACCCTTACCTGCAATGAGGTGAATCCTGCGCCTGAATTGCTGTATATTTACAATGCCGGAACAGGCGTGCTTGACTGGGTGGCTACAGAATCAGCGGAGTGGTTGACCCTTTCTTGTTACTCTGGCAGAGACTCTGATTCTGTTGCGATATTTTTTAATAATACCGGTTTGTCGGCCGGCAGCTATTCTGACAGTGTTATTATTTCAGCAACCGGCGCTGATTCCAGTCCACAAATAGTATATGTTACATTAAATATTGAGCCGCAACCGGTAATAATTGTCAGTATCCCTGATTCCAGTTTCACATTTGATTCCCGTTTTAGCTTGCCAATAATTATTTCAGATATAACAAACCTGGAGATAAAGTCTATAAGATTGTCCCTCATTTTTAATCCATTGCTGCTTGAGGGCAGCGGCGTGAATACAACGGGGGCTTTAACGGAAATATGGGGTGCGCCAGCAGTTACTGTTTCACCAGGGCAAATTGATGCCGAAATTCAAGGTTCTATACCTCTCTCCGGCAGCGGTGTTTTGTGCTGGATTGACTTGCATGTCCTGGGTTCCGGCGGCAGCAACTGTGAAATAAAATTCAATGAATTTTTATTAAATGACGTTATTCTTGCAGATTCTCTGCAGAACGGTAATATATATATAAAAATACCGAACGATATTTCAAAAACACCCCCGGCTCCGGAAAACTATTATCTCTGGCAAAACTACCCCAACCCCTTTAATCCCGTTACACGAATTAAATACCATGTTGCCCGGCCATCACTGGTAAAAATTGATATATTTGATATCAATGGCAAACTTGTCAAAAACCTGGTTCAGAATTATCAAAATGCCGGTACTTTTGAAATTAGCTGGCATGGTGATGATAACTTTTCCGGCAAGGTTGCCAGCGGTATATATTATTGCCGATATGAAAGCGATGTTTATATACAGACCAGATTAATAACCCTTATTAAATAACTGCCCCAATGCCCAATATGCTCAGGAGTGAGATTGCAATGCAAGCAAAACATATCAAGCACAATATTCTTATCATAGCTTTTACTTTACTACTTTTTACAACTGCCCGGGCAGAAAACAACTCCTTTAACGGGCTGGAAATCATTACGGAGGATTCAGGATTGACCGGCGTTTGTGGTTTTCATATCCTCGACCAAAAAGCACGGCAAATGGGTGTCGTGCAGAGTGAACCAACACAAAAAAGTTTACGTAACCGGGGCAAACAGGACGAGCAAGGCAACACAATTGACGATTATGTCGGGCAAGAAGTGGACTTTTGGACCTATAATTTTTACACAAGAAGCGATGAACAGATCAGAGCTACTTGTAAAAGCGTTGGCGAACATTGCTATATTTATGTTTCCAATGCAGAAACCATAGCCCAGGGAACAATTAACGCCATTGCCAACGAGTTTGACAGCAATATATATAATACCGACAGAGCATGTTTTGGCAGTGAATGGAAACCGGGAATTGATGGCGATAGCCGGATCACGATTCTGATTTTTAATATCAAAGATGAACGTTATTATAACCCCTCCGTTAACGTTTACACTGCCGGGTACTTTTATTCGCTGGACGAAACCAGCTATTATCATAGTAACCAGAGAGAAATGTTTTACATGGATTGTAACCCGGCGACTCCCGGCTCTAACAGTTTTTATCATACTCTGGCGCATGAATTTCAGCACATGATCCACTGGAACGAGGACCCGAATGAAGATACCTGGGTAAATGAAGGATGCTCTGGTTATGCAGAATTTATTTGTGGCTATGGCTGGAGAAAGCCGACTCATTTCTTTAGTAATCCCGATGACAAGCTCACCACATGGAATCAGCAATTGATTGATTATGAACAATGTTTTTTGTTTATATTGTATTTATATGAACAATTCGGCGGCGCAAATACTATAAAAAGCATCGTTCAGGAGCCCGCTAACGGCAGCCAGGGAATTATGAATGTGTTGCAATCGCTGGGGCACTCCTTGTCTTTTAACCAGATATTCCAAAACTGGGTTGCCGCAAATTATCTGGACGATACCGGTATTGACGAAGGACAATACGGATATAGCAACATCAATCTTGCTACCTATCCCATAACACCGGCGCAAAGCTGGGTGAGCTACCCGGCGTCGGCATCCGGCTCGGTAAACAGTTATGCGGCAGATTATATTAAATTTTCCAACGGCAGCAGTATGGATTTTACTTTTAACGGCGCCAGTTCCGGATTATTATTAAAAAAAGGGCCATCCGGCAATGAGGTCGAAAGTATCTCCGGCGTCAAAAGCGTTGCCGATTTTGGTTCCACTTTTGATGAAATTATATTGGTAGCCAATGGTTATGGCAGTTCCATGTCCTACTCTTATTCCGCTCAGGCGACGGCAGCAGATGAAACCAATCTGGCAGTATATACCGGCAGTGGTGCAAATAATTCTTCAAGTTACAATTCAACCAATCATACCTGTACTTTTAACATAAGTGTAGAAAATACCGGAGACTTGTCCGTATCCTCCTTCCGGGTGGGATTTTATTTATCCGCCAATTCAACAATCACCGCTACCGATTATCTACTCACTTTTAAAACCATTACCGACCTTGCCAGCGGCCAGTATGTTACCCTGAGCGGCAGCGTGAATCTGGATGATTTCTCCATAGCAGAATTACCTGTTGGAGTCTATTATGCCGGCGCTCTGATCGATTATAACAATACTATCGCCGAAACCAATGAAAACGATAACAGCCATGTTTATAGCGAAACAATAGACTGGGCAGGGCCCCCTCCTGTCACTCCCGATCTGGTTATTTATACCGGCAGTGGAGCTATTAACACTTTTCAATATAATGCAATGACCCGTGTTTGCAGTTTTCAATCTACTGTTAAAAATGCAGATGCAGGAACTGCGGGTAGTTTCCGCGTGGGGTGGTACTTGTCTACCGATCAGGATATTACCACAGCCGACAAACTGCTGGCATATAGTCAGCTTTCCAGTCTGGCGGCAAATAGTACCGTAACCCTCACAGGCACACGAAACCTGGAAGAAATATGCGATCAACTGGCGCCGGCCGTTTATTACGCCGGAGCAATTATTGATTATAATAATACTGTGATCGAATCTAATGAATTCAACAATGATTATGTGTGGCAATCGCCACAAGTAAACTGGAATGGCTGCCGAACCCCGGTTGCAGTTACCATGGGGCAAGATTGGCAATGCGGCGCCAATGCCGGTGATACATTTACGGCCAGACTGACGGTTGACGATGTAACCGGCAAGGAAATCTATGCTTATGGCTTTGATTTACAATTCAATACGAGTGATTTACAGGTTACCGAAGTGAGGTCAGTGAATACAATTACCGCCACCTGGGGGGAACCGGTGTACAACAACGTCAGCGGCGGCATACGGGTATCCGGCGCCGGCGCAGTTGCGTTGAATGGAGCAGGAGCCATGCTTGAAATTGATTTCAGTGTTGCAAAAAACCATCAGCATGGCGATTCAACGGCTTTAAATCTGCAAAACTTTATGTTCAATGAAGGATCTCCTGCCGCCAATATTACCAACGGACAAGTTACCTATATTGGTTCCCTGGCTATTTCAGGGTATACCAGGTATTATCAAAACAACACCCCGGTCAACGGTGTTACGCTCACTTTAACCGGCAGCGTTTCAGATTCTCAATTATCCAATGCAGATGGGCATTATATTTTTACAAATCTACAATATGGTTCAAACTATGATCTTTTAGCTTCTAAAGCAAAAAGTTCAGAAAAAGAACCCGCTATTTCAACTTTTGACGCCGCTTGCATCCTGCGTTATTTTGTTGATACGTTAACCCTGAATGAGGAACAAAAAATCGCCGCTGATGTGAGCAATAATGGCGAGATCAGCCCTTTCGATGCTTCTATTATTTTACGCTATTATGTAGAGCAAGATGTATCACAATATACCATTGGTGCATGGAAATTTATCAAACCGTCATCAAGCAACTGGCTATCCCCGGATACAGTTTATAGCTATGCCAGTTTAAATAATAACCAGGCCGAACAAAACCTTACCGGTATTCTAATCGGCGATGTTAGCGGCAATTGGGCAGGCTCTGAACTAAGTAAAGGAACGGACAGGATCCTGACAGCGGGCAATATATCACTATTACAGAGTAATGTGTTGGAAATACCGGTGCAAATTCAGGGAACAACAGCGTTTCATTCAACAGGGATAAACCTGACAATTGATAAAGAAAAATATACAGTTGAAAATGTTGCGCTTGCAGTTGGAGTAGAAAATGTTATGCTCGCCTGGCAGGAGAATCAGGGCCAATTGCGAATTGCCGCCGTTAGCGCTAATGAAATAAAAAACGCCGCTTTGCTCAATATCACTCTGAAAAGTCTGAATGGTGATATGCAAAACACCAAAATTATTGTAAACAATTATGAAATCGACGCGAATTCTTTTGATTCAACCATGGAATGGGATATTGCATTAGCTCAAATACCGGAACGGTTTGCCCTGCTGCAAAATTATCCCAATCCCTTTAATCCTTCAACCCGCATTGATTATTCATTGGCAAATACGGTTCATGTAAAACTGTCCATATACAACACCCTGGGACAAAAGATATACGAACTGGTCAATGAAACCCAAAATGCCGGTGTATACAACAGAGAATGGAATGGCCGCGACCAAACCGGACTGGATGCGCCAAGCGGTGTGTACCTGGCCCGTCTTTCAGCTGGCAAATACCAAAAGACGATTAAAATTGTAAAAACAAAATAATCTGCAAATATGTTCAAAATCAGGCAGAGTCGCAAAATTTTTTCAAGAATAATCTCCCCATATAAAAAATGCCCTGTTTTCAATTCAAAAACAGGGCATTTCTTTACTGAAAAAGATTTTACTTTTGTTCTTTCAGAGTACTGAACTTGAAAGGCACATAAAGCGGGCAAAATCTCACCAAAGCAGTAATAATCAGTAATACACCAACCAGATCCAGCCAGCTGCTGGTAAAAATTCCGATTACAACCAACACAACCCCAACAACCAGCCGGATCATACGATCCTGACTACCGATATTTTTTTTCATAGCAAAACTCCTCCTGTTGTTTTCATATCATTTAACATTATTACTAGAAAAAAATTCCTGCAATTTATTGATGATAAGGACATTTATTATATCAAGCAAAAAATAAACGCCCGAAACAAGCCGGTTGTGTTCCAGACAAAAATATACAGACGATTTCCATAATAAAAAGTAAAGACATTACCAATAAAATTGCTGAAATAAATAACATGGAATGTATTTCCGGGCACACCGCCTTGACCTGGGGCAAGAATACAATTGGCGGCCAGAACGGTGATCTGATCTGGTAAATACATCAACAACCGGTTTTTCAGAAACAGCCTGCCAAAATTTCTCTTCAATATGCTACTTGTCGTTCAACCTCATCCAGGAGCGTCATCCGTCATAGTGCCCAATCTTGAATAAATCAATCGAGTTGAATACAACAAAATGACAACGCAATTTGCATGTAAATATTAAATATTATTTGTCTCCCGGATAAAAAACCGGTGCTTATGAACAGAAAATTTTATATATTGATTTTTTTAAAGGAAAAGATAAAACCATGCCGGAATTATACAAACTTTTATTATTATTTGCCGCCGGGCTTGCAGCCGGGTTCATCAATGTTATGGCCGGAGGCGGCTCTTCCCTAACCCTGCCATTGCTAATTTTTATGGGTCTCGATAGTTCGCTGGCCAATGGCACCAACCGTTTGGCGGTGTTTATTCAAAATATTACAGCAGTCGTTGCCTTTCGACGTGAAAAATATTCAGATTTCAAAACCGGCCTGAAACTCTCTGTTTTGACCATACCTGGCGCTATTCTCGGCGCGATTGTGGCTGTGCGCATCGAAAACGATCTATTTCAAAAAATATTGGGGCTGGTTATGATCGGTATCATGATCACAATCCTTTTGCCCAGGAAATCGCTTTCCCCGGACGCGCAAGCGCACCCCAACCCGTGGCTGGTAGCGCTGGCGATGCTGGGTACCGGCTTTTACGGCGGCTTTTTGCAAATCGGCGTCGGCTTTATTATGATGGCAATTTTACAAAACATGCTAAAGCTCGACCTTGTCCGGGTCAATATGCACAAAGTGTTTATTGTTTTCTTTTTCACAATGCCGGCGTTATTGATTTTTATTGTTACCGGCAATGTGAACTGGTTCTATGGCCTGGCGTTGGCGGTTGGCAATTCTCTTGGCGCCTGGTGGGGGGTAAAAATAGCGGTTAAAAAAGGTGAAAAAGTGATTCGAATTGTGTTGACCATTGCCATACTCATCATGTCGGCCAAGCTGTTGGGAGTTTTCTAGTTATTAATATGATTTGAAATTACAGCGTTCTTCCTTAATAGAATGCCGCGAGTCGCAGATTCAGTCAACCGATTTTAGCGGCTAGCTCATTCAAACCAGGTCGCCCGGTCCGGGTCGTGGTAATGCGCCAGTACTTCGACAAGATGATCTTCATTGGTACGATTGCAGGATAATGGCGGCAGTTCCATAAAATCAAAAAACTGTACATCCCCGGTTTCGATACTTGGAGTTGCTTCTCCCCCGGTAATTTCACACATAAAGATGATCTTGACTGCATGAAACAATTCCAGCGGTCGCCCGCTGCGGTTGGCATCATACACGCCGATTACTTTGACAGGCCGAACCATAAAGCCGCTCTCCTCGTGCACTTCACGGGCGACAGCATGAGAAGGTCCCTCGCCAATATCAGCCCAGCCGCCAGGCAGGCACCACAAGCCATCTGATTTTTCCTGCACCAGCAATACTTTATCATCGCTGATAACTGCACCGCGAATATCAACTTTTGGCGTTGCATAACCGGGCTGCGCAAGAAGGGTTTCCAGCAGTGGGGCCTTTTCCAGGCTGGTGTGGCGGGTAATGATCTCGGCAGCAATCTCCATCAAGCGGGTAAAACGCTGCGTGTCATAAACAGATTGACTGAACGCCAGCCCGGTCTGGCTTAGCGCTTGAATTTCTCTGGCCCATAACAGCCATTGCGGTTCCGTAGAATCATGCATTTTTCACCTGCTCAATCAATATGCCGTTACTGAATGGTTTATTCAACACTAATTTTAATTTGCTGCTATTTCCAGCGTAAACAACCGCATCAGGCTTGTATTTTGCCCTTGATAATGAGGCGTAACGAATCTAACCGCAATTGCGCCGTATCAACAAACTTTTGCGCGGTGGCTATTTCCTGCTCCGCCATATCTATTTCTGTGGCGTTAATATGATCATTAACCTGCTGCAATGAAAAAAGCCGGTCAAGCTCAACGCCTGATTGCCTGATTATTTCATTATGAGCGAAAGTGACTATTTGCCGGACATGTTTTTGCGCACTGAACTTGCTGTGTTTGAGCATACCCGGTAATATTTCCGATTTGATCTCTTCATCTTCAAGCAATTCCGAGGCATGGATATGACCACGAATGTGTTTTAGCATAAATTCCTCGGAATAGTGCGCAGTACAATCCTGCAGGTCTTCATTAATGACAACCCGAACCGGGGTCGCCGGTAAAAATCGGCCAATATGCAAAGCCGGTGGCGCAATACATTCCAGAATATAAACAGCTTCCAATAACAGTTCGCGTTCGCCGTTATCCGGAAGGATTGCGAACGTACAATTACCCTGTTCCGAGCCCAGTAATAAATCAATACTGCCGGTAACCATAGGATGGTCGATACTTATAAAATCAATGTCTTCGCGAGACATGGCTTTGGCGCGGTCAAAAGTAATTGTCATCTCATCACCCCGGAACCCCGGAAAAGCGTCAACCTTTAGATCGCCGGGCACAAGCTGCAAGGTTCGGCTTGGCATATCCTCGCAGACAATTCCATAAAGATCAAATATTTTTTGCATGTGATCATCAAGGGCAATGTTCCTGTCAATCGCACTAATATCATCAACAAGCTGTTCTGCCGAAGCCGGACGGCAGGAATGCAGTTCCAGCAGGCGGTCGCGCCCACTTTCCAGTTGCAGGGCCAGTGCATCGCCAAAACTACGGGTATCGGCAATCAATTGCTCTATACTATTTCCTGCCAAAGAACCGGAATTTTCCATGCCTGTCAATACTTCCCACAAGTGCGGTTTAAATTTTTCATATATTTGCTGGGCGCCGGGAACATTTTTTTCAAAAGCGTTCAGGCCCTCATGATACCAGCGGAACAAAACTGCATACGGTGTATCGGGAACATAGGGAATGTGGATATGAATAGTGGATTGCTGCCCGATTCGGTCCAGTCGGCCGATTCGCTGTTCCAACAATTCGGGGTTCACCGGCAGATCGAACAACACCAGGTGGTGGGCAAATTGAAAATTGCGGCCTTCACTGCCAATTTCGGAACAAATCAGAATCCGGGCGCCGTCCTTTTCAGAAAACCAGGCAGCATTACGGTCACGCTGGATCAGGGTCAAGTTCTCATGGAACAGGGCGGCTTTAATATGGATTTTTAACTGCAAGGCATCGTAAATGGCCTGAGCTTTGCGCCGGGTGCGACAAATTAGCAGCGCTTTGTCGCTGCGATGTTCCTTTAACACCCGCGCCAACCACTCCAGACGGGGATCATCATTAAAATCATATTCAGCTTTGTACTGCTGCCGCCCTCCATCACCGGAAAACTCTTCTATCAAACGCTGGCGAATTTCCGGTTTGTTTATAGATTCCAAAAGAACCGGGTGTGCTTTGCGTTTGGGAAAATTCTTCATAGCGGAACGGGTATTGCGGAACATTACACGTCCGAGGCCATGACGATCAAGCAAGTCATCAATCAGTTGTTGCCGCGCCTGTTGATGCCCGGAACGAATCTCTTGCAGACGATTTTGCAAGCGCTCGTTATCATGAACGAACAATGCCGCCAGAACCTGGTCATCTTCTTTGGTTAACTTTTTTTCGTCTATTAATTTGGCTGCAATGATTGCTACCTGATGGTATTTTTCCGACTCTTGGCGGAATTGTTCGTAATCGTAATAACGGCTGCGATCCAGCAGTTTTAATCGTTCGAAATGGCTATGCAGACCAAGCTGTTCGGGGGTTGCAGTTAATAACAACAAACCGGGTGTGCTTTTAGCAAGCTCCTCTACCAGCGTATAGGATGCGCCTCCTTCCTGCAGGTGATGAGCTTCATCCACAATCAACATATCCCAGCCTGAAGCAATGGCCTGCATGCGGCGTTCTTCGTCCGAGGCCAGGAAATCGGTGCTGCACAAGATCAATGCGTCGTCGGCAAAAGGATTAATATCCGGATCGTCATCCAGCACGTCAAAGCAATAATCCTCATCAATAATTCGGAACATCAGGTTAAAGCGGCGTAACAACTCCACAAACCACTGGTTAACCAAAGCATCGGGGACCAGGATTAATACCCGATTAATGCGGCCGCTGATCAGTAAGCGGTGCATGATCAAACAGGCTTCAATCGTCTTGCCCAGTCCTACCTCATCGGCAAGCAGGGCACGAAAAATCTGCCGATTGACTATTTCATGAACAATATATAGCTGGTGGGGAATCAGATCAATGCGGGCGCCGACCAGGCCGCGTACCGGGGATTTTAATATATCATGTCGTAATTTCAGAGTCTGCTGGCGCAGGTTAAAAACAACATTCGGATCACCCTGCCCATGCATCAGACGGTCTTTAGGCCCGGTAAAAGAAATTGAATCGCTTAATTCAGTTTCCGGTATCGCCAGTTCGTTACAAACATATACCAGTTGGTTATCTTTATCCATAACCTGGGTGACTGTATACTCTTGACCATCAAGAGTACGTATCCGGTCTCCGGGGCGAAAACATACCCGCCGGATTGGCGCCGTATCGGTTGCGTACATTCTTTCACATTTTGCTGCTTCAAAGCGAATCAATACCCGCCGGTGTTCTACAGCTTTTACAATCCCTAACCCCAGTTCCGGCTCCATATCACTAATCCACCGTTGCCCGGGTACAATCCTCTCGTTCACTTACACTCCTGAAAAACAAAGTCAACTATACAAAAAGAAGGCCAGGTAAATCAGCTTATGGATAAATTTAAAAGATACTGTAATGGAATCAATTACAGTATCTCATTATTCATAAAAATCTCTGACTGCTTCCGGCTAGTTTACTGATAAACTAAAAAATTGTTCCGAAAAAAGTATAACCAAAGTAAAAACCTGGTAATATATCAAGATCACAAAATCAATTCCAGTTCAATTTCATCTCGTACCGGAATATTATCAATTCCACATAACGGAAAACTCGGATCAATATGCCGGGTAAAATCGACGGCATTTTTGTAGAACTGACAAATGGAAAAGCCAATTTTTTGCAATAACGCCAAACAGGGTGTGTTATCGTTGGTAAGGATAACCCAAATACGATAGCAATTATTTTCCCTGGCAAAATTAATTACCTGCGCGACCAGTGCAGTTTTAATATCCTCGTTATCATTGTTGCTGCTCAGGGTAACAATTTCAACTTGCTTCCCGTCATGATAAAAAGTAACCAGCCCGGCAGCTTTTCCGTTTTTTTCGACAATAAATCCCGGCAATTCGTCGGCCTGGTGAACCCGCTCTTTTTTGATAATCACACAAGAGCCCCGGCAGTCTTTTAATAATTGCTGAACCAGGGCTTTATCTTTTTTACTGACTGTTAAAATGTTGTAATCTATTTCCATAACTGAATTTTGTCCCCATTATTCAAGTTACAAGCCCAGTAAATCAGTGGTATCAAAATCGTATATGTCTGAAGGTAAATTTTTATCGCTTTTAGACGGTTCCGGCTGTGGCGCAGGCTCTTCGGCAGACTCTGGAATTGCGGATCTGGCTTCTTTGCTGAATATGCTTTTCAAACGCATGGTGCGAACATTGACTTTAAAAAGCTGCAACAGGTCGTTGCGCTGGGTATGCAAAAATTTAACCAGATCGATACTGCGGATAACCATTATCTCCAGGGGGGTAAGAGCTTGCAAAATAATTGTTGAATCCGGGTCAAAACTTTCAGAGATAAACTCGTGACCGATGGATTCTCTTTCTTTCAATATCCCCAGCTTCCGGTTGCGATAAAAACAGACCACTGAACCGGAAAGAACCGTGGCGATATATTCTGTAAAATTTAAAACATGTTTGTCATTCTGCGCCAGGCGGGAAATTTCACCATGTTTGATTATATCTTCAACTAACGTTACCGGGAAACCATTAAAAATTTCCGGTATTATACTGCTTTCAGCTTTTTGTTCATCCTTTGCAGAGACCAAAGGTACAGTTACTTTTTTATTAACCAAAGCCAGGTTATGCACTGCCGTTAAAAGCTCTTCTGCTTTGAACGGTTTGAGCAGAAACATATCGGCGCCAGCCCGTTGTGCCAAACGGGTATGGGTTTGATTACCATAGGATGAACAGGCAATTATTTTGGTTTTGGAAGAGTGCTTTTTTATCTGCTTGATCAGGTTTATGCCGTTCATCGGTCCCGGCAGCACCAGATCAACAATGGCAATAGTATAATTATTTTGTTTAATATAATTAATTGCCTGGTATGCATCTGAGGTAATATCTATTTGAAATTTTGTTGAACCCAGTAATTTCGATACAATTCTTTGAGTTATCTGGTCATCTTCAACAACAAGTATCATATCAACACCTGAACAATCTCATACATTACATATTCCCCACATTAATATAACAAAATTTAAGCAGAAAATAAGCCGAAATCAAGTGCTTTATTACATGATCAGCAAGGATAACAGCAAAATTGTTCTGGTAATACCGATTTCGTCTTTCTAACAAATATTTTAGCCAATTATTTATAGAACCGTAGAACTGGAGTCAAAAACCAGGTATAAATACTTTGCTGTCAGGTTAGCTGAACTAGAAACTGTCCCAGCATGGTTAACAGAATATTTGCAAAGGCATAAACACCGGCGTAACCCAGTAAAGCGTATTGCGATTCGGCCTTTTCGGTGACAATTTTAAGAGCAACCGTAGAAGTAACCCCGCCGGTAGTAGCCCCAAAGCTGGTATTCCAGTCAAATTTCAGTAAATAACGGCAAAAGAATAATGTACTTAGCAGAGTTACGGTCGTAACCATTACACCCGTAACAAAAATCGATAATCCGGAATCGGACAGGTATTGCATAATTGAATGCCCGGCTTTGATGCCGACTCCGGCCAGAAATAACAGCAATCCCAGTTCCTGCAAAATATAACGGGCAGCCAGCGGCACACGTCCGGCGACAATGCCATAATGGCGCATATAGCCAAGAATAATTCCCATAAAAAGCAATCCACCGGCATTACCGATAGAAGCGTTGATAACGGGAATTTGAACGCTGCCCAACAATAAACCCAGCAACATACCGGCGCTGAATAAAAAAATGTCGGTTTCATATTTTTTAAAATCCTGCCGGCCGATAAGAGAAATAGCATATTTGACCTTTACTGCATCACCTGTAATAGTTACAACATCGCCTCGTTCAAGTTTAAAATCCGGGTCAACGGGCATTTCCACGTTATCGCGTTGAAAGCGGGTAAAAATCACCCCCAAATCCTGCGCCAGACGTAATTCGCGCAGAGATTTGCGCAGTACTTTTTTACGGGTAACAATCACTGTGGCGCTGGTATTTTGCCGTTCAATAATATCATCGTCTTCAATTTCCGGGCCGATATATTCACCCAGTTCTAAAAGATTTTTCAATTTTCCCTCAGCCAGCACATGATCGCCATAATGCAATACCGAATCGGCATGTGCCTGCATAATCTTGTCTTTCCTTTTTATAGAGACAATGCCGACTCCGGTCAGCTTGCGTAAATTAATATCTCGCAGAGGAATTTCCAGCAAGCCGGGATTTTGCACATTATATACCCGTTTTTGATAGGTCAGTTCATCGTCGTCTTCCTCATGCCCCACTTTCATTTGGTGGGCTTCCTGTTTCAAATTAATACCCAGAATCCGCGGCAATATTTGAATCATCACCAATAAACCGAGCAGACCGAAGGGATAAGAAATACCATAGCTGACTGACATAATCGGGTCCTGAATCAGTTCATAAGCGGCTGCCAGGGTCGAAGTAGAGGTAAGCGCTCCTCCCAGCACCCCGGGTATAACCAATAACGGCAATTGCAGAGTTTTAACCATTATAAAAGCAACCGCGCTGGCGATCAGGGCGACAAACAGTGCAACCAGTCCAAATTTCACTCCGTTTTTTTTAAAAGTTTGAAAAAAGCGCGGCCCGGCGCCAAAGCCGATAGCATAGATGAAAAAAGCGAAACCAATGCTGCTTATCTGCTCCGGCAGGTCATATTGAAAATGTCCAAACAACAATGCAATGAACAACACTCCCCCGGAAGCGCTCAGTTCTACACCTGCTATTTTCACTTTACCCAGAATACTGCCGGCTGTTAAAATGACAAACAATAACGCAAGTTCATTTTGCAAAATGATGTGTAAAGGATTAATCATAGAGTTTCAATCCCGCTACCAATTCAGGGCTAATCCGTCCCTGGCGATGCTGACAAAATGACAAGTACGGCAATATTCGTACAGTTCATGATAAATTTCCGGTGCAATATGAATAAATACCAACCTCTTTACCTGTTTATCAAAAGCAAGCCGCACAACAGTTTTATAGTCAATATGCGCGGCTTCGCAAATCAACGTCGTTCCGGGAAGCAATTCAGGCGCAAAACATTGAACTGTTGCCACATCGCCAGTATAAACAAGGCGTCTTTGACCGCTATTAACTGTAAAACCAAAAGCCGGGCGTAAAATACTTGTTGCAGTATTTTTGTCTTTGTCAAAATGGTCGGATGACCAGGCATTTACAATAAACTCTTTATTTTGTAAAAGTGTGCCCGGTAAAACAGGATTGTACCTGAGGGAAAAATTTTCCTGCCGGCGGTCAGTTCCAAGGTACATTGCAGCCAGCATATTCCTTGTTGGCGCGATCCCTTCTGCCGGCATATAAATATCAAGAGGGGCTTGCCGACCGCGCAGAAACAGATTTTGTACCAACATAAACAGTCCGGCAATATGATCCGGATGCATGTGAGATATAAATATTGCGGTTATTTTCTGAGCCAATTCATAATGATTCACCCATCCAGCGGCCCCTTCACCGCAATCCATTAATATTGTTGAATTTGCAGCCGACAATAGCAGTGCAGAGCCGCCGCGACCGGCTTCTGCATATCCGGAACCTGTGCCCGCGGTGATGATTTTATTGTTGTCGTTTATGCAATCATCCATAATCTGAAAATAAATAATTTAAAATGTAAACTCAACATAAATATTTTTAAAAAACCGGCATGACAATAACCGGTATAATGATAACTGTTTTTTATGACAAAAGTATTCAATCTAATTTAAAAATAACAGGCCAGGTTTTGCATTTGGCATCTACCTGGTGAAGCGGCTTGATTTTTGCTTGGAAAACGTTCTGTAAAATATGACGGCTATGCTGTTATATAAATTATATCCAGGCCTTTCTGATTTCAGTCCTGTCGGAAAAACCCGGGTTCACTGGCCATTCTTTTCATAAAAAAACGTAAAACAGACGACGCAGGTTGAATAATTCGTCCCTGGATTATTGTTGTAAGGTGTTATGATTTATCTGGCAGCTAATAACTTGTCTGGAGAAGGAAACTATCAAAATGAGGAAAAATGAAATGAACAGAACATTACACCATGTTTTTACTTGTTTGTTGGTCGCAGTATTATTATTCCCAACGGTGGAAAGCAAGGCCCAGCAGTTGGAAAAACCAAAAAACTTTTGGGCTTTTTCCACCAGTTCTTTCAAAGAAGGGGATGATAATGTAGACATAATAATCGGGGGATTCAGAACAAAAGTATTTACTTTTTTTGATGAATATGGGGCAGTCTACTACAAATATTTTGATATTGACCGCTCTAATGAAATTTGGAAGTATAACCACCGAACCGGTGAATGGGTGCAGCTAAAACCTTATGATGAATCCTGGCTTAAAGTGCCAAAAATGGCAGGGCACCAGGCGCTGCAGAACAAACTGGACGGCTATATTTACTGTTTTGGCGGGCGCAACGCCAATGGCGACAGCAGCGTCTATATGCTCAACATGAAAAAGCAGGAATGGCGGCAGCTTGGATTTCACAAATTTTACGATTATGAGAAAATGGCCGCCGCTGCAAATTTTAGCCCGTTCAGCGCTCCCGACAGCCTGCCGCAAGGCTTAGCTATTTTTCATGGCGGAATTGATAATAACGGCGTGGTCTCTAATGAGGTGCACCAAGTGAGCTTTACCCAGGATGGCCTTTCCATTCAAAGCAAGGAAACGCCGCGGGCGTTGTATGGGCATTCGGCTATTTATGATAAATCTGCCGATGTTTGGCATTTATGGGGCGGTAAAACCGAAAATGGTTTCAATTTTGAAAATTACACCTACAGCAGTACAGCCGGATTTGGCTGGGGCCCGCAAATTCATGGGCCGTTTGTTATGCCGCGCGAAGGAGGCGCTACATTATTGCTGGATAATTCTCTCTATGTTTGGGGGGGGCGGAGTTATGCTCCACTGCGCAAATCGGCAGGGGACGGCGAAGAAATTCGCACCGATCTGTGCGTAATTACAGCTAAAGACGGTCAGCTTTACAGCAAGATCATAGCCACCGATTTGCCGCCGGTCTCTGAAGTTCCCTTGTCGGTAGAAATTGTCGATGGCGACACACTTTTTTATATATTCGGCGGTCTTTCGACTATCGGCTCTGAAGGTGATACACTAATCAGTAATAATGCCTATCGCTACAATATGACCCAAAATATCGTCCAGCAATATGATACGACGGCGGCGCAATGGGGAGAACTACAAACCACTGTCGAGGAAGAACATTTCCCGGTTTCGCCCGAATTGCATGTGGATGTGCCGGTCTGGCCGAATCCCGCCGGCGGGCTGGTTACCTATCAATTGCAGGAAGGGATCAAAGCCAAATCTGTAAAAATATATAATCAACTGGGACAAATGATTATTCACATTAACAATCCCGGTGACAATCGTTTTGATTTGAGCCATTATGCGCCGGGTATTTATTTTATGCGGGTCGATACAGATACCAAACCCTGCTTTGCCAGGATTGTGAAAATATCGCAACACTGAGCAGTTTAGTCAAGTACCATACATGTATAATAAAGGCGGCTTTTCAGCCGCCTTACTTTTGTAACATAATTCAGGTTCATATTCTGGTACATTAAGGGCAGCAAGCTTGTACATCAGGTTTCATTTGCCCGAAATACTCTTTCCATAATCATTAATAACCACTCATCAGCAGGAACATCTCTCTTGAAATACTCGTAACGCGTAAAAGCAACGAGTAATGTTTTTTGAACCAAAGCTTCCGCATCGACGGTGTCATGGGTTAAACAGATTGCTTCCGTATAGAGTATATCCAGGTGTTGCATCACTTCCTGCTCAAATCGTACCCGCTTGGTTGGTTGTAATAAAATACTCAATATATCCGGTGAATTCTCATTGCCACCGGGTTTGTTTTTAACTTGCGTACTTTTATTTAGTGACATGCTTGCTCCTCCTTCCTGCTTGCATAACATAATTTAATAAATACTGCAATAAAGTCCTTGATGTAGATCAAGAATTGGTCAAAATCCACAATTTTGTCCCATTTTGGGGGATGGAATTTTTTTATTTAACTCACCAAAAACAATGTATAGATCATAACAATAATAAATAATCAATATATAGCACTGCCTGGATAAAATCATTGATGAAATCTGTATTGTATAAAAGAGAACACAACTGGCGTGCCAGGAAAGAGCAATCCGAAAAAAAATTACCTGTATAACGAGATAGGGAAAATCAATCAAAAGCAAAAAAACAAGATCCGGCATTTTTTATATCAAAATTTCAATGCCCGACGCTAGCAATATATGCGACGCACCTGGCAGTCAAAATCCTTAGGTCGATACCCTGCCTAAAAAAGTATACTTGTTCTAGTGTCGTTTAAATATCAGATGCGTAGTGTATAAATAAACTACTGAAAGAAAATTATAACCAGTTTTATCCGTAATCCGTGGCAAAATAATCTAATGCTTGTTTGTTATAATAATTTTTTATATACTATTCAAGTCGGTTATTTTACATATTGGCTGCAACCTCTAACAAATTAACCCGTATACCGACAATAAAATGAACAATCTATTCAACTTTAAATGGAGGATATTATGAAAAATACTAACCTGGATATTGTGAGACAACTGTGGGCAGTCAATAGCTTAAAATCAAAAATCCGAAAGTTAGTATTCTATGGAGAAAACAATGACGTCTTTACAGGAACACTCAAAAAATTCAAACGCTATATCTGAAAACAATAATCAAACAAATATCAGTAATACATTAAATATATCCCTTGCACAACTCGGCTATGACGAATGGTTTCAGAGTAGAAACACATTTAAGGTAAGCGAAGGTTTTGCACTCGCCCGGGTCATTGAAGTTAATAAAAATAATTACAAAGTAACCGACGGTCAGCATGAAATGTATGCAGAAATTTCGGGCAAGATGTTGTTCAACAGCGAAAGCAGCCTGGATTTTCCAACCACAGGCGACTGGGTGGTTATTCAATGCTTTGATGATCATTCTCTGGCGATAATCCATCACATCCTGCCCCGTAAAACGCTGTTAAAGCGCAAAGACCCCGGCAAAGTTGTTGAATTTCAGTTAATTGGCGCCAACATTGATTATGCCTTTATCATCCAGGCTGCCGATGCCAATTTTAATATGAATCGTCTGGAAAGATACCTGGTTATGGTAAACGAAAGCAATATTCAGCCAATTATTGTATTAAGCAAGACAGATTTACTTCCCGCCGACAAGTTATTGGAAATTACCGACAACATCAAACGACTCAACGACAAATATAAATTTCTGCCGATCAGTAATATGACCGGCAGCGGATTAAAGGCATTGCAGGATGAACTGCAACCTGGCAAAACCTATTGTCTTTTGGGTTCATCCGGCGTTGGGAAATCAACCTTGCTTAATAACCTCTTGGGCGCACAAGTACTGGAAGTGAACACTGTCCGGGATAAAGACAGCAAAGGCAAACATACAACCACAAAAAGACAACTCATCCGGCTGGAAACGGGCAGCATATTCATCGACACTCCCGGTATGCGAGAACTGAGCAATTTTTCGGTTGACGCCGGGCTGGAAGAAACTTTTGATGAAATTGCCGCTTGCAGCAGTCAATGTCGTTTTCACGATTGCACCCATACACACGAAGACGGCTGTGCAGTTCGGGCAGCTGTTGAACAGGGTACAATCAAAGAGCAACGATACCAAAATTATCTCAAAATTCAAAAAGAGGCCGCCTTTTACAACATGTCATATCTGGATAGACGCAAAAGGGATAAATCTTTTGGTAAAATGGTCAAAGATTATAAAAAGTCAATTCGCAAAAAATAATAGCAAATAACAATAGTCTTGCAGGGGCTGGATCAAGTCCATACGCCCCTGCAAGCTGATCAGTAACAAGATCGCCCGGGATATTTTAGATTGTTCGGGAACCCAGGCTTCTCCGCGGGACTGTATCAAAAGCCCCCAATTTACAAAAGGTAATTTAAAACATAAAACAAA
>CAYNSO010000075.1:0-18315 GCA_964399735.1 uncultured Cytophagia bacterium
CGCGGGTGGCGCCAAAGGTATTGGTCAATATTATATCCGCGCCGGCGGCAATGTATTTTCGATGCACATCGCGCACCAAATCCGGGTGGGTAATGCAGGCGTAATCGGGACAAGCGCCGGCCGGCAGATGCGGCTGCAGCAAAGTGCCCATCGAGCCGTCCAGTATTAAAATATTATTAGTTAACCGTTTGCGAAATTCTTCTCGTTGCATGACTGCCTTTGCCGGTTGGGCTGTTTGTATATGATAATGGATTATTTAATTTTATAAATGATTTTTCCGGGTAAACTGATACCCGTTTATTGCAGGATAATATAATAAAATCGGGGGATTTATTCAACAAGCAAGGGTTAGGGGAATGGGAAAGCTGAATATTTTTTAAATAGTTCTTGCTTGTTTGTGTGAAATTTGTTATATATAACCAATCAGAATACAAATGACGCGATGATTCCGGGGCGGGAAAAAATATTAACAGAAACTAATTTGTGTTGAAGCGATAAACCATGGTTTGGAAGTCAACAAATAATCAAATAAAAATATACAAATAAAAAAAATATTGTCAAATGAGGAAATGTCAAAAATAATTCTAAGATAAAAAGTCTTTCGTCTTTGAAAACATTTTCTTAAAAATGGAATCTGGCTTTTATTGATATTTTGGAACTTAATATGTTAAACGAACTAACAAAGTTTGTATTATGAACATTCAATTTGCAACATATCGAGTTTTGACAAAAAAGCATAATCGTTATAAACAGTTCATTTCAGAAGTAGCCAAGAATAGAAAACTTGAAGAATGGACAGCGACTTCAAAATTTGAAATTGGAAATATTGTTTTATTTTATTTTGGTGATCCATGTAAGTCAATTATTGCAATTGGAATAGTATCATCAAAGCCAAAAGAATCAGTTGAAAAATTTGATTGGACAGAAAAAAAGAGGTTGTTTTTTTGTAATTTTGAACCTGTTTGGCTTTTAAAAAATCCTTTGACCCTTCCTCCCCAAAATAGCCTACTGAATAGTTGGTATTCAAAAAAACCCTACAGGAGTTCTAGAAAACTTGAAAATGAAATTGGTTCGCTCATATTGAAGGAAATTTATAAAAATAATCCAGAAATACAATACTATAAAGAAATTCAAGAAAATTTTCCTGTTTTAACCATTAATGATTTTACTAACGAAGAAAAAAGAATTGATAATTTATCACCTAAAGATTATGTAAAAGCCTTTCAGAGTTTAAAGAATGTAATTTCTGATACTGACCTTAAAGTGCTTAAAGCAAATTTAGGTGCCCCACATCAAACTATTACAGCAACTCGTCTTTCAAATATCATGGGTTTTACAAATTACAATGCTGCTAACTTGAGATATGGTACAATTGCCCGAAAATTATGTGATTTCTTTAAAGTCAAACCTGAACAATTTCTTTATGTTCTTGTCTATTTTAAAAAAATAAACAAAGAATGGCATTGGACTTTAAGAGAAAATGTTATTGCAGCTATTGTTGAACTAAATTTATTTAAAAATAATCAATTCCCAAACATTTTAAAAGAATTAGAAATATTTAAAAATGTTCAAAAATCAATAGAAAGCACCACAAAAGAAACAATAATTCAAAGTCGCATTGGACAAGGATTCTTTAGGGTGAATTTAATAGACTATTGGCAGGGTTGTGCGGTTACTGGATGTCAAATATTTGATATATTAAAAGCCTCACACATAAAGCCATGGCGTTTTTCAACTGATATTGAGCGATTAAATTTATTTAATGGTTTATTGCTTTTACCAAATTTAGATTCCTTATTTGATTCTGGATTAATCAGTTTTGATGAAAAAGGAGATATACTAATTTCAAAATTTTTAAGTAAAAATCATTGGCACATGATTGGAATTATTGATACTATGAAATTAAGGAAAATAGAAAATGATCATAAAGTCTTTCTTGAATATCATCGGAAAAATATATTTAAAAAACAGTAGTAAATAGTCTTTTAATGAACCTCCTCGCAGCAAGCTGCAAGGTATCTATGCAACTGAATTTTATAACCGAAGCAAGCTTCGGGGAATTATACCCGAAGTGATTAAAAGTTAACAATAAATTTTAGATAAACCTTGGTTACACTGGGAATATTTCCCAAGATGTCTATTAAAATAAGTTTTATTGATCTAAAAAATTCAATTATTATTGATGCATTTATATAAATTTAGCGGCAAGGGCGAGACCAGCCCTTGTGAAAAACTGAAAAGTGCCGGGTTTCCTGTTCCTTTACGGAAATCGAACAAAGGACCAGCCCAAGTTGTTTTTTGCCACTGATTGTCACAGATAAAACACGGATGAAAGCTTTTTTACCCTTGTTTATCTGTGGCAAATAATTTTTTGTTGTTAAAAACACCCCGGCATACTCAACCTTCAAAAAAATCCAGGCTCCCATTCCCACAAAGCTACAAAAACATCTTGCTTGTTAACAGGAAAATTGTTAAATATTATTTGTGAGAGATAAAACAGAATAATACCGGGTGGCAAACAGCAATATCTATTTATAATCAGGAATATAACTATGACAAGATCGGAAATCCTTGAAATTTTAAGACAATATAAAGCCAATAATTCAAAAAAATATGGGATTACAAATCTTGGTTTGTTTGGCTCTTGTGCAAAAGATACAGCACAAGAAAATAGTGATGTGGATATTGTCATAGAAACCCGGGAACCTGATATTTTTAAATTGGTGCATATAAAAGAAGAACTGGAAATACTCCTTAATAAATCCGTTGATTTAGTGCGTTATAGAAAAACGATGAATCCCTATTTAAAAAAACATATTGAAAGGGATGCTCAATATGTTTGATAAAGAGTTGGTTCGCGATATTTTATTGCAAATTTTAGAGGCGACTCAAAAAATAAATCAACGCTTTCAACCAATAAAAAATGTTGATGATTTCACAAATACCCCTGCAGGAATGGAAAAATTTGATTCTATTTGTATGTTATTAATCGCAATTGGAGAAAGTTTAAAAAGTATTGACAAGATCACAGATAACTCCCTTTTAATACAGTATCCGGAAATTGATTGGAAAGGCGCCAAGGGGTTACGTGACATTATTACACATCAATATTTTGATGTTGATGCAGATGAAATTTTTTGGGTTTGTGAAAAACATATACCACCTCTTTCAAAAATAATTGAAAAAATGATTTCGGATCTGAATCAATAATAGACTATTGCCTTTTTAATAAAATAAGGAAATGAAAAAATTAACCTGACCTGGCTCATACCAGGGATATTCCCGGGAACACATAATAAAACAGCTCAGAATTATTTAGCCACTGATTGTCACGGATAAAACACAGATGAAAGCTTTTTTCCCGTGTTCAATCGGTATTTATCTATGGCTTTAACTTTTTTTACATACAGAGTAGCGCCGGAATTCGCATATCGGTGCGGGAATATATATTATTTTCTCGTTCCAAATCTCCTGATTTGGAACGCACTTGTCTGGGAATCTCTGATTCCCATTGGTTAATCATTGAGATTTATTGGCGTGATAATATGGGCAAATCACAAATTTGCATCTACTCTCGTTCCAATCTCCCGATTGGAACGAGGAGATAATTGAAGAGATTGATAGTAAATGCTCAATATTTTTTATAGTTGCAAAACATTTTTTTGTCATTTCGCGCGGAGCGAGAAATCTTGTTTTTTATGGTTTTAACAAAGAAAGATTCCTCGTCGCTTCGCTCCTCGGAATGACAAAGTATTAAATTTTTATATATAGAATATGACATTCTACAAAAATGCTTTTAATTCAACCCCGGAGGAAAACGGGGTTCCTGGACACTATGTTTATGTCGTGGTCAATTTAACAACTCTAATAGACTATAGTCAGACAGTATTTTTTATACAGGAGGGCTTTATCATGGGCATTACCATTCACTACCAGGGTACCCTGCAGGACAAAAGTCAAATCAATTCATTCATCGAGGAATTGACAGATATTGCCAAAACAATGAACTGGCAAACGCAGGTTCTGGATGAAGACTGGTCACAACCATCGACAGCGAAATTATCCAGCGCTAAAAATGGCGTCGAGATAACCGGCTATCTTGCCCTAAAAGGAATATTGATCCACCTGCATCCGGATTGCGAACCGCTAACCCTGTTTTTTGATGCTAAAGGCTGTTTAACCTCGCCGTTCGATTGCGCGCTGGGCAATGATGAAAAAACCAAGGAGAATTCATACATTTTTGTAAAAACCCAGTTCGCCCCGCCCGATATTCATATTACCATTATCAAACTGTTAAAATACCTGCAAAAAAAGTACATTCCCAATCTAGAGGTACAAGATGAAGGCGGGTATTGGGACAATGAAGATAAAAACGAACTGGAAAAAAGAATAGCCTTTATAAACGATAAAATTAAAGAACTGGGTGATATAATTGCTGAAACACCGGTTACAAATGCGCAGCAATACTCTGCCGATCAGTTGGCAGCTATCCTTGAAGAAAAACTAAAGAAATTATAATACACTAACCTCATGGTCACTCCGGCACACTAATTGCAATCAAGGGCCCGGGTTGCCGATAACGGCGCCTGTTAATGTACTATACGGATCGATATACAGATTTTGACTCCCGGTATGATTTGGCCCTATCGGATGCCTGTTTCTTTCCGTCAAATTATTAGTGTCGAATTATCAAGGAGTTACAATGAAAAATTCTCGTGTTCTATATATTATGGCGGCGCTGTTTATCGCTTGCGGCTGGTTTTCCTGCACCAAAGATTTGGTTAATGAACCACAGCTAGCCATGACTGTAAAAGCAAATATTCCCCTGTCTGACAACGCGGGCGACCCGTTGGTATACGATTCCGTACAATCCCTTACTTTTGAGTTCAACGCGCCGGTTATGGCACATACTGTTCCAGGCAATGTAAAGCTCTTTAAAGTAACCGCTGCCGGAGAACAGGAAGAACCTGCCGAATTAGTAACAAACGCGCAAACCCCCGCGCTTGTCCAGGTCTCTAAAAAAGACGGAACCCAATTTAGCGAAGGTGATGAGTATAAAATTGTCATAAACCGCAATGTTAAATCGACAACCGGAACCTCCCTTGAAAATAATTTTGTCGGCTATTTCGCGGTCAACTATACGTTTACACTGAGCAGCGCCGGTATTGCCGCGCTTGACAAACAACGCTCGATGATCGTCTGCATCAGCGACATTCATTTGGGCGTTAGCGATGTATTCACCGAGTTCAAAACCAACCGCGATGCGCTGGTGTTGTTCCTTAACCAGCTCAGAACGGCGCCGAACGTCAGCGAACTCGTTATCGCCGGCGATTTGATCGATGAATGGTTTATCCCCGCAACTGAGGATGCCCTTTTCGGTTACGCCACACAGCGGGGATTTGTGCAGGCAATCGCCGCAAACAATAAATCCGTAATCGACGCTTTTAACAATATCATTCGGGACGGCAAGATTAAGGTCACTTATGTCCCCGGCAATCATGATTTGTTGATTACAGCGGAAGATATTGCCGGTATTTTGCCCGGCATAAACCAGGCGCGTGATGCCATGCTGGGTCTGGGCGCTTATTCTCCCGACACACCTGCCGGGATAGTTTTTGAACACGGGCACCGCTATAATTTTTTCTGCGCCCCCGACCCGATTTCGAACCAAGCCATTGCCCCCGGCTCCATCATGCCACCGGGATACTTTTTTACCAGAATTGCGGTACAATCCGTTATGGAAGGGTATCCGCAAGCCGGCAGCGTTATGCCGGCTGTAACCGCGAATGCTTTGGGAGAAAGCCAAACCCTTGCATTCTACTATTGGAGTATCTGGAATCATTTAATGACCGAATTTCCGGTCAGCGCAGGATATGATGAAAAAATAATTAAAGCCAATATCGATGGATTCACCGGGGCCTATTCGATTAACGATCTGCTGCCTTTTCAAGTTACTCCGGGCGGGTTTATCGATGTTAATTTATACAAAGGGATTCAGGATTCATGGGATGAACGGCAAATGCTCAACAACGTTACTGTTAAAATCCCTGCCGGAGAAGCGATTACCAGGGCAGCCATAGCCGCAGAGACGGACGACCAGGCGGTAGCGCAATACTTTACGAATGCTACCGACAAGAGGCTTGTTGTATTCGGGCATACGCATGAGGCCAGAATCATTCCTTCTGTCAACAATAAAGGTGAGAAAACAATTTACGCGAATTCCGGAACCTGGATCGATAAAAACAAATTACCGACCAGGACTTTTGTCGTAATTACACCGCAGAAAAGCAATGATTCAGCCCCTGTTTACGTTAATCTTTATCATTATTCCCAAAGTGGGGACATAACGAAAATGGACGTCCAGACGCTGACTGGTTTGAATGAATAATGTACTGCAATTTTGAATAGCTACTGTTTGACACGGATAAACACGGATGCAAGTTGTTTATCCGTGTTTAATCGGTAGTTCAAAATTATTAATCCAAATTCTCAAAAAATACAAAAACTTGTTGCTTATTGCCGAAAAAATCATTACATATAAGCAATCGGATCAGCATCGACACAAAGAATCCGGGACGGGCGACCTGTTTCCAGGCGTTAATATATACAGGGCATGTGTATATATTGACTATTTATGCAATAACTAACTTTATAAAGGGGTACCACCATGTACATACGCAGTTCGTTCTTGTTCATGTTTATAACGGCTTTGTTCTGTCAATTTGTTAACGCCCAACAATGGCAGCTATCCAATCCCACCAATGGCGCGCCGGGATTCTTGCCTGGTTATGGTGAAAACATATATGTCGGCGGCGAAAACGATCCCGGCCTGCGGCTCACCCGCACGGCAAGGGCGGTGATGCCCACAGTAGTGCTTTCCGATACTACTTATCCGGGACAAAGCAAAAAAGAATCGCCATTAATTGCTCAAGCTAATGACGGCAGCGCTCTGGTTTTCTGGTACGATGATGGTAATGATATAAATGCCCAAATTAAAGCGCGCAAGATCGATGCCAATGGTGCGCCGCAGGGCAATGTAATTATTTTATCCCTTACCCCTTCTAGCCACGAATTTTATCATGCACCTCACTGGACGCTTGCCAGTAATGGAGAACAAATAGTATTAGTATGGGAATATTTTGGTGATGATATTCAATATCAACTATATAATTTTGATGGTATACCACTAACTATAATAAAACAAGCCAACCAGGATACAATAGTAAATGACCCTTTAAGTAGTCAATGGCATCCGGGTACATGTAATCCTTCTACTTATATGCGGGAGGACGGCAGTTTTATCATCGCCTGGCAAGATGAAAGAAATGCAGAAATCGTATTGGATATTGATTTTTATTTCCCAGGTAAAGATATTGGGGAAATCTACGCCCGCCGCTTTGATGCAACAGGGGAGCCGCTTGGCGACAATTTTAAAGTGAACCAGGATTCTATTCCCCGTGTGCAAACAAACCCGGCCATTTGTATGAATGACTCCGGGACAATTTTTTGTTATTGGCTCGAATGCGACACAACATCTTTTCCTATTGTTGACCATGGTGTAGTACGGGGACGAATTATTGGTGAAAATTTTTCACAAAATCTTCAGGGTAGCGGAGATAATGAAAACTGGATAGCGCCAGACGTTGTTTCATCGACAACCGGTTTTGCAGCGCTATGGCAACAGGGTGATTCATTAATAACTCAATCGTATGATAATCAGGGAAATCCCCAAAGCCCGCCATTAAGTGTTTGTCATTATTTTACAACTAGTTATGCTATCAGCGCGATAGAACATGAATTTGCAATTATATGGAATAAAGACAATTCTCCGGATATCCAGGGGCGTCTGTTTGATCCAATTGAAAGTAGATTAGGCGATGTGAAAACCATCATTTCCGGGACAACAACTAGTGCAGATATGTCTGTTGCCAATATGGGAACCGGTATATCATATTTAAACGAAAACAGTACTTGCGTAAATGCCATCTTTATTAATGACAACCTCGAACTGCAATATCATACTGAACGATTGAATACGGATACCGGCGGCGCGGAACATAAAAACCCCCTGGGTGTACAGTTAACAAACGGCAATTATCTAACCCTTTGGCTCGATACCAGGAGCGGGAAAACCCAAATTTATGGACAGATTTTTAACTCTGATGCTGAAAAAATTGGCGGCAATTTCCCCCTTGACATTTCCACTGAAGAAAATTATTACAATGATCTATCATTGTCTATGATTGCACATCCTGTGGACGGAGTAATAATAGCTTTTAATAATCGTTCAGATCATGGAACAAAAAAGGAGGCATGGTTACAACGGCTTTCATCTGCTGGAAATAAAGTCGGTTCCCCCATTCAGATGGTTGAGACATCAAATACATCGATTAGTAATATTAAATTAAGTATTTTACCATCATACCCCTTTACTGTTTTAGTTACCTGGATTAATGATAATAATCTTTATGGAAAATTTTATGATAGTGATTTGAATGCTCTTGGCGACCAGCAATTACTCAATATACCTCACGATAATTATAAACTTGCAGCAGGCTGTGACCGCTTTTGGCTTTTGGGAATTGATGAAACAACCGATAACCTGTATATATGTAATTATAGTTCCAATATACAACAATTATCTGAGACAATACAAATCAACGATACTTCAATAATTGTAAATTCATATTACAAGCCCTTCCTGAATATCTTGCCCAATGGTAAAATGTTGGCAGTATGGGCGCAAAAGTCGGACTGGGGAAACAGTATTAAAGATTTATACGCTCAACTACTGGATGACCAGGGCGAAAAAATCGGTAACAACTTCCGGGTGAGCAGTTACCTGAGAGACCAAGAATCATCCAGTTCAATCGACGAGTTTTATTGCACATCCATAGACTCTATATTTGTTATTACCTGGGACAACTTGGCGGACAGAACCAGAGATGAAACGCATATTGTAAAAATTGATCAATTTGGTAAATTGGCGGAGTCGCCAACCACAATAACAAATAATGAACAAATAAATAATCAAAAAATCTTTATGCAAAACCGGGATCGCTATTTATCTCTGCAACAAATTCCCGGCAATCCAAATGACTCTGATATTTCGATCAATATCTATGAGTCCACTGTTTTGAACGCAAGTGGATTTTACAACTCGCCGGTTTTTTTAAATGAAGATACGCTGACCTGGAAAAAACTCTCCTGGCTGGACGATGTGCCCGATAATACATCAGTAAAGGTATTTTTTCGTTGCAAGGATAATTTAAGGAATGAGGATGATAAATATATCCCCTGGCTGCAAATTGAAAACGGCCAAACCGAAAATCTGCCGGCCGGCAAACGGGCGCAGTGGCGGGTGGAACTCACCGGTACGGAGAGTATTTCGCCAATTGTTTATGATTTGATCGGCGACTATGATAGAAAAACCGGCCTGGCAGAGACGGATAACAGCATTCCTTACACCTACAAGCTGGACCCGGTCTATCCGAATCCCGCCAACAGTCGGGTTACTATTGCCTATGAACTGGCGGCCCCGGCAAAAGCCACTATTGCCATATATAATATCCTCGGCCAGCGCATTAATCAATGGCAATTGGCGCAACAACCGGCGGGAGGCCATACCTGGCATTGGAACGGCGAGACCGGTCTGGGCTCCAGGGCAGCCAGCGGCATCTATTTTATTACCCTGGAAGCAAATTCCTTTCGCGCCACCCGGAAAGTTTTGCTGATGCAGTAATGCTGTTACAGGATCAAGGCAGTATTTCAATTCATTGCCACGACATTTATATCGGTTTGCCACAATCTAAAGACTGTTCGAGAACCCTGTTTTCTCCTTCCAAAATTGCATTTTGGAAGGAAATTAGGTTTCAAGTTGAACTTGAATAAACATGATAACTATTTAATTTTTAACTTGTTACGAAGTAAAACTGCAACTTAAAAGTTCCCTCCCAAGTCCAACTTGAGGGAGAATTGCTAGTTCGCGGACAGCATGTTTACAAGATGCTAAAAAACAATCTATTCACACATTTAAAACCAAAAGGGGTAACAAAATATGGGCGTAACCATTCATTATCAAGGCACTCTGCAGGACAAAAGTCAAATCAATTCATTCATCGAGGAATTGACAGATATTGCCAAAACAATGAACTGGCAAACGCAGGTTCTGGATGAAGACTGGTCACAACCATCGACAGCGAAATTATCCAGCGCTAAAAATGGCGTCGAGATAACCGGCTATCTTGCCCTAAAAGGAATATTGATCCACCTGCATCCGGATTGCGAACCGCTAACCCTGTTTTTTGATGCTAAAGGCTGTTTAACCTCGCCGTTCGATTGCGCGCTGGGCAATGATGAAAAAACCAAGGAGAATTCATACATTTTTGTAAAAACCCAGTTCGCCCCGCCCGATATTCATATTACCATTATCAAACTGTTAAAATACCTGCAAAAAAAGTACATTCCCAATCTAGAGGTACAAGATGAAGGCGGGTATTGGGACAATGAAGATAAAAACGAACTGGAAAAAAGAATAGCCTTTATAAACGATAAAATTAAAGAACTGGGTGATATAATTGCTGAAACACCGGTTACAAATGCGCAGCAATACTCTGCCGATCAGTTGGCAGCAATTATTGAAGAACGGTTAAAAAACTGGCCTTAATTTAACAAAAGAACCGAATGATTCCTGTACCGTTTAAACACTTTTCCTGTTACTTATTTGCCGTTTATAATTTTTTTTTGTATATTACTTTATATTATAAATCCCGTAAAATTTATTTCATTTAATCAGAGAGGTAACCAGGAACAATACAAAAGAACACAAAATTATATTTGGAATGATTAAAATTTTTCTTCCTGAATTATTTGGTTATACACAAAAAATCCCGGAAAACCGTAAAACCTCCCAAAAGCCGGGTGTTATTGCCAATGTTAACCAAACCGCATCACCTGCTGGACATGATCACCAACCAGGAACAAGGCGTAATCCGCCAGTTGCACCTGTATGGGCATTCCTTACAAATTGCATGACTATTGTTACTGGCCAATTGAAATACCAAAATCAAGCTGGTCATTGCTATCAATGCCGAATGCACGGGTTGCAAATGCCAAAACCGATTTATTCAGCTTTTTTCCCCTCTGTTAAACAGCCTGGCAAAGATATGCTATCCGCCTGCGTGCTGGATTGTTTGGCAATAAACCCGGATTTTAAAATGACATTCTGCGAATACCGGCAACTCTTTAATACCCAACTTCTGAAAATCAAAAATCAGCGCCCATCCCCAAAAAACACAAACAAACTCTTGTCGGTCAAAGTGCAACTGATCGGGAAAATTTCTATTCATTCTTGTTCGCTAAAATCGTTTGAAATTCATATCCCGGCAGATTTTAAAAATAATAAACTGGATTAATTCAGTAAATACCGGCATCACTTAAAAAAAGAGGAAAGCATGATATTTACAAAAAAACAAAAAGAAATTGCTAAAAAGCTTGACCCTGATGTATCAATAACAAATTGGAAAGATTGGAAATGGCAAACAAGACATCGTATTAAATCAGTTGAACGATTGGAAGAGCTTTTAGGCTTGAAATTACCAGAAAACATAACCCTGAAATTTAAAGAAACAGTAGAAAAATTTCCAATCTCTATTACCCCATATTATTTATCATTAATTGATCAAGATAATCTTGAAAATGATCCAATTTTCATACAATCGGTTCCATCAATTCATGAACTGGATTTAACAAGCGCCGATATGCACGACTCTTTACACGAGGATAAAGACAGCCCGGTTACAGGCATCACACACCGGTATCCGGATCGTGTTCTCTTTCTGGTTAGCAATGTATGTGCAATGTATTGTCGTCATTGTACCAGAAAAAGACGAGTTGGTGACATTGACAGTATTCCTTCAAAACAGGATATTCAAAAAGGACTTGAATACATCCGCAATACCCCCCAGGTACGCGATGTTCTTCTCAGTGGCGGCGATCCTTTTATGTTGTCAACCGATTACCTGGATTTCATTTTAACAGAACTGGGAAAGATCAAGCATGTGGAAGTAGTTCGCATTGGCACAAGAATTCCGGTAGTTTTACCTTATCGAATAACAGATGACCTTGTAAACATGCTTAAAAAACACCATCCATTATGGATTAATACACACTTTAATCATCCAAGAGAAATTACGCAATCTTCCAAAGAAGCTCTGGAAAAACTTGCAAATGCCGGAATTCCTCTTGGCAACCAATCGGTTTTACTTTCCGGTGTGAATGATTGCCCAAGAATTATCCGGTCACTATGCCATAAACTCGTGGCCAACAGAGTAAGACCTTACTACTTGTATCAATGCGATCTTTCCGAAGGCTTGAGTCACTTTAGAACTCCGGTTGGAAAAGGGATTGAAATCATTGAAAGCATGATAGGGCACACAAGCGGTTTTTGTATACCAACTTATGTCATCGATGCTCCCGGCGGCGGGGGGAAAATACCGGTAATGCCAAATTATCTTATTTCATGGTCAACAAATAAAGTTATTTTAAGAAATTATGAAGGTCTGATAACCACATATAAAGAACCGGATTCTTATGAAGCAACTTTCTGTGACCGCAATTGTGAAAAATGCAATTTACAACTTGCTCTGGAAGATACTACTGAATATGAATTATATGGAATCGAAAAACTGTTATCCGATCACGATGAAACAATTACACTTGTCCCCCAGGGAAACGAACGTACAAAGAGGGGTGAATAATGGTTGAAATGGATAAAATTGAATACTTGAAAAACGGCATGATTCAACATGGCAGTTATAACAATCGCATTTATCTGTTAAAATTAACCTCACAGCCATCTGAACAGTATCCTCATGAACTCATTGATTTGGCGGAAAAAAACAATTATACAAAAATATTCGCTAAAATACCATTGAGTGATGCAAAATCGTTTGTTCATGCAGGTTTTTCAGAAGAAGCCAGGGTCCCGGCATTTTTTTCAGGAAAAGAAACAGCGCTATTTATGGGATTTTTTCTGAATGCAGAACGCCAGATCGAGTCCAATATTGATGAAATTGAAAATGTAATGAACCTGGTAAAGAGCAAAAAAAACATGGGAACCCTGTCAAACCTGGATAATCGCTTTATTTTACGCAAGTGTAATAAAGCAGACGTACAGAACATGGCCAAAATCTATACACTGGTTTTCCCCTCCTACCCTTTTCCAATTCAGGATCCCGCATATTTAAAGGAAATGATGAAATCACATGTAGACTATTACGGAGTGGAAACCAATGGCCATTTGATTAGTTTATCATCAGCGGAAAAAGACACAGATAACAGCAATGTGGAACTGACAGATTTTGCCACCCTGCCGGAGTGGCGCGGGAATGGTTTTGCTCAGCATCTTTTGGCAAAAATGGAAAAAGATATGAAAAAAATAGATATGAAAACCGCATATACCATTGCCAGGGCTGTGTCGCCGGGAATGAATATTACATTCAGCAAGGCTGGTTACATTTTTGCCGGCAGGTTAAAAAACAATACCAATATTTCCGGGAAAATTGAGAGCATGAATATATGGTATAAATCGCTTTAGCCCTAGTTAACATAATGCAATTTTTACTGCTGATGTTCACACTGTTCACCGGCCAGATTTGGTTTTTGTTTATTCCAGGGATGTAATTATAGTAAACAAGCTGTTACACAACCAGTAAAGTGTAATTACTCTTTTACTGAAAAAAACAAAACTCTCGCTACTTTCCTGATCCCGGATTGCAACCCAACCCGGCGGGCTCTGAAAAACTGATGAAATATGGAACTTTTATTACAACTGTTCGTAAACCCCTGATCAGAAAACTTTTATTACTACTTTCTGCAATAACAACTTGAATAACAGACCAGAAATTGAATCTCTACAGAAAGAAACTCACCTGTGAATCGCGGTATTGCTTACGCTCTTGGCGCTTATATCTTTTGGGGTCTGCACCCTGTTTACTGGAAAATGCTGCATCACATCCCCGCGTATGAAATCATTTCTCACCGGATGTTCTGGTCTTTTATTTTCTTTATTATTATCATCACCTGGCGAAAAGACTGGTCCAGTCTGTTCTCCAAAATTAAAAGCTGTCATAACCGCGCTATCCTGTTCGTCCCTGCCCTGTTGATCGGCTCCAACTGGGCCATGTATATATGGGCAGTAAACGCTGGTTACATTGTGGAAACCAGCCTGGGCTATTTCATCTCGCCGTTGGTCAATGTGTTTTGCGGGGTGTTGTTCCTGCATGAAAAAATGCGTCCTGTACAATGGCTGGCCGTAGCAGTTGCCGGTGCGGGCGTGCTGGCCATGACTCTGTTGTATGGCGTGTTCCCGTGGATTTCGCTTTTCCTGGCTTTTACCTGGGGCATCTATTGCCTGCTGCGATAAAAGTCCCCGCTCGATTCTGTAGAAGGCTTGACCCTGGAAACAACCCTATTGTCTGTTCCGGCCCTGGCTTTCCTGGTGTACCGTTACACTACCGGTAACACTGCTTTACCGCTCATGCTGCCCGAAGCCCCCTTGCTTATTGGGACGGGCATCATCAGTGGTTTGCCATTGATCATTTTCATAGTCGGCGCACGGCTGGTAAAATTATCGGTAATCGGAATTATCCAATACATTTATCCCATTTTGCTTATGCTTATTGGCGTTTGTATTTACCATGAACCGATGAATGCCGCCAAAATGACCGGTTTTGTAATAATATGGATAGCCCTGATCATCTATACCGTTGAAAGCGCCCTCTATTACAGGAACAGAAAAAACAGCACAATCGCCACTTCCTGCTCCTGACGAGTAATCACTCCCTGATTTTATAATTGCGGCCGTTCAATACCGGATTTAACGAGTTGATTCATCATTCATATTCATTGGTAAAAAACTTGTTGCTTATTTACAGGAAAAAATGTAAATACTATTACAAGACTCTTTATTAATCCGAAAAAAAACAGCGCTGCAGGGCGCAAACACAAGCAGGGAGTTTTTATGAAACAATCCAGACCGATAAATTTTCATTCTTCCTTAACCATTCACTTTTTTATTTGCATTCTTTTAATCGGTAGTTTAATAACTATCAAAGCCAATGCAGATAATTATACCCGCGGCATTGGTATTTATCCGGGAGACAGGAGCAAAGATTTTTCCCCGCTCATGGTCATCGAAAAATCTACTTACCGCAACCTGGCATTACACCGGGCAGTATATCAATCCGGCAGTTATAACTATAACCTGACCGGACAATTGATTACCGACGGCATTAAAGACACGGAATTACCCGGCTGGATCAAAACCTGCGCTGTCAATATGGGTACGCTGGTTAAAAATCAACGGGAATGGTTACTGGATCGGCACTCCATGACGCAGATCAGCATCGACAGTTCAGCTGCCTGGGTACAGATTGAAATGCAGGGCGGCGGCGCTATTCCGCAGGTGGATAGCATTGCCCTGGTCGGCAACCTGAATATTGATCCCCAGGGAGAAAAAGGCTGGAATTATGTTTTGTCCGGTTCAAAAGACGGTATAACCTGGCAGGAACTGGCGATATTTAACGGCGATGGTCTGCCGGGCGATACCCTCACCGGTTTTTTCCGTAGATTTATGCCGCCTGATTATCGCACTTTTAACCAATCATTCAAACTGAACGGCCCGGTCACGCTTGCCTTCTGGAAACTGGAAGCCAAAGCGCCGTCCGTCAAACGCTGGACTATTGCCGAGTTTGGTTTCTTTAACAACCACCAACGCGTCAACGTCGGCGGCCCCTATCAGTTCACCAGCGCCTGGATGACCTCCGGCGCAAAAAAAGACGACTGGGTGTATGTCGACCTTGGCGCACCCTGCACCTTTGACCACATAACACTGGACTGGATTCGCCGCGCCCCGACCGGGGTGCTCCAGGTATCCGATGACGCTAAAACCTGGCAGGATATAAAAACCCTGCCGCAAAGTTCGGTGCAAAGCGACGACCTGAAATTCGAAAAAGCTGTTAAAGGCCGCTATGTTCGCCTGTTCATTCCCAAAAACGACTCTGGTGATAAATACCTGCTTAGCGAAATGCAAGTTTTCGGCAAGGGCGGCCCGGTACCCAAACCACAGCCGGAACAAAAAGCAGGTAAAGATGGCCGCCTGTATCTGGCCGGAGGCGCCTGGAAGATACAACGCAGTTCACAGGTAACAGGTGACGGCGCTACCCTCTCCAAACCCGGTTACAAAGATGCGGACTGGCTGGTTGCCACAGTACCTGCCACTGTACTGATGAGTTATGTTAATGCCGGCGCAGTACCTCATCCCAATTACAGCGATAACCAGGTCATGATCTCGGATTCTTATTTTTATTCGGATTTCTGGTATCGCAACGAGTTTACAGCTCCCTCCTCGTACAATGGACAGCATATATTTTTAAATTTTGACGGCATCAACTGGAAAGCTACAATCTTCCTGAACGGCAAAAAGCTCGGCCGTATCGAGGGCGGTTTTACGCGCGGACAGTTCGACGTGACCGATCTTCTGTTGCCGGGACAAAAGAATGCCCTGGCGGTATGTATAGAAAAAAATGCCACCCCCGGTTTTATCAAAGAGCAAACAGCAACAAGCCCGGACTGCAACGGCGGTGAATTGGGCGCCGATAACCCGACGTACCATGCGTCAGTTGGCTGGGACTGGATACCGACCATCCGCGGCCGCAATATCGGCATCTGGAATGATGTATACCTGGCAGCCAGCGGGCCGGTAACTATCAAAGACCCGTTCGTCACCACCGACCTGGCGCTGCCGGACACTATGCAGGCAGATGTAACGATTGAAGCAACCCTGTACAACCATACCGCCAACCCGGTTAGCGGCAAGCTGCGCGGTTCGTTTGGCGAGATAGTGTTTGAATTTCCGGTTTCCCTGGCCGCATCGGCAAATAAAACTATTAAACTGAACCCGGCCACCCACCCGGCGCTGAGCCTGAAAAATCCCAAATTATGGTGGCCGGCTGGATACGGCCAACAAAACCTGTACCCGGTTAAACTGGAATTTGTTACCGCTGATAATAAAGTTTCGCACAGCACATCATTCCAATCCGGTGTGCGCGAAATGACCTTTTCCGAGGAAAAAGGCTCGCTGCGCATCTGGATCAACGGGCGGCGCTTTATCGGGCGCGGCGGCAACTGGGGTTTCCCGGAATCCAACCTCTGCTATCGCGACAGGGAGTATGATATCGCTGTGCGTTATCATGCCGATATGTACTTTACCATGATCCGCAACTGGGTTGGCCAAACCGGCGACGACGAGTTTTATGAGGCGTGCGACCGGCACGGGGTTATGGTGTGGCAGGACTTTTGGCTGGCCAATCCTGTGGACGGCCCGAATCCCGACGATCCGGACATGTTCCTGCGTAATGCTGATGACCTCGTCAAGCGCATTCGTAATCATCCTTCCATCGGTCTGTATTGCGGGCGCAACGAGGGCAATCCCCCCGATGATATTGATAATGGCCTGCGCGATATTATAAAAACCAAACACGCCGGTTTGCATTACATCTCCAACTCGGCCATGGGCGTGGTCAGCGGCGGCGGGCCGTACCGGGCGCAGCCGATCAAATCGTATTTCCAGGGCCGGGGCTTGTCCAAATTTCACAGTGAAATGGGCATGCCCAATATTGTCACCCTGGAGAGTGTGCAGGAAATGATGCCGGATACCTGCCTGTGGCCGCAGGGTCGTATGTGGGGCATTCACGATTTTTGTCTTGAAGGCGCGCAGGGCGGCAGCAGTTTTAACAAAATGCTGGAAGAACATTTTGGCCCCGCCGATAACCTGCAGGACTGGCTGACCCTGGCGCAGTGGATCAATTACCAGGGCTATCGCGCCATGTTTGAAGCGCAAAGCAAATTCCGCATGGGCTTGTTGCTGTGGATGAGCCATTCCGCATGGCCTTCGTTTGTATGGCAGACTTATGATTATTATTTTGAACCCACCGCCGCGTATTTCGCCTGCAAAAAAGCCTCGGAACCGCTGCATATTCAATGGAATGCGTTGACGGACAGCATCGAGGTGGTGAACTATAACGGTAAAGACCACAGTAACCTGACAGCCAGCATCGAACTGTTGAACCTGGACGGCAGCGTGCAGTGGCAAAACCAAGTCACTGTGAACAGCAAAGAAGACAGCCGCGTGGTGTGTTCGGGACTCGAATACCCGCAAAGCCTGTCCAGCGCATACTTTATCCGGCTGAAACTGCTGTCCGCAGATAACAAGCTGATTTCGGATAACTTTTACTGGCGCGCCACCCAGGGCAA
>CAYNSO010000076.1:0-15480 GCA_964399735.1 uncultured Cytophagia bacterium
TATGGGAAAATGTGACAGAGAAAAAATTCATGGATAGATTGATTTTTTTTTATAATCAATTATATAGATTTAATATAATAAAATTAAATTAAAGTCACTAATAATTTCCAGAAAAAGTTCACAAAAGCTAAACAAATTATGTTTTGGGTTTTATTTCAGTATTGATAAATAAAACCGGTTTAATTTACATAAAATGAAAAAAATGTTATTATTCAAAAATAAATCAAACTGCTTGCCGATTGAACACAATAGCGGTTATATTTCGGTTTAGAAATAAAACCAGGAATGAAATTGTTAGAGAAGCGAATTTAACCAGGAGGATATTTCATGAAATTAGTTCAAGAGTTTAAACAGTTTGCCATGCGCGGCAATGTTATGGACATGGCGGTAGGTATCATCATCGGTGCGGCGTTCGGCAAGATTGTTTCCTCATTTGTTGCCGACGTGTTGATGCCGCCGCTGGGGCTGCTGATCGGCGGGGTGGATTTTAGCAACCTGGCAATTGTAATGAAACAAGCGGTTGGCGATACCCCTGCGGTGACGCTGGGTTATGGCAAATTTATTCAGACTGTGGTGGATTTTTTAATTATTGCCTTTGCTATTTTCCTGGTCATCAAGGGCATGAACAGCCTGAACCGGAAAAAAGAAGCAGCGCCAGCGCCTCCGCCGGCTCCCCCCAAACAGGAAGTGTTACTTACAGAGATACGCGATCTGCTAAAAGAGCGGAAATAATTTTTCCCTCATCCCCATAATTTTTTACGCTGATTTGGTCAGCCTGAATTTTATCAGGTTGACCAGGAACCAGGCTTCTCCAGGGCTGTATCAAAAGCCTAAAAAAACCATTCTTGTCATTCCGAGGAGCGAAGCGACGAGGAATCTTGCATAGCTAACGTATTGAAAAACAAGCTTTCTCGCTTTGCTCGAAATGACAAGTTTATTATTTATACATTGTATTTTGAATGACCTTATATAAATTAAGGCTTTTGATACAGCCCCGGAAGCTGGAGGCGGAATTTTGTTTTGCAAATAGCTATTATTAATAGAATTATTGAGAAATTTTCATGTTTATTAAACTCTAAAAAGATACCGCCCCAATTGACAGGAAAAGCCTCATCCTGCGACAGATTTTTTACAAAAGACAATCCGATCCCTGCAAAGATACTCTGTTCGTGTTTAATAAAAAAAGGTGGGATAGAATCCCACCCTTTTGTAACTGTTAAAATACAAAACCGATGTTAAAAATTGAAGAATAACCAAGAATGCCGACATCTTTGATGGCATAATCGAATTTTACTTGTCTGTTGCCGAGCAGGGTTAAATGGACCCCTGCTCCAAAAGTAAAACCATAGAACGTCTCGTCCATAAAAAGACCCCGGTAACCGGTACGCAAAAGAAAGCGGCCAATTCCCGGAAACAGGTAACCATACTCTGCGCCAAGGTTGATAGATTCGCAATTGTTATTGGGGTGCAGAGCGTCAACAGCCAGGGTGAGCTTTTGTGATTTAGTAACGATTGGATATACAGCAACTCCGAGGCGTAAGGTAAGCGGCAGTTCCCATTGCTGCAACCGAAACTGACCTTCAACATCTTTATAGTTACCATTTTGATCCGGCAAAATATCAATCGGCCGTAAAAGGTCCATACCGTCATAACGCATGCGGGTACCGTAATTGGCAATACTCATACCAATCGCCATGCCGTCTTCCCGATTTTTTGTCGGTGAGAAAAAATATGTGTTAATCAATACGCCAAGGTCAAGCGCCATAGCCTGAGCCTTCATGTGCCAGATATTGGAAGAAATATACTTGACCGAAGACCCAAAGCTGAACCATTGGGCCAGTTTACGGGCAAAAGAAAGGGTAGCCGCATATTCTGCCGCCTGGTACGTTTCACCGGTGCCTTCCTGCATATCCATTGTGGTAACTTCAGTGCGTCCATAATTCATGCTGGTAACACTGAGGGCAAGAGCGCCAATTCGCGGCAGCGCTATGCCGCCTCCGGCAAATTCAATATGAATATCGGCAATCCAGGGTTGATAAGTAAATTGCACCTCTTTGGCATCCATATAGGCAAGCCCCGCTACGTTCCAGTAGACTGAATTCAAATCGCGGGTTACTGCCACATAAGCGTCACCCATGGCGCTGGCGCTGCTGCCGATTCCCATTTCTAAAAAGTTTGCTGCAGTTGTGCCTACCCGGTAGGGTTTATTGGCAAAGAGGCATGTTGTTATTACAAATAACAAAATGCTTGTCAGAACTAGTTTTATATTCATTTTCAATTCTCCTTTATAGAGGCAAGAGAATTTGACTGCCGTATAACGGAAACCGGGTAATACAGCAATTCCCTTGTCCAATCTTGCTTTTCTCTTATTTAATCACTGCAAATTTGCCAACTTTTTCATTACCGGTAACACGAGATTTTATGTGGTAAATATACATACCGGCCGCTATTTCCAATCCTTCGTACGAGAGTAAATTCCAATGGATTATGCCGGCTGGTGGTTCATTATCCACTTCTATATGGTCAACAAGAACGCCGGATGAAGTAAGAATGCGAATATCACATTTGGCCGGAATGTGGGTAAACATGATTTGACGACGCTGATTGAGAAATTTATTGGCTACCGCTGTTTCCATTTCATTTGTAGCAATGTATGGATTCGGAACCACTTTGATCGAATCCATTGAAGTTTTTAAATTGGCAGCTTTGACCTTTTGCTCCGGATTGACTGTAAAGACAAATGAATCGTCTTTTGTTAGCTGCCGTGAAAGGATGATACGGTACACATCATTCATTTTTGGCAACGAGCCGGCGTCGGTATTGGCGCGCAGGTCAATTGTAAAAATGGTTCCAGCCCAGAAATACTTGTTATTGCTTTGAATGGTGTGGCCCGCAAGAACAATATCCTGATCCCAATCATAAACATCGTTATTGTTCAAGTCAAACGTCAGGAAATCAAGTTTTTCAAAAGTTCCTGAAGAATCAACCGAGTTTTTGTTAATGGCATAAAAAGGATAAGCCTGGTCAAACAACAACGAATCGCTTTTAATAGAATGACCGTCAGTGTCTTTAATGCTTGTTGTCGAAGTCGTTAATGTTTGATAAGCATCTGTTGCGTCCGTAAAAATGATTTCATAATCATACGGGTAAAAAGATGTTTCTGCGCCGGTGGTAATGGTTATTTGCGAAGAGCCGGTAATCCAGCCGGATCTGTCTGTGTCGATAAACGCAGAATCACTCGGCATTTGCATGGTGATCTGGATTCCGTTGAAAATATCTGTTACCAGAAATTTATCCGGGAAAAAATACCAGTAATCATCATCCGAATTGAAAAGCAAATGATCTTCCGGGAAACTGTGCGATTTCTCTTCATAAACCAGGAAATTTTTGTTATCAGTAATATCATGAATCTGTAATCCGTTTGTCACCAGTTTCATATCCATCGGGTGTCGACGGGTTACAGTTCTCAAATGACCGATTGTATCGGTTTCAAAGGTCATTTTATAAGTATGGTTTGCAAGCGCTTGATTAATATCCATGATAATTGGTGAAAACATGCCATCGGGAATTGATTTTGATGTTTGTTCCTTGTTTATGATTATGTTTGGTGGTATATACCCCGCGGCTCTGGTTTGCGGAGTAACCACAGCCACATTTTGACCCAGGCGAATGATTTGTTCTGCTTCATCCAATTCGATAACGATATTGTTTTCGGTTGGCGATACGTCAAGGTCCGGCACACCATAATCGTAAGCGACAATGGCATAATAATAGGTAACACCGTTTTTGACGTTTTTATCAATATAGTAATGTTTTAGACCTGTATCATCGCCAAGATAAAAAGCGCTTCCTTCAACAAGACCATAGTTGGCGTAGCCAAACCTCTTGTTAGCCAAATCGCATTGATAAATGGGCGCTTTTCGGTGCTTATCGCCCTGGCCGGTGGTAATAATTTCGGCGTCGGAGAATAGTTTGTCCGTTGCCCGATAGAGTTTATACCCTTCAAAATCATTTTCGTTTTGTAGAAAAGGTTCGTAGGTTCTCTGGTCGGAAAGATTATCCCAGCTGAGAATAACCTTGCCGTCTCCTCCGGCAGCTTTTAGAGTAGGCATAAGCGGCGGTTGTGCAAAACGGTAATCACGCTCGTATATGATCTGTGCTGTTTCTTTTAATCTGAACATTTTTGGGGCTTCATGTGTAGATGATTGCAAATCGGCGATATTGTCATAGGTAAACATCATTCCCATTGATATGCGTTCGGTGCGTCCCTTGTAAAATGGAAAGGATGTGGAGCCAAAAATTTCATAAAGCGAACCAGGGCCGGCGGAAAGCAAATAGCTGTCCAGGTTGAACGAGTTCATAACATTCCACATTGTTTTGTCCTGATTCAGCATGTAATTCCATTCCTGCCATTGCGGCCAGTCGAACAAGGCAAAAGAGGTCAAGCCAACCATATCGGCTTCGGAAACATCCGTTGCCGCAAAATTGGGTTCACAACCAACCGCTTCAATATAATCCGGGCGGTGGTTGCATTCGCCTTCATCGGGCCCGTTATAATTCAAATCTGCCGGGCCAACGCCATCCAGGCCGACGTCATCGCCGGCAAATTCACCCTCTTCCATATACCACTTGCCGTCGCTGCCCAAATAAGAATAAGCGCCATTATTATTCCTGTCAAAACCATCTCTCCAATCCTGATCTTCATCGCCGGAATAGTGCGGATGCAGGTCTTCCATTGTATAGTTGTAAAAAGACAGAAATTTTTCCATGTCCTGTATGCCGTCGGTTGGACCAACAAGCTCGCCGGTGCCGTTATCGCGTTTTTCATCAACCAGGCCGTCGTCATCGTTGTCGGCATTATCGAATGGCTTTCCGGGGCTTTCGAGGTAGGCAAAGCCGATAACTCCCGGCACCAGGCCGCCTTCGCCAATGCCAATCGATTCCCAAACATAAGACAAGTCCAGCACCTTATCAAAATAACCTTCTTCCTTGTCGCCGCCGGTATCGCCGCCAATGCTGTTATCAATAAAGTAACCAAAACCGCAGGTGATCAAGTCATAATCGGATATATTGGCAATGTTATATTCCCAAAAAATAATGTCTTTGGCTTCCGGGTTATTCCATTGAAAGCCCCTAACCTCCACCCGCAGGCCAAGTCCGCCCCATGGAAATCCTTTTTGTATGGTTACATTGGGATTCACATCACCGATTTCAACTTCGGGACGGGGATAGTAGCGCAATCCCTGGGTTATTGGTTTTTCTTCAGGGTCATTTCGTTGAATGATGTATTCCATATCCTGGGCGTCATTTGCCACAAAATAAGTTTCCAGATCGGCATAACTGATGCCGCGGCCAAATCTGCCATTCCATTCGCCCGGCCATTTTTTTTGCCGACCTGTGGAGGGCCATCCTGCAACCGGCCATGAATCCGGTTTGTTGCTCATTGCCGGGTAATCCTGTAACGGATTCATGTATCCGGGCACCGGGTAAAAACCCCATTCAACAGTTTCGTCATAATTCATGTCCATACTGGCTGAGGGAAAGCCGCTGGTTTGCAGATAGTGCAAAGTATCAATTTCACCCTGTGCGGCCAGTTGCTGTATCAGGACAGGATCTGTAATGGGGTCTTTTTCATTTTGCAGATAAACTTCGCCGCCAATTAGCACAGATACATTATCCAGCATTCGGCTGCCGGAATAATCATTTGGCCATTTTGAGGTGTTGGTGCGTGGATAGTCTGCAATTTGGGTGGTATTTTCAAAATATAAAAACACCCGGTTACCATTCATGTAACCGGCTCTTTCTTCAGAAATATCCCCTGCCGGATCGTCCGGGCCTTCATAAATTTTGCCCTGGCTGAATGCAAATGTGTACAGGCTGATGATCAGGCAAATAATTAAGGTAATGATCTTTTTCATTCGTACTCTCCTGGTTTGTAAATTCACATCATTACTGATTAAAACAAGACGCCAAAACCAAGCTTTATTTGCCGGGGCGAGGAATAGGCGGTTGGGTCTTGAACGCGATCATCAAAAGTATTAAAATTACTGCGATGATTACTGCGATCGCTTTCAAAAATGATCGTAGTATAGGGTTGACCGGTATCGCTGTACACCCACAGGGCATTCTTTTTATCAAACAAGTTGTAAATATTCAAAGTGAATTGGCCCTTGATATTGCCCAAAAGAGTTATATTATAATAGCTCGAAAAGTCTAGTGTGAAACCCGATGGCTTGTACGCATTGTTTTCATATAAATTGATCAATGAAAGCGGACTGATTTCCAACGGTTCATACGTATAAGGGGTGCCGGAATTGTAGTAAAACAAAAAGGTGGCGCCCAGTTTTCCGGTTGAATAACGGACGGTGGTATTAAAAGTTTGCCGCTGATCCCACGACATGGGAATTAGCCGCGTAATCGGGTCCATACTGCTGCCGGCGCGGGTAAAGGTTTGAGTTGGATTGTCGGCATTACCACGTGTGTAGGATAGCGTATAATTCAACCCGGTATAGAATTTGCCGAGCAAATAATCCCATTTAACTTCCAGGCCACGCGCATTGCCATAATCTTTATTTGTATACAGTCCGTATTCGATTTGGTTATAAGTAGATATAATTCTTGTCGATAACAAATCGTAAATATCACGATAGTAGAGAGACAGTTCAAGCCCCATACCTTTGGTCAATTGCTGCCAGATACCGATTTCATATTGAATGGTTTTTTGCGGCTTTAATTGAGTATTGCCCATTGTTGTTGAATAATCACTTACCGGCACCCGAAAAATATTGTTTGCATATAATGAATACATCGGCGGCATTTGGAAAAAATGTCCATAACTGATGTGCATTACCGCCTGGTCGCTGAGTTGGTATGCCAGGCCAAAACGCGGGCTGAGCTGAGTTTGAGGAGATGCTTTTTTATAGGTCGACATCATACTATCCGGCAGTAATAACTGGTTGGCCGGATTTCTGCGGTCGGAAGGAAAGATCTGATTCGAGTTGAAATAATCATATCTTAAACCGATATTGATGACCATTTCCTGAAATTCCATCTTGTCTTGTAAATAGCCGGATAATTCAAAAGGACGGACATTATAGACATCCATGGTTTTGTCTGTTATCGGCATGGTTTCAAGATCATAGAATGGAAAGCTGATTTTGCCGGTTGTTTCATCGATAACCTGGTCATTTTCAAAAGACAGCCCGGAATATTTGTTGCGGACGTCGACCCGGTAACGGTCAATTTCATGATCGATGTAAAGAACGCCGGTTTTAAAGCTATGGATTTTATTGGCCTGCCAGTAAAGGTCCAGTTTGGTGGTTAGATCATTAAAAGTATCGGCGCTTTTTCCAGGATCCTGGTTGCCGCCTGTAGCAAAACCGGTTGTGCCGGTTCCTTCGTATTTGGGGTGGACATAGCGGGAATCGAGCGGATTTTTATAGACATAGCTTTCACCAACATTGTTGAGATACGACACTTTCAGGTCATAAAACAGGGCACGATTGATCATGTGGGTCAAAGTAAATGCTGTGTAATGCGATTCACCATAGCTCTTTTGAAGCGCGGTTGGATTGTATTTATAATAATGGTTATAAGAACTGTTTTTGCTTTTATTGTATGTATAAAGTACCGACGCTTTGATGTTGTTGGTAACTTTTAAGGCCAGTTTGCCGGTGAAATTATGATAATAGTCTTTGTCCATAGAGATGTATTCGCCTGTGCCGGTAGCTTCTGTATGCCAGTCGGCGGGGTTGTCAGTCGGGTAGACGCTGTAATCGGAAGGGTTAAATTTGTAAATACCGTTCAGGTGGCCATCAAGATTTTGATAGCGATAATTGGTAAAAAAGGTTAATCTGTTTTTAATGATCGGCCCTTCCAACTGGAATTTATAGTCTTCACTCATATTCAGGCTGGAATTGAATTTCAGGCCCGGGTAAACATTGGAATTACCGGTTAAATAGTTCGCCACGCTGCTGGAAGCTGAACCATGAAATGTATTGTCGCCTTCTTTGGTAACCGCATTGACAATGCCGCTCATGGCGCGGCCATATTCAGCATTGAATGTACCGGTTATCACTTCAAGATCCTGAATTGCTTCAGCCTCTACACTAATGCTGCTATTTGTGCCGTAAAAGCTGTTGTCGACCTGCATTCCATCGATCAAATAAGTAACTTCCGTGTCGCGCCCGCCGCGGAAATGACCGGCAACTACGCCTGCCTGCATATTGACAACCTGACTTACGCTTTCCACCGGCAATAACTTTATTTCATCAGAGGAAACGTTGCGCACGGAACTGGTTTGATCTTTTTTGATCTGTAATTTTTCGGCAGTCACTATTACTTCCTGGCCTTCAATGACTGTTGGTTTCAGTTTTGCTGTAATACTCAATGTGCGGTTAACCGAAACACGGGCGTCCGTTAACACCATTGTTTCATACCCCATCATTTGCACCCGCAAATTATAGCTGCCGGGTTGAACATTGATGATGAAAAAGGAACCGTCAGCGCCGGCAGCCGCACCCATATCCGTGTTGGTTATGGAAATATTAGCGCCAACCAGCGGTTCTCCGGTTTGCTCATCCAAAACGATCCCTGAAATTTTTCCGGTTGTTTGTGCTGTTGCCATTGTCGCCAGACAAAAAAACAATAACAGCAAGTGTAGAGATTTAAAAAATCTTTGCATTACAACCCTCCTTGATTAGAATGATTCCCGTTTTTTCCTTTGATGATTATTTGGTCAAGTTATCTTGATGTTTTAAATACCGGTAATTACTTTTGTTCTTACATATCATATTTGTTCATGCATTGAATATAATATTTTGACAAGATTTTGGGTATTCCATAGAATATTATTCTAACAGACGACGATCCTTAAAGTTTAATTAATGTTTTGGTTGATAAAGAATGAGATTGGAATTTACAGGAGAGAAAAAAACAGGTAAATAACCGGTCTTTGTTGACATTGGTCAAAGAGTTTGGTGTTAAAATATCGCCAGGATCACTTGAATATGCAAATTTTTGCTGCAAACTGGAGCATGTTTTCATTACCCGGCGTTCGGCACGTTTTGCGTGTTGGGCAGTAAATAGTAAAGAATGATATTGACCGGAACAAGAAGCGCTTTTCACTTTGTGCACCACTGTAATTGTTAGCATAATGATGGATTGCTCTCCGGGGGCAAAAATTCCATCAAATGAGAATAACCGTTTTTATACCTTTGTTTATTTTGTCATTTCCTTGAAATATAATGATCTTGGGCCGAAATGACAATACAATATTAAATCGTTTTCTATAACTAGCTCTTAAAACAATATATAACAACAGGTTGAAAAGATCTTTCCGATTTCGGGACAATAGTGATCAGCATTCTGACAATAATACTTGATATTATAATGATTTTTCAATGAAAATAAAAGTCATTTTTTATTTTTTTAAACCGGGCTTTGTGCAGAAAAAGGTTATGGCTGTTGAACCGGTTTGTGTAATTGTTATAACGGACAGGGTGGCGCATTACCCTGTTTTTTCGGGCTTGTTCCGGGTGTGCTGCCCGTAATGGAACACGATACCGGCCATTTTTCCCCCCAAAAAAAAGAGTAAGAAATTGATCGTGCCGGCTCGCCAGTTGGTTGCTCAAATAAACAGGGTAGGGGATCAACCGAAAACAAGTTTTTCATTCTTCCAGCCCCGAGCCTGCTTCAATGTTTTCCGAAAGTTTTGCGATAAATCGTGCCATTGGTGCGCCGTCGATCACATCATGGTCGATCAATGCCGTCATGTTTAGTATTTCCCTGATTTCAATGGCATTTTTAACCACCACCGGTTTTTTGATGATTGCGCTGACCCCGAACGAGAGGGGATGGATGCTGGTAAACATAAACCAGCCGTTCACCTTGCCCATCATGCCAATCGAGGTCAACATAACGCTGCCCATGTTTTTTTTGGCAAATCCGGGCGTCATTAAAAAATGCCGCCAGATGAATCTTCTGATTAAACCGGGTAAACAATAATATAAACTTGCCGTGAATCGACTTTTTTTTTGCCCCAGCACAACATCATTATCGGTCAACGATTGATTTTTTGCGGCCGCTATTTCATTGGTAATTGTTATTATATCTTTTTTATTGGTTTGCCGTATTACAAAAGGCAGCGGCGCCAGTTTACCGCCATATTCCCGCTCGACGGTAATCGAAATATCAATGTCATCAAAAATAATGGCGGTACTCTTGTTTTTTAAATAAGCATGGACGGTCGGGAATTCTATAATCGTTTTGCTGATGGTTTTGATCAGCCAGGCTGTAAAGGATACTTGCTTTTTTGTGGAATGGCGATAGCTTTTAATTGCTTGCCGGGCTTTTGTTACATCCAGTTCCAGAATGGCTTGAATATGGTGCTTTTTTCTGCCAATTTCACAAACATCCCAGGTTGCGATTCGGGTTTTGGGGAACTGGATTTGTTTGTATGTGTCCATACTCTTTTTATTTTTTCAGTTTTTGTCTGCGTCTAAGGATTTGGCGATATTGTGTGCGCAAAAGTTGTAAAAGCAGTGCGTCTTGTTGATAGCCTGGCTACATGCTGTTAATCGCTTTTGTTGTTTTTATCTACCAACTTTGTTATGGTATCGCATTTAAAGCGCTTGCCGTTGTGTATCGAGATCAACCCACCGCACCCGTGGCACTGATATTTCCGGTATTGTTCTTTAATAAATGCGCCGAGCCCATTTTCCCTGATGTCCGCCAAATTATCCTTTATACTCATTTTGTAATTGGTTCTGTACCGTTCGTCCATGCGGGTGATTTGTTTGCAGGGATACTGTTCGCATTCGTAACAGAAAACAGCATCACCCGCAATTGTATTATTTATACCGGTGCATTTGCCAAACAGGTAGGCGCATTTTTGGTTTCGCGGCCGGCAACCAACGCATTGGCTGCGCTTTAAATTATTCTTAAATGCAAGGTAACGACTGCAAATTGCACAGTTCATCCCGCATGGGGCAATAAGCTCTTCCGGTATTTGAAGAGTTGGATTTTTTTCAGCATCCGGCATAGCGCTTTTTTTATGGCAATGGACCGGGGTTTCCCCGGCAAAGGGATTTATTTTTCTTTAACAATAATTAATATATTTTTTTAAAACAAGCAAGGAATATTTTGCTGCATTGCGCGCCAGGTCATTCTGCAAACAAGCCCGATAACAAACAAATTTCCGGCGTACAAGATTGAACTGTACTAAAGTTACAAACAGGTTTTTGTCACAATGTTTTATTATAAAAATAAAACTTTGATTTCAGACAGTTGCTTGGAATTTGTAAATTACTCCAGTCTTAACCCTGCAACCATGAGCCAAAAGTTTTAGATGTTTATATATACACTTCCTGGTCGAGCTGAAAATTTGGCGTATGCACCAGAACCATTTTTACTATTTCATCAGACTCGTTTTTGTAATTGAATTTTTCGCCTTTTTTGATTATACAAAAATCACCATCTGATAAAACATACTCTTGATTGTTTATTTGGAAATTGATTTTTCCGGATATAATATAATAGTATTTATCCGATCTTTTTGACCATGACAGTTTATGACTGATATGGGGTTGGACAGTTATTGTAGCAAACGAGGAATTCTCATCCAGGTTTGCAGTATAGTCTTTAATTTGCAAGCCGTCAAAATCAAATGGGTCCACCTGGTTTTCTTTAACAAGCATATAATCCTCAATCATTTGTTGTTGTTAACCTTGCCATTTATTTTTAGAATATTCTGCAATGTTGAAAATTTAGTTTTTTGTGGAACGTTCTGCTTTCAGGCGGTATTGATTTTTACTATCACGTTGTTTTTTTCAATACGGGCTTGATGATCTATCTACAGGGCTTTAGTGTGAATATACTTTTGTTGAATAGTTTTTTCAGGATTTTGATTAATATAAGCATTTATCTGCTAATTGCCAAATAATGGAGTAATGACCGTGTATATTCTTTGCCAGGCTCATTGTTTTTACTTGTTGCATGGTATGATGATGAACTGGTTGAAATTTATAAATGAACATTGTGTTCATTTGATTCATGTCATTAAACAAAGGGGAATACAGGCTGTGCGCAAACCCGAATTCCTCCGCTGCAAACAAAAGTATAGAGTGAAAATCGGACGTGAAATTCGTTAGCAAATTATTATTTTAAAAATTAGTGATATACTCTTTTACTATTCAAATCCAGGGTTGCCAGGATAATTATTTGACAAAAATGATCTTTGTACGATTAATCCAGCTGCCGGGCGGCCAGAGCATTGGGGGCTGATTTTAATTTTGGATACGCACAGTTAAACAAGGCAGGCTGGTTTTTAGTTCATAATTTTTCACAGGAATTGAATCCAGCATTTTTACCAGTTCTGCAGGCGTCCAGGCCGCCCGCAATGACTCTTTCAGTCCCTTAGGTAGCGGCAGATAATAAGTAGACCAGTGACGAACAAAATCATATATTACCATAACGCCGCCGGGTTTTAAGGCTTGATAAAGATTGGCGAATGCTTTGGCCGGTTCTTGCCAGTGATGCAGGGAAAAGGTGGAATAGATCAGATCAAACCGGCCCAGGCTTGCTATAAAAACATCATCTTCCACAAGTCCCTGCACAAAATTAATTCTGCCGTTCATTTTATTGGCTTGGGAGAATTTTAGGGCGACCTTGATCATGTCGATTGATGGCTCCAAAGCGACGATCATGGAGTTTTTGAGCCTGTTGGCCACCTGCACAGTTTGATAGCCCGGTCCGGAGCCTATTTCCAGGTATTTGCCGGTTTTATTTTGCTGTTCCAAAAGGGTGAGGAATTTTGCCAGGTAAAAGCGGCCTTGCTTTTTTTGCATTTCCAGGTAATTTTCAGTGGTTTCGGCGCCGGTAATGACTTGCAAATCGGTATGGGGTGTTCTTGTTAACATGATCTTGTTCCTGATTTAGTAAGACAATAAATGTTATATCTACATTATTCAAGACGCAGACAGGGGGTTTTTATTGTAAAAAAAAATCAGAAACCAGTCATTTTTTGGGGACAAGTATTTGTATTATACTTTGCAACAAAAGGCGGGTTATGGCAAATAATCTTCCCGCACCGGCGAAAAGACTTCAATAGCGATTGAATCTTCCAGAATATCCGCGCCGTGTTCGATGTTGGCGGCAATACACCAGCAATCGCCGGGATTCATTTCCTGCGCTTCCTGGTCAATATACAAACGAATTTTCCCGGAAATCAACCGCCCGGTTTGTTCATGGGGATGGGCATGGCGCGGCAAAACGCTGCCTTTGGCCAGGCGAAATTCGGACAAGAGTGTTTTTTCACCATAAACACAAACCTTTTGCTCGATGCCTTGCAGCATTTTTTTATAACCGGTTGGTTTGTTTTTATAATACATTATGTCTTTCTCCGGGCAAAGGGCTTTGCAGTTATTTGTTTATCGGTTCATATTTCACCAAAATACACTGCCCGGAATATCCATCCGGGCAGTGATAAGAGCGTTTATTCAAAACTCAGCCAGTCAACCGAAACGTTTCCGTCCTTGAGTACCACAAACAGGTTATGAACGCCGGTGGTTTTTTTCGATACTTTTAAAGCTACCTCGGACCAACCCGTGTGTTTGGGAATATTAACCTCGGCGAGTACCGGGCCGTCCACTTGGTCAATTCTTATTTCAATAACGCCGCCGGTTTCGGACAGGGCATAAACATTCACTTTTTTAAGCTTCTTTTTACCGAAATCAACGCTGTTGTATTGGAACCAGGCGCCGGGTTTATCCATAATCGCCTGCCAGCCCTGATGTCTGTCCAGGGTATCGAGGAAAGCAATAGAGGCGCCCTCGCTGCTGATGGCGCTGTAGCGATCCAGTTGCAGTTTTTTAGTGGCTGCCATCAAACCGACGCCGCGCAGGGTGGGAATCACTTTTTGAATTGTGCCGTCGGCGTTAAAAAACAGGCTGTCTACCCGGATAGAGCGGTTTTTATCAAAGTGAGGCGACAGATCGTTATGGTGGTAGAACAGATACCATTGTTTGTTGAACTCGATGATGGAGTGATGGTTCGTCCAGCAGCCCGTTGGCGATTCGTCCATGATGACGCCGGCAAATTTAAAAGGACCCAGCGGGTTGTCGCCAATCGCATATTCGAGCCGTTCGGTTTTATTATGTACGTGCGGATAGGTCATATAATAAATGCCGTTCCGTTCAAATAGAAAAGGCCCTTCTTTCAATCCTTCTTTGGGCATTTCTTCAATCACTTTTGGTTCGGTGGCTATTTGCAGCATATCATCTGAAAGTTTGGCCATGAACATATTGCCCATTGCCCAGTACATATATGCCTGACCATCTTTATCTATGAAAATGTTTGGATCGATACCATGTACATTTTTCATGGGTTCGGGTTGAATTGTGTATGGGCCTTCAGGCTTGTCCGCAATTGCAACACCAATGCCGCCGCCCCTGCCAAAGTTACTTTTCATTGTGGCGGGAAAATAGAAATAAAATTTGCCATTTTTTTCAATACAATCCGGCGCCCACATACTATAGGTTTTTGCATCCACCCAGGGCACGTCTTCCTGGGTAACGATGACGCCGTGGTCGGTCCAGTCGGTGAGGTCTGCTGAAGAGAAAACATGATAGTCTTCCATACAAAACCAGCCCGGACGTCCCATGCCTTCTTTGGCAAGAATATCGTGAGACGGGTAAACATATACCTTGCCGTTAAACACCCGCGCCGTAGGATCGGCGGTGAACTGATCCATAATGAATGGATTTTCTGCCAGAACACTGCCGGTTATCGACAACAGACAGAACAGCAGCGCCGGCAAAAAAAGAATATTTTTTTTCATAAGCTTTTCCTTTACTCCAACCTGGTTAAATTAAAAAATAATGTGAACGGTAACGCAGTTGATTATTCGTTCAATATAACTTTTTTATCAGAAAACCGCAACAAAATTTATGGCTAATATTTTCATCTGCATTCAATACCAGGCAAATTTGCGGGTGGGCGGCAGGGTCTGGGGAGAGGAGGTTGTGCGTCTCGCCCAGCCAAACTTTAAAGATCGTGTGAAAATGAATTGATTTTACAGTTTCCAGAGATTTGGAGCCAGATTAAAATCTTTTTTGTAGAGGCAAAGCATTCGTTCCTGATGAATTAGAAATTACCAATATTCCGGGACAGAATGCTTTGCCCAGTTAAAATGTAAAGTGGGGTCCACCTGCGATATTGATCTGATAAAAAGAAACAAATCATGAATTTGAATAAATCTATGGTTTTAATAATGCTGCGGAGAGGTGGGCTCCACTTTGATCTACACACGTACTTGTCATTTCGATCGGAGGGAGAAACCCTGTTTTTATGGTTTTAACAAAGCAAGATTCCTCGTCGCTTTGCTCCCCGGAATGACATGGTAGTGTGTTTTTTAAAACAACCAGCTCGGCCTGGAAATCCCAAGCTGTCCGAGAGCCCTGTTTTCTCCTTCCCAAATTGTAT
>CAYNSO010000076.1:15580-18242 GCA_964399735.1 uncultured Cytophagia bacterium
GGCCTGGAAATCCCAAGCTGTCCGAGAGCCCTGTTTTCTCCTTCCCAAATTGTATTTGGGAAGGAAATTAGGTTCCAAGCTGGGCTTGGAGAGAAAACACCGGTTTTATCTCCGGGGCTGTATTAAAAGGTCTTGAGCGCCAATAACCCCGTCAGGGGTGAAATGTCTCTAGAAAACCTAAAACCCACAAAACAAACCCCGTAGGGGTGAAACAGAAATGTGGAGTAACGTGTAGCCCACCTCGCTGCAATTTCATCAAAATCAAAGAAATGCGCCAATTCACAATTCATTTTGTTTTATCAGACTCTATTCGCAGGTGGACCACACCGGTCAGTTCACTATTTCAGCTTTTCTTTAATCCCCATCAGAATTTTGGTTACTTGCAGGTCTTTGGCTTTTCTCACATCCACAGATACCGCGCGAATTTTGCCGAATTTCTGGCCGTTGAGGTACTGGTCGATGTACTCATCCGGCAGGCCGCTTTCCGTGATGAGTTCTTCGGCCGAGTCGCCAAAATAAAAGCCGGTTTTAAAGAAATTATCCCAAACCGACACCCAGCAGATGGTATCTTTCTTTTTGGTCAGTTTGTACAGCCAGCTTTTGCCGTCGTTGTAATAACGCCATTCGCCGCTAAATGCGGGATACTGCTCTTTGAGCATGGACATAAACGCATCCCATGCTTTTTTGGCAGCGCCGAGATAATCGGCCAATACCTCATCGCTGGGGAATTCATTGGGGTCGTTGAGAGATGGTTTTTGCTGCATGGGGTGCTCCTTGGGGTGGGTTGAAACTGTAAATTGAATTGATTGTTAACCATTAAAGTTTTCAATTTTTCGTTTATTACAAATGTCGAAAAAATCGGATATATTAAAAGTTAAAATTGAATCTACTTTAATTGAATTATCTGAAATTATTTCTCTTATTATTAAATCAACAAGGCTATATTTTCTTTGTTTTTTATCTGCTGAGAAAATTTTGTTCAATGCATCGTTTTTATAAGGCTCGTCAGGTATAATTTCTACAGATGGTTTCCTAATATAAGATTCAAATGAAGTAACCCATGCTGAATGTTTTACAAACCTCGAGTTTAATGTTTCATAAAGAGATGGCCATGGTATTATTAGTTTATGAGGATGCAAATAATCCGAATAAAGTAATGCTTTATCATGGAATTGATCACGCTCATCGTAAAGTGCGTACCAAAAACCAGTATCGAGTATTATGGTTTTAGCCATATTAATAATCTTCTTCAATTTTAACATCTTCAGTACCATAACCTACCCAGGGAGAGGCTTTTCTTTTACCAAAAATATATCGTCCCTTCATTTTACCATCTTTTAACCAAATCACATAGATACGATCACGTTTTGAAATTTCAATTGAACTTGACAAGTCTTCTTTTAATTTTTCGAGCAAGTCTTCATTATTACTTATTTCATAATTAAAAAAGGCTATATTGTCACCACATTCTTTAGCATGTTGATCATCCAGCCATGCATACATACCATCATAATCACCTTTAATACCAAGGTCGAATGTAAGCCAGATTGCTTTTTTCATTTTTTCACCTTTATTAATTTTATATACTAAAAAGGGTTTATATTTATTGTGTTTTTGATAATATACAACTTGCTTAAACTTTTATCAATTACTTTTGTTTGTGTTGTTTAAATTTTATGATTTTCTTTTATCCGGCATCCCATCCCAAACTTTGCCATCCAGCATTCTGCCGGCTTGCTTTTTATTAACGCCGCCCCATTGTTTAAAAAAGAAGGGGACAGTGTTGTCAAGGCATTGTTCCTTAATATTTATTACCCATTCCTTGTGCATGGGACGCGCACCCGGCCCGGATTCGCCGCCGACAATGACCCAGTCGATATTTTCGAGCGGTAATTCGGTTATTGGCCCTAACAACGGTTCTAGCGAAATGAATTTTACATTAGCCGGTGTTTGTACAAGTTTTGTAATGCGGTTTACATAATTTTGATTTTCTACTGTAACGCCAAGCCAGATATTTTTTGACCAGGGGAGATGGTCTGCATAGCTTAACAGAATATCCGCTCTTTTGGTCAATACCTGGAATGTATGTCGCGGATTGTCGTTCATTACCGTAAACACCTGCTTTATAAAAGTAAACGGCATATCCTCGTGAAACAGGTCGCTCATCGAGTTTACAAATACTGTCCGTGGATTTTTCCAGGAATACGGTTCCTGTAATACTCCCGGATGCATCGTTAAACAAAAGCCGTTTTGATATTTTTCCAGTCCCATTGCTTGCAAGCGTTTGGTCATACGCTCAGCATAACAATTACGGCAGCCCTCGGATATTTTACTGCACCCGGTGGTTGGATTCCAGGTGGACTCGGTCCATTCTATTTTGGTGGTTCGCATAGTAACACTATTCTTGTCAAGAAACCTGGTTGCTCTATAATCAAAACCCACTTTACTCTTTACATTAAATAATATCCAAGAAACCACCGCCCAGGTAAAAACCCATATCGAATGTCGCTGAAATTAAGTAAATTTTGCGGAAACAAGCAAGAAATATTTTCCAAAATTACATTTTATTCACAAGCCAGGAAAGAACAGGTTTTCTCCCTGCGGGCGAAATGACAAAACACGATGTGCTACGCACCTGGGATTTGTTACATTTGAAAAGCAT